>JBLNDB010000032.1:0-99591 GCA_050261235.1 Chloroflexota bacterium
TAGGTCAGGTTGAGCAAGCCGGGCAGCAGCGGGATTGACTGACCTTCGAACATCAGGCGCTCGACGATGCGCTTGCTGACAAAGTCGACAATGACTATGATCGCCGCAAGATAGACCAAGCGCGTTACCCCTTTGCGGGTGGGATGGGCACGGTTAATTGTACCATGCCCGGCGCGCCCGCCGCAACGCAGGCCGCCGCGCTACTCAGGGCTCAGGTAGCGACGCGACCGCTCGTTGATGATCGGTTCGCCGTTCTCATCGACCAGCGCTTCGACTTCCTCGACGATGCCGTCCAGCTCGTCGGCGTCGCGGTAGATGTGGTCATAGTCCTCGGCTCCCATGTCGTCCTGGGGACTGTCGCTGGTTCCGTAGCGCGCGACCTCCTGCCAGGCATCCTCGCCATCGTAGCCGACGTTGTTCGTCTCATCCGTGAAGGAGCGGCCGAATGGCGGAAACAGCGCCTCGAGATTGGGGTCAGGCGTGCCATCGTTGGCCTCCTCGGCTTCCTTGCAGGCCTTGCACAACGTGGTCATCGGCATGGCGTCCAGCCGCTCGTCGCCGATCTCGGCGCCGCACCGTTCGCAGGTTCCATACGTCCCCTCGTCGATCCGCTCGAGCGCGTTGTCGATCTTCTCGAGGAAGAAGCGGACGTTGCCGAGCAGACTGTAGTCCTTCTCACGCTCGAACGTTTCGCTGGCCATGTCGGCGGGATGGTTGTCATAGTTGGACAGCTCGCTCTGCGTGTAGCCTCGCTGTTCGCCGAACTCCTCCGACATGACTTCTTCGATGTGGCTGTACCGCCGCCGTTCGCCCAACAGACGCCGCCGGTACCGCTCCAGTCTCTCACGATCCATCATCTCGACCCCCTTCTTCAGCGATTGAGCTGGCGTTGCACGATCCGCACCAGTTCGGCGAGGACGCGGCCGATGACCGGCATGTTGACGAAGAACGAACGTTGCAGGGCGTAGACGACCAGGGCCCCGAGCAGCGTGAAGCCGATCGCCATGCCGAAACCTCGCGCGATGCCGGCGATGAAGTTCAGGTAGAGCAGGTGCCAGGGACGGTCGAGCAGCTTCACATACTCGGACAGCTTCATTTTCTCCATGCTGCGCGTGAGTTTTTCGACCTTCTCGGCCAGGTCGTCGACGATGCTCGCGCGCCCGCCGTCTTCCGCCATCCCGTCACCTCCCGCGCTGGTTAGTGTCCCCCGAACGGACAGTCGCTAATGGCGCGTCACCAGCCAATGACAAAGCGGGCCGCGCAGTCGGTCTGCGGGCCCGCTCGGGGGCATCCGTTCAATGGATTCACTCGGGGGATCCCAACTGTTCTTCCTTCTTGGCGGCATGACTGCCGCTCCGCATCCCGCGCAGCCGCCCCCGCAGCCGGCGGTAGGCCGGCTCGCCCACACCCCACAACCAGTGCATCAACGGATCGAAGATGAGGTCGTACTCACCCACGAACTCGACCAGCTTGGCGCCGAATCCCTGCTTGAAGCGGTAGAGTCCGTAGAGAGGGTTGTCCGGGCTGAGGTCGCCTGAGACGCCGCGGAAGTCATAGATGGCGCAACCGCTCTCTTTGGCCCACTTGATCATCTCCCACTGGAGGAGATAGTTCGGCATGACATTGCGGTGCTCGTTGCTCGATGCGCCGTAGATGTACCAGCACTTGTCGCCGAACAAGAACGCCAGCGTGCCGGCAATGATCCGGCCATCGTACTCGGCAAGGAACAGCCTGGCGTAGCCGCGCTCGACGAGATAGTCCCAGAGTTGTTCGAAATAGCCGTACGAGCGGACGAGAAAGCGGTCGCGGGCGGCCGTCTCAAGCAGCACGTCGTACCACGGGCGAAGGTCCGCCCTGGAAGCGATGCGGATGCCGACGCCCTTGCGCTCCGCCAGCCTGATGTTGTAACGCCACTTCTGGTGCATCCCGGCCAGGAGATCCTCGAGGGACTTGGCGAGATCGAGCCTCATCACGAAGCGTGGCTGAACGCCCTCAAAGTTGGCGCCCCGCGCGTTGGCGCGAAAACCGTAGGCCCTCAGTGCGGCGACGGCAGCCTCATCGGTCGCCGGAATGTCGGGGTCTATCTTGAGAAAAATCGCCCGGTGTCGTCTCGCCGCCCCGCGCACGCCGTCGAGAAGCGCCTGCATCGCGCGACGGTCCGTCAGATCGGCAATCGGACCGCGGGGAGCGTAGAAAATCGTCCTGCCGAGACCCGGAATGCGACGCTTGAGAATCGTCATCGCGGCGACGATCTCGTCGCCGTCCTCAAGCACCAGCCTGATCGGCTCCCAGCCGGTGTGACTCTTGATCTCGCCCCATTCATACGCCTGCAGGATGTGGCTCTTCGGCCCATGAGCGCAGAACTCGTTGAACCGCTCACGTTCGCTGGCGCTGATCTGGCGGACATTCATCGCCGGACCTCCTCCTCATTGTCGCCGGAAGGCGACGCGGCCACCAACCACGGTCATCATTACCCGGATATCCTTCAGCGCAAACGGATCAATGCGCAGCGGATTGGCGCTGAGTACCGCCAGATCGGCCTGGCAGCCGGGCGCCACCATGCCGCGAGTCCGCTCGTCATGCCCGACGTACGCACCACCCGTCGTGAACAACCGCAGCGCCTCTTCGACGGTGAGCCGCTGCTCCGGCAACCAGCCGCCGGCCGGTTGGCCATCGAGGTCGCAGCGGGTAACGGATGCGTAGATTCCGAGGAACGGCTCGAGCGGTTCGACCGGCGCGTCGCTTCCACCGGCACATCGCACGCCCGCCTCAAGCAGGTCACGCCAGGCGTACGACCAGCGCAGCCGGTCGCGGCCGAGTCGCCGCTCTGCCCAATGGAGATCGGTGGTGATGAACTTGGGCTGGATGTCGGCGCAGACGTTCTCCCGCACGAATCGCGCAATCAAGTCGGGGCGAAGGATCTGGCAGTGAACGATCCGGTGGCGCAGGTCGGTCCGGGGTCCGCCGGCCTGTGCTTTGGCAATGGCGTTGAGGGCGATCTCGGCCGCCCGGTCGCCGATTGCGTGGATGGCGACCTGCAGTCCGTTGTCATGGGCCTTGGCGACGATAGCGTCCATCGCCTCGGGCGTCAGGATGGGGATGCCGCAGCTGTCGGGAGCATCAGCGTAGGGCTGGCTGAGCGCCGCCGTCCCACCGCCCAGCGATCCGTCGGCGAACAGCTTCAGCGGGCCGATACGGAACCACTCGTCTCCATCACCGGTTCGGAGCCCACGCCCGATCAGGTCGTCGACGTACTTGGCCGAGACCTCCAGTTGCGCCCGGAACGGCGGATCACCGGCCCGCGCTGTCTGGTCATAGAGCGCCATCGCCGGTTCGAGCCCGCCAGCCGTCCCGACATCATCGGTGTGCACCATGGTCAGCCCGGCAGCGAGCGCGCGCTGCATGGCAGCCTGAAGGGCGCGCTTCAGGGCGGCGAAGTCCGGTGTCGGGATGTGTCGCCCGACGAGGCCCATTGCCCCTTCGCGCAGTATGCCGGTCGGATTCCCGGCTTCGTCGCGGTCGATGCGGCCGCCATCGGGATCCGGTGTGTCGCGGCTCACCCCGGCCAGACGCAACGCCAGGCTGTTGCAGACCGACAGGTGACCACAGGCCCTGACCAGCACGACTGGGTTGTCCGGCGCGACGCGATCGAGGTCGGCAACCGTCGGGTAGCGATGCTCGGCGAGCCGGTCCTGGTCCCAGCCCCGCCCGACGACCCAATCGCCCGGATGCAGTGTCGCGGCCCGTGCCCGGACGAGCTCGGTCAACTCACCCAGTGACCGGACTTGGTTGAGAATCACGCGTTCGAGGTTGAGGCCGTAGTTGAGCAGGTGCATGTGACTATCGGTCAGGCCGGGAATGGCAGTCTGTCCGTCGAGATCGACCACTTCAGCCGCAGGGCCCACCGCCGCGCGGGCACCCTCCTCGCTGCCCACGAACAGCCAGCGTCCATCTCGGCAGGCCGCCGCGCGCGCAAAGGGATGGTAAGGATCAAAGGTCACAATTGTTCCGTTGACAAATACCGTCTCGCTCTCGGACAAGGTCGGACGCCTCCCACAAGTTCGAATTTGACGCCGGACGCAGTCATGTTCCGCGACGTTCGCATACATTATTCCGAAAGGCTGTTGCAGGGTGGAGGATGACCAATGACCAACGGGCAGGACATTCGCCTCTATCAGGCGTGGAGAGAGTTCGTGAGCAGCGGGCAACTCGACCTCACCGTGGTCCGGCCGGTCATCGCCGAGTCATGGAAGCGCTGCCGCGCGCGTGGCATCAACCCGTACAAATTGCGCACGTCTGACCAGCTGTCACCTGAGGACCTGGCCGAGCGGCTGGAGCGCAAACGCGTGCTGATTTCCACCTCGCGGCCCTGCGTGCGCGAACTGCAGGGGTTCCTCCGTGGCACCGGCTTCCTGACTGCCCTTTGCGACGAACAGGGCTATCTGTTGCACCTCGAAGGTGACGCGGATATGCTTCACTATGCGGCGGTCCTCGGCGACACCCCGGGCGCATACTGGGGCGAGGAACGGATCGGCACCGGTGCCATCAGCACCTGTCTCGTCAGCCGTCAGCCGTTGCAAGTCATCGGCGCCGAGCACTGGTTTGCCGATCATCAGTCCTGGGCCTGCTCCGGCGTGCCGATTCATGACCCGGCCGGGGAAATCACCGGCGCCCTGGGCATCTCCGGCCCGTTCACAGCATGCCACAAACACACTCTGGGCATGGCGGTCCTGGCCGCAAAATCAGTCGAACGAGCCCTCAGGTGGCAGGATCAGCACCCAGACCTCATGCCGTTCGACTGAGCAGCGGCGAACCAGTCAGACTTGAAGCAGGGGGCGCTGGGCGCCCCCTGCCTGCTGTTGGCGCTATTCCCGAACCGCGAAGACTGGCGCCAGAAGTCCGGCGCCGGCGAGTGTCTCGGCATCGGCGGGGCTGGCGACGAGAATTTCCGCCCCCAGCTCCAGCAGCCGATGGGCCTTGACGACGAGGTCGCTCTCAGCCGCGCAGAGTTCGGGCCAGAGGACCGTCACCCCGTTGCTCTGGAACTCAGACTGCCAGACTTCCCGTCCGTCCGGACAACCGCCGGGCAGGACGCCGACTCGCTTCAGCCAAGGCAGCCTGCCACGCGCGGCGGCAAGCAGTTCGCGCGCGGCCGTGGCGGCGCGTTCGCAGCTCTGTTGGCTCATCATGACTCCCCCATGGCAATCCGATCTGGCGCTGGTCGCCGCCTCGTCCCGGCTCACTCTTCGTCGTGCTCCTTCGCGGCCAGCTCTGTGTCCTCAGCGAACAGCTCCAGCTGTGCCTTCAGGAAGCCACGCATCTTCATGCGGAAGTAGTCGACCTGTTTCTGCGTCTCCTCGAATTCGCGACGGATCCGCTCGACCGCGGCGCGGGCGTCCTCGATCAGCTTGTCTGCCCGCATCTGCGCCTCCCGGATGATCAGGTCGGCCTCCTTGCGGGCGCTTGCCTTGACGTCCTCGGCGGTCTGCTGCGCGGTGACGAGCGTGTTGTTCAGCGCGTCCTCGATACTGCGGTAGCGCTCCAACTCCTCCATCGCCTTGGCCAACTCTTGACGCAGTCCCTTCGCCTCACCAAGGACGTGCTCATAGTCACGCGTTATCTCATCGAGGAAATCGTCGACTTGCTCCTCGCTGTAGCCGCGGAAGCCGCGGCGGAATTCCTTGTTCTGGATGTCCAATGGCGTGAGTGGCATCGGGCACCTCCATCGTCAGCATCTCGAATCAGCAGATATGCTTCGCGAGCGGCAGCCGATCACTTCGTCCAGGGCAATGCCTCATCGTCACCGTCAAGCGTCATGCTCGGCACCGCGGAGACATCGACATTCGCCGGAGCGAACAGGAACACCCCGTTGCCGACCTTCTGCGTCGTCCCGCTGATGGCATAGGTCGTGCCGCTCAGGAAGTCGATGATCCGACGCGCGACATCCTTGTCGGCCGCATCGAGGTTGACCAGAACCGGACGGCGATTCCTGAGATGCTCAGCGATGCCGGGGACCTCGTCGAATGACGATGGCTCGAGGACAATCACCTTGACAGCTTTCTGCGAGGGCAGCTGAACCACGCTGCCCTTGCGCTTCTTCGCCCAGAGCAGGTCGCGCGGTTCTTCTTCGTCGTCGATCTCCGCCGGCGTATCTTCGTCCGCCTTGACGGGTTCGAGTTCTTCCTCCACAGCCTCTTCTTCATCCTCGGACTCGAAGCCAATGAAGTTGAGGAACTTCTCCATGATGCCCTTACCCATCTTCCCGTCCCCCTTAACTGGATTCATGCTGGTCATCTATTGCCGTGGTCCGAAAATGGCCGTGCCGATTCTGACGATTGTGGCCCCCTCTTCGATCGCGATCTCGAAGTCGTCGCTCATCCCCATTGACAGATCCACCAGGCCGTCGAAGCCGGGCAACCGCCGGAGATCGTCGCGCAGGCGCCGCAACGCCCGAAACGATGTCCGGGCAGCGGCCGGGTCGCCAGGAGCTGCCATCGTCATCAGCCCCTGCACGCGCAGGCGCGTGAACGCCCGCAGCGCATCGAGGAATCCGTGCAGCTCCGCCGGGCTCACGCCCGCCTTGCTGGACTCACCGGAAGTATTGACCTCGACCAGTACTGCGACCGGAGCAGCGGTGGCGGCGGCGCGTCTGTCCAATTCGTGCGCCAGGTCGATCCGGTCGAGCGAATGGACGAGTGCCGCCCCCGGGACTACATATTTGACCTTGTTCGTCTGTAACCTGCCAATGAAATGCCAAATCACATCGGTCCCGAAAAAAGGGGATTTGTCACGCAGTTCCTGAGCTCGGTTCTCACCGAACTCATGCAGCCCGGCAGCGACTGCCGCCCTGATTTCGTCGACCGTCCGAGTCTTGCTCACCGCCACCAGGCGGATGTCGGCCGGATCGCGGCCAGCTCGCCCCGCGGCAGCCTCGATCCTTCGCCGGATCGCATCCAGGCGCTCAGCGATCGGGTCCATGACCATTGCACCCTTCACTACTTGATTCGTTGCCCCTCCCGGAACACCAGCCAGCCGGTCTTGATGACCTCCGCGCCATTGCTTATGCCATCCACGGCTGCGAACGCGCCGTTGCTCGCCAGCACGGTCACTGGTGTGAACCTTGCCGTGCCAAGCTTGACCAGCCAGACACCGGTCTGCCCACCGCGCCTGACCAGGGCGCTGTCAGGGACAACCACGCCATTGCCGGCAGACTTGACGATCTCGACGCTCACCCGGCGAGCAGTAACGAACTCGGGGAGGAACTCCGAAGTGCGGTAGACGGCCACGAGATAGCCGTTCCGCTCGGGCGCCCCCGCATTCACCAGTTCCGCGCGCACGCTCGCGCGCTTGAACTGAGAGAATCTCAGGCTGACCGGACCCTGGCCGAGATCGACGTATTCGTCTGCCTTGACAGCCAGTACTATGTACGTTGCGGCCGGATCAATGACCTTGAACACGGGCCGCCCTGCCTGCAGTATCTCCCGGTCATGGACCGTCTCGTCCCGCTCCTTGAGCGACCAGAGCCCGCGACTTCCCAGCGGAATCGCCTTCTCCGGCGTCAGGACGTCATCCAGGCCATCGAAGCGGTAGCTGATCACTCCCGGGAACAGTGCCAGCATCTGATAGGCGGTCTGGCTGACAGCGTCTGTCGCCTGCTGGTGCTGCGCGGCCAACTCGGTCTCAGACGCGTCGAGCGCGGCGATGCGCCCCTCGAGCGTCTGCTTCTCCGTGCCGAGGTCGCGAATCTCGCCCTGAAGGCGTTGGATGGCGGCCTGATCGCCCTGCTTGGTGACAGCCTGCAGGTCGGCCAGCTTGGCTGGCAGGAGCGTCTCGATCTCGGTCAACCGCTTGGTGGCCGATTCGCGCTCAGCTGTGTTGCGTTGCCTGAGATCACTAAGCTGCCGCTCCAACTGGGACTGTCGGTCAACCAGTTCGCGCTGCTTGTCGGGGTCGATGATCTCGGCCACGCGGTTGCCGACGCGCGTTCGGTCACCGTCGGGAGCCTTGAGGTAGACCATGCCGTCGAGCGGGGCGACCTGCGTCTCGCTGACAGTCGGCATCAGCCATGCGTCAGCTGAGATAATCTGCTCGACCGTCCCGGCGCTGGCAACGACTGTCCGCGCGACTCCGCCGATTACCAAGTCCCGGACAAAACCCAACCCCCACCAGCCCACGGCCAGCAGGGAAGCGATCAATATCAGGCGGCCAAGCAGCTTGCCAAAGTTGAAGCGCTTACGGCGCTTTGGTCGGGTCGGCTTCCTGCGTGCCGGCATCGGCGCCACCCTTTTCGCGCTGCGTCGCTTCGATGTCCTTTCGCCGTTTGCCATAGGATTCCTGCCTCGTAAGTTCGATGAAATCCAGCTGCGTCGCTAGTCCAGCATCATCACCGCGGCCTGACGCCCTGTCCGTCCGGCTTCGGCGCGATGGGAGAAGAACAGATCCGTATGGCAGGCCGTGCAGAGCCCGCTCATGGTGATGTGAGCCGCCGGCACGCCAGCGGCCTGCAGTTGAAGTCGGTTGGCCGCCCACAGATCGAGCAGCCAATGGCCGGGGCGGGTCGGGCGAGTCACACTGGGAAGCCAAGGGTAGTCGCGCATCTGGCCGGTCACGGCCTGGTCGACCTCATAGCAGCAACCGCCGATCGATGGCGCGATCGCCGCGTACAGATCACTTGGCCTCGTGCCGTAGGCTGCGGTCAAGGCGGCGACCGTCCGGCCGGCAATGCCGGACGCCGTACCGCGCCAGCCGGCGTGCGCGAGACCGATCGCACGCGCGACCGGATCATAGATGAACACCGCCGTGCAGTCAGCGGTGAAGACGGCCAGTGGCAAACCCGGCCTGTCGGTGATCAGGGCGTCGGCGCAGCCAAGCGGACCGCCATCGCCCGCTCGCTCGACGCGCAGGATCTCACAGCCATGGACCTGCTGCGCGGTCGCCCAACTCTCGGGCAATCCAGCCGCCGCTGCCAGGCGCCGGCGATTCTCCGCCACCGCGTCGGGCGCATCGCCGACGTGGTCGCCGACATTGAGCGTCGCGTAGGGCGCCACGCTGACGCCGCCCAGTCGTGTCGAGAACACGGCGCGCGCACCGGCCGGGAATCGCGGCACGGTGAAAAACGTGACGCCGTCCCGGTCGGTGCGTGAGAACGCCACAGTCATGCCTCCTCGCCAGAATGCCCGGAGGCGCGCTCCGGGCATGGGTAGATCAACCGCACTTCGAGTAGCCGCAGGTGGTGCAGGTGTAACAGCCACCCTCATGAACCATGAACCCGCCGCAGCCCGGCTCCGGACACATCAACACCGTGCGCGGTCCCTTGACCACGCCGAGGTCGAACTTGTTGTGGCCGTTGACGAACTTCTCAATGGCCTTGCCAATTGCGTCCGGGCACGAGAGGACGCGCGTCTCGGGGTCGACGATACAGCCGATGCACTTGATTCCCTTGATCTGGTCGATGATCACGTCCGGCTCGATGCCCGACCGGAGGGCGATGCTGACCAGCCGCCCGACGGCCTCCGACAGCGCCGCGCAACCCTCTTCGCCGGTATTGGTGAAGATCTCGCAGATGCCGTTCTCATCGCCGTTGACTGTGACAAAGAACGAGCCGCAGCCGCCGATCTTGAACTTGCGCGTCATCCCGTGCGTCTCGTCGGGGCGTGGCCGCGGCTTGTGGCGAATCGCCAGTTCCCCGCCAGCCGGCGCCAATGCCGCCTCAGGGGCGGCGGCAGCAACCTGTCGCTCGACCTCAGGACTCGCCGGCTCGGTCTTCCCGGGCACCGTCAGGACCTGCGACTCGCGGCTGCCGTCGCGGTAGATCGTGACGCCCTTGCAGCCGAGCTCATCGGCCAGCCGGAAGACAGTCGCCACGTCTTCGCGCGTGGCGCTGTTGCGGAAGTTGACCGTCTTCGAGACGGCGTTGTCGACCTGGGCCTGGAATGCCGCCTGGATCCGGATGTGCCACTCCGGAGTGATATCATGCGCAGTGACGAAGACGCGCCGGACATCTTCGGGAATCTCCTTCAGATCGCTGATCGAGCCGTGCTCGGCGACCCGCTCCATCAGGTCGCGGCTGTAGAAACCGCGCTCCTTGGCGATGCGCTCGAACAGGGGGTTGATTTCCAGCAGCTTGTCGTTGTCCATGACATTCTTGACGTAGCAGAGGGCGAACAGAGGCTCGATGCCGCTGGAACAGCCGGCGATCATGCTGATCGTGCCAGTCGGCGCGATCGTTGTCACTGTGGCGTTGCGCAGCGCCGGCCCGTCCTTGTAGATGCTGCGGGAGAAGTTCGGGAACGCGCCGCGCTCGACCGCCAGTTCTTGCGACGCCTCACGAGCTGTCCGCTGGATGAACGACATCACGGCAGTGGCCAGCTCAACCGCTTCCGGCGAGTCGTAGGCGATTCCCATCCTGATCAGCATGTCCGCAAAGCCCATGACACCGAGACCGATCTTACGGTTGGCCTTGACCATCGCGTCGATCTGGGGCAGCGGATACTTGCCGGCGTCGATGACGTTGTCGAGGAAGTGCACAGCCAGCCTGACCAACCTGCCGAGCCGGTCGTAGTCCACCTCTGCGACGCCGTCGCGCACCCGGACCATCAGCTCGAGGTTGATCGAGCCGAGGTTGCATGCCTCGTATGGCAGCAGCGGTTGCTCGCCGCAGGGGTTGGTGCTCTCGATTGCGCCGACCTCCGGAGTCGGATTGGCCTTGTTCAGCCGGTCGAGGAAGATGATGCCCGGCTCGCCGTTCTTCCACGCCTGCTCGACGATGAGGTCGAACACTTCGCGGGCGCTCTGCATGCGAACGATCTCCTGGTTGCGGGGGTTGCGCAGGGGATAATCGCCGCCGGCCGCCAGCGCGGCCATGAACTCGTCGGTCAGGCCGACCGAGATGTTGAAGTTGGTAATCTCAGCGTTATCGGTCTTGCAGGTGATGAAGTCGATGATGTCGGGGTGGTCGACCCGGAGGATGCCCATGTTCGCGCCGCGGCGCGTGCCACCCTGCTTGACCGCCTCGGTGGCGGCGTTGAAGACCTTCATGAACGAAATCGGTCCGGACGCGACGCCGCCCGTCGAGCGGACGACGTCGTTCTTCGGCCGCAGCCGTGAGAATGAAAAGCCGGTCCCACCGCCCGACTGGTGGATCAACGCGGCATACTTAATGGCATCGAAGATCTCGACCATGCTGTCCTCGACCGGAAGGACAAAACAGGCGGCCAGTTGCTGCAACTCCCGACCGGCATTCATGAGCGTCGGCGAGTTCGGGATGAACTCGAGCGACATCATGGACTGCTTGAACTCCGCGGTGAGTGCGTCAACCGTCGCCTGATCCTTGCCGTAGTGTGTGCCGTCGACCTCGGCGATGTTCCGCGCGACGCGCTCGAACATGTCAGCCGGTGTCTCGACCACCTTGCCGTCGACCTTCTTGAGATACCTTCGCTCCAGGACCGTCAGTGCGTTTGCGGACAGCTCCACTCTCAAGTCCTCCCCCGTTAGCGATGCGTCTCTCTGTCAACCAGTTTCTCCAGTTCCTCGAGGAAGCGGTTTATGTCCTTGAACTGCCTGTAGACCGAGGCGAACCGGACATACGCCACCTCGTCGAGCTCGCGCAGACGTTCCATGACCAGTTCGCCGATGCGCTTGCTCTCGATCTCGCCTTCACCGCCGCTGCGGATGTCACGCTCGACATCGGCGGCAATCGCTTCGATGCTCGCCAGCGACACGGGACGCTTCTCACAGGCCCGCAGGATTCCATCGAGGACCTTGCGGCGATCGAACGCCTCGCGGCGACCATCCTTCTTGACCACGACCAGAGGCGATTCTTCGACTTTCTCGTGCGTCGTGAAGCGGCGCTCGCAGGACAGGCACTCGCGCCGCCGTCGGATGACGCTCCCTCCCTCTGTCGGCCGTGAGTCAAGGACCTTGCTCTCGGGGTAACCGCATACGGGACAGCGCATGGCGGCATCTCTCCCCCAACCCGACACAATATGTAGGACCCTTCTCAATTATACTATACCATCGGTAGTAGAGGACAAACTGGTGAGTCTCCCTGAAGCCCGTTTCAACCGGAAAACCTGACCTCTTCCGCCCCGTTGGTACTGTTTTCGCGTCTTTCCATCTTGCGCATGCGTCCCAAAAAAAGCGCAAAAAGAGACAGCCGCATCGATACGGCTGTCCCCCTGTCCAGTCACTGTCAGGCCAGCGCTCAGCCAGCAGCCACGACCTCGTTAAGCTCCCGCATCAGCTTCTCGACGTCGACGCCGTGGGCCTCGGCCGCTTCTCCGACCTTCTCCTCGAAACCGATGTGGCAGCCGATGCAATGCATGCCGTTGCGAAGGAAGACCGCTGCGGTCTTCGGGTTGAGCTTGAGGACGTCCTGAATCGTCATGTCTTTGGTTACGCCAGCCATTCGGAGTACCTCCTCCCTGTGCTGGCTTCATTATACCCCACCGTCCCCGCCGGCACAACAAGCCAAAGACGCATCAGCCCCTTCGCCAGGTGGCGAAGGGGCTGTCTATGCACGTGGGCGTCTATTGATGCGATTGCATCGCGAGTTGGTTGATCGCCTTGCCCGCCCGTTCGAACTTGTCCCGGTGATCCTCGCCGATGAAAGTGACGACGTTGTCGGCCTTGTAGGCATCCGCCGAACCGGCGTTGACCGGCTTCACACCGGGGGCGAGGATCTGCAGCATGCCCTGGACCATCCCGGACTTGACCTCGACCTTCATGATCGAGTCATAGGGGAACGGCCTTGCTTTGTACGCATCGGCGTTGCCGGCTGCAAAGCCGGCCTTCAGGACCAGAACGCGCTTTTCCATCGCGCACAGAGCCTCACCGCTCGAAGCCGAAAGGATGAAGAAGGCCTTCTCACCGGGCTGGACGGCCTCGCTGAACGCTTTCTGCAGTCCACCGATGAGCTTGTCAACAGGCAGGTTATAGCTATTCGCCGCGACCTGAATTGCCGCCGCAGCCGGGGCAGCGACGGTCGCCGGGCGCGCCGCAGCCGCCTGCGCGGCGCCGGGCATGCTGGCACCCTTGGCCTCGCAGCTGCTGCAGATGTACTTGCCGTCAGGCAGCGTGCGAATCGAATC
Organism: Chloroflexota bacterium; assembly: GCA_050261235.1. GTDB lineage: Bacteria > Bacillota > Sulfobacillia > JBFLWA01 > JBLNDB01 > JBLNDB01. Next base: position 13,089 of record JBLNDB010000032.1, read on the forward strand.
GTTGGTGGCGCCGGCCGTCTGTCCACAGACTGAGCAGCGAACGACACCCTTGGTCTTGACCAGGCAACGCCTGCAATAGTACTTATCGTCAACGCTTACCAGTGGTACACCGCCGATGCCGGTATTGCTGGCGCCACAGACTGAACAGAGAGCCAACTCCGGTTCCTCCTTCTTCATCTACAGCGTATTTGCGAAAACCCTTGCAGCCGCAGTCGGAGTGGGCGACCTGCAGCAGCTTCTGAGATTTATATCGGGCCGCATTGGCCAACATTTAGCCCCGCCGCAACGCTTGACAGGCGCTGGTGGGCCGCCTGCCTGCACCAGCGCCGTTCAGCAGGGGTTCTCTGCCTCTTATGGCGTTATTCTCCGGGATTGCCATGCATGAGGCCGATGAGCGCAGACGCCCCGGGAGGTTCCCGGGGCGTCTGCAGTGGTCGACGGGATCAGCCTTCATAGACGACCTTTCCGCCAACCATCGTCATCTGCACGCGGATGTCTTTGATCCGGAGCGGGTCGACGACGAACGGGTCATCCCCGAGGACGACCAGGTCGGCCAGCTTGCCAGGGGTCAGCGTGCCCTTGATGCCCTCTTCGAACGACACGTAGGCTGCGTTGCGCGTGAACAAAGCAACAGCCTGGTCCACGGACAGCCGCTGCTCCGGCAGCCAGCCGCCAGCAGGTGTGCCGTCCATTGCCGCCCGCGTCACCGCGGCGTAGATTCCCCAGAGCGGCTGGAGCGGCTCGACGGGACAGTCTGAGCCGCCGGCACAGTGGACACCCGCATCGAGAAGGCTCTTCCAGGCGTACGACCAGCGAATCCGCTCCTGGCCGACGCGGTCGCCCGCCCAGGCCAGTTCGCCGGTGACGAATTTGGGCTGGATGTCGGCAATCAGGCGGAGCGTCCTGAGCCGCTCGATAATCTGCGGATTGATGACCTGCAGGTGGATGATCCGGTGCCGGTAATCGGCGCGCGGATGGGCCGTCACTGCCCTCTCGATGGCATCGAGAGCCGAGTCGACGGCGCGGTCGCCGATGGCGTGGATCGCCACCTGCATCCCTTTGCGGTGTGACGCCAGGACCAGCGCGTCGAGGTCCTCCTGTGCGTACATCATCAGCCCGCGCGTGGCCGGCTCATCGCTGTAGGGCTCGTAGAGGGCGGCGGTCCGCGCCCCGAGACTGCCGTCGACGAACATCTTGACGGATCCGATGCGGAGCCATTCATCGCCGAATCCCGTAATCAGCTCGGCAGCCTCGACGGCCTCGAGCGACAACGTCCGGTCGAGGTAGATCCTGACGGTGGACTTGCCCGCGTTGCGAACATCCTGCATCACGCGGAGCATGCCGTCATCATTGCTGTGGACGGAAGTCAGCCCGCAGGCGTTGGCCCGGGCCATGGCGCGGAGCAGAGCCTCACGCTTCTGGTCGGCACTGGGCTCCGGCATGTGCCTCTTGACCAGGTCGCAGGCCGCCTCGGTGAGGATTCCGTTCGGCTCGCCGTCCGCATCCCGCCTGATCTCGCCGTCGGCTGGCGCCGGCGTGTCCCTGGTGATGCCAGCCAATTCCAGTGCCCTGCTGTTGACGACGATCGCGTGGTAACAGACGCGATCAAGGACCACCGGCCGATCGCTCACCACCGCGTCGAGGTCGTGGCGCGTCGGGTACCGCTTGTCGGCGAATGCGCCCTGCTCCCAGCCGCCGCCGGTCAACCACTCGCCGGGCCGCAGCGACCGCGCATGGGCGCTGATCCGTGCCTGCAGCTCGGCGATCGACTTGACGCCGTTGAGATCGACCTGATTGAGGAAGAAACCGTACCAGGTCAGGTGGTTGTGGCTGTCGATCAGGCCGGGGACGACAGCCCGACCGCCGAGGTCGACCCGGCGACAGCCAGCCGGCGCCAGCGCATCGATCTCCGCGACTGAGCCGGTGGCGACGATGCGGTCGCCAGCGATGGCGAGGGCGGCGAACGGCTGATTCTCCTGATCCATTGGGTAGAATCGGCCGCCGACAAGAACCTGATCGATCTTCTCAGTTCTCACGCAGGAATGCCTCCGATCCGGCGGCCGGTTGCGGCGATCGTGCCGGGCCGCGGCAGATTGCTTCAAAAGCCTGTCTCTGATTTCGTCGCTGGACGTTGCATCCCTGCTGCTGCGCGGGCTGGCGGGAGTGCTATAATGGGCACATACACTGAACGAGCGGAGTTGGACACACCAATGAACGCAGCCGCACCGCGCACGACCGAACGATATCTGCGGACAAGCCCGATCAGCGCCGCGGCGCCGATGCTGGCGCTCATCGCTGCCCTCATCTTCACCCAGCGGCGCGGACTGCCGCTGTACGTCGCGCTGGCAATCGGCTTCGTCGCCTCGTGGCTCGTCGCTTCCCTGCTCGGTGCACCCCAGAGGGGGCTCCTCGGTTACGCCGGCCGCGGCGTGCGTCGAGTGCTGCCGATTCTCGCCATTCTCGCCTGTGTCGGCGGCATGACGGCGATCTGGCTCGCCAGCGGCACCGTGCCCGGGCTGATCTACTATGGGTTGTCGCTGGTCAGCCCAGGCATCATGATCGTCGCCGGTTTCGTGCTCGCCTCAGTGACATCGATGGTGCTCGGGTCGTCGATCGGTACGCTGAGTACCATTGGCATAGCGTTGATGGGAGTCGCGCGGGCTGCCGGCGCGCCCCTGCCACTGATGGCCGGCGCGCTCGCCTCCGGGGCTCTGCTCGGCGATCGAACCTCGCCACTCTCCGGAACGTTTCACCTGACCGCAAACATGACCGAGACGTCGGTCGAGCGCACGTTGCGGGCGCTCCTCCCGTCCGCACTGCCAGCCTGGTTGCTGTCCCTGACTGCCTATGTCGTCCTCGGCGGACGCTGGCAGGGCGACGCCGGCGCGGCCGGCGCCGCGGTCGCAGCCCCGTTTCTCCGCAGCTTAGCGGCCAATTTCGACCTGTCGTGGGTCGTCCTGTTGCCACCAGTCGTCGTCTTCGCCCTGGCGGCCGCGCGCCGGCCGGTGCTCCAGAGCCTTGTCGCCGGCCTGCTCGCCGGGGCAGCTATCGCAGTGATCGTGCAACACAGGCCGCCGCTTGCCCTGGCCGGCGACCTGGTCGCGGGCTTCGCCCTGAAGAGCGGTGTGCCGTCGCTCGATGCCATCGTCAGTGGCGGCGGACTGCTGCATATGGTCAATACGATACTCTTGCTCGTCTTTGCGGGTGCGTTCAGCGGCGTGCTGGAAGGCATGGAGCTGCTTGAGGCGCTGGTCCGGCCGCTGCTCGCCCAAATCAAGCGACCACAGGAGCTGTTGGTCGCGACGATGGGCCTGAGCTGTCTGGCCGCGGCGACTGTGGCCAACCAAGTGCTCAGCATCATCCTGCCGGCCCGCCTGCTCCACGGAGAGTACGCCCGCAGGCGAATCCCATCCGAACTCATGGCGCGGATGCTTGCTGATTCGGGCTCGGTCGTCTCGCCGCTGATTCCCTGGAACCTGATGGCGGTCATCAGTTCGGCGGCGCTCGGTCTCGCGCCAAGTGCCTATGGCCCGTACGCCGTGCTGATGTACGCGTTCCCCATCGTCACGCTGGTCTGGATCTACAGCCGGCGGTGGCAGGCTTTCCCGCAACCGGTCACGGAATCGGTCACGGCAACTCACTGACCCGGCAGAATTCCCGGTAGAGGAGAGCCTCCTCGCCCGATGCGGCCGAGATGATGAAGCACAACCGTTCGGACGTCTGCCCTGCCTCGACCCTGAGCGGCGCTGGCGCGGAGATGAGCACTCCGGCAGCGCCGTAGTCGTCTGCGCGCAGGAGCGCGTCCGGCGACACGACGACAAGCTCTGCCCCGGCCCCGATCGCCAGCCAGTCGCATCGCTGCAGCGTCGCATGACCGCTGGCGGCGGTCCGCGTCTGCGGTGCGTCGTCTGCGCCGGCGGTGTCCCGCATATACCTCAGGTTTGCCCCCGGCGGGCGCAGCGGATAGCAGTTCCAGCCGAAACCGATGTCCAAATCGGCGCCGGTCGCGTTGCTGACGCGCGTCACGACCGCAATGATGTTGCTGCCCGGGAGCGTCAGGAGATCAAGCGAGCGCGCGATGCCAGCAGGGACGGCCGGCACTGCTGAGCGCCAGGCTGCCGCCGGCGGATTCGCAGCCACGGTGATGCGAATGCCCTCCCACATGAAACCACGCCGCCCCCGGACAGCGACATGCCGCGTCGCATAGCGGTCGGCCTGGCCGCGCCCCGGCCAGTCGGCGCGCCCGTAGCTCGTCTGCGGATGCAATCCCCCATACCAGGGAGCGATGTCGACAAAGGTCGCGGGAGCGGGATACGCTGACGCGAGCAGTTCGCGCCCAAGGTCGCGCAACGAGTACAGGCAGCCCGCAAACTCCGGCGCGAGCTTGGCGGACAGGCGGCCGTTGCGGATCTCCCACTCTCCGCCGGAGACGGGCGAAACCTCCACCCGTCCGGCTCCCTGCACTGAGAACACCGGCTGCCGCTGCTCGAGATCGCCCGAGGCCGCCCTCCAGATGATCGTTGCGGGTGCTGCGCCGGCCGGGGCGCCCGGCGGCGACGTCACTGCGATCGGCACTGCCAGCCCGCGGCCGAGGGAGACGTGGTCTACGTCCACGGCCCGCGGCTCGGCCTGCCAGCCCGGCGGCAGCGACACCTCGATCCGGCCGCCGCGCGGGGACTCGCGCCGGTTGTCGGCAGTGAGCGTCAAGTCCGGCGCAGCGCAGATGACCGGACGGGGAGCCAACTCGACGCTGGTCACTGCGACCGGGTCGCATCGCCGGGCACTGCGGCCGCGTCCGGCCCAGACTGCGCGCACGGCGCGCCAATCGCCGGGGCCGACATAGAGTCGAACTGGCGGCAACTCTGTGGACCAGTCCCGGGAGATGGGCGCCAGCCGGTGCGTCACCTGAGCCAGGCAGCGCGACCAGAAGACGACCGTCGGACGGCCATCGCAGATCAGGCCGACCGCCCCGTCGCCGTCCCAGGCGGCCAGCCATTGCTCGCTCAGCAGGCCCGCCTCGTCGCGGTAGTCGAGCCCGAGCGGGTATTCGCCATCGATGATCTCGCCTGTAGTGATGCCGCTGGCGAGCGGCACGGCCAGGCGTCCGCTGCGCAGCAGCGACCAGACGGTAAAGCGCGCCCTGAGGTCGGCGCCGGCAGTCGCCCCTGCGAGCGCGCCGGCGCTGCTCAGGCGGTCGGCGACACTCACGATCGGGCCAATCAGACTGACGCGCCGCGTCACGGTGACTGACCCGCCGGCGCACCAAGTCTGTTCGACTGACATCCCGTCGCCCGATTGGACAGTGCGGAAGCGGCAGTCTCGCTCACCGCCATCGGGTACGCCGGCGAGCTTGAGGGGAGCGACGGCAACCGCCCGCCTGCCGGCGAGCCGGTCGGTGACGACCAAACGGCGCCCCTCAAAGCCGACCGCCACGAACTCGTTGGCCAGCCACGCCCGATCCCCGTCTGTGGCTGCAACCGGGACGCCGTCTGACGGAGCCAGCAACCAGACATCGTGCGTGATGGTGCGAAGCAGCCCCCCTCCCGCGAGGACGCGTCCGGTCAACCGGATGCGACCGGTCCCCGCGCGTGCGCCGGCTTCGAGATCGAATCCCGCCACCGAGCCGGCGGGAATGGCCAGCGCCAACGGCGCTGTCTGGCCTCGGGAGATAGTGACGCCACCGCTCGCCTCGGCCAGCATCTCGACGGTTACGGCGGCCGGGAGGCGGTTCTCGACCATGAAGTTGAGCCGGCGCGCTTCACCCGGGTGCAAAACGTGGTCGCCGGTGTAGCTGACCCGCACGGGGTCCGGCTGCGGCACCGCCACGTCGACCCAGCCCTCGGTCGCGCCGGCGTCTGTGCTGGCCAGAATGCGCGCCCGCGCCTCCGCAGGGGCACTGCCGGCGCCATCGGTGACAGCGGCTGGTCTCAGGTCGACGGTGAACGCCAGCGGCTCGCCGCTGGCCGGCGCCGACTGCGGCCCGACGGGCGTCGCCTCAAAGCCGGCGCCGGCACTGACGGCGACACGCACCTCCGCGCCGGAAGCGGCCGTGATTGAGACCCCGATCGCCGGCCAGGGGCTGTCGCCGGTCTGAGGCAGCGGCCAGCCCTCGACGGTCAGCCGCGGCGTGTCGACCGCCATGATACAGCCGCTGCGGTGATCAATGGCGACCACCAGACGATCATCACCGTCCGCAAAACGGTAGACATAGGCAGCCTGACCCCGCCATTCGTCATAGTCCTCGCTGACGCGCAGTTCGCGACGCTGCGTCCGATACCAGTCGTGATGGGCAAAGTAGCGAGCCGCCAGCGGATGACCCATCACCAGCGGCAAGAAGTTGACCATCTCGACCGCCGTGCCGGGGACCCAGAAGAAGCCGACCTTCTTGTAGAGCGGCACGGCGGCTGAGTTCGCGGGCCAGGTCGTCAGCCGCAGCCGCCGCTGGCCGGCGGCGACTGCCTGGCTCAGGGCGCGCAGCAGCAAATCCCGCCCCACACCCTGCCCCCGGTAGCCAGGGTGGACGTTGAGGAGCGGGATGTACAAGGAGTCCGGCGTATCTTGGGCGAGGTCACAATAGCCGACGATGCGACCGTCCGCCTTCGCCACAAACCGTGCCAGCGCCTCGTGCGCGGCGATCCACTCGCTCATCAGGGCTGCGTTTTTGGGTGGCCGGGCGTTGAAGCCGCGGGGCCACGAAGCGTCGCTCTCGTTCCACATCGCCGCCAGCGCTGCGGCATCCTCATCCCGATAGACATCAATGACCGCGGCCACGACCTCCGCCCTTTCCGAAATCCCTGCGGCCCGAGCCGCCGCGCGTTCCAGCCGGGACAGGCCGGCTGGCCGTGCCAAGCTTGTCTGCCGCTCGCGGCCTGCCGCGGGCAGGAGTCGGGCGGCTCCGCACCGGCGGCCGCGCCGGCAACCCCGGCACCGGCTTTCTGACAGTCTTCGACCGTGGCGCGGCATCGCTCCTGGACGTGACCTTCCTGTCGTCGCGGCGCCCGGCCGGCGCCCGACCGTCGTCCGTCTCGGCCTCGGCGTCAAGCCGCTGCGGGTCAGCCTCCGCCTCGAGACGGGCGACTTCCTCGTCCGACAGGGCGCGGAACTTGCCGGGCTGCAGACCGGCCAGCGTCAGGAAGGCGATGCGCGTTCTGATCAACCGGCTGACCGGGTGACCGACCGCTTCGCACATCCGCCTGACTTGCCGGTTGCGCCCCTCGTGGATGGTCAGTTCGATCCAGGTGTCGTCGCCTTCCGGCTTGATCAGGCGCACGCGCGCCGGCGCAGTGACGCCGTCCTCGAGCGTGACGCCCCGCCGGAGCGTGCTCAGGGCCTGCGCGTCGGGGGTGCCCTTGACGAGCGCCAGATAGGTCTTGCCGATCTGGTGGCTCGGGTGCGTCAAAATGTTGGTCAGATGGCCGTCATTTGTGACAATGATCAGGCCTTCGCTGTCGTAGTCGAGCCTGCCGACGGGGTACAGCCGGAGCGTCGACGGCACGAGGTCGGTCACCTTCGGTCGTCCCTCGGGATCGCTCGCCGTGCTGACATAGCCACGCGGCTTGTAGACCGCGTAGCGGACGATTCGCTCGCCGGCGCCGATATCTACGCCATCGACCTCGACCGTGTCGACACCGACGCGCGCGCGCGCCCCGAGCTCACGCACGACGACCCCGTTGACCTTCACGCGTCCGGCACTGATCAACTCCTCACAGCGTCGCCGCGAGCCGACACCCGCCTGGGCCATGATCTTCTGCAGCCGGACGCCTTCGTTCGCACTATCGCCCACGTGTTGCGCCAACCCCCAGTCCTCCTCTGCTGGTCCGTCCCGCCATTCTCTCTATCGTTCGGCAGCGATCGCCGCTGACCTGCAGGCTGCCCGCGCGCCACCGGTCGCCCACCCCTGGGAATAACATGACCGCGCGGGGGCAGGAATAGTACTGCGGCCTGCAGGCCGCATGGGCAACGAAAGTGCCGCGCGCGCAAACGCGCGGCACTTGCCGTCACTCCGTCGTGAGCCGGAGCAATCGCCAGTTCAGGCGCCGGCCCGGGCGTACCCCAGTCGCAGGGCGGCGATGTTGGCATCGATCGTCTTTGGCGGCACGAGTCCGGCCACGACTCTCTCCCAGGCGGGCAGATCGGCAAGCGCCAGCACACGCGCCAATGCGCCGACGAGGACCACGTTCTGGGTCCGGTAGTTGCCCGCCTCTGTCGCGACGGCGGCGGCGTCGATGAGGACAACGCGGTCCGCCTTCTCTCGCACCAGGTCGATGACATCGGCGGGGTACGGCCGTTGTCCGAGCAACACCGGCAATGGCGGCAGCGCCAGATCGTTGACGATCACCGTGCCGCCCGGCTTGAGATAGCGCCGGTAGCGCGCCGCTTCCAGCCGCTCGAAGGCAAGGATGAAGTCGGCCTGGTCGGGCTCGATCAGCGGCGAGTGGACCCGGTCGCCGTATCGAACCTGCGTCACAACGCTCCCACCGCGTTGGGCCATGCCGTGGACCTCGGACATCTTGACGTCGAAGCCGCGCTCCGCGAGCACACTGGCGACGATCTTGCTGGCGAGGATCGTCCCCTGGCCGCCGACACCGACCAGCAGGAGATTCTTGACCTCACTCATGGCGCTCACCTTCCTTGACCAGGGCATCGAACTTGCAGAGGTCGCTGCATACGCCGCAGCCGAAGCAGTTGTCGCGGTTGATCGCGATCGTGCCGTCAGGCCGGACCTCGATCGCCGGGCAGCCGAGACGCAAGCACGCCTTGCACTGCTTGCACTTGTCGGGCAGGATGGTGTACCGCTCCGGACCAGGCTTGGCGATCAGGGCGCAGGGGCGGCGGGCTATGACCACGGCAGGTTCCGGCAACTCGGTCAGTTCCCGCAGCGTCTGTTCGACCTGCGTCAGGTCATATGGATCGACGACCGCCACGTGCTTGATGCCGAGCGCCCGGACGATCGCCTCAAGGTCGGCCTGCTGCGCCACCTCGCCGAGCAGCGTCTGCCCGGTGCCGGGGTTGTGCTGGTGCCCGGTCATCGCCGTGATCCGGTTGTCGAGGATCATCGTGATGACATTGGCGCGATTGTAGACCACGTTGATGAGGCCGGTCATGCCGGAATGGAAGAAGGTCGAGTCGCCGATGACGGCGACAAGCTTCCCCCGGTGCTCGCCGCCGGCCTTGGCGAACCCATGAGCCATGCCGATGCTGGCGCCCATGCAGATGCAGCTGTCGATCGCCGTCAGCGGGGGCGCCGAACCGAGCGTGTAGCAGCCGATATCACCGGTCACGGTGCAGTTGAGCTTCTTCAGGACGAACATGACGCCCCGGTGCGGGCACCCAGGGCACATCACCGGCGGCCGGACGGGCAGGTCGGCCCCGTCGGCAGCGGCTCTGGACTGGCCGTTCACCGCCCCGGCGATCAGTTCGGCGGACAGCTCGCCGGTGCGCGGCAGGACGTCCTTGCCGTGACAGGCGATGCCCCAACTCCGAATCTGCTCCTCGAGATACGGCTCGAGCTCTTCGATGACGTAAAGTCGCTTCACACTGGCGGCGAACTCGCGGATCTTGCGCTCTGGCAAGGGATGTGTGAAGCCGAGCTTCAGGTAGCTGACCTGGTCGCCGAGCGCTTCGCGGGCATACTGGTAGGTGATGCCAGAGACGACCACGCCGATCTCACGGCCCGGATTCTCGATTCGGTTGAGCGGGGTCGTCTCCGCGTACTCGATCAGCTTGGCGCGGCGCTGCTCGACGATCACGTGCCGGCGCTGGGCGCCTGCCGGCGTCATGACATACTTCGGGATGTCCTTGGTGTAGGCCCGGAGCGGGACATCGTGCCGCCCGCCCTCCTCGACCAGGCTCTTGGAGTGCGAGATGCGAGTCGTCGTTCGAAGCATGACGGGGGTGTCGTACTGCTCGCTGACCGCGAGCGCGGTCGCGACGAAGTCCAGACATTCCTGACTGTCGCTTGGCTCGAGCAGGGGGATCTTCGCGAACTTGGCGAACAGGCGATTGTCCTGCTCGTTCTGGGAGCTGTGCATGCCCGGGTCATCGGCCGAGACGATGACCAGTCCGCCGTTGACACCGCTGTAGGAGGCCGTCATCAGCGGATCGGCAGCGACGTTGACACCAACATGCTTCATCGCCACCAGCGCCCGCGCGCCAGCGAGCGATGCGCCCAGGGCGACCTCCATCGCGACCTTCTCGTTGGTTGACCACTCGGCGTAGATGGCATCTTTGTACAGGGCGATATTCTCGAGGATCTCGGTGCTCGGAGTCCCCGGATAGGCGGTCGCGACGGTCACACCCGCCTCGTAGGCACCGCGGGCGATCGCTTCGTTCCCGGTGAGAAGCTTCTTCACAGTCTCTCCTCCTTGGTGTTTCGACTCGGGTATCTTCTAAGGGACGTGGCCGAAGTCCTGCCCGGTCCCAAACGGCCAGGCCCCGGATTTCATGGTATAATGCATCTGGTCGTGGGGCCAGAGGAGGATGCCGGAACCTTCCGGCCAATACCTAAGTATGTCCGTCGGCTCTTAATCTCGGGGGGATTCATGATTGAAAGTCCTGCACCTGATCAGCGGGGGCGACACGGGCGGGGCCAAGACCCACGTCCTGTCGCTGGTCGGCGAGCTCCAGAAGACGATTCCGGTGCGGCTGGCCTGTTTCATGGAGGGGCCGTTCCTGACCGAGGCGCGTGAACTCGGTCTTGACACGTTGCTCCTCAAGCAGAAGGGGCGAGCCGATCTATCGGTGCTGAACGAACTGGTCGATGTCGTCAGGCGTGACCGGTTCGACATTCTCCATGCCCATGGCGCCCGCGCCAATCTGCTCGTGGCCTTGGTCAAGCGACGCCTCGGCATCCCCTGCCTGACCACCGTCCACAGCGACTACCGGCTCGACTTCATCGGCAATATCTACAAGACCATCGCCTACACGCCGCTCAACAGCATCGCCCTGCGCTTCTTCGACTACTACGTGACAGTCGCCGGACCAGTGCGCGATGTGCTGGTGAAGCGGGGTTTCCCGCGCGACCGCATCTTCTCGGTCAACAACGGCATCGACTTCGACCTTGACCTGCGTCTGCCATCGCGGGCCGAGGCGCTGGCCATGGCCGGCCTGAACATCCCGCCGGATGCGCCGATCATCGGCGCCGTCGGCCGTCTGGCGCTGATCAAGGACTATCCGACGTTCATCCGCGCCGCGGCTGCGGTGCACGCCGAGTTTCCGGACGTTCACTTCATGATCATCGGCGACGGCGAGGAACGCCAGCGTCTGGCCGACCTCGTGGCCCAGCTCGACGTTGTCGACCGGGTCCACTTTGCCGGCTATCACGACAATCCCAATCCGCTCATGAGCACCCTTGCCGTCAATGTCCTGACCTCGCGGAACGAGGGCGGACTCCCGTATGTGCTCCTCGAGGGGGCACGCCTCGGTCTTGCCACGGTCAGCACTACCGTTGGCGGCGTCCGCGATCTGATCAGCGCTGATGAGACAGGCCTGTTGTTCGACCCCGGCGATGACGCCGCCCTCAGCCGGCATCTGATTGCCTTGCTCCGCGACCCGGAGCGGCGCACGCGCCTTGGCGACAACATCCGCGCCCGCGCCCGCGAGCACTTCTCGCTAAGGCGCATGGCCGAGCAGCAGTTGGACATCTACCGCCACATCGTCAGGGAGGATTGACATCATGAGTCTCATCGACAAGAAGGGTCGCCTGTTCGGACGCGTCAACCTGATTGATCTGCTAGCCGTTCTGCTCGTGCTGGCCATGCTGGTGTTCGTCGGCTACAAGCTGCGGGTCGTCAACCCCCGCGTCGCCCCGGCCACCACTCCCTACCGCCTGGTCCTGCTTGTCGAGGGCGTGCGCCAGATCACCGTCGACGAACTCAAGGTCGGCCTGCCGGTGCGGGCGTTCGACGCCGGGGTCGATGTCGGGACCATCGCCGCAGTCGATGTCCAGCCGGCGATCGAGCAGGTCGAGACTGCCGACGGGCAGATCGTTGACGCCAGCGTCCCCGGTCGCTTCGACCTGAGAATCAGCATCGACACCCAGGCTGTCGTCACCGAATGGGCCGTCCGGGTCGCCAACACCGACCTGCGCATCGGCCGCGACTTCACCATCTATGGCCAGCGATTCCTCGTCAAGGGCATCATCTTCGGGCTTGAGGAGCGCAAGTAGCAGGTGGAGACAAGCCTTCTCCGCCGAGGCGTCATGGCTCTTGTCGGCGCTGCCCATACCCTGGCCCGGTGGTACGGCGACAGCGCGCTAGGTCGGAGCCTTGGTGCCGCAGGCAGCGGCCTCACACGGGCCGCAGCCGGCAGTGCCCTCGGCCGGCTGTTGGTCTGGGACCTTGATGACAGTTGGCGTCGCTCGGCCTCGTTCGGTAGCCTCAGCGCGCTGGCGCAGCGGTTCGTCGCCTGGTCCAGCCGCTGGCTGACGCCAGTGCTGGATGGTTCCTGGTTTGTCCGCTCATGGAACACTGTCGCCGGCTGGTTCGGGACCGCCACGCCGTTCGCGGACAGCCGCGCCGTGCAACTCGTGCGCTGGTATTTTTGCGAAGAGACTGTCTCCCGGCCGATGCCGGCCGACCCAGCCGGCGATGTCCCCACCACTCGTCCCGGCATCGCCGCCCTCCAGGGGCTGACAGTGGTGGTGCTGCACGCGTTGGTCTGGACTGTGCCGACGATCGAGTGGGCCAAGCTCCTCATCGTCATGTTGGCCCTGACCGTGTTGATGTCGCTGCGCTGGCTCGCCGGCGAGCGGCTGCGCGGTGGCGGCCTGTTTGTGCCCGTCTTCGCTTACGTCGTGTTCGCTGCACTGGCAAGTCTCAGTTCGATCACCGTCTTCGGCAGTCTGCGTGACCTTGGGCTGCTGCTGGGCGGGGCCGGCGTGCTGTTCGCGATCATCAACCTGCGCGATCGGCGCGCTTGGGTCGGCCTTCTTGGCAGCGTCGTCGCCGTCGCCGCGCTCGTCTCGCTCTACGGCCTGTACCAGTACGTTCGCGGGACGGCAGTCGCCAGTCGCGCCTGGTTCGACATCAACACCAATCCCGAACTGACGTCGCGCGTGTTCTCCACGTTCGGCAACCCGAACACGCTGGCCATGTACCTCGAATTCAGCCTGCCACTGACAGTCGGCCTGCTCTGGAGCGAGCGCTCGCGTCTGAAGCAGCTTCTCTACATGGCCGCCGCGTTGGTGATGCTGGCCGCGCTGGTCCTGACGATGTCGCGCGGCGGCTGGCTGGCGCTTGTGTTCGGCGGTCTCGTCTTCCTGGCGCTGACTGACTCGCGCGTACTCTGGGCGTTGCCGCTGGCGGGAGCTGTGGCCTACGCGTTTCTGCCGCCAGTCTTCAGGACCCGCCTGGCAACCATCGGGTCGCTCAAGGATGCGTCGAATGCGTACCGGGTCAACATCTGGCTGGCCGCCATCTACATGATCGGCGAGTTCTGGCCGACCGGCGTCGGCTTCGGCTACCGGGCCTTCATGCCGATCTACAACTACTTCCGCCTCCGCGGTCAGCCTGCGTTCCATGCCCACAACTTCTACCTCGAGCAGTTCGCCGAGCTTGGCATCATCGGCTTCATCCTCTTCCTCTGGTTGATCTGCCGCATCGGCGCCGCCGGCGTCCGCGGGCTCGCCCTGGGCCGTGACCCGCGCCTGCGCGCCGTCTCCATCGGCGGCTTGGCGGGGCTGGCCGGGATCCTGCTCCACGGCATGTTCGAGAACATCTTCTACCTGCCGACAATCATCGCCGCCTTCTGGGTGGCGATGGGCATCATGGCCGCCGGCACGGAACTGGCGGCCGGAGAGCAGGCGCATTGACAACGTTGCTCCCCAAGGGGGGTTGGGCATGAGCAGGATTCTCATCTCGGGCTATATCGGCTTCGGCAACAGCGGTGATGAGGGCATCCTCATGGCCATGACGCAGCACCTGCGGGCGGCAGTGCCGTCGGTGGAGATCACCGTCCTGTCGAACCGGCCTGCCGAGACGGAGGCCCTGTACGGCGTCAGGGCCGTCGCGCGGTTCAACCTTGCGGCGGTCTCGCGCGCCATCCGCGACGCGGATTTGATCATCAACGGCGGCGGCAGCCTGCTCCAGGACCGAACGAGCAGCCGCTCCCTGTTCTACTACCTCTACATCATCTGGCGCGCCAAGCTGCTGCGAAAGCGGGTCGTCCTGTACGCCAACGGCATCGGACCGGTCCGGCGCCCGCTCAACCGCCGCCTGACCGCCCGGATCCTGAACAGCGTCGACCTGATCACGCTGCGCGAATCGATGTCGCTGGCCGAGCTGCGCGGTCTTGGCGTGGACCGGCCGCCGGTCGAGGTGACCGCCGATCCGGTATTCGGCCTCTCGCCAGCGCCGCCCGAACGCGCACGCGAACTGCTCGCGGCCGAGGGAGTCGGCACGCGTCGACCGCTGGTCGGCGTCTCGGTCCGCCAGTGGGCCAATCTGGAGACATGGGCCGAGGCGATCGCCGTCGCCGCCGATCACCTGATCGACCGGCATGGCGCCAGTGTCGCCTTCATTCCCATGGAGTTCTCGGCCGATGTCGTCGTCGCCGAGGCTGTCGCCCGGAGGATGCGCAATCCGGCCACCATCATCCGCGGCAAGTACATCGCCACCGACTGCATGGCGATTGTCGGCCAACTCGATCTCCTGCTCGGGATGCGTCTCCATTCGCTGATCTTCGCCGCCCGACAGCAGGTGCCGCTGATCGGCATCGACTACGATCCCAAAGTGCGCGGACTGCTCGCCGAACTCGGTCAGCCCTCGGCCGGCGATGTCGCGTCCCTGTCAGCGGCGACACTGATCCGCCTGGCCGACGAAGCGATGGCGCGACTGCCCGAAATCCGCGCGTCGCTTCAAGGCGTGACCGATTCGCTGGCCGCCCTGGCGCGCCGCAACGCCGAGTTGACCGCCAACGTTCTGCGCGAAGGGGCTCCCGGCGCCCGCTGAGGTCGCCGCGCCGCGAAAACTGCAAGCCCGGGCCACCAACTGGTGGCCCGGGCTCCACTATGCTTGCCTGGGAATGGTCAGGCCGAGACGCGCCTCGCCTCCGGCCCCTGAGTGCTGTGGCTCTCGTACTTGCGGAAACTGAAATAGTAGTAGAGGCTCGCGACGGTATAGAGCACGGCAGTTCCGAAGTACGGCGTGTTGTCGCCGAGGTTCTCCATCATATAGCCGGCCACTGTCACCGCGAGGGCCCGCGCCGTGTTCGAGAAGAGAGTCGTCAGGCCGTTGGTGGTGGCGCGCCGCTGCGGGTCGACGATCTCCATCGTGAATGACGAGGAAATCGGACCGGACATGTTCATGAACGCATTCCGCAGCCAATAGGCGGCAGCAGCCGCATAGATGTTGCCGGTCAGCGCGATGCTGAGCAGGAACGGCAGGGAAGCCATCTGGGTGATCAGGACGGCCCGGATCCGGCCCAGCTTGCGCACGAGGATTGGGCTCAGCAGGGTCGCAAACGCCAGCACCAGCTGGGACCCGGTCATGACGACGCTGACCTGCGACGGTGTCGCATTCAGCTGACGCTTCAGGAACATGTTGAACAGCGGCAGGACGAGACCGGCGCCAAAGCCGATGAGAATGTTGAAGATGACCAGGACTCGCACGTTGGGATTGCTGATGGTGGCGCCCATCTCGCGCAGGACACCGGCCTTGAGGCTGCTGGCGACGCGCGTCGACCGCTGCTCGTTGATGGCGAGGATCGGTACGTAGGCCAACACGAGGAACCCGATTGACGCCAGCAAGGCCATCTGGAGCGTGCGCGGGTCGACGTTGGCCCGCCACCCGAACACTGCCGCGAACAGCAGCGGCAGCCAGCCGGCGAGGAGCGAGCCGGCCGTCGACGCGAGCGTCGACACTGACATGTTGGCCGAGAACAGGTGCATCCGCTCGCGCGGCTGGCTGTTCTCCATCAGGAACGGACTCGACAGGGTCATCTGGAACGTCGTCGCGGCGCCGCGGATAACGGCCAGGATGTACAGCGCGGCGGCGGTGCGCGTCAGGAAGACCTGCCCGACGGTGGTGACGATGGCCAGGCTGGTAGCCATGAGGAGGCTTGTCCGGCGGCCGACCCGGTCAGAGAACATCCCGGCCGGAATGGCCGTGAGCGCCGATCCCATCAACTGCATTGTCGAGAAGACGCCGATCGTCGTCAGGCTGTAGCCGATGGCGCTGAGGTAGAGGTTGAACAGCACGCCGAAGACGCCAAGGCACATCTGGATGAGCGCGTTGCCCACGAGAAAGTTCTTGGCGTTGGGACTGAACTGGCCAATCGCCTGCCAGTAGGAGCGCGCCTCCGGCGCGCCCTGATGTGCGAGCTGATCGTCGCCTGAGAGCGGCTTCTCCTCTATTACCAGGTTGTCGCTGTTGGCTGCCATGGCAAAGACACCTTTCTGGACGCGGGGGCGTCGGCTACCCCACAATTATACCAGCATCCAGTCGGTCCGGCAATTGCTTCTGCATCCGAATTATCGCTAAGCCTAAACAAAGGCATGGCAGCGACGATAAAACCCCGGCCAAGGCCGGGGTTTGGGCTACTTCCTCAGATTTTGCTCCGCGTACTCCACCATCCGTCGCACCATTTGGCCGCCGATGTGGCCTCCCATCCGACCGCCAATCCTGCCGCATTCGCGGGCGGTCATCTCGCCCCACCCGACATCGCTGATCTTGTCGCGCAGGCCAAGTTCACCGGCGACCTCGTACTTCCAGTCAGCAAGGAAGCGACTGTAGCTGCGAGCGTCAGGAGCCTCGGGGAGTAGGCCGATCTCTTGAGCGACTTCGTACTTCAAGCGATCGAGGGCCGGCTCGGCGCCGGACACCAGATGGTCAGCCTGTCGCCGCCGTCTGCTCACGGTTCGCTCCTCCTTGAACGAAGCAGCCCAAGCCTAGTCTTTCCCGCTACGGCGTCGGTTATGTTGACAAGAGCTGGTCAAGCGGCTGTCTGTCTGTCAACACTGGCGCAAACAGGTCACCTACGCTGGCGATGCGCTCGGGCACTGTGCGAATCGTGAATTGGTCGGGGACGCAAGTGGCGAGTTCGTCCCATGTGACCGGGGTCGACACCGGCGCTCCGGGCCTGGGGCGGACGCCGTAGACGCCGACGATCGTCTTTCCTTTGACGTTCTGCAGGTGGTCGATGTACACCCCGATCCGCTTCTTCACCAGCCGTTCGCGCGTCGTCTCGTTCGGCTTCAGCTGGTGCAGCAGGTCCGCCAGATTGGCGACGGCAGTGGCGACCTGTTCATAGGTGTAGCATGGCTCGATCGGCAGATAGATGTGCAGACCGGTGGCGCCGGACGTCTTGGGGTAGGCCCGCAGGCCGAGCCGGGCCAGCGTGTCGCGGATGAGAAAGGCGATTTCGACGCAGTCCTGGAACAGCGCCGGCGGCGATGGATCGAGGTCGAAAACCGCCACGTCCGGCGTGTCCGGGGAGCCACGGCGCGAGTGCCACGGGTGGAGTTCTATGGCCGCCAGATTGGCCGCCCAGACGAGGGTCGCAGGTTCGCTGGCGATCGCGAAATCGATCGACCGCCCGGCATCGGCGGCGTAGTAAGTCCAGCGATCGACCCAGGCGGGCGCGTGCGCGGGCAGGTCCTTCTGGTAGAACCACTTCCCGCGGATGCCGTCCGGGTAGCGGGTCATGACCAGCGGCCGGTCGGCCAGGTGCGGCAGCATCAGCGGCGCCATTTGCAGATAGTACTGGATGAGATCGCCCTTCGTGTAGCCGTCGTCCGGCCAGAGGACCTTGTCAAGGTTGGTCAGGAAGACGCGCCGGCCGGCGACATCAACCGCTGCCCGCTTCCCGGCCATTGCCCGACCCCCTTCACTCAAGGACGCAATCGGTGGCAGGGCGACTGCTGAAGCCGACGATCACCGGCGCGCGCAGCCCCAGTTGCTCTGTCCACTCCTGGAATTCGACCGTGCAGACCAGTTCGGGCGGTGACCAGACGACGCGGACTCCGTAGATGCGTGGCGCGGGGCTGAACGGCGCCCGGTCGACGGCGTGCGCGCAGAAGTACCGGTCAAGTTCCCGCAGCGCCTCGCCGTTCAGGCCCGACCCGGCGCGGCCAACGTAGACCAGCCGGCCGTCGCTCAGGTAGAGGCCGAGCAGCAGGGCCGACAGATGACCCTCGCGGTATGTGCAGCCGCAGACGACGCAATCGATGCGTCGACGGTACTTGATCTTGAGCCAGTGGGCGCTCTTCTTCCCCTCCACGTATGGACTGCCGACTCGTTTGGCGACGATACCCTCGAGCCCGTTGGCGCGGACCGCCGCGAACAGCGCCTGCCCGGCCGTGAAACTCTCGACCAGTCCGATCTGCCCGTCAGTCGCCAGCGCGCCGTTCAGCCGCTCCTGACGGACTGTCAGGGGCTCGCCGCTGATGTCCTCGCCGTCGGCGACCAGCATATCGAACACCATGTAGCTGACCGGCAGGCGGCGCGCCAGGGCCGTCGCCCGCTCGGGCCGCGTCAGGTCTCGCTGCAGCACCCGGGCAAAGCTGGGTTTACCGTCGTGGAGAACGATCACCTCGCCGTCAAGAATTGCCGGGCCGCGGCAGAGTCTGGCCAGGACCTGCAGTTCGGGGTAGTGCTGCGTCCGGTCATGCAGGCGGCGGTTCTGGAGGCGGACGCCGGCGCGTGACACGAACGCAAGCATGCGCACACCGTCCCACTTGACCTGGTGGATGTAGTCGGGGTCGTCGAACGGCGCCGGCGCCGGGCGCGGCTCCATCGGCACGATGGTCGATCGCAGGCCGTAGGTCATTGTCAGGACGTGCGCCGGGCGCCCTCGCGGGTCCGCTGCTCCTCCGCCATTTTCACACTGGCGCGCAGGGCCTCCATCAGATCGATGACCTTCTCCGGCCGCGGCGCTTCGACGCTGTACACTTCCTGGCCCTCGATGCGCGACCGGATGATGTCGAGCAGGGCCTGGCGGTACTCGTCGGTGTACTTTTCCGGGTGAAAGTCAGTGGCCAGGTTGCCAATCAGCATCTCGGCCATCTGCACTTCCTTCTCGTGCAGCGCCGGATCGGCGTCGATGCCTTGAAGCTCACTGTAGGAGCGGATTTCATCAGGCCAGAACATCGTCTCCATGACCAGCAGGCGTCCGTCGTAGACGCGCACTGCCGCAAGCGTTTCCTTCGAGCGGATGGCGACCTTGGCGAGAGCGATCCGCCCGCTCTCCGCCATTGCCCTGCGCAACAGAGCGTACGCCTTGACGCCGCCCTCTCCCGGCTCAAGGAAGTAGGTCTTGTCGAAGAAGATCGGATCAATGTCGGCCAGGTTGACGAAGTCGACGATATCGATGGTCCGCGTGGTCGCCAGCGGCACGCGCTCGAAGTCCTCCTCTTTCATGACTACGAACCGACCCTTCTCGTACTCGTAACCGCGCACGATTTCGTCCATCTCGACATCGCGGTTGCAGGTCGGGCAGAACTTCTTGTAGCGGACCGGCGTCTTGCACTCGGCATGAAGGAATGAGAATCTCAGATCCCGGTGTTCGGTCGCGGTGTACAGCCGCACCGGGATGTTGACCAACCCGAAGCTGATGGCGCCTCGCCAGAGCGTTCGCACGGGCATCCCCCTCGATGGAAAAAGCGGGGCCGCCCCCGCTCTCCCGCGTATTCGCTGACTAGATGGTCGCTGGCCCGCCGGTCGCTCCCGGCTGGCCGGTCCTGCCCGCGAACAGGTTGCGGACTTCAGCCAGCACGTTCGGCGCGACATCGAGCAGGCGATCGATGATCGCCCGGCCGTCCACCGGCAACATCCGCACTGAATCGTGCCCGACGACCAGGAAGCCGACCGGTTGAATCGTGACGCCGGCGCCGCTGCCGCCGCCGAACGCCAGACCGCTGTCGCCACTGTCCCCGCCATCGGCGCTTCCGCCTTGCCCGCTCTGGCCGCCGTATTCGGCACCGCCGGCGGCAAAGCCGAAACTGACCCGGCTGACCGGCACGATGACGCTCCCGTCCTGCGTCTCGACCGGCTCGCCGACGATCGTATTGACGTCAACCATTTCCTTGATGCTCTCCATGGCCGTCCGCATCAGCCCCTGAATGGGGTGCTCGCCCGCCATGCCGTAACCCCCTTTATGCTGAGGCGCACCAGTTTGCTTCCAGCAACGATAATATGGCCGACGCGCAGGCTGAATATGCAACTGAAGCGGATGCGGAGCCCGGTCCGGTCGAACCTGGGCGTCAGGAACAGGCGTGGCTCGCCGCGGGCGAACCGCAGCAATCCCGGCACGAGGCAGCGCGAGCTGCCGAAGACAGCCCAGATGGCGCCGGCGGTGAGCCCCGTCAGGGCCGCGTCGCCGGTGCCGAATTCGACGGCGAGGCTGAGACGCCGGATGAACACGGCTGACATCAGGTAGCGCGCTGTCGTGCCGAATCGTCCGAACCACAACAGTCGCTCGCGAGCGGCCGCCAGCCAGGCATCAGGGCCTCCCGGCGGCAACCGCTCGATGAGGTCCTCAGTCAGCTGTCCCCTCACCAGCGGGACGGCGTACTGGAGACGAAGCAGCCCGAACAGGCGCAGCCACACCGTCAGCCGGTCGGGACCGCCGACGTGCTCGTACCAGACACCGAACGTCAGCGGCAGCATGGGGACCACGACCAGAGCGACAAGCAGCGCCAACTGCCACCAACGCATGCACGTCACCCCACTCTCACCGGCTTCAGGCTAGCGTGCCACGGGCTGCCAGACGATATGCGCGGGGCCCCCCGGCTCAGGCCGGCCGCGACCAAGACAGGAACGCCCTCACCTGATGGTGAGGGCGTTTCTGCTGCCGTCGTCTCACTCTTGGTTGTCTTCCGGTTCGGGCGCGGGGTCAAGCTCGCTTGCAGCCGCCACCTCTTCCGCTGCCAGGTCGCGCGCTGGCAGGGGCGGCAACTCGCTCAGGTCTCGCAACCCAAAATGCTCAAGGAACGCGCGCGTGGTGCCGTAGATGATCGGTCGTCCAGGTCCGCGACGGCGGCCCATCTCCTTGATCAGACCACGCTCGAGCAGCGTGTTGATCGCCTTCTCGCACTTCACGCCGCGGATCGCCTCGATCTCGGCTCTGGTCACCGGCTGGCGGTAGGCGATCACAGCCAGCGTCTCGATCGCCGGTCGGGACAGAGCCGCCGATTCGGCGCCGCTGCGGAGCCGCTGGACATAGTCGTGGAAATCGGGGCGGGTCATCAGCCGGTAGCCCCCGGCGACCTCGACCAGCTCTATCCCCCGCCCGCCGTAGTCATAGTCGTGGCGAAGTTCGTGGAGCAGATCAGTGGCCTCGTCAACCGTGATCGCCAGCAGCTCTGCCACCTGCTCCGCCGACAGCGGTTCGCCGGCAGCGAACAGGATGGCCTCTAGCGCGGCTTGCAGCGGTGTCAGGATCTCGCGTTCGTCGCTCAACCGGCGGCCGCCTCCCTCCGCTCAACGTAGATCTCGCCGAGTCGCTCAGTCTGGCGGGCGATCACCTGCCGACCGCGAATCAGCTCGAGAATCGCCAGGAACGTGATAACGACTTCGAAGCGCGTGAACCGCCGGCCGAACAAGTCACGGAAGCGGACGCGCGCTGCCGACGACAACCTGGCCATGATCAGGTCCATCTTCTGGCGAAGCGAAAATGCATCACGGGTGATTTCCGGCGTCGGCTCCGGCTCGGCCTCAGTCAACAGCGATCGCATCGCAGCCACCAGCGCCGCCAGGTCGAGGCTGGCAGGCAGACCGGGCGGACCTTCGTCCGCCTCCTCGGGCAACCGCGCACAGCGCAGCGACTCCTCGCTCGCCAACTGCTCCAGTTGCTCGGCGGCTTCCTTGTACCGCTTGTACTCGAGCAACTGCTCGACCAGCATCCGGCGCGGGTCAGCCTCCTCCTCCGCCTCGGTCCCGTCTGCCTTCGGCGGCCGCGGCAGGAGCATGCGCGCCTTGATCTCGAGCAGGGTAGCCGCCATGACGATGAATTCGCTGGCCAGTTCGAGATCGAACTCGCGCATCTGCTGCAAATACTGCAGGTACTGATCGGTGATGCGGGCGATCGGGATGTCGTAGATGTTCAGTTCCTCGCGCCGTACGAGGTGCAGCAGCAGGTCCAGCGGGCCCTCGAACACCTCGAGGCTGACCTTGAGGTCCAAGCGGTCCCCTCCTTACAGGTTCATCGCCCGCCTGACTTCGCTCATGGTCGCGGCGGCCATTCGCCGGGCCCGGGCCGCCCCATCGCTGAGGATATCGTCAATCACGCCGGGCTCGGCCAGGATCCTCGCTCGGCGCTCGCGGATCGGCGCCAGGTAGTCGTTGATCGCGGCGATCAACTGACGCTTGCAGGCGACGCAACCGATTCGGCCGCCCTTGCAGTCTTCGGTCAGCGACTCGTAGCCTTGTTCCGCGAAAATCTGCTGGAACTTCGCGACTACGCAGACATCCGGATGCCCGGGATCGGTCTTGCGGATGCGCGCCGGGTCGGTCACCATCTGCTCGACCTTGGCCTTGACCTCGGCCTCGTCTGCCGCGATGTCGATCGCGTTGCCGTAGCTCTTGGACATTTTACGGCCGTCCGTGCCCGGCAGCAGACGGTACTTGTTGAGGAGCGGCTGCGGCTCGGGCAGGGCGGTGCGGTAGATGAAGTTGAACCGGCGGATGACCTCGCGCGCCAACTCGAGGTGAGGCAGCTGATCCTCGCCGACCGGCACGTAGCCGGCCCGGTAGGCCAGAATGTCGGCCGTCTGCAGCAGCGGATAGCCCAGGAAGCCATAAGTGCTGAGATCCTTGTCGGACAGCTGCACCTGCTGGTCCTTGTACGTCGGCACCCGTTCCAGCCACGGCACCGGGGTGATCATCGACAACAGGAGATGCAGTTCGGCATGCTCCTTGATACTGGACTGGACGAAGATGGTGCTGCGCTCGGGATCGAGGCCGGCGCTCAGCCAGTCGACCGCCATCGCGCGGATGCTCTCCTGCAGATGACCGGTGTTCTGGTAGTCCGTCGTCAGCGCATGCCAGTCGACGATGGTGTAGTAGCACTCGTACTCATCCTGAAGCCTGACCCAGTTGCTGAGCGCGCCGAGCAGGTTGCCGAGGTGCAGACGGCCGGTCGGCCGCATGCCTGACAGGATGCGGCGCGGAAGATCGACAGACATTCCCTTACCCCCTTGGGACGAGACTGAATACTGCGTTGACGATCAGGAGAATCACCGCTTCGATGCCATTGACCAGCGGGCCGAGGACGAGATCGATGGCGCCCGTGGCGACCAGCGCAATGAGGATGAACGGGCCGTACGTCTCGAGGTTCCAGATGACGTTCGAGCCCCGGTCAGGGAGCAGGCCGGCGAGGATCTTCGACCCGTCGAGCGGCGGCACGGGAATCAGGTTGAAGGCAGCGAGGCCGATATTGAGCATGATCATCCGGCTGATGAGCGAGATGACAAACTGGTTTCTCAGGTTCATGAGCAGGACGATCTTGAAGGCGACCACCGACACCAGCGCCAGGACGATGTTCGAGACCGGGCCGGCGAGACTGGTGTACAGCATCCCCTGCTTCGGCCGGCGGAAATTGTAGGGGTTGACCGGCACCGGTTTCGCCCAGCCCCAGCCGGCAAGAATGAGGAGGATGAACCCGAACGGGTCGATATGCGCCAGCGGATCCATGGTCAGCCGGCCGCTCAGCCGCGCTGTCGGGTCGCCCAGCCGGTCGGCCGCCCAGGCGTGAGCGAACTCGTGAAACGAGAGCGAGACCAGTATCACCGGCAGCGAGATGATAATCCCCTGGAGATCGAACAGCCGCACGCGGAACCCTCCCATCACTGGCGGCGACAGGCCTCGGCGAAGCCCCATGGCCATTAGTGCCATTATACCACAGGCCCGCGATGCGCGAAAACGGCGGGCCGCATGGCCCGCCGCGAACTGTCCCGGGACTCTCGCTCTGTCGAGGCTTCACCTGCCACCGCCGGGCGAGCTGCCACCACCTCCGCCCTGCTGCGCGCCCTGTTGGCCCCCGCCCGACTGAGCAGCGCCCTTGCGGATGATCTCCGTGATGACGTTCTGGATGATGCCGGTCAGCAGTTGCTGCCCCTGCGGCGACTGGAGCGCCTTCTGGATCTCGGCGGTCAGCTGGGCCTGCATCTCCGGTTTCGTGATTGTCTCGGCGACAGCCTTCTGAACGGCCTTCTTCCCTTCCTCGCCATCAAGCACCTTCGTAATCATCGGCTGCAGCTGATCGGTCGCGACGGAATCTTGGATCGTCTGCTTCATCTCGGGCGAACGGATCTCCGACCGGACCATCTCGCGCATGTCATCCTTGGTCGGCGACGGCTGCTTCTGCTGCCCGCCGAGGAGGCTGCACCCGCTCGAGAACGCCAGGAGAACGGCGAGAGTAGCTGCTACCAGTCTGCGGTTCAGCATGTCTGTCACTCCTGCCTGATAGTTGCTGCGGAAGATAGTATGGCCGACTGTCTGCGATTAATCCGATGCCAGCGGCTAGCCGGACGCCCGCCGCCGCTTCTGCCAGGCATGCAGGGCCAGGGCCAGGCAGATGACGGCGTAGGCCATGAAGACCCGGAAGTATTCGCCGACCTGCGGGCTGCCAAGCAGGCGCTGGCCGGCATAGGGCGAGACGATGAACAACAGGTGGAACAGGAACGTCCCGAGCAAGGCCTGCCCGATGGTCGCCCGCGTCACGCTGGCGCCGCCGACCAGCAGCGCTGCGATGGCGAACGTGCCGACCTGTTCGTGGCTGTTGTAGGTGTTGAACGTGCCGATGTTCTGAAGGAAGATCAACTGGCCAAGGCCCGCCAGTACGGTCGAGAAGACCATGGCCGTGATGCGCGTCCGGTCGACGTGAATGCCGGACACCCCGGCGACGTTCATGTCCTGGCCGACGGCGCGCATGTCCTGACCAAGCTTGGTGCTGAGGAGCCACCTGATGCCAAGGCAGAGGAGGGCGATCACGGCGAACGTGACCAGCGGCAGACCGATGCCGAGCGGCGCCGGGTAGACCAGGTAGTCGAGCACATACTTGACGTACTTGAGGTCGACCGTGTTGCGCAGTCCGACGCCGGCAGGCAGCAGCAGCGACGGATTGTGCAGGGGAATCAGCGTGCCGACCAGATAGAGGAAGACCAACTGGTAGACGCCGTTCATGAAGAAACCGAGGATCATGCTGGCGATCATCTCGCGACCCTTGGCGCGGTTCAGCACCGTGCCGGCGAACCAGCCCAGCGCGGCCGCGATCGGGACAGTGATCAGCGCTGCGATGGCGAACCCACCGAGCCCGGGGAGCTTCCAGTGAGTGACCATCACCAGCGCCGCCTGTCCGGCCATGGCGCCGAGGACGATCGCGAAGTTGAGGCCGAGCCCCGCGATCACGGGGATGATCAGCGCCATGACGATGAAACAGTTGCGGCCGAGACGGTTGACGAGTTCCGCGATGATGAAATCGGCGGGCTTGCCGGCGCCAATGGTGCTCAGGATGGACAGCGCCAGGAAAATCACCGGCACGAGGTTCCGGCGCAGGAAATCGCCCCAGCTGAGTCGCCGCGTGCGTGCGCTGGATGCCGGCAACGGCAGGCTCACAGGCGGCCACCCCCTCGTGTCAGTGCGTAGAGGATGACGCCCTGCGAGATGATGATGTTGACGATCTCCGACAACGGACCGGAGACTACCGTCCGCGTTACCGGCAACGCCGTCGCAAGCAGTGTCTGGAACAGCAGCGTACCGACGATGACATTGGTGATGCTGGCCTTGGTCGCCGATGCGCCGCCGATGAGGATGCCGGCGACAGCCGGGAACGCCATCATCAGCGGAGCCGTGTACATTTGCAGGAAGCCGTAGCTCTGAGCGTAGACGATCAACCCGACGGCGCCGAGCACGGTCGACAGGATGGCAGCGACGATTCTCATCTGATCGACGTTGATGCCGGCACTCCTGGCGAACTGCGGGTTGCTGCCGGCGGCAATCACCGCCAGGCCGAGCTTGGTGCGGAAGAACCACCGCACCAGCAGGCAACAGCCAGCCAGGAACAGCAGCAGGCCAGTCGGTATCTCGACACCGAGCACGGTGAACTTGAGGAAGTTGTTCAGCAACTGCGCCCAGTACTCGCCGATCGTCACCGTCATGCGGACGCCCTCACCGCCGACGACCCAGATTATCTCCGGGTTGCTGAACGGCGCGACGATCCAGACCACGCACATGACTGCGACGACCGAAAAGCCGACGTAGGTGCCGATCATCATCTCCTCGCCCTTGACGCGGTTGAGGAGGATCCCGTAGGCCCACCCGGCGAGCGCGGCGAGCGGAATCGCGAACAGCAATGCGAACAGGAAACCGCTCGCCCCGCGCATGCAGAACTGCACTGACAGAAGCGCCCCAAGCAGACCGCAGATGACGCCGACCGGCAGGCCGAAGTTCAGGCCTTCGCCGCCAAGGATACTCGGCACCATGGCGAGCACCAGTACCCCATTCATGCCGAAGCGGACCAGGCTGCTGGTCAGCAGCATGCCGATCGGCAGGTCCTGCGCCCAGGCGACGATGAAAATCCCGGCGATGAACAGGGCAATGATCAGGCGGGGGATCCCTACCCCCTCGACGACGCCCCTTGCCGCCAGGATGGCGCGCGGCAGCGGATTCGCCGGCTGGAGACCCGCGCCAGTCCTCATGCGCTTCTCACCTCCGCCCCGCCGCCTGCCATCAGCAGGCCGAAGTCGACATCGCTGGCGTCCGGCGCCAAGCAGCCGGCGACGCGTCCGCCATAGACGATCAGCACGCGGTCGCAGACTTGGCGCAGCTCGGCCAGTTCGCTGGATGTCATGATGATCGTCGTCCCGCGCGTGCGGTTCATGCTTGTGAGCAAATCAAGGACGATCTGCTTGGCGCCGACGTCGATACCGCGCG
Organism: Chloroflexota bacterium; assembly: GCA_050261235.1. GTDB lineage: Bacteria > Bacillota > Sulfobacillia > JBFLWA01 > JBLNDB01 > JBLNDB01. The sequence continues at coordinate 39,956 of JBLNDB010000032.1, forward strand.
TCGGCTCGGACACGAAGAGAATGTCCGGGTTCTGCGTCAGCGCTCTGGCAAGGCAGACTTTCTGCTGGTTGCCGCCTGACAATCGGCGGACCGGCTGGTCCGGACCGGTGCAGCGGATATCGAGATCGCGGATCAACTGCAGGGCGTGTGCGCGAGCGGCCTTGGCATCGCGTGTGGCCAGCCAGCCGTGCGCCAGTCCCCTCCGCAGGAAGCGTCCCTGGGCGATCAGTGACGTGACGATGATGTTGAACTCGACGCTTTCATCCAGCAGCAGACCGACGCCACGGCGATCCTCGGACAGGAAGCCGAGACCGGCGGCCATTGCCTGGCGCGGGTCGCCGAGGGCGAGCGGGCGGCCATTGACAGCCACATCGCCCGACGCGGGATAGAGCCCCATGATCCCGTTGGCGATGGCGACCTTGCCGTGTCCGGCGAGTCCGCCGATGCCGAGAATCTCGCCCCGGCGCACTTCGAAGTCGAGCCCGCGGAGGCGCTCACCCGGCATCTCGACAGTCAGGTTGCGCATCGCCACGGCGATGCCGCCGGCAGTGTCGGTCCTGCGCTCGCCGCGGGCGGCACGGGTCACCGGCCGTCCGACCATCAGTTCGGCCAGACGCTCGATGCGCGCCTCATCTCGCTGCAGGCGGCCGACCACCTCGCCGTCGCGGAGCACCGTGATCCGGTCGGCGACCTCGAGCACCTCAGACAGGCGATGCGTGATGAACAGCACGCCGACGCCCTCGCCGGCTAGCCGCCGCAGGGCGGCCAGCAGGTCTTCCGCCTCGCCCTCGGTCAGGACGGCAGTCGGCTCGTCGAACACCAACAGCTTCATGTTTCGCTTATCGATTTCGCGGGCAATCTCGATGAACTGCATATGGCCAACCGGCAGTCCGGCTACCGGCAGCCACTCGTCGACTCCGAGCGAAAGTCGATCGAGCGCGGCCCGGGCGTCGCGCCGCATGGCTGCGTTGTCGAGCGAAGCGAGGCGCGGACCGAGAGCGCGGCTGATTGCAGTGGGCCGCAAGAGCTCGCGGTTGAGCTTGATGTTCTCAGTGATCGTGAACGCCGGCAGGAGCATGAACTCCTGGTGCACCATGCCGACGCCGAGCTCCATCGCCTGGCGCGGCGTGCTGACGGACACCGCCACCCCGTCGATGCGGACTTCGCCCTGGAACCCGCCGGTGGCAGCGATGACCGGCATCCCGAACAGGATGTTCATCAGCGTGCTCTTGCCGGCGCCATTCTCGCCGATCAGAGCGTGGATCTCCCCCGCCCGGACGGAGAGGTCGACATTCCTCAGTACCGCCGTGCCGTAGAAGTCTTTGCAGATACCCTTCATCTCAAGGACGTAGTCGCTCAATCAATGATCCTCCTCAGGAGGAGCGGGCTACCGGGGATGCCCGGTAGCCCGCAGGATCCACCTGCCTACTTTGACAGCTGGCCGAAGACAATCGAGCCGGCGGTGCAGAGTGAGAAGGTACCGCCCGGAGCGTAGAGCGTGAAGTCCATCGGCACGCCGGCGAGCTCCTCGAACTTGGCCTCGACGGCGGCGGGGTCGAGCTTGTCGATCTTCTTGTCGATGTAGTCAAACGCCAGTTCGGTCTCAGCCTGGACAGTCAGGAAGTTGATCGGAATCGGCCAGGTGGCGAAGCGACCGGCGCCACCGCCGGAGACGATCTTCTCATCGATCGCCTTGACGATCGCCGGGAAGTCGAAGGACAACCCAGCGACATCGATGCCGAGCGCGCCGGGGTAGCCGTGGGTCGGGCTCGGGCAGCACTGCTCGGGGAATATGCCGCCGGCCTCGAGCGTCGCCTTGATCAGCGGTTCCTGCATGCCGCAGTTGGTGCTGAAGAAGGCGGTGTCCTTGCCATATCTGGCGACCATGCGCGGGACATCCTCAAGGATGTACTGCTGGGCTCCCGGTAGCCCCGACGGACCCATTGGGTCGGGGGCAGTCGCGTCCACGAACTCGATGCCGAGTTTCTGGCATTCGGCGGCGAAGATGTCCCGCCGCTGGGCCAGCAGTTCCATCGACATGTGGCGCGGGAATGAGTAGTGGACGAACGTCTTGGCGCCCAGCTGTTTTGCAATGGCGACGATCGTCTTGCCGCGAGCCAGTTCGTCGGTGTTGACGATCACTTCCGCCTGTCCGTCGATCACGCCGGGGTCCTCATGCGGGACGCCGAGCAGGAAGACGATGTCTTTGCGCGTCTTGCGGATCTGCTCGATGGCGGCCTTGGTGCCCGGCACTGCCTGACAGATCACGATCGCCTTGACGCTCTTGTCCTGGGCCATCCCCTTGACAATGGAGATGTACGTCTCCATCTCAGCCATGAAGTTGTCCGGATACGTGGCGGTGACGACCCGCTCTCCATACTTGGCCTTCATTCTCTCAGCCGCGCGGTACTCGTCTTCGCCCTGCGACACCGTGCCGGTGATGATGCCGACCTTGAACTTCTTCGTCGAACCGCACCCGGCCGTTGCGGTCGCGAGTCCGGCAGCGAGGCACAGGATTAGGAGCAGCGCAACTACACGACGGCTCACGCAAATCCTCCTCCACGAACAGCTTTGGGACACTATGCGATTCTCGCTCCGGCCTTCCGGCTTCCTCCTCTATAGCTATGTTCTGGCTTGGATTCGTTCGTCACAACCTGCCGCCTTTCGCCAGCCGACTATTGGCTGGGAGTTGTCGTGAGAGTGGCGAGGAGTTGCACCTCACCGTCCGCCAGCCCGAGGACATGGAGCGGCTCATAGACCGGAGCGCGCGTGCCGGTCAGGTAGGTCAGGTTCCCGGACACGCCGGCACGGTTGCTTGTCGTGGCCAGCGCCGGCACATAGAGGTCGGTCTTCGTCCCGCGCGCCCCCAGCATTGCCTCGACGATCAGCCTGACGGCATCGTAGCCCCGCTCCGCAGCGGCATCTGGCTCGCGACCATATTTGGCGACGAAGTCGGCGTGGAATTTCCGCTGCGCCTGCCCGGGCTGTCCCGGGTCAGCGCCGTCGGCGACGATGATACTCTGGCTGCCCGTACTGGCCTTCAGCAGTGTCGAACTGACGCCGGCTCCCGCCACGTAGACGGGCTCAGCCCCGCCGGCGGCGCGGAACGCCTCGATGAAGGCGGCGGCGTTGGCTGGAGACCCGGCATAGACGACAGCATTGATGTCCTTGGCTGCCAGGTTGGCGGCCGGCTTGGCCGGCGCATCAGCGTCCACGGTGACAGTGGCGACAATCTGGCCGCCGTTCGCCGTCAGATCACTGCGATAGAGGTCGAGCACATACGCGGCGCCGGTCTCGTCGGCGTCCGCAACCAGCGCGAAGCGGCGCCAGCCGCAGCCGGCGGTGAGGAAGCGCGCCACCAGGGGCGCCACGCTGTCTTCAGAAGGGAGCAGGCGGAAGACGCAGTCGCCGGCGTCCTCGACACCCTTGCCGATGGCGCCGGTCGACACGGCGACGACCCGGTTGGCCTGGCTGACCGGCGAGACGACGCGCATGATCGCCGTCGGCAGGTAGCCGATGATCGCCGTCACCTTTTCCTCGACGCACAGCCGGGTCGCCTCCTGCACCGCCTGCTGCTTGTCACCGCGGTAGGTCGCGCGCGACAGGACGAGCGTACGGGCGAACACTCCGCCGGCGCTGTTGATCTGCTCGACGGCGAGCCCGGCGCCGAGCAGGGTCATCTCCTCCGCACCGCCGTCGGTCAGGTTCGCACCGAGATAGCCGATGCGGATCTCCCCTGCCCGGCGGCAGCCGCCGCCAACGGCTGCGCACACCAGCATGGTGACGACGGTCAGGATCGCGAGCCTCTGCCTCCTTGGCTGCAACTGACGCACCTCCGGCGACGCACGGTCTCCTGCCGATGTTGTCGCCTGACCAACTTTGGCGCGCTCTCCCGGCCTCCCTGCCGCGATTGCTGGCGAGTCGTGGCAACCATTCGCGTCGTCTGCCAATGCGCTGTCGAATTCCGCCCCTGTCCCGGGCCGTTTGCCTGGCTGGCTGCAGTGCCGTATAATGGGGGCGAAGCCCGTCTTGGCGGGCGTCTGTCATGCGGAGGGATCGGATGGACAGCCGTGAGTTCAACACCAGTGAGCAGCGGGTCGCCGCAGCGCTCGACCGGGCCGGGCTGAGCTACGTCCGGTCGGCGATCATCGGGCCGTACGAAGTCGACTTCCGTCTCGGCAAGAAGGTCATTATCGAGGTCGACGGCTACACTCACTTGACGGGGGCGGGCAGGCAGCGCGATCAGGCCAAGGATCGTTACCTGGCCGAGCTCGGGTTCACCGTGCTCCGCATCACCGGCGACCAGGTGCACTCGCCTGAACTGGCACGGTTCGTCGAGCGGGTGCGGGCGGCCGTCAAGGCAGAGCGGCAGCGGTCCGACTCTGACGCAAGCCCCAGTCCGTTCGCCGGGCCGCTCGCATCGCTGCGCCGCCAGCTCGCTGCGAAAGAGGCACAGGCGGCGGCAACGCCCGCTGCCCGAGAGCCGGATGACGACAGTGAGCTGTTTCTCGAGTGGGTCGGCGACCGGATCCGCCCCCCGCGAAGCAAGCGCAAGTGATGCCGGCGGAGGCTGCAGGAGTTGGCCGTTCGGTCGCATAATTGCTTGTTGCTGGTTGTTCATCTCACCAATGTCAGGAGGTTCGCCAATGTTCAAGGATGCAGATGAGGCTCTGCGTTACGTCAAGGACAACGACATCAGGATGGTCGTCTTCAAGATTGTCGACCTTGCCGGTCGCTGGCACCATCTGTCGATTCCGGCCGCCCGCCTGTCGAAGAAGACCTTCTCGGACGGCATCGGCTTCGACGGCTCCAGCTACGGCTTCGCCGTTCTCGAGAAGTCGGACATGATTTTCCGTCCGGACCCGTCGACGGCATTCCTCGACCCGTTCTGCGACGAGCCCACGCTCAGTATGATCGGGGACATCTACGAGATCGGCGAGCAGGTCGGCCGCTACGCCAGTGACCCGCGCTACATCGCCGAAAAGGCCGAGGCCTACCTGGCCAAGACCGGCATCGCCGACCGGTGCATCCTCGGGCCGGAATTCGAGTTCTATGTGTTCGACCAGGCCGCATACCGCCACACACCCAACCACAGTGAGTACTTCATCGACACCGAAGAGGCCGAGTGGAACAGCGGCAACCGCGATGAGTGGAATTCCGGATACAAGGTGCCTCATCATGGCGGCTACCACCTCGCTCTGCCGCACGACGTCACCCACAACCTGCGATCGCAGATCTCCCTCCTGCTCGAGGACATGGGCTGCCCGGTCAAGTATCATCATCACGAGGTCGGCGGTCCCGGCCAGGTCGAGATCGAAGTCGAGCTTGGCGGACTGCGCGACATGGCAGACCGCTCGATGCTCCTCAAGTATGTCGTCAGGAACGCAGCCGTGGCTGCCGGCAAGACCGCGACCTTCATGCCCAAGCCGATCGAAGGCGAAGCCGGCAACGGCATGCACGTCCACTTCCAGTTGTTCAACGGCAGCGAGCCGGTCTTCTACGACGCGACGGGCTACTCCGGTCTCAGCAAGACCGCCCTCTACGCCATCGGCGGGCTGCTGAAACACTCCCCTGCCCTGCTCGGCCTGACCAACCCGAGCACCAACTCGTACAAGCGTCTCGTTCCTGGCTACGAGGCTCCGGTCAGCATCTGCTTCGCCACGGCGAACCGCAGTTCGGTCATCCGGGTCCCCGGCTATGCCACCCAACCTGAGAAGAAGCGGTTCGAGTTCCGTCCGTCGGATGCGACGACAAATCCGTACCTGGCCTACGCAGCGTTGCTGATGGCCGCGCTCGACGGCATCACGAATCAGATCGACCCGACCGCCGAGGGCTTCGGCCCGTACGATGTCAACGTGTTTGACCTGCCGGAGAGCGAGCGCATGAAGATCAAGGCGCTTCCGAAGTCTCTCGATGAGGCAGCCGATGCGCTTGAGGCCGACCACGCGTTCCTCCTTGCCGGTGGCGTGTTCAGCGAGGAACTGATCCGCACCTGGCTCCGGCGCATCCGCTCGGATGCGAGGAAGGTCGGCATCGCGCCGCACCCGCTGGAGTACAAGCTGTACTACGACCTTTAGTCCGTCTGTCGCCGCCGCATGAAAGCCAGCGCCCTGACCATCAGGTCAGGGCGCTGTTTCTGTTCGTCTGCCTGCCCTGGTGCTGCCAGGGCCCTAGGCTGATTCAGCTGTGGCTATTCCCCGGTCGTCATCTGTCCACGCTTCGCTGGCCGCCTCAGGATCAGCAAGGCCAAACCAGCCAGCGCCGTCACGGACCAGAACACCGTCGTCGGCGTCACGAATTCCGGTGGGACGCCGCGAACCAACGTCAGGACTCCGAAGAAGAGGAACACTGCGGCGGCGATGTAGTTCATGATGCGCTGCGGAACGCGTTTGCCGACCATCGCCCCGACCAGCACGCCGAGCCCGTCGGCGACGATCATGCCGCTGGTGGTGCCAAGCCAGACGAGCAGCGGCGACGGGTTCTGCGCCGCCAACACCGCGGCGGTCAACTGAGTCTTGTCACCCATCTCGCCGATGAAGATCGCCGTGAAGACAGTCCAGAAAGGGCTGAGCTTGCTTCTCGCCGAGCCCTCCTCCTCATCGTCGCCGCCCTTCAGCGTCCAGAGTCCGAAGCCGATGAAGGCGAAGCCTGCCACGAGCTGGATCACCCAGGCAGGAACGATCGTCGCAAGCAGGGACCCGACAAGCACGGCAAACGTCATCGACGCGACGATGCCGGCAGATGCGCCGAGCAAGACCTGCTTCATGCCGTAGCGCGTCGCGAACGCCATGACCATGAACTGCGTCTTGTCGCCCAACTCGGCTACGAACGTGAGTACAAAGGCTGCTGCCACCGCTGCCATCACGGAACCTCCCATTGCGCGCGCCAAACACGCACAGGAACCCGGATGAGCCGTCATCCGGGTTCCTTCTCTGGCCTGGTCGGCGCCGGCCACGTTTGCACCAAACTTAGCATATACGCACAGATGCTGTCAAGCCTACCGGGCCGTGCCGTCAGTCGCGGATGCCCACCAGCATCTCGACCTCGGCGGCGATGCCCCCCGGGAGCTGGGCTGCGCCGATGGCCGAGCGGGCATGGCGGCCGCGGTCACCGAACACCTCGATCAGCAGCTCCGAAGCGCCATTCATCGTCTTCGGCTGATCGGTGAAATCCGGCGCGCTGTTAATGAAGCCGAGCACCTTGAAGATGGACTCGACCCGGTCGAGCGTCCCTAGTTCTGCCTGCAGACACGCCAGGCACCGCAGGCAGGCCTCGCGCGCCGCCGCATATCCCTGCACCAGAGTCAGCTCCCGTCCGACCTGGCCGACGATCGACCGCGATCCCTGGCCCGATGTGTAGACCAAGTTGCCCCAGCGGTTGACTGGCTTGTACGCGCCAAGCGGAGTCGGCACCGGCGGCAGGGTGATGCCCAATTCAGCAAGACGGTTCTCGATCTGTCCCAATCCACACGCCCCCTTTTTCCTCTCTGTTTCGGCGCCCCCATGCCCTGTCACCTTCACGGCCCCGGTGAGCAGAGCAAAAGCCGCGACAATGTCGCGGCTTTTGCTGAATGTCCGACTGTGGGCACGGCTGGTTTCGAACCAGCGACCTCTTGAATGTGAGTCAAGCGCTCTCCCACTGAGCTACGCGCCCGATGCAGTGTCTATCTTAGCACATCCCAGTGCGCATTTCAATGTCGAGCTGTGTTCCGCTGCGGCCGAAGCTACTGCCGCTCCGAGCACGCAGCCGCCTCCGCCCTGGCGAGCAGGCGCGCGGGAATCCGATCGTGAGCAATGAGATCCTGATAGGTCTGCCGCTCGACGATGACATCGACGCAATTGTCGCCAATCAAGACCATAGCCGGCCGCGGCAGGCGGTTGTAATTGTTGGCCATCGAGAACGTATAGGCGCCGGCGGTCAGGACCGCCAGCACGTCACCGATCTGCGCTTCCGGCATGACGACGTCGCGAGCGACAATGTCGCCTGACTCGCAGCAGCGGCCGGCCACGGTGACGGCGGGACCGTTGTCCCCGTTCATCCGTGACGCGTTGACGACACTGTACTTGGCGTCGTAGAGCGCGGGGCGAATGTTGTCGGCCATGCCGCCGTCGACGGCCACGTAGCGCCGAATGCCGGGAATCTCCTTCATCGACTCGACGCGGTAGAGAATCAGGCCGGCCTCGGCGACGATCGAGCGCCCGGGCTCGACGACCAACCGTGGCACCGGCATGCCGCAGGCGGCACAGGCGGCGCGGATCGTGCTGGCCATGGATTGCATCAGATCGGCGACCGGCGGCGGATTGTCGCCGGCCAGATAACGCACACCGAGGCCACCGCCCATGTCAAGATCAGGCACAACGTAGCCGAGGCGAACGCGGATCTCATCGGCTAGCTTGACCATGATCCGAGCGGCCGTGCTGAACGGCTCCTGGTCGAGAATCTGCGAGCCGAGGTGGCACTGCACACCCGCGAGATCGATATGCCGCGAGCGAATGATACCTTCCGCGGCCGCGAACGCCTGGCCACCGACGTAGTTGAAACCAAATTTGGAGTCGGTCACGCCGGTCTGGATGAACTCGTGAGTATGGGCCTCGACGCCCGGGGTGACGCGAATCATCGCCGACACGCGACGCCCGGCCGCCGCTGCAGTTGCCTCGACCAACGCGATTTCAGCGAAATTGTCGATGATGATCCGGCCGACGCCTGCTCGAATCGCCATCTCCACTTCGGCAGCGGTCTTCGCGTTGCCATTGAAGTGAATCCGCTCGGGCGGGAAGCCGGCCATCAGCGCAGTGTACAACTCGCCGCCGGAGACGACATCGATGTGCATCCCCTCTTCGTCGAGGATGCGGGCGACGGCGGTCGTGAGCAGGGCCTTGGCCGCGTAGACAACATCGCCACGCGGATCGACGGCGCGCATCGCCTCGCGGTACTTGCGGCACTGTGCGCGGACGGCCCCCTCGGACAGCGCGTAGAGCGGCGTGCCGAACCGCTCGGCCAGGGAAACGACGTCGACCCCATCCACGGTCAAGTGACCCGCATCATTGGTTGTGACGGCGAACGGTGTCTCCATGGTCGGACCTCCCCGGTCTCGCGCGCGGCTGCTCACAAGAATGGGCCGCCGCGTTCCGCGGCAGCCGGGACAACCTCGCTCTAGCTGCTGAAACTCGATGCTTTCATGCTATCACAGGAATTCTTCCAGCGTCAAGGAGCGCCAACCGCCTGCGCCAATTGGACGCTGTGCCTTCCGCAGCGATCACCCCAGCGTGCGATGACCTGTCCGGCCGCTGCGATCTCGACGACTTCGCAGGCATTGGCGCAACCGTCACACTCGAAGCCGCGGGTCGTGAAATCGATGTCGCGCGCCGCGAAGCCGCGAAAGCGCGTTCCGGTCGTCTTGTTCGCCGTCTCGCGGGCCAGCAACGCGGCGCCGATGGCGCCCATGCAGTCGTGTCGTTGGGGGATGACCGGCACGGTCCCGAGCGACTCGGCGAACGCCTTGACGATGCCGGCATTGGCGGCCACGCCACCCTGGAACACCACCGGCGGCTTTATCTCCTTGCCCTTGCCGACATTGTTGAGGTAATTGCGGACCAACGCCTGGCAAAGCCCCCAGGCGATGTCGGCTGGTGTATGCCCCATCTGCTGCTTGTGAATCATGTCCGATTCGGCGAACACGGCACAGCGTCCCGCGATGCGAACCGGCGACACAGCCGTCAGGGCCAGGGCGCCGAAGTCCGCGATGTCGATGCCGAGCCGGGCGGCCTGGCGGTCGAGGAACGACCCGGTGCCGGCGGCGCAGACAGTGTTCATGGCGAAATCGACGACCACGCCGTCCCGGATGATGATGATCTTGGAGTCCTGGCCACCGATCTCGAGCACTGTCCTGACGTCAGGCACCACTGCCAGGGCGGCAACGGCGTGCGCCGTGATCTCGTTCTTGACTACGTCAGCGCCGATAACAGCCGCGGCCAGTTGCCGTCCGCTGCCGGTCGCGCCGCAGCGGATGACCGCCGCGTCGGCCTCGCCCCGTTGGCGCAACCAGTCATGGAGCTGCGTCAGTCCTCGCTGCAAGACGCGGATCGGTTCACCCATGGTGCGGAGATAGAGAGCTTGCCTGACCTCACCCAATGGCGACATCAGGACGAGATTGGTGCTGACCGAACCGACATCGACGCCGAGGAAATATGACCCGCTCAACGCGCAGCAGCCTCCTTGCGGGCCCGACGGCGTCGCCGCATCAGGTCGACGAACGCCTCGAGCCGGGTTACGGTGCCGGCTTCGCCGGCATGCTCGTCAAAGTAGAGTGTCAGCACCGGAATGTCCTCGGCCCGCGCGACGCGCCCCTGGAGCACGCTGTGCGCGACGATCTCGGGCATGCAGGTCAGCGGCGCGACCTGAACGACACCGTCGTATCCGGAGCGGGCGTGTTCGACGACCGCCCCGACGTTGTCGGTGCCGTGGCCCCCGACCCAGTGGTTAAGATATGGCCGGGCCCGGCGCAGGTGGACCGACGGGTAGCCGAGCCTCAGTGCGTCCCGCCCGAGGTTGTCCTTGACCCAGTCGGTGATGAAGATGCTGCGGTTGACCTCCACGCCCAGCTCGCCGAGCCGCCGCTCAGTGTCGTGGTTGACCGCAGGCTCAAGGACGACGTAGACCTCGCCGACAAGGCCGCAACGGACCGGTGGCTCATCCCCATCGGCGAGCGGCAGCGCCGCAAACGACTCGCGCTGTTCCCGGAGCGCAGCGCGGACTGCCGCCATTGACCCGGCCTCGTCGATGCGACGCAGGCAACGTTCCCGCAGTCGTGAAGCCGAACCTGCCACCGCTTCGCGAGCGCGGGCCGGGGCCGTCAGTCGGTCGAGCTCGTCGATCGCCGACAGCTTGCTCCAGGCGAACCAGAAGGCGCGCCAGAACCGCGCCGGAGTGACATGCGTGCCGAGCCCTCGCAGGCGTCGCCAGAGTTCAGCGACATGCCCGCCGGGCGGCTCGAGGGTGATGAACTCGAGGCGCGAGCCCGCCGCCCGGAGGATGTCCCGCTGGACATCAGCATAGTAGCCCAACCGGCATGGCCCGGATCCGCCCGCCATGACTACCGCTTCGGCACCGAGCGCCTCGGCCTCGAGGAAGTTGCCGATGCCCACTTTGAGCGGCAGGCAGGCTGCCTCGGGGGCCAGCGCTGCGCCCTTGGCAATTGTCTGGCTGGTCGTTGGCGGAGGCACCACGCATTCCGCGCCGAGGTCGGTGAGCAGGGCGCGCAGGCCGATCGCAAGTGTCCCGAGATGCGGGAAGGTAACCTTCACTGTGCTCTCCTCCAGCGGATCAGATCGAGGAACGCCTCGATGCGGGTGACGACACCGGCCTCGCCGGTGTGTTCGTCGACGGTGAGCAGCAGCAACGGCATGCGGTACTCGTGCTGCACGCGACGGACCAGCAACTCGCCGGTCAGCGAGTCGGGCCCGCAGCCGAATGTCACGAGGTAGACAAGGCCGTCAACGCGCTGGTCATGGATCAGATTGAGGGCGCAGCCAGCGGCACGCCGGCTGAACGTCCAGTACAGGGGCTTGGCCTCACCCTCCCAGGTCGACTCCGATTCTTCGCGCGGCAGCATCTCGGCTGTTACAACGCGGGCGCCCTGCTCGCGGAGACGGCGGATCAGGTCGAGGCTGATCAGGCGGTCGTAGACGCTGTACGGGTGGCCGATCAGAGCCAGCGTCACGTCAGCATCCGCCCTCTCGCCGCCCGGGTCGAACCCGGCTGGCAGCCGTCCTGCCCCCTGGTCCGCGGCCGCTCGCTCCTGTGCCGCGAGCGCCAGCTGCAGTGCGGCCAGCACGCGCCGCCGATCGCGGGTGATCGGGCTCGCGGCTGCCAGAGCCGCTTCGGTCAGCGCGTGACGACGTTTCTTAAAGTCGACAGTCGGCGCCAGCAGCATGGGCTGGCCGGGCAGCCCAGCCGCCGCCACATCGGGCAACCCCATCAGCTTCGGGCAAGTGTACGCCTGCCGCTGCCAGCTGACCACGCGCGGTACGAACACGGAATCGCATCGCGAAGCCAACCAGCCGATGTGGCCGAGGGCGACCTTGACCGGCAGGCAGGCCTCGTCCACTGTCGCCCGGACGCCCTGCTCAAGGATCGCGCGGTTGCTCGGCGGCGAGACGACGACATCCGCTCCCAACGCCTTGAAGAAGGCCTCCCAGAGCGGGGCGAATTCGTAGTACAAGAGGGCCCTTGGCAGTCCGACGCGCACGCGTTCACCCCCGCCCGCGCTCGCGCGGGAGAACGCCCGCGCGGCGCAGGATTTCCTCCACTGCCCGGGCGGTAATCGGGCAGTGGCGAGCCGTGCAATCCTGCCCGCGCATCTTGCCGGGGTCGCCGACACCAACGACGAAGGGCGCCCTGACTTCGTTCAGCACATCGACGGTGTCGCCGATCAGGACATCGGCTCCCGCACGGGCCTCGCCGTCCTTGTCGACTGGGTGGCGCGTGATCTCGCCGTCGGCGGTCACAGACTCGTCGACGCGGATGCCGTGCGCCCGCCTCGTATGCGAGGCGACTGCGACCACGCCGAGGACATCGATCTGCGGGTTGGTCAGCAGTTCCTCCAGTGCGCTCTCGCCAGCGCCCTTCGATGGCCGACCGCGGTCGTCGACCATCACCAGGACCGGATCGTGCTCGGCACGCCGGGCGAGCCGGGCGATCTCATCGCCGGTGAGTGGCGTCGGGTTGCCGGCCGACGCAGAGACAGTGCGCAGTCCGAAGCGTTCGGCGACACCTTCGACCGTCTCCCGGGCAACGTCGTCGCCGTCAGTGATCACAATTACGCGGGTCCTCATGGGATTGTCCCCCTGACGAGCAATGCCCACAGGCACTGGATTAGGGACAGGATCGACAGCCGGCAGCAGGCTGCGGCAAACGGGCGTGGCGTCGCCGCCCAGGGCAGCCAGAGGTCGGGGCGCCGCGGACCGCGCTTCCCGGAGGCGAGGACGCCGGCGAGAAGGACTGAGAGGGGCCCCGCAAGCAACACCAGTTCTGCCGGGACGCCGGTCGCGCTGGTGCGGCCGAACAGCCCCCCGGCCATGATCGAGCCGACGCTGCCGCCGGCTGCCACCGCAACAATCAGCCGCCCTGTCTCCTGCAACAGGGCGGCTGCGAACAGGTGTGGCAGGAGCGCCGGCCCGGCAATGGCGACAGTGATGGCGAGCCCGATCAGGTCGATGGCCAGCATCCGATGCCCCCTGCCTCTTGCCTATTTGCCTTTCGGGTTGAACAGCACCGACATCGTCCAGCCGAACACCACCGCCACGGACAGACCGATCGCCGTCGCCGTGAGGCCGCCGGTGAACAGACCCAGCCAGCCTTTGCTGCTCACGTCTTTCATTATTCCCTGGACGAGCGAATGGCCAAACCCGGGCAGGGGAACAGTCGCGCCCGCGCCGGCGAATCTGACCAGCGGCTCATACAGGCCGACGCCGCTGACGATCGCCCCGAGACTGACGAACAGGACCATCACGTGCGCCGGATTGAGCTGCGCCAGATCGAGCACCAGCTGCGCAACCAGGCAGAGCGCGCCGCCGACGAGAAACGCTTTGACGATCGCCATCAGCATCATCTGGAATCGCCTCCGCCGCCCTCGACCGCGATGGCGTGCGCGATACAGGGGATCGTCTCACCCTGCTGCTGGGTCGTCGGACTGAACAGCGCGCCGGTCGCGATGAGCAGGATCCGCCGGTACCGGCCGGCGCGAATCTGCGGCAGGATGTGACCGAGGAAGACCACCGCCGAACAGGCACAGCCGCTGCCGCCGGCGTGAACGTCCTGCTCTTCCATGTCGTAGATCAGACAGCCGCAGTCCTCGTAGCCATCACTCAGGTCGACGTGCGAGCGGCCGGCGAGCTTGATGCAGAGATCCTTGCCGATCTTGCCGAGGTCGCCGGTCAGAATCAGGTCATAGTCCTCGACCGTCCGTCCCGTGTCCTCAAGGTGCTGCCAGAGGGTCTGGACTGCCGCCGGCGCCATGGCCGATCCCATGTCATTGGGATCCTTGACGCCGAGATCGACGACCGACCCGAATGTCGCGTGAGTGACGACCGGCCCGGGCTGCGAGCCCCCCTCAGCGAGAATCGCCGCGCCGGCGCCGGTCACCGTGCGCTGCGACGTAGGCACCCGCTGCGCACCGAACTCGGTCGGGTAGCGGTACTGACGCTCGGCGGTATCGAAGTGGCTCGAGACGGCGCAGACTGCCCGGCTCGCGTAGCCACCGTCGACCAGCAGTGAACCGAGGGCCAGCGACAGCGCCATCGTCGAGCATGCACCGTATAGCCCGATGAACGGCAGGGACAACTCCCGGGCAGCGAAATTGGCCGAGATGATCTGGTTGAGCAGGTCGCCGGCGAGGAGGAAGTCCGCGTCCTTGGGCTCCAGGGCCGCCTTCTTGAGGGCCAGCAGAGCTGCCTCCTGAAGCATCTGACTCTCCGCCTGTTCCCAGGACTTCTGACCGAGCAACTGGTCGCCCTTGACGACATCGAAGGCGTCCCGCAGCGGACCCTTTCCTTCGTGTGGTCCGACAATCGTGGCGCTGCCGATGATGACCGGCGGATCGCGGAACATCACGGTCTGGCGCCCCATTCGCTTCTTCATTCCCCGAGCCTCCTGTCACCTGACGCCGATGATCAGCCTGATGACGCCGACGATGAACGACGTGACCAGACCATAGACGATGACCGGCCCGGCGATGACGAACATCCTCGCGCCGACGCCGAGAACGAACCCCTCACGCTTGAACTCCATCGCCGGCGAGACGATCGAGTTGGCGAAGCCGGTGATCGGCAGCGCCGAGCCCATCCCGCCAACGCGCCCGATTAGGTCGTAGATTCCCAACCCGGTCAGGAGCGCGCCAAGGAACACCATGACGCCTGCTGTCGGGCCAGCCGCCTCTTTCGCCGGCATGCCGCGGCCGATGAAGAAGTTCATCGCCACCTGACCGATGGCGCAAATCGTTCCGCCGATCAGGAACGCCCAGACGGCGTTGCGCAGAATCGGGCGTCGCGGTTTGGTCGCGTTGACGAGTTTCTGATAATGCTGCTGTGCCATCTCTGGCGCCTTCGGCACGCCGATTCCCCCTGAACACGGATTCGGGCACCATGCGGTGCCCGTGTCTTGCTAGCGTCCTTCGTCGACCGCGAACGCCACCTTGACGTTGGCCTTGTACTCGACGATGCGTCCGTTCTCCACATTGGCCGTCAGGTTGTAGACCTCGACGCCGGTGATCTGATCAACCGTCTTGGACGCTTCGCTGACGGCGTTCTGAACAGCGTCGGTGAAGTCACGTTTGCTTTCACCGACCAGTTCGAGGACTTTGACAACGGTCACTCAGTCATCAGTCTCCTTTCATGGCTGGATCCGGCGGCGACGATCCCATCAGGCCAGTCGCCGACCACGCAGTCCGCGTGGGTCGGCGGCGTCGTCCAGCAGCATCTCTGCCAGCCGCACCGCAGGCTCGCCCAGCCGGACGATCTCGTCATAGACTGGCGCTCCCTGTGTGTCAACCGACGTGACGTCGCCGATCCAGGTCCGTTCGTCGGAATCAACCGGTGGATAGCTTTTCCGCGCCGTGCCCATTCGATTCACCTCCTACCAGAGCCCTGGCACGAGCCAGTAGATCAGTGAGCCGACGACCTTGCCGGCGAGCAGCGCCGTCACCAGCACCCGGACGACGTGCGGGATGCCGAGGTTGCGGCCAAGCGCCGGAATCACGTTCAGGACCTCCGCCAGCGCGGCCGCGGTCAGTCCGACGAAGGTGCCCATGGCAAGGCCGACCGGCGCGGCGACCAGCGGGGACAGTCCGAGACTGGGGTCGAAGGTACCGACAAAGGATGCCATGGTCGCTCCCGCGACCAGCGCCCACTGATAAACGCGCATGCTCTTCCCTGTGCCGGTCAGGTGCCCGAGGCGCGGGACAACGCCGAGGATCGTCAGGAAAGCCACCTCGGCCGAACCGACGATGACGCCCTCGGCCAGACCGACCGTCGTCAGGATCAGGCCGCGCACAAGGTTCATCGCGCATCATTCTCGCGCTCGCGAGCCAGTTGCTCCTCGCTGGCG
This sequence comes from Chloroflexota bacterium, assembly GCA_050261235.1. Lineage (GTDB taxonomy): Bacteria > Bacillota > Sulfobacillia > JBFLWA01 > JBLNDB01 > JBLNDB01. The sequence continues at coordinate 56,057 of JBLNDB010000032.1, forward strand.
ATCAATGAGCTGTTGACGTTCTCCTCATAGAGATGCATCTCCACCTCGAGCGGGCTTGGGTCGACCCGGCTCGCCCGGGGGACATGATTGAAGAAGATGGCGATGCCCAGTCCGATTCCCAGCGAGTAGGGAATCTGAAGAATCAGCGGATGCTCGTTTGCCTCCCCGGTTATCAGGCGGTATATCTGCTGGTGGACGACCGGCATCGCGACATCGGCATGGAAGTTCATGATCGCCATCCCCGCCCCGATGAACACCAGGACCGCGATGGCGGCGACCCAGACCGGACTGGCGCGGCGCCGGCCTTTGCTGTCGTCGCCGACGGTGACGATCGTGTCGGTCCGACCCATCAGATGGATGTCGGCCTCGCCGCAGTGCTCCTTGATCGCCCTGACGAGGTCGAACGCCGGTATCACGGACACCGACCCGGCGCGTCCGAGGCGCCGGATCGGAATGTCGCCGACCGTCCTGGCAAGCTCGGGGGCGGCGACGATCTCAGCGAGCTTCCTTATCTGGACCAGTTCACCCGGAGCGCCGCTGATCTTTGCCCGCACTCGAAGAAAGACATCCTGTCCGTGGGCTGCCGCAGACACATCTCCACCCCCTCGCCGCGGACCAACTTCGCGCCGCGCGGCACGCGGTCGGCTGAGCGGTAGATGAACACCAGTCCCAGGACTCCGCCGATCAGCAACAGCAGGATCATCGCATAGAGCACCGTCCAGAGACGTTTCGTCATTGTCATCACAGGCACTCGTCGCATGTGAGCTCCCTCCTCCGTGCAAACCTATCATTCCGCGCTTTCGTGGACAAAATACCAGCTAGACCTCTACTAACGAATCCAGAGAACGGCAAGACACGGGACCTGCAGCCGCTGCTGCCGCCCCGTGTCCACATATGCTTGCGATTTATGTCATTGTCGACGTGCCGGGCCTCAGTTCCGCTCCGACCAGACGAATGTCGAATAGCGGTCGACGACGCGGAACCCAAGTCCGTCATACAGCGCCCTGGCGGCGAGATTCTCAGCGGCGACGGTCAACTCCGTCCGACCAAGACCGGCGCCGCGCACGCGTTCGGCCACTTCCTTGATCAGGGCACGGCCCAGACCGCGCCGCTGGTATGACGGTATCACCCCGAGCGCCAGCACGTAGCCGGTCGTCACCGGCCGCCGCGTGACCAACGCTATGGCGCAAGGCGTGTTGCGGTCGAAGACGAGGCAGCTCAACTCGCCGTCGATCGGCCCGTACTTGCCGTCCGAAATGTTGCGAAGGACCCGCGCCGCGCCTTCCGGGCTCCGCAACTGCCCGTCCCAGAGCGCGTCCGGGCTGTTCTTGAAGCTGGCGAACAGCACGCGCGCGCTCGGCCCGAACATCTCCTCCCGCCAGTTCGCGATGCGGAACGACAACGGCCAAGCCGGCGAACCCTCGACCGGCACGTCGAGCGCCATGTTGAGGCGTTCACAGGCCCGGAATCCCATCCGAGCCAGCGTCGGCCCGACCGATTGACCCGCGTACTCCTCTTCCGCCGATATCTCGCGCGCCCCGCGCGCCCGCATGGCGGTGACGGCGTGATCCATCAGTTCGGCGAGCACCGCCGGCCGGGTCAGTTGCGACCGGGCGAAGGCGATGCGGCCGAGGCCGTTGGCCTGGTTGAACAAAACCATGCCGAGCGCGGTCTGTTCGTCTACCGCCATGTAGCCCGGCAACAGACCGGCCAGCCGCCGCACGCCGGCGACATGCCTGAGAGCTGCGTCCTCGCCACAGGCAGCCGCAAGATCGGCCTCGATGGCGTCGAACAGCGGCTCCATCTCGGCCGTCCGGCCGGCAACCTCACGAATCTCCAACCGACTCTCCCCTTATCCCTCGCCAAGGCGTTCGCGCATTTTCAGCAGAGCATGTTTCTCCAACCGCGATATCTGCACCTGCGAGACGCCCATGATTTCTGCCACTTCCGTCTGTGTCTTCTCCTGAAAGAAGCGCATGTAGAGGATCTTCCGATCACGATCAGGCAACTCGGCGAGCGCCTTGCGCACGCCGACGCCGGCGAACCAGTTGTCGTCGCCGCCGCCCGCAACCTGATCCATGAGAAGAATCGGCTCGCCATCATCCTCGAACACGGGTTCGAACAGCGACGCCGGGGCCTTGGCGCTGGCCAGTGCCTCGACCACCTCTTCGGCGGGCAACTCCAGTGCTGCTGCCACTTCGCCGACCGTCGGCGCCCGGCCGAGTTCAAGCGACAGTCTCGCTTCCGCGCGCTGCGCCAATCCGGCCACTTCCTTGAGACGCCGACTGACCTTGATCGGTCCCGTATCGCGCAGATAGCGCTTGATCTCGCCGATGATCAGCGGCACGGCATAGGTCGTGAACTTCGTTCCGAAGCCGGGATCGAAGCGCTCGGCCGCCTTGATCAGGCCGATGCAGCCAACCTGGTACAGGTCGTCCGGATCCTCGCCGCGGGCGGCGTAACGTGAGACGATACTGCGGACGAGACCGACGTTGCGCTCAATCAGGCGCGCCCGGGCGCGGGCATCACCGCTCCGTGCCAGAACCGCCAGATCTTCGTTCGACGGCCCGGCGCCACCCAGATGAGCGATTCCCCCGGGCACGCGTTCAGTTGCCATCGATCGCTTCACACGCCCTTCGGTGCGCGCAGCCGTTTCCGCAGAGTGACGCGGGTCCCCTGCCCCGGGGCGGAGTTGACGTCGACTTCATCCATTGACGAGTCCATGAACGCGAACCCAAGCCCCATCCGGTCCGGATCGGTGCTGAAGGATGGCTGGCGGGCCTGGGCGACATCAGCGATGCCTCGCCCGTCATCCTCGACGACGACCGTCAGGCTGTCACCGGACATGGTCGCGATGATCCTGACCATCCCCTGGCCGCCTTGGTATGCGTGCACAACCGCGTTCGTCACGGCCTCCGAGACGGCCAGCTTGACATCATCGAGATCCGTCACGTCGGGGTCGAGCTGCGAGGCGAAGACGGCGACGCAGACCCTCGCCAGCGCGACGTTCGCCGGCAGTGCGGGGAACTCGAGGCGCAGCGTGTTGTCCATGTCCATCCCCTCTCTCGTCAGGAGGCGGTCTTCCCATCGCCGGTCGCGGCCAGCGGGATGATCTTGAGCAGTCCCGACAGTTCGAGGATCCGGCGGACCTGGGGCGAGGCGGCGGCGAAGGCCATTTTCCGTTCCGCCTGGCTGATCCGCTTGTACCGGCCGAGGATGGCACCCAGGCCGGAGCTGTCGATGAACGTGACCGCCGCAAGATCCAGCAGCAGGTCGCGGTCCCCATCTTCATCGAGACGCGCCTCTACGGCCTCGCGAAACTGGGTGGCCGTGTGCTCGTCGAGCTCGCCGGCGAGTCGCACCAACAGCTGATTCCTGGTTGGCTCAAACTCGATCTTCATCCGCGATCCCCCTCACGACTTGGTCGACTGTGACTTCCCTTCAGTTCGGCGCTTTTCCTCCTGAATGGAAAAAGAGATGACCGCCAGACCGGCGGTCATCGTGTCGCATCGTGTCAATTCGCGGAGTCCTATCTGCGGACAGAGAGGATACTGCGGACGCTGCGCCAGATGCTGGCGAAGATGCTCAGCTTCGGCACGTCGGCAGATGCGACCAGCGGCGTTCTGGCGATCGCCTGCCCCTTCAGGCTGACGACGATCTCGCCCACCTGCTGCCCCGCTCGCACGGGCGCCAACAGCTGGTCGGCAACGGTCACGGTCTGCTCGAGTCCCTTCTCCTCGCCACGCTCGACAGTGATCACGAAGTCCTGTGGCAGCACGGCTTCGATCTGCTCGGCCCGCCCTCGCCGGACCGGGATCGTCTTGACGACGTCGTCTTTACGGGCAACCGGCACCGCGCGGAAGGTTGCGAACGCCGTGTTGAGCAGCCGCGCAGCGTCGTTGAACCGGGCCTCCGAAGTCGCCGCGCCCATGATGGCACTCACGTAGCGCGCGTTATCGCGCGTTGCGGTGGCGACGACGCAGAACCCCGACTGGCTGGTCTTGCCCGTCTTCAGCCCGTCGCAGCCGGAGTAATGGCGGACCATGCGATTGGTGTTGACAAGCCATGACTTGCCGTCGCGAATGTAGTCCTGCCAGATCGACGTATACTTAATGAGGTCGGGCACAGTCACGGCATAGCGGGCCAAGGTCGCCATGTCGCGCGCCGTCGTGTAGTGATTCTCTTCATCAAGACCGTGCGGGTTCATGTAGTGGGTCCCGGACATCCCGAGTTCGGCTGCCTTGGCGTTCATCATGTCGGCAAAGCCCTGAATGCTGCCGCCAATGTGCTCAGCCACCGCCACCGCAGCGTCGTTGGCTGACCCGACGGCGATGGCCTTGATCAGGTCCTCGGCCCTAAACGTCTCCCCCGGTTTGAGCCAGATTTGGGTACCGCCGTATGTGCACGCCTCGGGGCTTGCCGAAATCGGCGTGTCGAGGCTCAGCTTGCCGTCGCGGATGGCCTCGAACGTCAGCGTCAGCGTCATGATCTTGGTCAGGCTGGCGGGCGCGCGTCTCTCGTCGGCATTCTTCTCGAACAGGACCCGTCCGCTGGCGACATCGATGATGATCGCGGACGGCGACTCGACAATCCAGCCGGTTGCCGGCTTCGGCTGAATCGGCGGAATGGCGGCGGCGGCCGGCACTGTGGCAACGACCAGCACCGAGAGAACAAGAGCGCAGGCCAGGCTGCGCGCTATCAGCGGTCGCATCGGCATCCCTCCTGGAGCATTGTCATGCTGACATTAGGCTGGCTCGCGGGCGCCGCTTTCATACTGACGGGCAGTGGCCGCGCTCCTGGCGCGGCTGCAGTCAGAAACGAGAATACGAAAAAGCCGGGAGCGTCATCCGCTCCCGGTCGATCCGGCGCGATCAGTCTGCTGTCCGAACGACATCGAGCACCAGTTGTGGCGGGGCGACCGGCTCAGGGCAAATCGTGAAGACCGACTGAAGTTCATTGCGGACACTTGCCGCCTTCTGCCATTCTGATGCGTGGATGGTCGCCAGCGTCTCGCCGGTGGCAACCTGGTCGCCGACTTTGTGCCTTAAGACGACGCCGACTGCCAGATCGATCGGATCGCCCTTCTTCGCCCGTCCGGCGCCGAGCAGCTGCGCCGCGTGCCCGACAGCCAGGGCATCGATGGCCTTGATCCAGCCGCTGGCTGGGGCCGGCAGATCCAGCCGGACCTGCGCCTGCGGCAGTCGTTGCGGTTCATCGATGACGCGCGGGTCGCCATCCTGCGCTGACACGAGTTCGCGCAGCTTTGCCAGACCGGCGCCGCTGCTGATCGCTTGCGTGAGCAGCGCTCGTGCGCTCTCTGCGTCGACGGCGCGGCCGGCAAGGATGAGCATCTCGGCGCCGAGCGTCAGGCAGAGGGTCTCAAGGTCGCGGGGCCCATGGCCGCTGAGCGTCGCGATGGCTTCGCTGACCTCGAGCGCGTTGCCCACGGCGAAACCAAGCGGCTCTTCCATGTTGGTGAGGACGGCGACCGTCTTTCGGCCGCAGCCCTGGCCGATGCGAACCATCGTCCTGGCCAGTGCCCGCGCCTGGTCGAGCGTCTTCATGAACGCGCCGCTGCCGACTTTCACGTCCAGTACGATCGCATCGGCGCCGCCGGCGATCTTCTTCGACATGATGCTGGCCGCGATCAGCGGAATGCTCTCGACGGTCGCGGTGACGTCGCGCAGCGCGTACATGCGGCCATCGGCAGGCACGATGCTGGCCGTCTGCGCTGCCACCGCGAGGCCATGCGACTTGACGTTGGCAACCACTTCGGCACTGGTCAGGCCGACCCGGAAGCCGCTGATCGATTCGAGTTTGTCGAGCGTGCCGCCGGTGTGGCCAAGTCCGCGACCGGACAGCTTCGCCACCGGTGCGCCGCAGGCCGCGACCAATGGTCCGAGGACCAGCGTCGTCGTATCGCCGACGCCGCCCGTGCTGTGCTTGTCGACTTTCGTGCCGGGAATCTGACTGAGGTCGATCCGTTCCCCCGAGTCGACCATGGCCATGGTCAGATCGACCGTCTCCCGGTCGCTGAGACCCTGGAAGTATATCGCCATAAGCATGGCCGCCATCTGGTATTCGGCGACCTCGCCGAGCATGTAGCTCGAGATGAACCAGCGGATCTCCTCGGTCGTCAATTCCTCTCCCTGACGCTTCCGCAGGATGATGTCATAGGCTCGCAAGTTCTCCAACCTCCGCAATCACGGCTTTCATCAGCCGCGCAAACATGCCGGCGACGCGGGCTCCCATCGCCATGACCTCGGCGTGGTCGAGCTTCTCGCCCATACCGCCAGCCACATTGGTGATGCACGACAGGGCCATCACAGGCAACCCCGCGTGCGTGGCAACGATCGCTTCGGGCACCGTCGACATGCCGACCGCATCGCCGATCCGGCGCAGGTAGCGAACTTCTGCCGGCGTCTCGTAATTCGGACCGGTCAGCCAGATATAGATACCCTCGCGCAGGACCAGCCCTTCACGGTCGGCCGCCCGCCGCGCCAGATCGCAAAGATCGGGTCGGTAGACCCGCGACATGTCGGGAAAGCGGGGCCCGAGGCGGTCATCGTTCGGGCCGATGAGCGGGTTCTGACCGGTCAGGTTGACGTGGTCGGTGATCAGCATCAGGTCCCCCGGCCGCAGGTCCGGGTTGAGACCGCCGGCGGCGTTGGTCAGGATCAGCAGTCGGATGCCGAGGGCCTTCATGACCCTGATCGGGAACGTCGCCGCGAGCAGCGAGTGCCCTTCGTAGTAGTGGAATCGCCCCTGCATCGCCAGCACGCGCTGCCCCGCCAACTGCCCGATGACCATCCGTCCGGCATGACCCGGTACGGTAGAGCGCGGGAAGTACGGAATGTCTTCGTAGGGGATGACTGTCGGGTCACAGATCTCATCGGCCAGCGGGCCGAGCCCGGAGCCGAGGACGATGCCCAGTCGCGGCGCGGCGCCGGCCCGGTCGAGGATCAGGTCGGCAGCGGCGCGGATTGCCGGGCCGAGGTTGGCGTGTGTCAGCTCTTCCATCGGTCTCTCACCCCACGAGGATGTCGTCTAGGAAACTGGTGCCCGCCGCGCGGTGTTCGGCACCCAGGGCCCGCACGACCGCGGCGCCGCAATCGGCCAGCGAGTTGCGCGTGCCGAGCGCCACGCCACGCTTCACTCGCCTGCCGGTGACCATGATCGGCACATACTCGCGCGAGTGGTCGGTGCTCGCGGTCGTCGGGTCGCAGCCATGATCGGCAGTGATGATCAGCAGGTCGTCGTCGCGCATCCGCTCGTAGAACCGCGGCAACGCCCGATCGAACGCTTCGAGGGCCGCCGCGTAGCCGGCGGGGTTGTTGCGGTGGCCGTAGACCATGTCGAAATCGACGAGATTGGTGAAGATCAAGCCGCGGTCGGTCTGCGCCATGAGAGCCAGCGTCTGCTCCACGCCGTCGGCGTTGTCGTGGGTGTGGACGGAGCGCGTGATGCCACGGCCGGCATAGATATCGTGGATCTTGCCCACCGCCAGGACCGGCAGCCCGGCCCCGGCAAGTTCGGAGAGCATGTTCGGCTCGGGCGGCTCGAGCGCGAAGTCGCGGCGCCGGTCGGTCCGCTGGAAGCGTCCGGGTGAGCCGGTGAACGGGCGCGCGATGACGCGTCCGACCGCATGGTCGCCGACGCAGAGTTCGCGAGCGACCATGCAGATGCGGTACAGCTCGTCGACCGGGATGATGTCCTCGTGGGCCGCGATCTGGAACACGCTGTCCGCCGAAGTGTAGATGATCGGTTTGCCGGTCGCCATGTGCTCCGCGCCGAGCCGTTCGATGATCTCCGTCCCGGATGCGGCGACGTTTCCCAGCGTGCCCCGGCCGATGCGCTCCTCGAACAAGGTCACGAGTTCCGCCGGAAACCCCTGCGGGTAGGTGCGGATTGGTTTCTCAAGGACGATGCCGGCCAGCTCCCAGTGGCCGGCGATGGTGTCCTTGCCTTCGCCAGCCATTGCCATCCGCCCGAAGGCGCCGGTGATCGCTCCGTCGGTGGCCGGCGGCACGCCAAGGACATCGGTCAGCCGGCCAAGGCCAAGCCGGCCAAGATTCGGCAAAGCGAGCCCGCCGACGGCGCGGCTGGTATTGCCGAGTGTGTTGCTGCCCTCATCCAAGTAGAGATGGGCATCGGGGAGCTCCCCGATGCCCACACTGTCCAGGATCACGAGAATGACGCGTGAGAACGCGGCCATCAGATCACCCCGTGTGTCAAGCTGGGCACAATCAGCTAGGCTCGCGGATGAGCCTTGGCGTAGACTTCTTTCAGGCGCCCCTTGGTGATGTGAGTATAGATCTGGGTCGTGGATATATCGGCATGGCCGAGCATCTCCTGGACCGATCGCAGGTCGGCCCCGTTCTCGAGCAGATGCGTGGCGAACGAGTGGCGGAGCGTGTGCGGCGTGATGTCCTTGTCGATGCGGGCGTCGCTGGCGTACTTCTTGACGATCTTCCAGAACCCCTGGCGGGTCAGGCGGCGCCCGTGGTGGTTGACGAACAGCGCCTGCTCGCGGATGTCCTTGACCAGCTGGCCGCGGCCGTTGCCAAGATAGTCGCTGACACTGCGCTGCGCCATCGAACCGAGCGGCACGATGCGCTCCTTCGAGCCCTTGCCGTAACAGCGGACATAACCCATGTCGATATTGACGTCGTTCATGTTCAGGGACACCAGCTCAGAGACGCGGATTCCCGTCGCGTACAGCAATTCGAGCATCGCCCGATCGCGCAGACCGGCCGAATTCATCGGGTTGGGCTGCTTCAGCAGTTGCTCGATCTCCTTGATGGTCAAGACCTTGGGCAGGCGCTTCTCAAGCTTCGGCGATTCGAGGTTAGCGGTCGGGTCCTTCTCAAGCACCCGCTCGCGCAGCAAAAACTGATAGAAGGACTTGAGCGCAGCCAAGCGGCGCGCGATCGTCGCCGTGGCCTTCCCCTGCTTCTCCAGGTAGAGAAGGTAGGAGATGATCGTGGCGCGCGACGCGCTTTCAAGCGTGGCGAACTTGCCACGCTCGAGGAACTCTGCATACTGGCGCAGATCACGCCCATAAGACTCGAGCGTATTAAGCGCCAAGCCGCGCTCAGTGCTCAAGTAGTTGATGAAACTGCCGATCAGCTTTTTCACTGCGGTCTCCCTCTCGTGGCGAATCGCGTTGTTCCACATTCTTCCGCGGAAGCGCCGGACATATGCAATGACAGTGTGCTTCTATCTATTAGACATAATTCCTGAAAATCCTTTTGACAGCGGAAAATTCCTCAATGACTGCGGTTGTGCGCCGGCTCCGGCCTCCCTATTCACCCCCCACATAGAATTCCCTCAGCCAGGCAACGAGGCGCCAGAACACGGAAACCTGTTCGCCTGGGCTTATGTCTCCAGAATGCCCGGTCAACTGGGCGAGCGTGCTCCGGAGCGGGAACAGGCGCTCGGCAAGAAACGTAATCAGCCGCGGCAGGGCGATCCCGATCAGCACGAGGATGAGCAGGACTGTGACAACCAGACTCGCGCTCCGCCTGAGACGGTCCAGCGCGCGGATCAACCCGGGTCCCTCCCTCCGCACCTACTCCCTATGAGTTATGCTGCCTTGCCGCACGTTAGACATAAGGCTCCGTCGCCGACCACCATCCGGGCCGCTGCCAGCCGGCGGCAACAAAAGTTGGTGACTGGAAAAGGGAAACGCCTTTCGGGAAGCGAAAGACAATCCCGTCACCCGTGGCTTAGTAGGGATCAGCCGCGGTGGGATGCTATCGATGCCACTTCAGATGACTGGAAAGGTGGGCGGTACCGTGCTCAAGGATCTCAATCAGACATGGAACCTCGAGTCCTTCTTCCCCGGGGGCAGCGAATCGAAGGAATTCGCGGCTTTCCTGGACCAACTCGCCGCAGACGTCGAAACCTTGGCCAGCGATGTGCGCGGCGGAGCCGTGAGCGGCGCGGGCGCATGGGCGGAGCGCATCGGTCGGTTCCAGGACGTGGCCGCTCGGCTGCGTCATGCCGGCGCTTTTGTCAGCTGCCTGAGCGCCCAGAACGTCGATGACAAGCACGCGCGGGTCGTCGGCGCGCGCGTCGGCCAGATTCAGGCGGCGTTCGCCTCCTGCTGGACGGAGCTGGATACGCAGATGCTCGCCGTCCCGAATGAGGAGTGGAACGCTCTGATTCAGAGCGAAGAACTGAAGCCCCTTGCCTACAACCTGACCGAGCGTCGCCAGCGGGCCCGCGAGATGCTGCCGCCGGAGCAGGAGAAGCTCGTCAACGCCTTGACCACAAACGGCTATCACGGCTGGTCCGACCTCTACGACCTGACTACCGGCCGGATGTCGATCATCATCGAGAAGGACGGCAAGCCGGTCCGCCTCTCCCCTGGGCAAGCCGCCAACCGGATGGCCGACGCGGATCCCAAGTTCCGCGCCCATGTCATGGAGCGCTGGGAGTCGGCCTGGCAGGATGTGGCCGATTACTGCGCCCTGGCCCTCAACAACCTCGGCGGCTATCGACTGAACCTCTACAAGCAGCGCGGCTGGGATTCGTTCATGCAGGAACCGCTGGAAATGAACCGCATGTCGGCACAGACCCTGGACACGATGTGGGAGACCATCGACAGGAACAAGGAACGGATGGTCAAGTACCTGCGGCGCAAGAAGGACCTGCTGGGCCTGGACAAGCTCGGCTGGCAGGATGTCGGCGCGCCGATCGGCCGCTCTGACAGCAAGATGAGTTACGATGAGGCGGCGAACTTCATCTGCGAGCAGTTCGGCCGCTTCAGCCCGAAGATGGCTGCCTTCGCCGAAGTGGCCTTCAGGAACCGCTGGATCGAGGCCGAGGACCGACCGGGCAAGCGGATGGGCGGCTTCTGCACCAGCTTCCCGGTGAAGAAGGAATCACGCATCTTCGTCACGTTCTCCGGCACGATGGGAAACACCGCAACCGTCGCGCACGAACTCGGCCACGGGTTCCACCAGAGTGTCATGAACGATCTGCCGCCACTGGCGGCGGGCTATGCAATGGCCGTCGCCGAGACCGCGTCGACGTTCGCCGAGATGGTCGTCGCCGATGCGGCGGTCGCGCACGCGCGGAACGCCGATGAGCGACTGGTGCTGATGGAAGACAAGTTGGCTCGCGCCGTCTCGCTGCTGATGAACATCGAGGCCCGCTTCATCTTCGAGACGCACTTCTACGAAGAGCGCCGCAAGGGCATGGTCCCGGCGCAGCGCCTCAACGAGTTGATGGTCGAAGCTCAGAAGGAGGCCTTCGCCGGCGCACTCGACGGCTATCACCCGACATTCTGGGCATCGAAGCTGCACTTCTACAACACACGCGTGCCGTTCTACAACTTCCCCTACACGTTCGGCTTCCTGTTCAGCGCCGGCGTCTACGCCAAGGCGCGCGAGGTCGGACCGACATTCGAGGACAAGTACGCCGACCTGTTGCGCGACACCGGCCGGATGCGCGTCGAGGACCTCGCCAAGCGACACCTCGACGTCGAGCTGACCAAGCCGGACTTCTGGCAGAAGGCAATCGACTCCGTCCTGAGCGACTATGACGAGTTCATGCGGTTGACGGCGAAGTAGGCCAGACAACGAGTTGAGGGGGCGCGGCTAGCCGCGCCCCCTCGCTGTTCGCGTATCCGTCAGGCCCGCCACCTGTTGCAGTCTAGAACGTCAGCCCGCCGAACACACTCTTCGGCAGGCGCATCCGCACTGTCTTCAGCGGGTCGACGATCTGGCTGATCTCCAGGTTGCCGGCCAGGCTGAGCAGCGAGATGATCTCATTGGTCGTCATGTCCAGCCGCCCGCCAAGGAACTCGACGGTCGCGTCGAGCGCCAGCCGGGCAGCCTCGTCAAGGCCATCGCCAGAGGCGATGACGTACCAGTCGGCGCCGGTCTCGAGCACCGGCCAGCCGCACTGTCTGCTCTTGACCAGCCCGACCCTCACCGTCACCTCGCCGGGAATCTCGAGGCCGCAGAGAGACACTTCGCCGTCTCCCATCACGGCATGCAGGTCGCCCATGGCGAGCAGCCCGCCGCTGGCGAACACCGGCAGGTAGAGCCGGGAGCCGGCGCAGACCTGACGCGTATCCATGTTGCCGCCATGTCTGCCCGGTTCGCCGGTCGCGATCACCCCGTCGGCCGGGGCGGTGCCGATAACGCCGATCATCGGCCGGAGCGGCAGCCATAGCCTGTCGCTGAACACCGCCTTGCCGTCGCGGATCGGGATGATCATCGTCTCGCTCTCACGAATCAAGTGGCCGAGCGCGCCCATCTCCGGGACGCAGACCATGCAGCCCTGATCCGCGACCTTGATGTCGATGATGTCCACGACCAGCGTGTCTCCCGGCTCAGCCCCGGTCACCGCCAGGGGACCGGTGGCGGGGTTGATCGTCGCCCAGCCGACGGAACTGAACAGGTCGCGCTCACTCTTGATCTGATTGCTGAAGCAATCCTTGGTCCGGAAGACCACTTCCTCGCCGGGCGCAACCGTCAGAACCGGGGCATTGGCGGCGCTGAGGGCATAGACGACCTGGTCGTCACTGATCAGCTTCATCGTCAGGCACCTCCCTCTCTCAGGCTCGACTGGCGTTTCTACGGGCGGCGGCAGCTTTCCTGCACCTTCGCACCGCAGCCGGACGCGACGCTGTGGTCTGTTGGAACAAACCGGCGCCCAACACGTCTCTACTACTCGACGAAGGAGGTTGTTCAATGAGTAGTTGCCGCAAGTCTCTTGCCCTGTCGGTTGCCATCCTGACCGTCGTCTCGCTGCTCGCGGGCTGCGGCGGGAACAACCGCGGACCTTCATTCAGCGTCGTCGCGGACCTTACGAAGCTTGACCCGGGCCTGCAGACATCCATCTCCCTGACCAGCTATGCCCGGGGCTATGCCTGGTTCGAGGACGAAACCGGCGGCTATCTGTGCGTCTCGTACGGAAATGACAGTCAGACGGCGCCCGAAATCACGTCGGTCACCGTCGACAAGCGAACGCTTAAGGCTACCGTCGCTGACGTGCCAGTCGCCGGCGGAGCCGCGTCGTCTGCCGCAAAGCTCACTGTGGTGCGCGTCGATGGCGCAACGGGAGTGACCGCATCGGTCACTGATGCCAAGGGTAATGCCATGGTTCTGCTGAACCCGAGTTCGGGCATCTACGCAGGCCAGATCGACGGGCACTCGATCGAGATCACCACTCAGGGCGGCGCAATCGCCTTTCAGCTCGCCGACAGCGTGCTGCCGTTCTTCACCTTCGAGTCGCCGCTCTTCCGCAACTTCGAGTCCGGCGATCGGGTCCAATTCTGCTACTACAGAAACGCCAACGACCAACTGGTCATTACCTACATCGGCAGCGTGAAGTAGCCCGGGTATGAACAAGCCCCCGCCGACCAGTCGGCGGGGGCTTCGCTGTGTCCGCTACGATACCGCTTACTTGACTGCCTCGCAGAGGCAGGTGTACGGCAGGTTGAGCGCTTCGGCAACAGCCTTGAAGGTCACCTTGCCATTGACTACGTTGACGCCAAGCGCGAGCGCCTTGTCATCATCGATGGCCTTCTTCCAGCCCTTGTTGGCGAGAGCGAGGGCGTACGGCAGGGTGGCGTTGGTGAGGGCGAAGGTCGAGGTGCGGGGCACCGCGCCCGGCATGTTGGCGACGCTGTAGTGAACGACGCCGTGCTTGACGAAGACCGGGTCGGCGTGGGTGGTGACATGGTCGATCGTCTCGACCGAACCGCCCTGGTCGATGGCGACGTCGACGATGACCGAACCCGGCTTCATCGTCTTGACCATCGCTTCGGTGACCAGCTTCGGCGCGCGGGCGCCCGGAATGAGGACGGCGCCGACAACGAGGTCGGCCTTCCGCACTGCCTCGGCGATGTTGAACGGGTTCGACGCCATGGTGCTGATGCGGGCGCCGAAGATGTCATCGAGATAGCGCAGGCGGTTGAGGTTGTTGTCGAGGATGGTGACGTGGGCGCCGAGACCCATGGCCATCTTCGCCGCGCTGGTACCGACGACGCCGCCGCCGATGATGACGACCTCACCGGCCGGGACGCCCGGAACCCCGCCGAGCAGAATGCCTTCGCCGCCGGCATACTTCTGGAGGTAGTAGGCGCCGATCTGAACCGACATGCGGCCAGCGACCTCGGACATGGGCTGCAGCAGCGGCAGCGAGCGATCCGGCAGTTGGACGGTCTCGTAGGCGATCGCGACGACACCCTTCTCCATAAGAGCCCTCGTCAGTTCGGGCTCCGGAGCGAGGTGGAAGTACGTGAACCAGACCTGACCGTTGTGGAACAGCTCATACTCGCTCGGGAGCGGCTCCTTGACCTTGATGATCATCTCGGCCTTGTCGGCGATAGCCTTCTCGTCCTTGACAATCTCGGCGCCAGCGGCGACGTATTCGCTATCAGTGAAACCACTGCCGACACCGGCGGTCTCCTCGACCAGCACTTTGTGACCGGCATGGACCAGCGCGTAGGCACCGGCGGGCGTGAGACCGACGCGGTTTTCGTTGTTCTTGATCTCTTTGAGGACACCAACGATCACGATGAAAACCTCCCTGTAGGCGAATAGTTCCGAGCCTGTCCAACACCATCATTCTAGTACTTTGGGGGGGCAAATTCAACCACCCGGGCGAAAGGTTGTGAAATGTGGCACTATTAGACAACGCCGATGCCCGGCGCCACCGGCCGGACGCCGTCCGGGAGTTCAGGCAATGGTACCGGCGAACAGCCGGATGAACACCGGCGCGATGAACGCCTCGACCAGACCGGCGCCCGCCAGGGCGACACAGGCGACGGCGACGATGGCCGTGTAGCCGGCGAATTCCTCGAGAAACTGAAACCGCCGGCGCTGCATGCGTGCTCCGACCAGGAGCAACGAGAATGACAGGGCCGACGCGCCAACAACCAGAATTGCCGGCACAGCCAGCAGGTTCTGCGGCAGCACCGAAAACAGCGCGAAGAGAACTCCCTTGTAGCCCAGTTGCTCGGCGAGGAAGCCAACGGTGAAGCCGATCACGAACCCGCGTGTGAAGACGACCAGCGCCACCGCGGGCAGGCCGATCACGGTCAGGCCGAGCAGCCAGATGAACCCGGCTGTCTTCCAGTGAGTTGCAAGCGCCTGTTGCAGCACGGCGGCACCGGCGACCGGCTCGCCCGTGTTGGCCAGACCGCGCAGGAAAACCTGCAGATAATCGATGAGTTCGGCCTTCTGCACCGCGCTCAGGGCACGGATGGCAAGGGCGCCGAAGCAAGCGCCGACCGTGAAGATGACGATGCAGAAGACGTAGACCCCGGTGTTCGCTCTGAGGTAGCCCACGACGCCGTTTCTGAACTGGCCGACGAACGACATCCCCCTCGCCTCCCCCACGGCAATCTCTATGCCAGGGGGAGACGGGCTATGATAGGACGGCCCGTCGCTAGTCGATCACGCGTCCGTAGTGTCCGCCGCCGCCGGGGGACAGTCTCAGGCGACCGCTCCGGCCGAGGATGATACTATGCGCCACTTTCGCCCCGACGACGTCGGCCAGCTCGCTCTCGCTTGCCCGGTGCAGGACCGCCATCTCGGTTCCGAAGGCGGACAGGAGGCGCGCATGGGCCCGTGGCCCGACACCCGGAATGTACTCGAGCGGCACGTGATGATAGTATGGCGCGTGGCGGGACGAGGCGCCGGGCGCGGCAGCGGGCGAACGGCGACCGGTCGCGCCCGCGCTCAGGGCGATTTCGGCGATCCGATCGAGGACTCCCCGCGTCACCGGACCACCGCAGCGCGGACAGGCCATCTCCGGCGGCTCGCCAGCTGCCTGCCAGCCGCAGGCATCGCAGAATGTGCGGTGATACTTCCCCAGTCGCGGGTCGAGCCCGTAGTTGCCCACCACCGCCAGCCCGTCCCGTTGCCAGAGCGCCGCTGCCAGATCGTCAAAGGTCGCGTCATTGAGACGGATGGCGTTGTACTCGCGACCGATCTTCGGCAGCGAATGGGCGTCAGAGTTGCTGACGAACGCGAACCGCGCTGTCTCCGGAATCTGTTCCGCCAGCTCGGTGTCTGCCGACAGACCCAGCTCAAGCGCCGGAATGGCGGCCAACGCCTGCGGCGGAAAGCACTCGCTGAGGGAAGTCGTGCAACTGCCATAGATGCCCTTGTGCGGCGTGAAGACGTGCGCCGGAATGAGCAGGCCGCCGAGGCTGGCGACGAGACCGGCGAGCCCGGTCGCATCCAGCCGGCAGCGTTGTGTGCTGAGGTCGATGTTGCTGACGTGATGTGAGAGGGCCCGCGAGAAGTCGCTGATGGCGGTCAGGTCGCGGAAGAACGCCAACTGGTGCGCGCTGCACCCGTCGCGCTCGCCGGTCTCGACTTCCGACCCGAGAATGAGCGTCAGCCGGTCGCGGTAGCGGATCCCCCCGCCGCGGACTTCTTCTGCCTCACCCGCAGCGATCAGCCTGCGCACGTCCGCGATGACACGCGGTGAGTGGGCATCGACGAGGCCGATCATGCCGATGCCCTTCCGCTCGACGCACTCAGCGGCGATGTTGGCAACGGTCAGGCTGCGGGCGGCCGTGACCTTCACCAGACTCCCGTCATCGCTCGCCCCAAGGTGGACATGCAGGTCGGCGTAGACGATGTCAGGCGCCATTGTCCGACCCCCGCAGCCGCGCGAGGGCGAGGACCGAGATCACCGTCGTCGCGTTCTTGATCCGCCCGTCGGCGACCAGCGCCAGCGCCTCGCTGAGCGGCACCCGCACGACCTCGATCGACTCCTCGTCGTCGGCCGTCGTCGCCGTGGTCGCCGTCAGTCCCTCGGCAAGGTAGAGATGGATCAGTTCGTTGCTGAACCCGGGGCTGGTGTAGAAGCGGCCGATCAGGGTCAGCCGCTCCGCCTTGAGGCCGGTTTCCTCGGCCAACTCACGAACCGCGCAGGCGTCGGGATCCTCGCCCGGCTCGAGTTTCCCTGCCGGCGTCTCGAGCAGCACCTCGCCGACGGTGTAGCGATACTGCCGGATCAGGACGATGTTGCCCACCGCGTCGACCGGCACAATCGCCACGGCACCCGGATGCAGCACCACTTCGCGCGTGCTGGTCCGCCCGTCGGGAAGCTTGACCGAATCCTCTTTCACGGTGATGATCCGGCCGCGGAAGATCTCGCGCCCGCCGATCCGGCGCTCCTGCAACGTGTCCATCTGCATCCTCCCCTGGCGCATCAATCCAACCCCTGGTGCGTATCCTAGCGGCAAGTGGGGTGGTACTATGGCAGAGCGGGCGGCGCCGCCGCTGCTGATCGTCGAACTGCCGCGAGCGGTCGGCTTCCGCGGACAGGTCAAGGCCTTCCTTGCCTGGCTGGGCGCTTGGCCGAAGCACGGGCAGATGGTCGCCGTCCTGGGCAGCGGCGTCCTCGCCGGCTGCCTGCCGGACGGCGACGGTGAACCGCGCGACTGACCGCACAGCTATTCTGACCAGCGCAGGCACCCGCGACCTGCGGGTGCCTTCGCAATCCAGTCCGGTGTCTCTGCTACTTGATGAGACCGAGCGACCGGCCGACTTTGGCGAACTTCTCAGCCGCGAAGTCGAGGTCCTTGTGCTCGTGGGACGCCGAGATCATGACGCGGATGCGAGCCTTCCCCTGCGGGACGGTCGGGTAGGCGATCGCCATCGCGAACACGCCCTCTTCGAACAGGCCCTTGCTGAGCTCCTTGGCCTTGATGGCATCGCCGACCATGACCGGCGTGATCGGCGTCTCCGACTTGCCGGTGTCAAAGCCGAGCTGCTGCATCTTCGCCTTGAAGTAACGGGCATTGTCCCAGAGCTTCTTCACCAGTTCGTCGCTCTCCTCAAGGATGTCGACGGCGGCGATGCCTGCCGCGACATCGGCCGCAGTGAGAGCGCTCGAGAAGAGGAACGGACGGCCGCGCTGCTTCAGCCAGTCGACAAGCTCGGCGCTGCCGGAGACGAACCCGCCCATGACGCCGAACGCCTTCGAGAGCGTGCCGACTTCCACGTCGACCTGGCCCTCGAGGTGGAAGTGGTTGACGATGCCGCGGCCGTGCGAGCCGAGCACGCCTTCGCCGTGCGCGTCGTCGACCATCGTCATCGCACCGTGCTTCTTCGCCACCTTGACGATCTCCGGCAGCGGCACGATATCACCGTCCATGCTGAACACGCCGTCGGTGACGACGAGGCGCCGGACGTTCGCCGGCTCCGCGCTCAGCTTCTCATCGAGGCTGGCCGGATCGTTGTGGTTGTAGCGGATGATGCGGGCGCCGGACAGCCTGCAGCCGTCGATGATGCTGGCATGGTTGAGCTCATCGCTGAAGATGAGATCCTCTTTGCCGACCAGGCAGGGAATGGTCGCCAGATTTGCGGTGAAGCCGGAGCCGAGGAGGATCGTCGCCTCGGCGTCCTTGAACCGGGCGAGCCTCTCCTCCAGCTCGAGGTGGATCGTCTGGGTGCCGGCAATCGTCCGGACCGCGCCGGGGCCGACGCCGTAGCGATCGATGGCCTCTTTCGCCGCCTTCTTCATCCGCTCGTCGTTGGCCAGGCCGAGGTAGTTGTTGGAGCAGAAGTTCAGGCACTTGCGCCCGTCGACCTCGAACCAGGCACCCTGAGGACCGGCGATCGTGCGGATCGTGTTGAACAGGCCGGCATCCTTGACTTTCTGCAGTTCATCGCGGACAAACGCAAGGGCGTCACTCATAGCTGAACCCCCTATGTGTGGAAGACTTGCCAGTGTTGAGGATGCTGCTGGCCGAAATCACATGGTGTGAAGCGTTCTGCAGCGTCCTGCTACTGCTGCGCCAGGGCGATGCCGCGGTCGATTGCCTGCTCGTTCAGCGGCAGCAGGTGATGATGACGTTCCGGCAGGATGTGCTTCAGACCTTCCATGACCGCCTTCTTGCTCACGCAGCGGGTGGCGCCGATGAACGCGCCGAGCGCGACCATGTTGGCGATGCGGTTGTTGCCCAGTTCCGCAGCCACGTCGTTGCACGGAACCTCGATGACATCGACATCACCGCGCTTGACCTTGCGGTCGATGAGCGAGGTATTGACGACGATCAGGCCGCCCTTGCGGACTTCCGGCTCGAACTTGTCGAGCGACGGCTTGTTCATGATGATGACGCCGGTCGGCTCCGTGACCACGGGCGAGGTGAGGTCTTCATCGGTGATGACGACCGAGCAGTTGGCCGTGCCGCCGCGCATCTCCGGGCCATATGACGGCATCCAGGAGACCTTCTTGCCCTCGACCATGCCGGCGTACGCCAGCAGTTCGCCGATCAGCATCACGCCTTGGCCGCCGAACCCGGCCATCACGACTTCATGGATCATTCGCTCTTCGCCTCCTCGCCGCCGACGAACTCGCCGAGAGGATAATACTTGAGCATGTTCTCGTTCAGCCACTTGATCGCTTCAGCCGGCGGCATCCCCCAGTTGGTCGGGCAGGTTGAGAGGACCTCGACCAGGGTAAAGCCCGTGCCGTCGATCTGGTTCTGGAACGCCTTCTTGATGGCGCGCTTCGCCTTGACGACGTTGCCCGGGTCGGTGACGCTGACACGGGCGATGTAGGACGGGCCGTTGAGCGTGCTCAGCATCTCTGCGACGCGCACCGGATAACCGGCGCGCTCGACCTTGCGACCGCCGGGAGCGGTGGTCGCCGGCTGGCCGACCAGCGTTGTCGGGGCCATCTGACCGCCCGTCATGCCATAGATGGCGTTGTTGACGAAGATGACCGTGATCTTCTCGCCGCGCGTGGCAGCGTGGACGATTTCGGCCGTGCCGATCGAGGCCAGGTCGCCATCGCCCTGATAGGTGAAGACGACATTGTCCGGCAGGACGCGCTTGATGCCGGTGGCGACGGCGGGCGCGCGGCCGTGAGACGCCTCGTGCATGTCGACGTTGAAGTAGTTGTATGCGAGAACGGCGCAGCCGACCGGGGCGACACCGACGGTCTTGCTCTGAACGCCCAGCTCATCGATGACCTCGGCCACGAGGCGGTGGATGATGCCATGCGTGCAGCCGGGGCAGTAATGGGTCGGGACGTCGGTGAGGGATTTCGGCTTTTCGTAGACGACCTGCATTAGCGATTCCCCCTCCCAACCAGCTTGCGGAGCTCGTCGAGAATGGCCGCCGGGGTCGGCATCATGCCACCGGCGCGGCCATAGAACGCCACTTCGCCGCGGCCATTGACCGCCAGCTTGACGTCCTCAAGCATCTGGCCGTAGTTCATCTCGACGACCAGGAACTTGTTGATGCCGAGCCGCAGCGCCTCTTCGAACGGCTGCTCCGGGAACGGCCAGGCGGTGATCGGCCTGATGATCCCGGCCTTGATCCCTTCGGCGCGGGCCTTCTCCATCGCACTGCGGCAGATGCGAGCAGTGGTGCCGAACGAGACCAGGGCTACTTCCGCGTCGCGCAGGTTGACCGTGTCCCAGCGCTTCTCGTTCTTCTCGATCTCGCGATACTTGGCCTGGAGCCTCAGATTGTGCTTCTCGAGTTCCTCCGGCTGCAGGTAGAGCGAGTTGATGATGGCGCGCGGGCGCGAGCCGTCCCAGCCGGTGGCTGCCCACGGTTTGGCCGGGATCTGGTCGACCGCCTTGTTGTGGAACTCGACCGGCTCCATGGCCTGACCGAGGACGGCGTCGCCAAGGATGAGGACCGGGTTGCGGTACTTGTCCGCCAGATCGAACGCCAACTCGGTCATGTCGACCATCTCCTGGATCGACGCCGGGGTGAGGACGATCAGGCGATAGTCGCCATGTCCGCCGCCCTTGGTCGACTGGAAGTAGTCGCTCTGAGACGGCTGGATGCCGCCGAGACCGGGGCCGCCACGCGTCATGTTGACGATGACGGCGGGCAATTCGGCGCCGGCGATGTACGAGATGCCTTCCTGCTTCAGGCTGATGCCGGGGCTTGAGGACGACGTCATGCAGCGGGCGCCCGAGCCGGCCGCGCCGTAGATCATGTTGATGGCGGAAACCTCGGACTCGGCCTGGATGAACACGCCGCCGACTTCCCAGAGACGGCGGGACATGTACTCCGGAATCTCGTTCTGCGGGGTGATCGGATAGCCGGCGAAGAAGCGGCAACCCGCGCGAACAGCCGCCTCCGCTATGGCCTCGTTCCCCTTCATCAGGATCATTTCTCCCATAGCGGTTACTTCCTCCCCTCTTCACGGTATACGGAGATGACAACGTCGGGGCACATCCGGGCGCAGAATGCACAGGAGATGCACTTCTCCTGGTCTTCGTCGCTCACCGCTGCCGGGTGAAACCCCTTGGCGTTGATCTTGTCCTGAGCCATCTTGATGATGTGCTTGGGGCAAGCCTGGACGCAGAGTTCACAACCCTTGCAACGGTCTTCGTCGAATATCACTCGCTTGGCCACAACTGGTTCCCCCCTTTGCGCTGTCGCTATTCGTCTGCCTGCCATGGCGGCAGCATGAAGATATCGACCGGAAACACGGGTACGCCGAATCTCTCGGCCGCCGCAACCGGGACCAGACTGCGCGTCGCGCCGACGAAGACGACCGGCAGGCCGAGCTTCCGAGCAGCTTCCACAACGATGGCGAATCCCTCACGGATCAGTTCGATGCTGGTGGCCGGGCCGAGGTTCGTGTTGGCGATCAGACCGGTCGCCGTGAGGCGCGATGCGCGCTGCACCTCGGCCACCGCCTGACAGATGCCCGCCACATCACGCGTGAACGGACGACGCGTGTTGACGACGAACCACGCGTCATACTGCCCGTCCGCGAAGTAGGGCTGGAACGGCGACAGCGCGCGGGCACCCCAGTCATCGCCGCCGACGTCGAACACGACCCGCTGCTCCTTGCTCTGCAGCGCTCCGTAGACTTCGGCCGGCAGGATCGGCAGGTCCGTCGCCCCGAAATCGGCGCCCGGCCAGAGCAGGCGGATGCCCATGGTCCTGAGGCGGCCATGGGCGTCGCGGGTGCGAAACAGCGGGCTGACGTTGTCGAGGTCGACCAATGTCACTTGCTCGCCCGACTGTCTCAGCTCGCGCGCGTAGTTGATTGCCAGTTCAGTCTTGCCACTGCCGAATGCGCCGAAGAATACGACGATCCGGTGCTCGCTCATGCGTGCGACGTTAACAGTCAATCGCCCGGCCTCCTGGTCTGACGGGTGGAGAAAGTGGGAGCGGCGCGGTTCACAGCGTAGTATCCCGCGCCCGCCCCCATCTAACGTATTTTGCGGCGTGAATGGGTTATCCTGCACGAGTCATCCGCGCCATCGCGACGGATGCCCGAGCCGCCGGCTGTCAGCGACCGCAGGAGCAGCCGCCGCCGACGTAGTTGTGGTGGATGGCGTGGATCTTCGCGATGCGCTCCTCGGCCAGACGGTCAGCCGCGATGTAGGTCGGGACGTTGTCGCGCTTGGCGATCGCGAACACCTTGGACACGTTGTCGTAGATGCCGGCGACCTTCTTGGTCGCGCGGTCCTTGTCGTAGCCGACGAGTTCCTCGGCGACGTTGATGACGCCGCCGGCGTTGATGATGTAGTCCGGCGCGTAGAAGAAGCCCTTCTCGGTCAGCTCGACGCCGTGCTTCTCCGGTTCCTTCAGCTGGTTGTTGGCGCCGCCGGCGATGACGCGGCACTGGAACTGCGGGATGGTCTCGTCGTTGATGATCGCGCCAAGGGCGTTGGGCGAGAAGATGTCGCACTTCACGCCGTAGATCTTGTCCGGCGCGACCGCTTCGGCTCCGAATTCCTTGACGGCCCGCTCGATGTTCTCCTGGTAGAGGTCGGTGACTATCAGCTTGGCGCCTTCCTCATGGAGGTGCTTCGAGAGGTAGTAGCCGACATGGCCAAGGCCCTGAACGGCGATGGTCTTGCCCTTCAGCGAGTCATCGCCGAAGGCGACCTTGGCGGTGGCCTTCATGCCCATGTAGATGCCATACGCGGTGAACGGCGACGGATCGCCCGAGAGTTCGCGCAGACCGGCGACGTGGTCTGTCTCGAGACGGACCCACTCCATGTCCTCGACGCTGGTGCCAACGTCTTCGGCGGTGATGTACCGGCCGCCGAGAGTGTCGACGAACCGGCCGAAGGCGCGGAACAGCTCCTCGGTCTTGTCGGTCTTCGCGTTCCCCCAGATGACGGACTTGCCGCCGCCGAGGTTGAGGCCGGCCGCAGCGTTCTTGTAGGTCATGCCGCGCGCGAGACGCAGGGCGTCGGTGATGGCCTCGTCCTCGCTGGCGTAGTTCCACATGCGCAGGCCGCCGAGTGCGGGGCCGAGCGTCGTGTCGTGGACGCAGATGATGCCCTTAAGACCACTGGTCTTGTCGTGGCAGAGGACCAACTGCTCATAGCCGTACTTCTCCATGTACTTGAAGACTTCCATCTGTTCAACCCTCCTAGGTTGTCTATGGCTTAAGCCCTTATCAGGGCTCTGACCGCCGTACGGGAAC
The DNA here is from genome assembly GCA_050261235.1 of Chloroflexota bacterium. Taxonomy (GTDB): domain Bacteria; phylum Bacillota; class Sulfobacillia; order JBFLWA01; family JBLNDB01; genus JBLNDB01. The sequence continues at coordinate 79,460 of JBLNDB010000032.1, forward strand.
TGCGCTACCGGCTGACGCCGATCGCGAACGCGATTGAGTTGAGCTTGGCGTCGTGGCTGTCGGCGCGGGACAGGAGCACAATCGGCGCCTTGGCACCGACAACGATGCCGGCCTGACGGAATCCGGTCGGGGCAAGGAACGCGAGCGTCTTGTAGAGGATGTTGCCAGCCTCGATCGCCGGCACCATGAGGATGTCGGCACAACCGGCAACGGGGCCCTTGACTCCCTTGATGCGCGCTGACTCGGCCGAGACGGCATTGTCCAGTCCGAACGGCCCGTCGACGATGCCGCCCTTGATCTGCCCGCGATCGCTCATCTTGGCCAGCAGAGCCGCGTCGAGGGTCGCCGGCATGTCCGGGTTGACCTGCTCGATTGCAGCCAGACACGCGACCTTGGGCTGTTCATAGCCGAGCGCCCGGCAGGCGTCGATGGCGTTCTGGATGATCTCGGCCTTGCGCGCAAGATCGGGAGCGATGTTGATGCCGCCGTCTGTCATGAAGTAGAGGTGCTCGTGGGGCGGTACGTCGAGGATCGCAACGTGACTGAGGACGCGGCCGGTGCGGAGACCGTTCTCCTTGTCGAGGACAGCGCGCATCAGATCTGCGGTCTGGATCTGCCCTTTCATGAGCAGGTTGGCCTTGCCCTCGCGGACGAGAGCGACTGCCCGGGCCGCCGCCGCTGTCGGCGTGGCCTCATCGAACAGCTCGCCGGTGGACAGATCGAGCCCGATCTCGGCTGCAATCGACCGGATCCGCTCGACGCGGCCGACCAGGAACGGTTTGACGAGTCCCTCGTCGACGGCCAGCTTGACCGCGTGAAGTACCTCGTGGTCATCGGCGACTGCCACCGCCAGGCCGACCGGGCCACGCTTCCTGGCCAGGGCCAGGATGTCATCCATCGACTTCAGCAACTGGATCACTCCTCTTGGTCGGTTGAGAACTTGATGTCTATACCTGTGCCAGCCCCGGTCAGGCGTAGACCTTGGGCCGCTCCTGGCCGCGCAGCACGCGCAGGGCCCCTTCGACAAGGGCGCGCAGTTCTTCTTCACCCGGGTAGATCAGCACCGGCGCAATCCACTCGGTCCGCTCGCGGATCCAGCCGGTGAGCATCTCCGAGTGGGCGATGCCGCCTGTCAGGACGACGTAGTCGACCTTTCCGGCCAGGACCGCGGCCATCGCGCCGATCTCCTTTGCGACCTGATATGCCATCGCCTCGAAGACCAGCCTCGCCTGGGTGTCGCCGGACGCGATGCGACGCTGCACTTCCTGAGCGTCGTTCGTGCCGAGGTAGGCGACCATGCCTCCCTGGCCGACGACCTTGCGGTCCATCTCCTTGGCTGTGTACTTGCCGCTGTAGCAGAGCTGAATCAGGCTTCGCACCGGCAGAGTACCGGTGCGTTCCGGCGAGAACGGCCCCTCTTCCGTCGCGTTGTTGGCGTCGATGAAGCGACCATGCTTGCTCGGAACGACCGAGATGCCGCCGCCGAGGTGGGCCATGACCAGGTTGAGATCCTCCAGCCGGCGGCCGAGGTCGCGTGCGACGCGGTGGCCGACGGCCTTCAGGTTGAGCGCGTGCAGCAGACTGTGGCGCGGCAGGTCGGGCATGCCCGACAGGCGGGCGAGCGGTTCGAACTCGTCGACGCAGGGGGGATCGACGAAGTAGGACGGCAACCCGTACTGGTCGGCGATGCCCTTGGCCAGCGGGGCGCCGATATTGCTGGCGTGCTGCCCCTGCACTCCCCGGCGGGCATCCTCGAGAACGCGGTCGTTGATGGCGTACGTGCCGCCTTCGATCGGCCGGAACAGGCCGCCGCGTCCGACCACGGCCGACAGGCTGGCCGGGTCGACTCCGCCCTTGGCAAGGCAATCGAGAATCTGAGCTTTGCGGAATTCGTACTGCGACTGGATGTCGGCGAACGGCGCCAGATCCTCGGCCGAGTGACGCCTGGTCTGCTCGAAAATTGGCTTCTCGTTCTCGTAGACCGCGATCTTGGTCGACGTCGACCCGGGGTTGATCGCCAATATGCGGAAGACTGTCTCGGTCATCATCTTCACTCCGTTGCCTCAGTTACGCGCTGTAGATGCGGGCGATGGCGCCCAGCTTGCTGATCCGTTCCTCGACGAGGATATCCGCTGCCCGGTAGGTTGGGATGTTGTCGCGCTTGGCGATCGCGAAGATGGCCAGCAGCGCGTTGTAGATGTTGCCGACTTTGCGCTTGGCTCGCGCCGGGTCATAACCCATCAGCTCGTCTGCCACCTGGATCAGGCCACCGGCGTTGATGACGTAGTCCGGCGCGTAGAGGATGCCCCGCTCGAACAGCATGTCGCCGTGGCGCGGCTCCTTCAGGACGTTGTTCGCCGCACCGGCGACGATCCGGCATTTCAGGACCGGAATCGTCTCGTCGTTGAGGACGGCCCCGAGGGCGTTCGGCGAGAAGATGTCACAGTCAACCGCGAAGATGTCCTGCGGACTGACCACCTTCACCTCCGGGTGCTTGTCGGTGACCCGCTTGACATTGTCGGGGTTGATGTCGCAGATGACGACCTGCGCCCCTTCGTCATCAATCAGATGATCGACCAAGTGGTGGCCGACCTTGCCCACGCCCTGTACCGCGACTGTCTTGCCGGCGAGCGAGTCTGAGCCCCAGACTTCCTTTGCGGCTGCCTTGATCCCCCGCCAGACGCCAAAGGCCGTCAGAATCGACGAGTCCCCGCTGCCGCCGTGCTCTGCGGGCAGGGCCACGAGATAGTCAGTCTCCATCTTCGACCAGACGAAGTCGGAGCCGACGGTGCCAACATCGGTGCCGGTGATGAACCGCCCGCCGAAGCACTGGACCATCCGGCCGAACGCGCGGAACAGCGCCTCGCTCTTGTCCGTCTTCGGATCGCCCCAGATGACGGACTTGCCGCCGCCCCAGTTGTCCCCGCTCGCCGCCGATTTGTAGGTCATCCCACGGGACAGGCGAAGAGCGTCGTAGACGGCATCCTCTTCTTTCTCATATGGCCACATGCGGCAACCACCGAGCGCCGGGCCAAGCGTCGTGTCGTGAATCGCGATCAGCGCCTTCAGTCCGGTGGCCTTGTCATATTGGAAGCTGAGCTGCTCGTGACCGGCCTTCGCCATCTCGTCGAAGTACTTCACACCAAGCCCCCTCTTCCCACAGTGTCCTGATGCAATTCTACATGCAAAAATCATGCCATCCTCCCGACAGCGGAAGAATGGCCATCTGCCTGCGAAAACAGAGCCAGGAGCACGCTCCTGACTCTGCATAGTTGTTCAGAGTCGGCATTATCTTTCCTGCAGCGGCTTTCAGACCATGCCGAGCCGCTCGAGCTTGTAGTACAGGCTGCGGGTCGCGATGCGCAGGCGCCGCGCTGCTTCGGTCTTGTTGCCGTTGCACTCGCGCAGAACGGCTTGGAGGACTTCCCTCTCCTTCTCGGCCATGATCTCGTCGAGGGTGCGGTTGTAGTAAGTGCTCCCGCCGCCGGCGGTCGCGTCGCTGTCGGTGCCCGACTGGCGCCCGAGCGGCGGCAGGTGCTCGGGCCGCAGTTCGGTGTCGCTGAACCGCATGTTGATCATCGCCCGGCTGAGCACGTTCTCCAACTCACGGATGTTGCCAGGCCAGTCGTAGGCCGCCATTTCGGCCATCGCCTCCGGGGCGACCGCCTCGACGCAGCGGCCATACTCCTGATTGAGCTTTCTGATCGTGTGATTGACCAGCAGCGGCAGGTCTTCGCGGCGGTGCCGCAAGGGCGGGATGAAGATCGGCACCACGTTCAGACGATAATACAGGTCTTCGCGGAATGTCCCCCGCTCCATCGCCAGCTCGAGGTTGACATTCGTCGCCGCGATCACGCGGACATCGACCGGCACCGAGCGGTTGTCGCCGACGCGGATGATCTCGCGCTCCTGCAGCACCCGCAACAGCTTCGCCTGGAGGTTCTGCGAGATCTCGCCGATCTCGTCAAGGAAGATCGTCCCACCGTTCGCTTCCTCGAACAGTCCCCGCCGGCCGCCGCGTTTCGCGCCGGTGAACGCGCCCTCCACGTAGCCGAACAGCTCGCTCTCGAGGAGAGCCTCCGAGAGCGTGGCGCAGTTGACGCGGATGAACTGGCCGCCGCGACGCGGGCTGGCGGCATGAATCGCGTGCGCGAACAGCTCTTTGCCGGTGCCGCTTTCGCCGCGCAGCAGCACTGTCACGGGCGTCTCGGCGGCCCGCCTCGCCTGGTCTACGGCGGCGATGATCGACGAGCTTGTGCCGACGACGTCCTCGAACGTGTACTTCGCCTCCAGACGCCGGATCAGCGTCCGCGCCCGCTCCAACTCCTCGGTCAGTTGCATGATCTCGGACGTGTCGTGGATGACGCCGACACTGCCCTTCAGTTCCGCGCCGACCATGATCGGCGCGACGTTGACGATGACTTCCTTGCGCTTCGGCCCAACCTTCATGCGCACGTTGCGAACAGGTTTGCGCGTTCTCAGCACCTGCATGTGCATGCTCTCGCCCTCGGCGATGTCGACCGTCGCGGGCTTGCCGATCACGTCGCTCTGGGTCATGCCTGTCAGGCGAGTGTAGGCGGGGTTGATCAGCAGACCCCGACCGTCGCGGTCGACCACCGAGATCGCATCCTGAGTCGAGTTGATGATCGCCTCCAGCAGCGACTGGACTTCCTTGAGGTTGGTGATCTCCTCGGCCAAGCCTTTGAACTCGCTGATGTCGCGGAACACTGCCACCGCTCCGATCAGCCGCCCGCTATCGTCGCGAACCGGCACCCGGTTCGTGACGACCGTCGTCCGGCCCATCTCCTGCTGCTGGTTCAGCTCGGGCAGACCGGACTCGAGAACCAGGTGAAGCCGGGTGTTCGGTATCACCTCGCGGGCCGGCCGGCCCAGTACGTCGTCGCGGCTGAGACCGGTCAGGCGCTCGGCGGCTGCGTTGAACAGCGTGATGCACCCGTCGGCATCGACGGCGATCATCGCGTCATGCGTCGAGTTGATGATCACCTCGAGTTCGCGCGACGGGTGAGCAAGCTCACGACTGTGAGGCCTCTGGTCCGTCTTTGGTCGTGGCACGCAGCAAACCTCCCTATCACTCGGGAGTTCGCTGTCTGCAATCCGTTTCCTGCTACAGCCGGCAAGCACTTTCATACATGCCTGCATGTCCTTGCAGAGGTGAGAAACGCAAAAGCGGGCGGCTCACCGCCACCCGCTTGCGTGTCATTCACCTCTCAGGTATGCAGTTCTGGGCGACTAACTGGCCTTGAGCTCCATCCGCAGCTTATCGGCGACCATGGCGATGAACTCGGAGTTGGTCGGCTTGCCGCGGTCGAGGTTGACGGTGTAGCCGAACAGGTTGTTGATGACCTCGAAGTTGCCGCGGTTCCAGGCAACCTCAATGGCATGCCTGATCGCGCGCTCGACCCGGCTCGGCGTGGTCTTGTATTTCGTGGCGATCATCGGGTAGAGTTCTTTGGTTACGGCGCCGAGCAGCTCGATCCGCCCAATGACCAGCAATATGGCATCGCGCAAGTAGAGATAGCCTTTGATGTGCGCCGGGATGCCGATCTCGTGGATGATGTTCGTGACCTCGAGATCCATGCTCTTGACTCGCGGCCGCTGCGCCGCCGCCGGCGTTGCCGGGCCGTTGACCATCTGTCTGATCCGACTGACCAGGACATCGAGGTTGAACGGCTTCAGCACGTAGTAATCGGCGCCAAGCTCGACGACCCGCTGGGTGATGTTCTCCTGCCCGAAGGCCGTGAGCATGATGACCTTGGGCTTACGCTGCACCTCCAGCGTGTTCAGCCGCTCCAGCACGCCGAGCCCATCAAGGTGCGGCATGATGATGTCGAGGATCACGACGTGAGGGTTGGTCTTGGTCATCAATTCGATGACTTCGAGGCCGTTGTAGGCCACGCCGACGAGTTCCATGTCTTCCTGACGGTCGATGAACTCTCGGACGAGCTCGCAGAATTCACGGTTGTCATCCGCAAGAAGAACCTTCACTTTCCCATTGGTCATGCCGCGCACCGTCCCATCCAGAGTTGACTGGTGAGTGTTTTTCGACAGCCACTTCCAACATCCTCCTCAGCTGGTATAACCCATCGGTAAAACCATTTGACGGGATACGACAATTTTCTCGGTATGGGATCCGGCCGCAGAGCCGAAACCCGTGGGCAGCAAGCCCACGGGTTTCGCCGAGTCACCAATGATGCCGGCCTCGCGCAGCATCCACTCGACGAAGACGGCATAGCCACGCGTCGGATCGTTGACGAACACGTGTGTCACGGCTCCGACCAGCCGGCCATTCTGGATGATGGGGCTCCCGGACATGCCCTGGACGATGCCGCCTGTCTTGCTGAGCAGGCGCGGATCGGTGACCTTGATCACCATTCCCTTGGTATCCGGGCGGCCCTGCCGAACTACCTTGACGATCTCGATTCCATAGCGCTCCAATTTCTGGCCCTCAACCACGGTGATGATTTCCGCCGGTCCTTCCGTCACCTGCGATGCGAGAACCGCCGGGATCGGCTCGGAGAAGAAGGGCGATGCGGGAGCGGTGTTCATCGTGCCGATGATGCCATAGTCAGTGTTGCGTTCGATGTTCCCCAGAGTGTCGGACTCCTGGACAAACGAACCGATCTTCTCGCCCGGCTGCCCGCGGCGGCCCTGCTCGATGCCGCAGACGCTGGCGCTGACGATCCGGCCGTCGCCAATCGGGATCGGCCGTCCAGTGTCGGCGTCCGTTATGACGTGCCCGAGAGCGCCATAGCGCTTGGTCGCGGGGTCATAGTAGGTGAGTGTGCCGACGCCCGCAGCGCCGTCGCGGATGTACATTCCGACGCGATAGCGGCCGGTCTCGTGGCAGAGGATCGGCGGCAGCGAACACGTGAAGACCTGATTCCCCCGGTGTACTTCGCATTCCACGAGAACGCCGCGCCTGCCGCAATCATCGATGATCCTGGCCACGGTGTCGTCGTCGCCGACCGGCATGCCGTTGATCGCTGTCACCAGGTCCCCGACCGCGATTCCCGCGTCACGGGCAGGCTGGTGGGACTTCCCGTCGTCATCGACGACCTCCGTCAACCCGACCACCATCACTCCGTTGGAGCGAAGCAGGATGCCGATCGAGTGGCCGGCCGGGATGACCTTGACTTCGGGGATGACGTTGACGGCGATGCGGCGGATGGGAATGATGCCGAACAAGCGTATCTGCAGGTTGACGGTGCCGGGGCTGGCCGACTCGATGGCCAACGGCCTGGCCAGACTGGTGTTGGTGACGCGGTTCTGCGCCGCCTGCCCGTTGAGACTGATCACCCCGCCGGAATCGAGGCGAACGGATATCGGCAAGGGAAGACCGATCTCGAGAAGTTCGACCTGACCCTCAGACAGCCGCAGCTCGGACGGGAAATTGCAGATGTTGCGGAACTGCGGCGTTGCACAGATGATGAGGATGAAGGCCACGACAAGCAGCCCGAACTGTCTGCGACGTTGGTCGTTTTTCATTGTCTTGTGCTCTCACAGAGTTTCCTACCCTGTGTGCGTCACCTCCTGTCACTCATTCGCCTTTGACGGCCTCTCAAGGCCGAAATTCGCCGAATTTAACGTTCCCTGAACGCGTGGGAGCTATGCTGTGAACATTTCTCTGCGAAACGAAGCAAAGCAGGCCCTTGCGGGCCTGCTTTGCTTCGTTCAACGCGCTGATCAACGTCGATTCGCAACGTTGCGCGATCGCCACGCGCTCGCCAATTGCAGCATCTCCCCGGCGTGCTCGCGCGTCTTCGTGGTGACCTCGGCGCCGCCAAGCATACGCCCGATTTCGTCGACGCGCTCAGCGTCAGACAGAGTCGCGACGACAGTGTGCGTCCGGTCTCCGTCGACGCGCTTGCTGATGCCGAGGTGGGCATCGGCCATGGCGGCGATCTGCGGCAGATGGGTCACGCAGAGGACCTGCCGCGACGCGGCCACGCTGGCCAGCTTCTCAGCCACGGCTTGGGCCGCCCGGCCGCCCATGCCGGCGTCGATCTCGTCGAAGATCACCGTCGGCACGTCGTCGGCGCCGGTCAGGATCGTCTTCAGCGCCAGCATGATGCGCGACGTCTCGCCGCCGGACGCGATTTTCGCCAGCGGCAACAGCGGTTCGCCGGGGTTGGCGCTGAGCAGGAATTCGACCATGTCGGCTCCGCGCGGACCGACGCGGAGCCGGCGACCGCCACAGGGGACACCCTGGTCGGATTCCTCATGCCGGAACTGCACCTTGAGTACAGTACGAGGCATCCCGAGGTCGGCCAACTCCGCCGCCACCCCATTCTCCAGACCGACCGCGGCCTCTTGGCGGACTGCGCTGAGTGCGGCTGCCGCGGCGCCGAGCGCCGCGCCGACGCGGTCGCGCTCCTCGCCCAGCCTTGCCACAGCTTGCTCACTGCCGACGAGCCGCTCGATGCCTGCGGCGACCTCGTCGCGATAGCGGAGTATTTCCTCGATGTTGTCGCCGTACTTGCGTCGCAGCCCGGCGATCTGATCGAGCCGCCGGGTCACTTCGTCCAGACGCTCGGGGTTGAACTCGATCATGTCGCGATAGCGCGCCAGCTCGCGGGCGATGTCCTCGATCTGGTACGAGAGGCTTCGCAGAGTCTCGACCGATGTGGCAACGGAATCGTCGATCCGCGCCATTTCCTCCAACTCGGCGAGGGCTGCTCCGACCGCGTCGACCGCCCCCTGGCCCGCTTCGTCGCCGCCACGCAACGCGGCATAAGCCTTTTCACAGGCCGCAAACAGCTTCTCAGCGCCAGCCAGGCGCTTCCGCTCATCATGCAGGGTCGCGTCCTCACCAGCCACCAGCTTGGCAGCGTCGATCTCGCCGAGCTGGAACTGCAACAAATCAAGCTGGCGCGCGCGCTCCTTCTCATCGCCCATCAGTTGCTGCAGCTCGTCGTCGATGCGCCGCAGCTCGCGGTGCAGTTCAGCGACTTTGCGCCGCAGCGCGAGCGCCGGCTCGCCGGCGAAGCTGTCGAGCATGTCGACGTGCCGCTCCGGCTGAAGCAGCGACTGATGCTCGTGCTGGCCATGGATGTCGACCAGGTGCTGGGTGATGCGGCGGAGCATCGCCGCCGTCACCGGCCGGCCGTTGACCCGCGATGCGCTGCGCCCGGCGCGGGTGACTTCGCGTGACAGGACGAGCTGATTGTCGCCGTCGTCAAGGCCGAGCTCAGCCAACCCTTCCCGCACCTGAACGAGGCCGCTGATATCGAACAGGGCTTCGACAACCGCCCGCTCGCTGCCGCTGCGGACGAGATCGACCGATGCCCGCCCGCCCAGGACAAGCTCGACGGCGTCGATGAGAATCGACTTGCCGGCGCCGGTCTCGCCTGTGAGGACGTTCAAGCCCGGAGTGAATGCCACCCCGAGCTTGTCGATGATCGCCAGGTTCTCTATCCTGACTTCATTCAGCATCCTGCCATCCCCCGCTAGCGGATCAGATCCTGCAGCCGCGTCAGCATCTCCTGCCCGGCCGCGCGATCGCGCGCGACCACAAGCACGGTGTCATCTCCCGCGACCGTGCCCATCGCTTCCGGCCACTCGAGGTTGTCGAACGCCACGCCGACGCCCTGAGCTGTGCCGGGCAGGGTCTTCAGGACAAGGATGTTCTCGCTGCAGGCCGCGCTCAGGAGCGAGTCCTTGAAGTACCGTCGCATCTTCTCTTTCTGTACCGCCGCGCCTGGATCGAGGGGCACCGCATAGCGGTATCGTCCGTCACCGGCGGCGACCTTCACCAGATGAAGCTCCTTGATATCCCGGCTGACTGTGGCCTGTGTCACATTGATGCCGAACCGCTTGAGTTCGACCGCCAGTTCTTCCTGTGTCTCGACGGTCCCGTTGCGGATGATCTCAAGAATCTTCATCTGTCGCCGCGTCTTCAACCCAGTGCACCCCCGTTGTTTCTGTCAGGCCCGGTCGCGACCGTTGCCGTCGGCCAGTTTGCATCTGAGCACATCGTAAAAACACCAGCCCTCGAGCCGAATCAGCTTGGTCGTGACGTCGGCGCGTCGCACCGTGATGTCGTCGCTCGGCCGAAGGCGATAGCCCGTCTGCCCGTCGATGGAGAGCATCGTGTCATCGTTGCCGCCCCGAACCGCCAGCCGCAGCACTTTGTCCTGCGCGACAACGACCGCACGCGCGGCCAGCGTGTGCGGACAGACCGGCACGACGGTCAGGCAGTCGACATCCGGGCTGATGATCGGACCGCCGGCTGACAGCGCGTAGGCGGTCGATCCAGTCGGCGTGGAGACGATCAGACCGTCGGCCGGATAGGTGGCCACGAGGCTGCTCCCGATGTATGTATCGACCTCGATCATCCGCGCGAACGGGCCTTTGCTGACGACGACTTCGTTCAGTGCGATGAATCGCCTGGTCTTGCCCTGGCGAGTGACCCGCGCCTCGATCATCATCCGGCTCTCGATCCAATAGCGCCCGGCGAGGACTTTCGGCAGGGCTCCGTACAGATCGGACAGTTCGATTTCGGTCAAGAACCCGAGGTGCCCGAGGTTTATTCCGAGAATCGGCAGACCGTGCGGCGCCACCCGCGTGGCGACATTGAGCAGCGTGCCGTCTCCGCCCAGGACAATGACCGCGTCAGCGCCCGCGAACAGCGCTCGCTCGTTGGCTGCGCCGCAATCCCGTCGGGCGACTGCCACCGCGACCGCCGCTGGGAGCCTGACAGCCACGCCCTGTTCGAGCAACCAATCGACGAGCGTGGCGGTGACATCGAGCGCGTGTTCCTTCTCAGTATTCGGGAAGACGGCGACGGTGCGAATGATGGGCGGTCCCTCCTGCACGAGAGAGTTCTCATGCGGCAAGATGAATTCGCTTTGTCAGGCCAGACTTCCTCTGTCCAGACTGGCAAAATTCACATGCTGCATAGACAGTAACTGGCATGAGCCAGGGTGAATGCCCGCGGCCTGTCCCTCATTGGCGAAGGCTCGCGTGCGCGTCGCGGACCGTCTGCGCAGCCAGTCTCGCCAGCGCCTCGCCGCTCAGGCCGCGGCCGCCCGCGCCAAGGTGAAGCAGGAACTCGATGTTCCCCTCCGGCCCGCGGATCGGTGAGAAGGTCAGGCCCCGCACCGTCAGGCCGGCCGCGATGGCCTCGGTTGCCGCGGCGACAACGACATCGGTGTGGACGGATGCGCTGCGCACGACGCCGCGGCTGCCGACCCGCTCGGGTCCAGCCTCGAACTGCGGCTTGACGAGCGCGATGACCGTCGCATGAGGCGCCAGCAACGGCACCAGGGCGTCCCACAGCCGGCCGAGCGAGATGAACGCGACGTCGATGGTCATGAAATCGACTGGCTCGGGAATCTCCGTCCGGGTCAGATAGCGGGCGTTGGTCCGCTCCAGCGAGACGACCCGGGGATCGGCGCGGAGACTGGCGGCCAGCTGGTCGGTGCCGACGTCGACGGCATAGACCTTGATGGCACCGTGCCGCAACAAGCAATCCGTAAAGCCACCGGTGGAGGCGCCGACATCAAGCGCCACTGCCCCGGCGGGATTGAGGCCGAACGTCTGCAGGGCCTTTTCCAGCTTCAGCCCGCCGCGGCTGACATAGGGGTGGACCTCGCCGCTCACGGCGAGGTCCGCGTCGCTTCGGCACCGTTGTGAGGCCTTATCCGCCCGGACGCCGTTCACGGTCACCAGTCCGGCCGCAATGGCGGCCTGAGCCCGTTCGCGCGACTGGACCAACCCACGTCTCACGAGCAGGACATCGAGCCGTTCGCCCGCGCTCACGGTCGCATCAACTCCCGTGCCGCTGCGGCGATGCCGCTTGCGGTAAGGCCGAATTGCTCACGGAAGAAAGCGGCAGGCCCGTGGGGAACAACTGCGTCAGGCACGGCTAGGCAGTGCACGCGCGGGCCGGCGGGGCCGGTCAGGCCGGCGTCGCTCAGCACCTCAAGGACGGCCGAGCCGAATCCGCCGGGATGAACGTGTTCTTCGACCGTGAGAATGCGCCCCGTCTGTCGGGCCGCCGCAATGACGGCGTCGCGGTCGAGCGGTTTGACGAACCGGGCGTTGACCACTCGCGCACCGATGCCCTCGCCCGCAAGGGCATCGGCCGCCTCGGCAGCCGGGCCGACCATGTTGCCAATGGCAATGATGGCAAGGTCGTCCCCGTGACGGATGGTCTGGGACCGGCCAGCGACAATCGCCGGCGGCGTCCCCGGCCGCCCGACGACGCTGCCGCGCGGGTAGCGCAGCGATACCGGGCCGTCGACGGTCAGCGCGAACCGAAGCATCGCGCGCAGCTCGTGCTCATCGGCGGGCGCCATGACCGTGATGTTGGGCATCACCCGCAGATATGCAAAATCATACAGGCCCTGGTGGGTCTCGCCGTCTTCGCCGACGATGCCGGCGCGATCCAGCGCCAGCGTTACGGGCAGCCGCTGCAGGCAGACGTCGTGCAGGACCTGGTCAAAGCCCCGCTGGAGAAACGTCGAGTAGACCGCAACCACCGGCCGCAGCCCCGCCGCCGCCAGCCCGGCGGCGAATGTCACGGCATGCTGCTCGGCGATGCCGACATCGAACAGGCGCCGTGGGAACCGCTCGGCGAACTGCACCAGGCCGGTGCCCTCCGCCATTGCGGCGGTGATGGCGACGATGCGGTCGTCATCGGCCGCCAACTGGCACAGCTCCTGACCGAACACGGACGAGCAGGACGGGACGGCGGACTTCTTGCGCATCGCTCCAGTCTCGATCTCGAACGGCCCGGGACCGTGGAACAGACTCGGATCCTGTTCCGCGTGCGAGTAGCCGCGCCCCTTCTGGGTCGCGACGTGGACGAGGACGGGGCCCTTCATCAGCTTCGCGTTGCCGAGGACCTGCTCCAGCAGCCCGATGTTGTGGCCGTTGATCGGGCCGAGGTAGGTGAAGCCCAGTTCCTCGAAGATACCGCCTGGCACCATCAGATAGCGAACGCTGTCCTTGACTCGCTCTAGCATGCGGGCGACTCTCGGGCCGACTCTCGGGATGCGGCGCACCGCGCCCTGGATGTCGGCCTTGAGACGCGAATAGCGAGGGGCGACGCGGAGGCGGCTGAGGTAGTCAGACAGCGCGCCGACGTTGCGGGAGATCGACATGCTGTTGTCGTTGAGCACGACGATCAGATCGCTGCCCAGCTGCCCGGCCTGGTTCAGGCCTTCGAACGCCATGCCACCGGTCAACGAACCGTCGCCGATGACCGCGACCACCTTGCCGTCACCGCCGGCCATGTCGCGGGCGATCGCCATTCCGAGCGCGGCTGAGATGGAAGTGCTGCTGTGCCCGGTCTCGAACACGTCATGAGCCGATTCTGAACGCTTGGGGAATCCGGACACGCCGCCATATTGCCGCAGTGTCCGGAAACGCGCCAGACGCCCGGTGAGGAGCTTATGGGCATAGGACTGGTGTCCGACGTCCCAGATGATCTTGTCCCGCGGGCTGTCGAACACCCGGTGAAGGGCGATTGTCAGCTCAACGACACCGAGACTGGACGCGAGGTGCCCGCCGGTCTCTGCTACGGTGCGGATTATGGTATGGCGGAGCTCAGCGGCCAGCCCGTCGAGTTGCCGCGGTTCGAGACGTTTCAGGTCCTCCGGGCCGCTGATCCGCTCCAGGATGTCTGCCATCGTTTCACCTGCCTAGCTGCTGCGCCGCTTGGATCCGGGCTCGCGGAAGAGGACGAGCCCGAGCCTGTCTTCGAACCACTTGAGGACGGCTCCCGCCCGCAGGGTAACCGCCGTCGAAGACTGTATGCCATAAGCCTTGCCCCACGCCTTGCCACCAATCGCGAGGGCCGCGGTCAGGCTGACGATGCCGACGCTGACCAAGACTTCCGGGAACTCCGGGTTCAGCGCGTAGATGCGAATGGCAATCGCAGCGCCGGCTGAACCGCTGACGACACCGGCGATGTCACCGATGACGTCGTTGCAGACAGCGCTGACCCGCCCGGCATTGCGGACCAGCCGGAGCGCTTGCCGTGCGCCGGGGACCCGCTTTGCCGCCATGGCGTTGAACGGAACGGCATCGGCCGATGCCACGGCGATTCCGACAATATCAAAGAGGACGCCGACGGCAATGATGCAAACCAGCACTACTGCCGCAGCGCCCATATTCAACACACGCGACGCGGCCTCCGACAGGAGCGTCACGACTGCTGACACCGAAAAGCCAATCAGGGCAAATAACAGCCCCTGGCGTATCCAGAGCGCGCGACGGCCGACCGGTCCGCTTGCCAATTGCGATTCTCCTCCGACGATCCCGACCGAACGCTGCCATGCGATGAGTCGGATATGTAGATTGTCAGGTGGCAGCCGTTCGGGTAAACGTTGTGGCATAAGGTCCAGCAGGCTTTCCCGATCAGGCGCCGGACGTCACCGTCGCGGCGGTTTCCCTTTCAGCCCGACCTTGCCGCGTCACCGCCAGCAACGCTGGACAACCGCTGAGCGCACACTGTAATCCCCGAACAGCCTCGATCTCCGAGCAGCCTAGGGGTTTTCCCCGGCAGCGCCGTATCCTCCATAGCCTTTTTTGCAGACTGGGTTTCTCCGGCAGCGGTCGCGGCACGTTGGCCAACGTCTGCGACTGACCCGTGTTCCACCTCAGTCCACTCAAGGCAGGCTACACTGCACCCAGCGTCCGACCGATTACCACGGACACCACATGCAGGTTCAACACTAAGCCGTAGCCTTCGCCTTTTCGGTCGGCGTACCACTTGCTTAGGCCTCCGCGAGGCAGGGTCAACGCCCGCATGCCATTGCGGCTCGCCCCGTCCCCTTATCTCCCAGCAGCAGCCCCCGACTGGGCGTCGGCAGCCACCACCAGGAACTTCATCGATGTGCCCTTTGACGGATTTTTAGCCCCGTCTTCAGGAGGATTGGCGCTGACTAGGATAATGCGCCACCTGTGACAATCTGAAGTTGTCAAGCGACCTTCACCGTTCAATGTGTTGGTCGTGCAACAAACGAGCGACACTCGCGCCGCTCTTCATGCATTATAGCATGAGCTGACGACAGGCTCAAAGCAACTGCAGCGGCAATCGCCACGGCTATGGCGCGCCATCAGCGATAGAGCAGAATCGCCACGGTTATGCCGAGCACTGCCCCGGCTACGACTTCGATCGGCGTGTGGCCGAGCAGTTCCTTCAGATGCTCCTCGCGAATGCGTTCATGGTGCTGAAGCTCTTCGATGATTTTGTTGAGCACTTCGGCCTGTTTGCCGGCTGCGCGGCGAATGCCGGCCGCGTCATACATGACGATGGCAGCGAACACAGTGGACACGGCAAATAGCCCTGAATCCCAGCCATAGAGCAACCCGATCATCCATGTCAAAGCAGACACGAACGCCGTATGCGAACTGGGCATACCGCCGGTCGAGACGAGCATCTTGAGATCGAACCCCCGGTGGAAGAACAACCACAGGGGCACCTTGAGCGCCTGGGCAATCGCCCAGGCCACGAGCGCGGCGGTGAGCGGTTTGTTCGCGATCAGCTGCACAAGCATCGCATCACTCCTGACGCGCCGACACAAGATCGACGAACCCGAGCAGGATCGATGCGCGCTCACCGAGCGTGAGCAACGCCCGGCGAGCCTCTGCCGCCGTGTGCTCAGCCAGCTCGCGGGCAGCCGCCCGGCCAAGCAGGGTCACGAATGTCGGCAGACCGGGACGAGCCTGATCCTGGTCCTGGTCAAGCAAGTCATCAACGACCTGAAACGCCAGACCGATCGCCTCGCCGTACCGGGTCAGGGCGGCGAGCTGGGGCTCGCTGGCGCCACCGGCCATCGCCCCAAGCCGGCAAGCCGAACGGAACAGGGCCCCGGTCTTCAGCCGGCTGATCTCGCGCGCGAGCTCAAGGTCGACATCACGAGCCAGGCTCTCCAACTCCAACGCCTGACCGCCGCACATGCCAGCCGCGCCGGCGGCCGCTGCCAGTTCACCAGTCAGGGCCACGACCCGGTCGCTGGGCAGACCGGCTGCGCGCGAACCGCTGCTGATGACTTCGAACGCCAGTGTCAGCAGGGCGTCCCCGGCCAGTATCGCTTCAGCCTCGCCAAAGGCCCGGTGAACGGTCGGACGGCCGCGCCGCGTGTCATCGTTGTCCATCGCCGGCAGATCATCATGGACGAGCGAGTAATTATGCACCAGTTCGAGAGCACAGGCCGCCGGCAGCGCCACATTGACATCGGCGCCGAGCGCCTCGGCGCAAGCCAAGACGAACACCGGCCTGATCCGCTTGCCGCCGCCCAGGACTGCGTAACGCATCGCCGCCGGCAGTTGCGCCGGACGACCGCCAACGGCCGGCAGCAATCGCGACAGCTCGCTCTCGATTTGCTCCGCCCGGACGCGCAGGTAGTCAGCGGCCGTGGCGGGGGTCACTTGCGTTCACCGACAGCCAGCGGTTCGGTAGCGACGGTGCCGTCTGAGCGTTCGATCAGCCGCTCGATCTTCTGCTCGGCGTCAGCCAGACGCGCACTGCAGACGCGCGACAGCCGCACGCCCTCTTCGAACAGGGCCAACGACTCGTCAAGAGTGAGTTCGCCGCTCTCGAGTCGCGCGACGATCGCCTCGAGGCGCTGCAACGCCTGCTCGAACGTCGGCTCAGGCGCCCCACCCGGAGCCTCGCAATTCTTGCCGTCCGTCATCGGTTGCTCCCCTCCACCGCTGTCACGCGACACGTCGCCGCGCCCCGCGCCAGCGTCAGCTTCACCGCATCACCGTCATGCAATCTGTCTGCGTCTTTGACCACACTGCCATCAGCCAGCTGACAGACCGCGTAGCCCCGCGCCAGCGTCGCCAACGGACTGAGCGCCTGCAGCCGTCCCCCGAGTGACGCCAGACTCTTGGCACCGTTGTCTATCAGGCGGCTGCCTGCTTGAGACAGAGCGCGCGTCGCCATGTCGACGGCTTGCTGCCGCTGCCGCAGCCCGGTGAGCGGCCGCGCCAGGGCGGGACGGCGCAGTTGACTGTCGAGTCTCGTCCGGCAACGCTCGTAGTGCCGACGCAGCCCGCCGCGCAAGCGCTGCGTCTCGCTGGCAAGGTGCCTGGTCAGCTCGCGCATGTCCGGGACGACGCATTCCGCGGCCGCCGACGGCGTCGGCGCCCTCAGGTCGGCGACGAAGTCGGCGATAGTGAAGTCGGTCTCGTGCCCGACGGCCGACACGGTCGGCGCCCGCGACTGGAAGATCGCCCGCGCCACAACCTCATCGTTGAACGCCCACAGCTCCTCGAGAGAACCGCCGCCGCGACCGACGATGATCACGTCGACGTCAGGCACCCGGTCGAGGGCGGCGATCGCATGCGCGATCTGCGGCGGCGCATCCTCGCCCTGAACCGCGACCGGCGCCACGAGCAGGCTCACCTGCGGCCACCGGCGGCAACTGACGGTGATGATGTCGCGCAGGGCGGCGCCTGCCAGCGAGGTGACAACGCCGATCCGGCGCGGCAGGAACGGCAGCGCCCGCTTGCGTTCGGCAGCGAACAGCCCTTCAGCGGCCAGCCGCTCCTTCAGTTGCTCGAACGCGACGTGGAGCGCGCCGACCCCATCCGGCTGAAGCTCTTCGACGTACAGCTGATATTGGCCGTCGCGCTCGAAGACGCTGACAGCGCCAGCGGCGATCACGCTCATGCCGTTCTCCGGCTTGAACCTCACGGTGGCGGCCCGGCTGCGGAACATTACGCATCGCAGCTGGGCCGCATCGTCCTTGAGCGTGAAGTAGACGTGTCCCGAGTAGTGCTCCTTGTAGTTCGAGATCTCGCCGCGCACCCAGACCGCGCCAAGGTTCAGGTCCGACTCGACGAGCGCCTTGACGTAACGAGTGAGTTCGCGGACCGTGAGCACCCGCTGGGGGGTACTCACCGGGCTGCCTCGCGGGCCGCTTCGAGCGTGTTCTTGAGGAGCATGGTAATGGTCATCGGGCCGACGCCGCCCGGCACCGGCGTGATGGCGCCGGCCACCTCAGCCGCAGCCTCGTAGTCGACGTCACCGACGATCTTCCCCTCGACCCGGTTGATGCCGACATCGATCACGACAGCTCCCGGCTTGATCATGTCGGCGGTGACGAACTTCGGCTTGCCGATGGCGGCCACGAGAATGTCGGCGCGGCGGCAGACTTCCTTGAGATCCCTTGTCTTCGAGTGGCAGATGGTGACTGTCGCGTTCTTGTGCAGCAGCAGCATCGCCACTGGCTTGCCGACAATGTTGCTGCGGCCGATAACGACCGCGCTCTTGCCGGTGATGTCGGTGCCGGAGCGCTCGATCAGCTCG
Organism: Chloroflexota bacterium; assembly: GCA_050261235.1. Lineage (GTDB taxonomy): Bacteria > Bacillota > Sulfobacillia > JBFLWA01 > JBLNDB01 > JBLNDB01. Next base: position 97,749 of record JBLNDB010000032.1, read on the forward strand.
ATGCAGCCAGCCGGTGTGCAGGGCAGCAGCGAGTGCTCGCCGATCATCAGCTTGCCGACGTTGACGGGGTGGAAACCGTCGACATCCTTCCCCGGGTCGATAAGGTTGAGAATAGTCTTTTCGTCGATCTGTTTCGGCAGCGGCAGCTGAACGAGGATGCCGTGCAGCTTCGGGTCGGCGTTGAGCTTGGCGATCAGGGCGACGAGCTCATCTTGGGTGGTTTCCTCCGGCAGCTTGTGGACCTCGGAGTACATGCCGACTTCCTTGCAGCCCTTGGCCTTCGACTTGACATATGTCTCAGAAGCCGGGTTGTTGCCCACCAGCACCACAGCCAGACCGGGAACGTAGCCATGCTCGCTGTGGAATCGTTCGACTTCATGCTTCAGTTCGGAGCGAATCGCGGCAGCTGTCTCTTTTCCGTCAATAACCTTGGCCGACATTGTCATCCCTCCATGATCATTGGACCCACCCGATACATATACGAGTATTCCCGCCAAAGTCCTCCCCGCGCTACGTAACCACGCGGTTTCTGGCCACATAAGCTGGTAGTAGCCCAAACAGGGTTGCCGCAAGGGGTGATGTTACGACATGAGCGATCTGCTGATCGGCGTTCTCGTCTACCCGATCATGCGACGCAAGAAATGGTTCGGGGAACAGCACTCGTTCCTCATCTCCATGAACCAGGCGGCCCTGAGCCAAGGCGCCCGTCTGGCGCTGTTCGAGCCCATCAACATCGACTGGCGCAATCGCCGCATCCATGGCTACGGCATCGTCGGCCGGCGCGTCATCCGTGAGTCGTTCCGCTTCCCGGACGTGATCTACGACCGATTCTTCCCGCGCTTCTACCGCCGGCGTCCCAGCTACACAGCAACCGTCAGGCGACTGCAGCGATCAGGCATCCCATTCATCAATGCCTATCTCGGCGGCAAGCTCCGCGTCTACGAGGAACTGTCCGAAGAGCCCGAACTGCGCGTCTACCTCCCGGAGACGAAGCCGCTGTCAAGCCCCCTCGCGGCGGGAACGATGCTCGAGCGCTATGGCCGCGTGTTCTTGAAACCGGTCAACGGCACCCAGGGAGCGGGCGTCATCCGCGTCGACAAAGTCGGAGACAACTACAGCTATGTCGGCAGGATCGACTTCAAGCGCATCGGGCCTAAAGTCGTCAGCAAACACGGTCTGTATGAACTCATCGCGAGGGTCATCGCCGGCCGTCCCTACCTGGTCCAGCAGCCGATCTCGCTCAAGACAAGCAACCGAAGCGTCATGGACATCCGCGTGGTAGTCCAGAAGGCCGGCGGTCCCGCCTGGCACGTCACCGGCATGGCGTGGCGGGTTGGCGCGCCGAATGCCGTCACGAGCAATCTCCACACCGGCGGCCACGCCGAGCCTGTCGAGGAACCGCTCCGTAGCGAGGTCGCGGCGGCGGCCTTGAAGATTGCCGCAGCGATTGACAAGCGGCTTGGGCCGTTCGGCGAACTCGGGCTGGACTTCGGCGTCGACACCGATGACCGGATCTGGTTCATCGAAGCGAACGGCCGTCTCGGCCGGGCAATCTTCCATCAGTTGCGCGATCGGGATGGCGCCCATCTGGCGCACATAAGGCCAATACAGTATGCCCGCTGGATCAGCGAACACGAGCCGGTGATGCGGGCGCATACCGGCCGGCGACCGGCTGGCTATCGGGCGTAAGCGGCCGGCAACCAAAAAGCGCCCCCGCGGAGGGCAACGGGTTCTTTTGAGGAGTGCAAACAACTGAAGAGACAGAGCAAACGGAACGCTGACTGCGTTCCGTTTGTTTGTGCTTGTAGCTGGTCATATTGGGTTCATGAGTCTCTGCTGGCAG
>JBLNDB010000033.1:0-3247 GCA_050261235.1 Chloroflexota bacterium
CGGCCCCGCGGCCGGCCGGCCGCGCGAGGTCGGCCTGCTGTGCGCGTCGTCGCGCCCGTTTGCGCTCGACGTCGCCGCCGTCAGCGCAGTCGGCGGCGACCCGGCAAAGGTGCCGACGATCGCCGTCGCCGGCCGGCGCGGTTTGCCGGCGCGGCTCAGCGATATCGACTGGCTCGGCACCCCGCTCGCTGAGGTCCGCGTCAGCGATTTCGATTTCCCGGCCAGGGGCGGCTTGGTCGGCTGGGCCGCGCGGGCGAACACCAGGGTCGGCAAGCGCGTCCTCGGCCTGGCGCAGCCCCGGCCGGTGTTCCGCCACGACCGCTGCACCGGCTGCGCCGAGTGCGCCAGGAATTGCCCGGCCAAAGTCATCACGATAAGAGGCGACCGCCCGTGGGTCGCGCTCGACGGCTGCATCCGCTGCTTCTGCTGTCAGGAGCTGTGTCCCCGCAAGGCCGTGGACATCGAGCGGCCATGGCTCAACCGGGCGATTTTCCGCTGAACGTGACAAGGACCTACAAGGGATCAGTCGTGCCTGCCTTCAAATGACATTGTGCGGGTGGCCGCAAAGGTCTACAATGGCAGAAACGGATGAACGAAGCCCGGCGGCCGCATGGCCGTCCGGATCTGCCTCGGATCGCGGACGACGGGGCGCGACGAGACGCGCGTCCGCAGCGTGCTGACAGGCCTCGGCGAGGTGACGCTGGTCGGCGAGGAGTTGATGGACGCCGTCACGGGCATGTCGGGCAGCGGCCCGGGATATGTCTTTCTCATCATCGAGGCGTTGGCCGAAGCCGGCGTGCGGGCCGGCCTGACGCGCGAGGCGGCGCGTCGGCTGTCCGCCCAGACGGTGTTCGGGGCGGCCAAGATGGTGCTCAAAACGGGCAAGCACCCGGCCGAGCTGAAGGAGATGGTCACGCCACCGGGCGGGACGACTACCGCCGGCCTGCACCTTCTGGAGCAGCGCGGGCTGAGGGGCACGCTGATCGACGCGGTCCTTGCGGCCAGCGAGCGTTCGTCGGAGCTCGGGGAGCGAGCCGCGGCGCCCCGGGCGGAGCGCAACGTAGCTGGGCTGCGGTGACCCCGGTTCCTCGGTTGCTTTTTGGTAGGGGGTGTGGGATGACCATCCGCGTGGCACCACCATCTTTGACAACAACCAGAGAACCGCCGCCGGATTTCCGGCGGCGGTGCTCGCATCTCTCCCGGGCTGTCGATCACGCTTTCACCGATGCGGATGCAGCCCCCGCGTCGACCCGCCGCGGCTCGACCATGCCGATCGCCAGCGTCACGGCGATGCCGGTGCTGAGCAGATTGAGGCCAAAGGTCGCCGTGTAGCCGAGGAACTGGACGCACAAGCCGCCAATCACCGCCAGCAGGCTGGTGACTATCATCAGCGTGTTCATCAGGCCGGTGTAGACAGGGCGTGACTCCTCGGGGACGATCTCGATCAGGTAGTTGGTGTAGCCCATCCAGCCGGCCGAGTTGTAGGCGCCGATGAACACGAACGGCACGAACATCAGGACGAATGTCAGCCACTGCAGGCCGATCGCCGTCGCCAGGCCGGCGGCGATTGCGGCGAACGGGCAGAGGGCGACCAGCGTCGACGTCGAGCGGATGACCGCCCGGTTGCCTAACCGGTCGCCGGCGTGGCCGAGGATCAGGCTGCCGAGCATCGAGCCGAGCATCTGAGCGGAGACGAAAATCCCGACCGCGCCAGCCGGCTGGCCGAGCCGCTCGCGCGCGAAGACGGCGTAGAACGGCATCGTCAACGCGATCGAGTTGGTTGTCAGGCGGATGAACATCAGCCGTCGGAACGCGGCATTGCTCTCCCAGTACGAGGGCATCAGGCGGATGAAATCGAGGAAGCTGCCGTGCTCGCTCTTGCGCTCGCTCTTCGGCTCCTTGACCAGCGAGAACGCGATCATCGACCCGCAGGCAATCACGGCGCCGATGGCGAACACCAGCGCGAAGTTCGTCGGATAGGCCGGTCGCGGTCCGGCGAGGATGGCCCGGATGACGAACCCGGACAGGAACGCCAGCCCGCCGCCGATTGCCTGGAAGTAGCCGAACAGGCGCCCGCGCCGCTCGTTCGAGACGGTCTTGCCGGTGATGTCGACGTACGGCACGCCGCCGATGCCATCGCCAAGGGCGAGCGCCGTCAGGAAGATGAAGAACAGCAGCAGCGCCGTCCCCGGCGACCGCCCGGCGAAGAAGTAAGCCACCCCGGCCAGAGCGAGGAAACTGCCGCGGTGGATCGCCATGCCCAGAACAGAGATTGGCTTCTTCAGCTCGCGCTTGGCCGCATAGCTCGCGACCAGCATCTGCGGCAGGAACCAGCCGCCGCTGCGAATCGTCGCCATCAGGCCGATCAGGACGCTGGACGTCGTCAGCGTGCTGAGGAACACCGGCAGCACCGTCGAGGTGTCGATGAACGCGCTGCCCCATGTGAAGAACATGCCGTCGAGCAATATGACCCAGAAGTTGTGACGCTCGACCTTGCTCAGTTCGTTGAGTTTCATAGCCCTCTTGATTCGCCCGGCCGGACCAAACTCCTTTCGCTGGGCGAAGAGTCAGTCAACGGCGACATATTCCCGCCGCTCTTCGGTTATGACCGCGCTGCCGGCCGTCATGTCGCGAATCGCAGCCGACAGCCCGGCGATGGCTGCCGGCGCCACGAGTGCCCGCACCGTCACCCTGTCCGTGTACTCGACGCCCCGCGTGACGATGCCCTGCCGGCCAAGCTCATGCTCGACCTTGCTCCAGAGCGGGTAATCGACGCTGACAGCCAGGACGGCCCGCTCACAGTAACGCGCGACGCCGGCCGCGTCGATGGCGGCTGCGCCGGCCTGGCTATAGGCGCGCAACAGCCCGCCGGCGCCGAGCAGGGTGCCGCCGAAGTAGCGCGTGACGATGACGATGACGTTGCGGAGGCCGCGACGGCCGAGAATCTCGAGGAGCGGCCGTCCGGCGGTGCCGGCGGGCTCGCCGTCGTCGCTCGCTCGCTCAGTCATGGCGCCGAGACCGACGCGATAGGCGTAGGCGTTGTGGTTGGCGCCGCGCTGACGGTCGCGGACCGAGGCCAGAAGCGCCCTGGCGGCTTCCTCATCGGCGACTGGCGCGGCCAGCCCGATGAAGCGCGACCGCTTGATCTCGATTGCCGCTTCGCCTGCGCCCACGACGCTGATGTACTCTGACAGATTGGCCATGGCTGATGTTCGCCCTCCTGTGCGTCCTGCTGGTGCCAAGCTGC
>JBLNDB010000034.1:0-26926 GCA_050261235.1 Chloroflexota bacterium
CTCCCGGCCAGCACTCAACCCGCAGACTCCTGAGTCTCTGCCCCCAACCACCCCAGGGGTGACATTTTCTCAGTCCAAATAAGCATGTTTTGGGGTGACATATTCACTGTCCCTTGACAGACGGCGGTGATCACTCACCAAACAACGCCGATACTGGAATGAGCCGGCCGCTGTTGTCATGCGCCTGTCCTTCGATGCGCGCGCCGTTAGCAGGAGTGCCACTTAGCCAAATGGTGATGGTATAGTCTGTCGCTTCGCATGCTGTGATGAACACGTCCGCGTCGGTCGTCCCGCCCGGGATGTACCTGAACTTGCCCACTTCGGCGTCGGTGAGGTTGCCAAGCTTGGTGGACTCATCTCCATCGAAGAACAGCGTCACCCTGCCGTACCTGCGCCCGCCGTCCGTGAGTGCGAGCCACTCCGCGCTGGCTAGAGAAATGGGGGCTCCGGCGAGCTTCAGACTCCCGCTGAACCGAACAGCGTGACCTGAGTAATCGCTGGCGACAAGGGTGAGGGTGTGCGTTTCCCCATTCCTGAGGGGAAGCGCGGGGAAGACGGTGACCGTTGTCAAGCGGGTCTCGGGCGAGTACGCCAGCACATACCGTTCGAGCCCGAGGTAGTCCGCATACAGCCGTCGCCCGTCGTACTGAATGCCTACTGAAGATGGGTCGATGGCTTCGTCAATAGTCAGGGTGAACCGATCCGCTGTGGTTACTTGCGCTGGCAGCGTCACCTGCGGCTGATTGTTATCGGAGAGAGCCTCCAGATATGCTATCTCGCCCGCCTCGTCAGTGCGGAACGACACCAGATCGCCAACCCGCAGCGCGTCGAAGAGTGACTCGCCACCATCGCGCATAATCCGGCAATCTCGGCTCAGCGCGTACTCGCGTTCGTCGCCGGCGGGTGTGAGGTAGAAGTTGTACCGGTAATCGGCGTATCTTGTCCGAACCGACACGATCGGCTGCTGAAAGGTCTGCGGCCCATCATAGGTGTAGCAGTCAAGAGCCAGTACGCGACCACTACTGGAGTCCCAGTGGACGGTGCCGATGGCAATGCCTGCTTCACTGATCGCCGCCCCAAGAACCGCTGCATTCACTGCTGCACCATTCAAGCGGCAGCGGGTGCCTTCTGCTGGCAGCAACGGAACGGGTCTACTGCGGTCTTCGGCACTGAGCCAGTAGCCACCAGCCGCGCGGGTTGCGATCCGCCCTGTCATGGATTCGTAGGCTTCGACCGCGGTGATTTCGCCACGTACATCGAAGACCAGGCGCATATCAACTCCGCGGCTGATGCTCGCAATGCTCGAGGGCTCGTGATTCAGCGTCACGATAGTAGTAGCCTTAAGGACATAGACACCGCGGGGCTCCAGCTCAACTGTCCATACGTCGCCCGAGCGGTTAATGGCGGAGACAATGCCATTGTCACGCGCCGACGCGAATATGACCTGGTTGTGGTTGTCTATGAGCAGCGCGACTGGTCTATGCAGCAGTCCTTCCAGGCTTAGCGCACCCACCCAGAGTACAGAGGGACTGATAGGAGCCGTGTCGGGGCTGCCATCCGCGGGTTCGAGGGAACCGTCGGGGAGCTGGAGCAGCTTCCCGGATGCCGACGGCACAATCTGAAGCACCTGATTCACAAGAACCGCTGTCACGCCGTGGCGGTCAAGGAGAGTGTGGGGGGATAGGGTCGTCGCCCCATCAGTCGCCTCTGCTCGTGCTTCGACACTCAAGGCAGCTGCCAAGGCGGCTGATGCCGCCCCCCTTGACATAGGTTCAACAGAGCAGAGCGCCGGCTGCCAGATCCCGAGTCGCGATGCGGCATCAATGTAGTTCGATGGCCATTCAGCGCTGGCGGACACCTCGTCTGCACGCCCAAGGGCACGCAGGATCATGGCCGCAACTTCTCCACCGGTGACGGAAGCGTTGGCGCGGATGGTCCCGTTGGGATCACCCTTGAGGACACCTGCCGCCTCTGCGGCGTTGATGATGCCATAGGCCCATGCCTGCGATGGAGTAATGTCTGTGTAGGCCGGTCGAGAAAAATCGTCTGTCTCGAGGCGAAGCGCGCGCACTATCATCGCTGCGAACTCAACACGCGACACGTTCGCCCCCGGACGGAAGCTGCCATCCGGATACCCGCCGACGATACCCAAGGCCGCGAGCTCGAGCATCGGCGATGCATAGGGCGACGCCGAGAGGCTTGATGATGCAGTGGTCCATGCGGCATCACCCCAAGCGGGTGGGGTAGCGCTCTCCAGCATGGCCAGCGCGGTGATTATGGCCACACTGAAGGCAAGCACCCGCCTCCGCCTGTAGATCATGGCGGACAACGCGGGTCTGGTTGCCTGAATGTGCGTGTCCATCTTGTCACCTCCCACCGCGCGACCGCTATTGTCCGTAGGTTATGGTACGTAGTGGCGCTGCTCCCAGCAAGATACTGGGACGACGGGCAGGAGTGCCGGCGCATAGGGCATAACAACGAAATGGGAGGGTGATGTTATGTTAAGGCGCGCCGCTCTCTGCCACAGGTTGCGCACGGGCGAAAAGCTGGCCGTTGTTGCCGCCGTGCTGATGTTGGTGGTGCCGGGAAGCCTTACGATTGTACGTTACGAGACAGTGCGAGCACGGGTCCCGGAGGTCGCTCAGCGAGTGGGCGTGGTTCGTCCAGTAAGCGCGAGCGTCCGTGCACCTACGGGCGGCTTAATTCGGGGCCTGTTGGCTGATCAAGGTGCCATCGTAGCCGCAGGTCAGCCGATTCTGCAGCTGCAAGATTTGGACGCGGTCGCGGGTTTGCGGGCGGCGGAGGAGGCGCTAGCAGCAGCGGAATCGCTCGTCGGCGACTATGCGTTGCGGTCTCCAGTCTCCGGGACAGTCCTTCGCGTCTACCGCACCAGCGGTGGACTGATTCCTGAAAACCAGCCGATTCTGGCAATTGGCGATTCCGGTGCCCTCTACATCTCCGTGGCGTCTGACGCAGTCAAGCCGTTGCCGAGTCGCGGACAGACGGTCTGGATCTACTCGCGAGACTCGTTTGTCGGAGCTGCGAGTGTGTTTGACGTCACGGCCGACAACATCAGGGTCTCTGTCCCGCTCGGTGCAGGCTTGGCGCCAGAAGACCCAATTGCAGTCCGATTCGACCCACAGACTGATCCCCTCGTCATGGTTTCTGGTACCGTCACTGGCGACTTGGTGTTGATCAGGGCCCACGGAGACGGGCGCTTGACCTCGGTTGCCGAAGTAGGGGCGGTGGTGGCAGCAGGTGACATAGTCGCATCTGTTGCGCGTGTAGGAGCACCCGATGCCGCCCAAGCTATGGCAATAGTCGCGTTGCGTGAGAAGGTGGAAATCGCGCGACGGCAGGCTGCCCCGACCACGGTGGTCGCACCCATGGCAGGACGGCTCAGCTGGCTTCAGACCACCGTTGGAACGACCGCAGCGCCCGGTGAAGTGCTGGGCCTAGTAGCCAGCGCTGAAACAGAGATAGCCCTGTCCGCACCAGTCGGCGAAGCTATGCTCTGGCGGGCGGGAGCCAGTGTGCAAGTAGCCTCTGGAACCCACCGCTTCCAGGAGACGGTCACGGCGGTGACTCCCAGAGGGGACTTACTGGAAGTAACGCTGACCGCACCCCGGGAATTGGGCAATGGGGTCAAGTTGAGCGTGATGCCTGCTATTCCGGGAGATGTCGTTGCAGTCCCGAAAGGTGTGCTTCGGAATCTCGGCGACCGGCACGAGGTAGTGGTGGCAGGGCTTGTCTCAATCCGCCGGGTGGCCGCGACCATCATTGCTGAGTACGGCAATCAGGTTCTGATTACCGGTGTCGAGGCCGGGACGCTGGTGGTCGCCAGATCCCGACTGTCTCGGCTGCTTGGCATCGGCTAGAACGCTGCTAGGCCTACTTACTGCTGCGGGCGTCGCGGATGGCGGCGAGCGCTGCCTCAAGCTGGACATCAACCATTGAGGCGCGACGGTCATAGTCCGCCAAGTCCGAGTTGAGCGCAACCACCAGGTCATCGTCTACTGCACCGGTGTTATCCAGGTTGCGGGTGACCTGCAAGTTAGCGACTGCGGCCGCGGTCGCCGAATCAAAGACGCCGTCGACGAGGCCTGGGTCATAACCAAGGAGCTCAAGTGTCTGTTCCAGGGATAGCACATCAAGTCCAACCATACCGCTCATCATGACACGCTGCGTGACGATGGGTTGATGAGCCACGGGCTGCCAATCGAGTGTGACATCAGGCGCAACGCCGGAACCGTCAACGGAGCGACCGGACGGAGTCAAGTAGCGGGCAATCGTGAGCTTGATTGCGCCGCCGATCTTGAGAGGGTAGACATCCTGGACCGTTCCCTTGCCATAAGTCGTCGTGCCCAATATGATTCCGGCCTTGGCGTCCTGAATTGCCCCCGCGACCAACTCAGAAGCGCTTGCACTCGCACCGTTGACAAGAACGACTAGCTTGAACGGCGCGCCGCCGATAAGGCGAGCCGTCTTCCTGAACTCGAGCCGCTCTGTGCGGGTCTCAACAATCACTGCAGGGCCTCCGTCGTCAGGGACGAACTGGCTGAGCGTATCAATGGCCTCGTTGAGCAGACCGCCCGGATTGTACCGCAGATCGAGGATCACGCCATCGAGGGTTCCTGCCATCATGGCACGGTTGATTGCATCAATGATCTGGCTGGACACACCTGCGGAAAACTGGCTGACCTGGACGTGAGCGACTCGCCCTTCGTCGAGCATCGCGACTGTGACGTTCTGCAACTTGATGAGCTCGCGGATCAGGGTGATCTCAAAGCGGTTCGACCCACGCTCGACGGTAAGGCGAACCTGCGTTCCCGGTTCTCCCTGAATCCGGCGGGCACTTTCGTCAGCGGTCATGCCTTCGATACTCACCCCGTCCACTGCGACGATACGGTCATCTGGCTGGATTCCGGCACGCGCCGCCGGCGTGCCAGCAATCGGTGCAACCACTGTCAAATGACCATTCCGAATCTCGACTGTGACGCCAATGCCGCCGAACGTGCCGTTGATTGTCGACTCGAACCTCGTGTACTCATCAGGAGTGAGGTACTCCGACCACGGATCGAGCGACTGGAACACTGCCTTCAGCGCTTTCTGCATCAGCTCTTCCTTATCCAGTGGATTCAGGTGAGCAATCTGTATGAACTCAACCATGCTCTTCAGCAAGTCGTATTCTGCCTCGAAGCGCTCATCTGGCGTCAGCTCCGCAGCCTCGGGCGGCTCCTCTTGAGGCTCCGCAGCCAGGGCCTGAAAGGGCGACACCAGGAACGTGAGCAGGGCCATGAGAGTCACGAAGACTAGCGTGCAGCGCAATGTCTGGCGCACAAGAAGACCCTCCCGTCAGAGTACTGTCACCCAGCGTTCGACGGGAGGGTCTGGATATCCTGCGCTACCTCTATTGATCGGACCTCTCCAGGGCGCACATGTCGAACCATATTGTCCCTGTGCCGTCATAGGTGAGGTAGATTTCAAGGTTGCTCTCGGCTTTGCTCGGCGCCACAAAATCAACTATGAGAATCCGCCAGTCAAACGTGCCAGAGACGGCTTGGCTGGTGACCGGTGATGCTACATATTGCTCATTGTGGCGTGAACGGAACATGAGGGTGACTGGTGGTTGGTTCAGCTTGAGATTCTGCCCCTTGACCCAGACACTCAATCGGTATTTCGTGCCGCGCGTGAGCTGTACAGTCTCTGTGACATACGCTGGGCCGAAGTCGAAGCCGATTGCACGCGCACCCTGGCGAACGGTCTTCTTCTCCCAGACAGCGCCAGCCGTCAACGTCCATGATGCCGGAGCCCCGTTTCCCTGATCACTCTCAAAGCCAGGATTGGCGTTGATGATCCGCTCCGGTGGGATAATCAGGTACTTGACGACTTCGACGACCTGGCTTGGCGCCTTTACCCGTACTGTCTCCCCGTTTGCGGTTATCAACGTCGTCAGGTCGATCTGGTAGGCCCCCACTTCCTGGTAGTGAAAGGTGAAGCTCTTCTGCCCGGTGATCGTGCGAGTCTCACCCTGCGGCGAAGTGATCGTAACCTCGTACTCGACGCTCTTGTCCCGCCCCATGTACTCTGGGGACGGCCTGGCAAAAGCGGTGCTGCCGAGGGCAACCACCGGCTCAAGTGGAAGCGTCTGAGAGACGGCAACCTGGGCTGACACCGGTTGCTCCAACTCCGGCGCGCTGGCGGTGACGGAGAAGAGTCCAATATCATGGGCTTTCAGCTCTGCCGTAGCGCCAGTAGCTGCGCCCACCAATCGACCAGGCTGCTGGGTGTCCCGCAACTCCCACTTGAACTCGACATCGGGTGCGTTTTGCACGGCAAGGGAGAACGCGGCCCCGAGTCTGGCGAACGGTGCCATCACAATCGACGGCTCGAGTCTCGGCTCTTGCGGCGGAGGCGGTTTGCGAGTGGCTGTCAGGTAGGCAAATGCGCCCCCCCCAAGGAGAAGCGCACCGGCCAGTAGGCCGGCTGCGAACGAGATCCATGAACGTCGCCGTCCCCGATGCCGCTTGCCCGGTGGAATGGCAATCTCGCGAAAAGCAGCCTCCACGTCGGATAGTGACTGGAATCGCTCTTCCGGATCGTACCTGAGACAGCGATCAAGAATCGCCGTCAGTTCCGGGCCGATTCTTGGGTCGATGACCCGCGTGTGTCTCGATTTGGCGGTTGGTGTTGGGGCTGCTCCTGTGAGTATGTAGTAGATGGTGGCACCTAGCCCATAGATGTCCGTCCGTTCATCTGTAGGAAGATCGGCTTTCTGTTCGGGAGCCCCAACGATGTCGCTAAATCCATGCACGTCGGGGGATCCCAGCGAGGAGACATCAGCCTGCCCGGCCAGTCCGAAGTCGATGAGCTTGAGCTGACCCTCGGGAGTGATGATCATGTTGCTTGGCTTGACATCACGGTGGACGATTCCGTGCGCGTGCAGGTACCCCAAGACTTGCGCCAGCTGAAGCCCGAGTTCGGCAGCCGTCCGCTGGTTGAACCCTTGGCCATTGTCATCGGCGGCAATCTGCTCGACCGATCTTCCGTCTATGTATTCGCTGACGAGATACCAGACCCCATCTTCCTGGAAGAAATCAAGCACCTTGGGAAGACCGACGTGCGTCAGGGTAAACAGGGCATTGACTTCATTGCGCATCTGCGCGATCCCGGTCTCGCCCAATGCCGGATCGATCTGCTTGATCGCGACATGAGCGACCGGGCGTGTGCCGATCCGCTCCGCGCGGAGAACGACACCCGACCCGCCCTCACCTACTGTTTCGACTATCAGGTACCGCTGTTGGAGAGTCTCCCCTGGCTGCAGGGCATCGACCATGCATACCACCCTTGCTAGATCCGTGCAATCAGTATTCGCCGAGCCTCGACCCAGCACCTTCAGGCAAGCGCAGGCAAAAAGAAAACAGGCGGGACTTGCGTCCCGCCTGTCAGCGCATCAGCCCTTACGGACGGATAACAATCATCTGGATCTGATCGCCGCGCTGAGTGTTGAGGTAGACATCAATCTCAGCGCCACCGTTAATAGCGGTCTCAGCGTCGCCCCACGCGACAGACGCCATGTCGTTGCCAGCGTCGTAGATCCAGGTGCCCGAAGTGCCGACATAGTCGACACCGTCAACAGTCACCGTGTAGGTAGCGGCATCAGCCGTACCGGTCACGTTCTCGAGGCGGGCGTACTTGGCATCGGTCTCGATGACCACATACGCGATCTGGTCCTCGCTACCCGTGACGTAGTAGATGTCGATGTACTGGCCTTCTGTAATGGTGTCGAAGGTCGCACCGACGAGATCACTGCGCCAGTCGTAGACGAAGCTGTCCTCGGTGAAGTAGTACACGAAGCCGCCAACATCGATGGTCTTGCCAATCGGATCAATCTGGCCGACGACGACCGGAATCATCTCATAGTCGGTCTGGTCAATCGATGACACGTTGCCATCGCTGTCGAAGTTGAGGGTCGCGATCGAACCAACGAACCAGGCGTTGAACCCTGCAGTAGCGCCGGTGTACTCGTAGGTCTTCTCGACGCCATCAACAAGGACCTTCAGGAAACGCTCGGTGCCGGAGACCCACTTCTCGGCCAGAACAACGCCGAGGGAAGTGGCGTTGCCGAGAGTAGCGCCGGTGTTGTCGTTAATCACGACATACTTGGCCCGAGTCGGATAGGTGGTGTCAGCCCAGACAGTGATGTCTTGGATGGTACCAGTGGTCTCCTCAAAGTCACCCCAGGTCATGGCTACGGCCTTGTACTGACCCGCAGCGACTGCAGTGTTGTCGAAGATCTTCGTGTCTGAGGTGATAGTGAACGTCTTACCACCAACGGTGATGCGATCGTAGTCCTTGTTGATGTCCGTTGCGGCGGCGAAGGTGCCACCGGGTTCGTTGGTATCAGTGGTCAGGGCCGTCATCAACGAAACATCAGTGATGTAGCCCTTCGAGTTCAGGGTCAGCTCGACGAATGCGCCGGCATTAAGGAGACCGGTGTTGGTCGCGTCCGGATCAATCGGCATCGTTGAGGTGGTGCCGTCGACCTTGAGGACCTTGACCATGTCCAGGTAGCCGTCAGCAGTTGAGCCGAGGAAGGTCTCGCTGCCCGTGGTGCCGATGATGAAGCCGCGATTGGTCGGCGAGCTCATCGCGGTGCCCGCGGCAAGACGAATCTTACCGGCCGGATCGAGGTAGAACGTGCCGGTATAGCCGACGAACTGCTGAGACTCGTCGTTGGTGTCAACGAGGGTGCCGATCTTGCCCGTGTCATCGAGCATGACGGTGGTGGCGACGGTGGCAGGAGTATTGTTGGTGCCCGAGCTCAGGGCGTACCCGGTGTCACCGATGTAGACCTTCCAGTCCTGCCAGTTGTCGTAGCCATAGCCCATATCGACAACCTTCGAGACGGTGCCGGTGACGGTCTTGGTGGTGTAACGAACCAGAACTTCGCCGGCGGCATTGTTGGCAACTTCGATGATGGCGCCAGCCGGAATGTCGGCGAGAGTCTTGACGTTGCCGTCAACGTCCGTCACGTAGACGGTCTTGCCGGTCAGGGCGAGGGTCTGCTTGCTGGTCGGGGTGGTGTTATAGTACTGGATACTCGGAGTGCTGCCAGTCGTAACCTTGGTCACGACAAGGCTGGGCTCCCAACGATTGGCGATGATGAACCGAACCTTGTTGCTGTCGTTCAGGATCAGGGTGAGGTAGGAACCGCGAACCTTGGCCGTGTTGTAGGTGTCTTCAGCGCGATTCCAGAAGAACTTGCCGTCGTATACGCCCTGGTCCAGGGACAGGAAGTAAGTCGAATCATCGTAGGTATCAGAGGTGCCCTTGGAGTTGATGATCTTGTCGGCAGCAGTCCAGCTGGCGCTGGTGCTCTGCTTGAAGGTGACGACCTTGGAGGCGTCCTGGGTGTCGATGGCATTGATAATCTTGCCGTCCTTGACCCAGATCGTGACTTCGTGACCGAGCAGCGGATCCATGGCGAGACCACTGATGAACTTGAAGCTCTTGGTCTCCCAGGTGTCGGTCGCCTTGTTCTTCAGATAGTAGACCGAGACCTCATCAGCCTTCCCCTGGAGGTTGTAACCCGGGGTCGCCATGATGATCGCATCCTCGTACTCGGTGACGCCGAGACGGGTGTTGAGCAGGGTCTGCCCGACCATGACCTGATATGAGGTCAGCTGGCCGAAGTAGGTCTGCTGCATGATGTCGACTTCGAGCGCGTTCGCGGTCAGCAGGGCGACAGTGCCGCGGCTGGCAGCGAGGTCGGGCGCAACGCTAACACCATCAGTCAAACCAATCTCGGCGCCCTTGCTGAGATAGTTGGTCGGCCAGACGCCGACGACGGACGGCTCATAGCCGCAGACGCGGACGAGCATCGCAATCGCTTCGGCGGTGGTGACGTTGGCTTCCGGCTTGAACGTGCCGTCCGGATAACCAGCGATGATGCCACGGCTGGCGGCGATATTGATGTAGCCAGCGGCCCAGTGGGTAGCCGGGACATCCTTGAACTTCGTATTGCCGAGGCTCTGGCCAGCAGCAGCATCAAGACCCAGAGCGCGGACCGCCACAGCGGCGAACTCAGCGCGGGTGATGTTGTTGCCAGGCTTGAAGGTGCCGTCTTCGTAGCCCTTAAGGATGTTGAGGGCGGCGAGGCGGTTGACCGCGGTCTCGAACGTGGTCCCCGCGACGTCAGTCGGGGGGGCGGCCGCAAACGCGGTGCCTGCCAGTCCGAGAACCATGGCCAGAACGAGGATGACCGAGAGAAGCTTCCTCATCGACTCATGTTCCTCCTTGGGATGTGTTTGAGACCGGAACGAGACGGTAGAGATGATGCCTGAAACCAGTTGCTCTTCCTCCGGGTCGGGCATCTCCTCCTTTCAAAGAACTCCTTCTCCGAGTCAATGCAGGCACTCGGAAAACTCAACTTTGAACCGTTGCCGGCTGGAGGCGCTACTTCCCGTCCTGTCTCTACGGGCATTATAGCCTCCAGCTCTGGCAAGCGTCAACAAGCTCTCCAAGTCTTCGGAAGTCGCGCTGGAAGTCCGCAATCTCTTGTGGCAGTAGGCAGGAACCGATGTTGGTATTCTCGTCCACCGAGGTCACATCCTGCTTTTCCTGTCGGTCTTGGCCACTTACTTACAGCTTTCGGGATTAGCTAACCGGCTAATCGCCCTGCCTGACCCTTGACGGCTGTCTCGACCGCGATCTCGAGGGCGCGGACGATGGTCTCGAGGGCCATGCTCGGCTGGCCCGGCTTGTTCGCGACCTGTTCCGGCAGGAACGGGATGTGGATGAACGTACCACGGATCGCCTTGCCCGCCCTGGCTACGTGGTGCAGCGTGTGGTACATCAGGTGGTTGCAGAGGTAGGTGCCGGCGGTGTTCGAGACGATCGCCGGGATGCCGGCCGCCGCGATCTGCGCTGCGATCTTCTTGACCGGCACCGTGCCGAAGTAGGCTGCCGGACCGTCGGCATCGATCGGCTGCTCGTCGCGCGGGACATCGTTGTTGTCCTTGCCGTTCTGGACGTTGATCGCCACGCGCTCGACCGAGATCGCCGTCCGACCGCCGGCCTGGCCGACCATCAGGACGATGTCCGGGTTGACCTCGTCAATCGCTCCCTGGCAGAGGGGACCGGCGTCGTCCCAGGAGACGGGGATGATGCGGGCGACGATATCGGCGCCGGCGATGGTCTTTCCGTCGAGCCTCTTGACTGCCTCGCCCGACGGGTTGACGGCCTCGCCGCCGAACGGTTCGAAACCGGTTAGCAGGACTTTCACTGTGCCAGGACCCCCTTCTCAGTCTTGTATAGACGACGGGGAAACCGCGTCTGTTCCGGGTTTTGTGCTGTTAGGAGAGATAATCTTTGCCTTTCCGCCATCCGAACCGGAGGGGCATCCCTCACAGTATTTCGACGGCGCCTTCCTCGATTGCGACCGCCTGGCCGCCGACGCGCACGCTGGCCGGTTCGCCGCCGGCGACGTCGACCTCGACGCTGATCTGGCTCGGCTTGCCCATCGAGTAACCCTGCTCGAGCACCATCCGCACGGTATCTCCGTCTGCCCTGACGATGCCTGTCGCTACCATATAGGCGGCGGTGGCACCGCTGGCTGTGCCGGTGGCCGATTCCTCGGGGATGCCGACGAGCGGCGAGAAGTCGCGGCACTGGGCCGTGTGCCCCTGGCCTTGTTCCTCGACGCCGAGCGTGAAGGCGTGGATGCTGATCGTGTCGGTCGCGCGCGAGTACTCGGTGAGGGCCGCGTTGTCGGGACTGAGCGCCCACAGCACGTCGCGGTTGCGGACCGGCAGGATCAGATCCGGCAGTCCGGTCGACACCACCGCCGGCCCGACGCCGTCGATCCGCAGATCGCCCGGCGCGCAACCGAGGATGCCCGCCACGCGGGCCAGCTCGCCCGGATCGCTGACCTGCCGCAGGATCTGCGGCTTGGCCTGGACCATCATCACCCGCAGGGGCTGTCCATCGCGCCAATAGACGAAGACCGGCAGCAGACCCGCCTTGGTCTCCTGGGCAAGGGCCGTTACTTCTTCGCCGGCGCCGGTCGCCGGGCGGACGCGCCCGGTCGCCGCCATGTGGAAGAACGTCGCGATGGTCGCGTGCCCGCACAGGTCGACTTCCGCCAGCGGCGTGAAGAACCGGACGCGGTGCGTCGCGCCAGGCTGGGTCGGCGCCAGCACGAACGCCGTCTCGGACATCGCCAGTGCGGCGGCGACGGCCTGCATCTGGGCTTCAGACAGACTGTCGGCGTCGAACACCACGCCGGCCGGATTGCCGCCGGCCGGGGTCGAGGTGAACGCATTGACCCGGTGATATTGAACTCTCGGCAAGGGCCCCACCTCGTTCCGAAGCTGGGTTGATCTTCACCGTCTTGCTTTGGAAGCCAGTACTTCTTGGCCCGCCCGGCTTTCTCCTTTTCATGCAGACGATGGCGCAGAGGAATCGGGGCCCGCTCGGAAGAAGCAGAGGGTGCCGGCGTCGCCCGACGCCGGACTATCTCGGGAAGGAAACTGCGGTTCAAATGCGCTACTCCAATCGTCACCTGCGACTGCTGACGGTCGTCATCACCGTCGCGGCGCTCCTGCTCGCGGCCGCGCCGGCCGGCGCCTACGCGCACGCGGAGCCGGAGTTCATGGCCATGACCATCGCGCCGGGCACGGCGCTTCCGGATACGCCCGTGTCCGTCTTTGTCATCGCCGCCGATGAGGCGAGCGGCATCCGCGACGGCAACGTCCGGCTCGAAAGCCCGTCGGGCAACCAGTCGATCGAGGTCCACCTGCACTGGGATTACGCCGAAAAGTGGCTGGTCGGCACGTTTGTGCCGAACCACCACAGCGAATCGGGCGAGTGGCGCGTGGCGGCGCTGAGGATATTCAACAATGACCGCCAGTGGATCGACGTCCCGCGCAACCGGCTCGGGGCCGGTTTCACGCTGACCGGGACGACCGATCCCGATCTCACGCCGCCGGCGATCAGCGACCTGCGCGTGAATCCTGCGCTGGTCCGCGCCGGGCAGCCGTTCACGGTCGAGGCGACGCTGACCGATGCCAAGAGCGGCGTCGCCGGCGGGTTCGTCGAAGTCCGGTTCACCGGCGCCGATGGCAACCCGGTCCATCCGGAGGCCACGCTGGTGCCCGTGGGCGGCAACGTCTGGCGGGCCGAGTTCATTGCCTCGGTCGATCCCGGCCCGTATTGGCGCATCGAGTTGAACTTCTTGCGCGTCTTCGATGCGGCAGGCAACCGGCTTGAGCTCGGTCAGGCCAACCTGAACAAGACGATCAACGTCATGCCGGCCTCGCTGCCCGAGGTCAGCGGCCTGGACGACGATCAGGTCGACCTGTTCTACGGCCGGCCGCTGCCGTTCGCTGAGTGGGCGGAACGCGACCTGAAGCGCCTCAGCGAGCTTTACTCGCTTGTCTATCGTGACCGGGCGCTGGCAGCGACGGTGCTCGTCGACGAGATCGCCGATCTCAGCGACGCGCTGGCGCGCGTCGAGGGCGACCTGTTCATGCCGGCCAAGCCCGACGGCCTGCGCCTGGCGTCGCCGGCGGTGACCGGGCGCTTCCTGGCCGTCTCTGGGGCGCTGCGGGCGCGCCTGGCGCTCTACAGCATCCTGACCTACCCGTCGGCGCTGACCTTCAGCGATGTGACGCGTTGGGCCAGCCTCGTCTACCCGCTCGAGGCCGACATGGGGCCGCTGCCGGTCGACCGCGAGAAGTACCGGCAATACGGGCTGGCGTTGACCGATCTGGTGGCGCGCGGTCTGGCCGAGAGCATGGTGCCGTCCGAACTCTACAGCGCACAGCATCTCGTTCGCGGCGCGTGGAACGACGATCTGCTGCCGGACAACGTCGTCTGGCTGACGCCGTACTCCTTCGCCGACGACATCGTCGCTTACCACCGCAACGCCGAGGGCGACATCTACATCGGCTTCGACGATTACGCGCTCGCCAACCCGCTCGACACGATCGACACGGCAGTCCACGAACTGGGTCACCACATTCACAGCGTCCTGCTCGGCGAACGCGGCACGGCCGGCTGGAGCCGCTACCTGACCCTGCGCGGCGTGCCGGAGGACGGCGATGTCGGCGCCGGCCATGACGGCCAGCGCGAGGAAGCGTTCGCCGTCGATACGGTGCAGGCGTTTGCGCCGGACGCCGTCGTCAACTCGACCGAGTACAGCAGCGCGTTTCCGGGGCCGCAGGAGGTTCCCGACCTGAGGAGCCGGCTCCGCGACTTCATCGCCGGTGAACTGGCCCTGGGCACGCCCGAGCCGTTCATGCTGACCAACCCTGGCCGCGAGGTCGCGATCACCGCTTCCCCCGTCTTCACCCTGACCGGCCGCGCCAGCCCGGGCGCAACGGTCACCATCTGGCTCAGCCGCGACCTCAATGGCCTGCTGGCCTACGACTATAGCGGCGAAGCCTGGGACATCGTGGCCGATGCCACTGGCCGGTTTGCGACGCCGATTCAGCTCGACGGGCCGGGGCTGTACACCGTCCAGGCCGAAATCGAGCGGGGCGGCAGCGTCTACGTCGAGACGGCGTTCATCGTCATGTCCGAGCGGCGTCCTCTTACCGCCAGCTGGAGCGTGCCGGGTGAGACACCGCTCAGCGAGGTGCGGATCAGCGGCACGGCGCCCGCCGGCGCGACTGTGGCGATCAACGGCAGGGGAGCGGTGGCGGATGCGAGCGGGACGTTCACGGTCTCGGTGCCGCTGGCGCCGGGGGCGAATTCGCTGCAGCTGACGGTCACCAGCAGTGATGGCCGCGCACGCTCGCTGGCGTCGGACATCGACTGCAACCCCTGGTCGGCGCTGGCGGTCGATACCCTGCCGGCGGCAGTCCGCACCGCCACAGTGCAGGTCAGCGGCACCGGCAACCCTGGCGAGGCGGTGGTCATCCGCGGCGGGGCGGCCCTGGTGTCGACGCGGGTGGGCAACGACCGGCGGTTCAGCATATCCGTGCCGCTGAATCCCGGCATCAACAAGCTCGAGTTCCATTCCACCGGGCCAGGGGTAGTGAGGGCGACGGTCAGCTACGACGACCGCCTGCTGCTGGTGCCGCAGGTGCCGGAATGGACAGACCGGCCGCGCCTGATCATCACCGGCCAGGCAGAACCCGGGGCGACTGTGACCGTCAACGGCAAGCCCACGCCCGTCGATGCGGGCGGTGGCTTCGCGGCGGTGATCAGACCGACGGCCGCCGGCACCCGCGTGAGCGTAAGCTGCATTGACGCCGCTGGCAACACGTTCTCGGCCGAGCGGGTGGTCGTGCTGAGCGGCACGCCGCCGGCGCTGCCGGTGCTGAAGGACATCGCCAAGCACTGGTCGCGCAGCGAGGTCGAGGGGCTGATGGCGCTCGGCGTCGTCAGCGGCATGCCGGGTGGCGGGTATGAGCCGGAACGCGCGGTCACGCGGGCGGAGTTCGTCAAGATGCTGGCCCTGGCGACCGGGCTCGGAACCGATGCCGTCGCCTACCCGGCGGTGGCGACGGGCGCGACCGGCATTGGCGCGCAGCGGGCGCCGTTTATCGACACCGCCATGCACTGGGCCGCCGGCTACATTCAGGCCGCAGTCAAGGCGGGCTTCCTGGTGCAGACCGACTACGCCGAGGGGCGATTCGACCCCGACGCGCGCATCAGCCGCCGCGAGATCGCGGTGATGGCGGTCCGCGCCCTCGGACTGAGCGCCCGGGCGCAAGCGAGCGGCGGCGCGGCGGAGTTCGTCGATGCCCGCGAGATCGGGCCGCAGTGGGCGGGCTACGCCGTCGTGGCCCAGGCCGAGGGCATAATCCAAGGGCTACCCGGCGGCGTGTTCGCGCCGGACCAGCCGACGACCCGCGCCCAGGCGGCCACGGTGATCAGCCGGGTGCTGGCGAAGCTGGAGCGGTAGGCGGCCCGCGGAGAATCGCAGATGGGCAATGGAGAAGCGGCGGGCAGTCCCGCCGCTTCCTCGTTGTCGAGTGGCTTTGGTCCTCGGTAAGAAACTGGACGCTCTGCGCCCCCGATCAGCTACCGAAAAGTAACCGAGTCGGGACGACGTTGACAGAAAGCCGGCGTGGGGTCAACATAAGGCTCAAAATGCCCTCACTCGGGCAGAAATTGATAGGCTTAGGCCCCCTCTCAGCTACCAAAAAGTAACCGAGTCGCCCGGGCCAAGGCCCAGACCGGGAAAACCGGGGCACAGCGGCCTTGCCTTCTTCACTGGCCGCGGCTGCTCCCGGACGTTCGTGAGCAGCCCCAGGCGGCGGGCAGTCCCGCCGCTTTGCGCATCCTCCGGCGCCGGTGGCAATGCCCTGACTTCTGTGGAGGAATATGGTGGATTATGTCGAAACTCCCTGTAGCCATTTTGGCTATAGGGGGGATACCTGCGATGTTCATTCAGAGACCTGCGGCAAGCAGGCGTTTCCGCAAGATGGCGTCGGTCGTGGCAGCGCTCGCCGTGATGCTGCTCGTTGCGACACCTCTGTCACGCGCCGCGACGGCGCTGAATGTCAGCGCGACGGCGCTGGCCGCGACGGGCCCGGGCGCGACGCAGCTGACCGCGACAGGGCCGGCCGCAGCAAGTGACAGCGACGCCGGCGCAGGCGAGCGGCTCAACGCCGACGCTGTCGAGCGCCTGATCGCCCTTGGCATCATCCGCGGCTACGAGGACGGGACGATCAGGCCAGCGTCCCCGGTTACGCGGGCAGAGTTGGCTGCGCTACTGATCCGCTCGCTCGGACTTGACAATTTGGCAACATTGGGCGCCCGCGACCCGGGCTTCCCCGATGTCGGTCCGGCCTGCCAGTGGGCGCACGGCTACATCGCCCTAGTAGCCGACCGGGGGCTGCTGACAGCCGACCCCGATGGCCGCTTCCGCCCGGCTGACGGCGTGACGACGGCGGAGGCGGTGACGGCGGTGTTGCGGGCGCTTGGCCGCGAACGGCTGATCGACCCGGCCTCGGCCTGGCCGGAGGGGCAGCTGACACTGGCCGACGCGTATGGCCTCGGCCACATCCGCGAACTGGCCGGCAACATCGCCACGCGCAGCGATGTTGCCGGGATACTGGCGGCGGCGCTCCGGCTGAGCATCATGGAAGTCGGCGCCGACGGCACGCTGGTCAACACCGGCACGTCGTTCCTCAGCCGGCAGACGCCCGGGGCGCTGGTGGCGGACGGTGACGTGGCGGGAACGCTGTCGTGGTACGACGGCCGTTACCTGATCGAGACCGCGACCGGCCTGGTGGCGGCGGCCCCGGGGGACGCGACGGGCCTGATTGCAGATAGCACGCGGCTGCTGCTCAACGGCGAGGATGTCGACGAGCTGCGCCTCAGACAGGCCATCTGCGAGCCTGGGACCATTGCCCTCGCGACTGTCTATGTCGACGCCGGCACCGGTCGGGGAACGATGATGTCCGTCAGCACCTACGATGGCCAGCCGACCTACATGCAGCCGTTGCTGGCCGTGAGCGGCGGCAGCATCAGCGTCGCAAGCGGGAGCGGCAGCGGTATCGGCAGTCGCGAGTACCGTCTTGCGGCCGACGTGTGGGTCCTGCGGAACGGGGCATGGACTGATCCGGGCGCGCTGCGGGCGGGCGACTACGTCTCGTTCCGCACTGATCACTCCGGCGAGGTCGTGTTCATCAACGCGGTGGAGGACGCGGACGGGCCGCAGTTCCTCGGCGTAAGGGGCAAAAGCGGGACGAGACAACTGCTGCTGCTGGTGGATGAGGCCCTCGCGCCGGCGTCAGTGACTCTGACAATCGATGGCCGGCAATACAGTCAGGTCAACTCGCCATCAGCGCCAGTGCTCTCAGATGGTGAATTCTGGCTCGCCTACCGTCAGGATCTGAGCTTCGACCAGGGACGGCAGCTGATCATCACCGGCCCGCTCGGGCCCGGTCCGCACGAGATCGTCGTCACCGGCTGCGATCACGCCGGCAACCGATTCGAGCAGACAATAGCAGCGGCGGGGGACTGACCCCCGCCGCTTTCCCTTCGGCAGCGACTCATTCAGCGGCCGACGCCCCGATGAACCGCCTCACGCTCGCCTCATACCCCTCCGGGTCGGTCGCATACGCCAGCGCGTGCCCGGCTGCCGGGACGATGAACAACTCCTTCGGCGCCGCGCAGGCGGCGTACAGGCGGTGGACCATCGCCGTCGGCACGAACCGGTCCCTCCCGCCGTGGATGAACAGCGTCGGCGTGTGGCTCCGTCTGACCTGCGCGAGGGCCGACGCCTCGCCGAAGGTGAACCCTGCCCGGAGCTTGCAGAACAGACTGGCGATCGGCAGCAGCGGCCACGGCGGCACGTGGAACAGGCGCCACATCTGATACGAGAGCACATCGCGGGCCGACGTGTAGGCGCAGTCGGAGATGATGCACCTGACGCTGTCCGGCAGGCGCTCGCCGCTGGCCATCAGCACCGTCGCCCCGCCCATCGACACGCCGTGGAGGACGATCTCGCGGTCGCGCCCCTGGCGCTCGCAGATCCAGTCGATCCAGCGCAGGCAGTCGAGGCGGTCGGGCCAGCCGAAGCAAAGGTACTTGCCGTCGCTGTCGCCGTGGCCGCGGGCGTCCGGGAGCAGGACGTCATAGCCGAGCCGGTGGTAGAACTCGGCCCAGCGCCCCATCCGGACGCCGCGGCTGGAGTAGCCATGGACAATGATGGCGGTACGGACAGTCGGACTGCCAGCCGCGAGCCAGAGGCCGCGCAGCGTCAGCCCGTCGCCGGCCGTAATCGCCACGGGCTCGAGGCGGTAGCGCTCGACCCAGTCCCGGCCGAAGACGCTGCCGACGCCATCGAGGTCGGGGTTGCCGTCCAGGAACCGCTTGCGGCGGCGGGCGATGGACAGGCTGCACATGAAGTTGCCGGCAAGCGCGAGCGCGGCCGCCAGGCCACCGATGATCCAGGCAGCGATGCCCATGCCCTCACCCCTTTAGAGGGCCGGTGCCGCCGGCAATTTCCCGGGCAATCAGGTCGCCGATGCCAGCTGTGCCGACCGTGATCGTGCCGTGTGCCGCGAGGTCGGGCGTGCGATAGCCCCGTGCGAGGACGCGCTCGACGGCATCCTCGATCCACTTCGCCTCGGCCGCCCGGCTAAGCGACTGCCGCAGCATCATTGCTGCGCAGAGGATCATCGACAACGGGTTGGCACGGCCGCTGCCCGCGAGCGCCGGCCGGCTGTCGTGCATCGGCTCGTAGATCGCGGGCCCGGCGCCGCCGCTGGCGGCAGTCGGCATCAGGTCCGGGATGCCGCTCAGCATCGCCGCCTCGTCGCTCAGGATATCGCCGAACAGGTTGCTGACGAGGATGACGTCGAACTCGCGCGGATCACGGACCAGCGCCGCGGCGCAGTTGTCGACGAGCATGTGCCGGCAAGTCACATCCGGGTAGCTGGCGGCGACGCCCTCGACGGCCCGCCGCCAGACCTGTGAGATCTCAAGCACGTTTGCCTTGTCGACCGAAGTGACGTGCGCGCGCCGCGTGCGGGCAATTTCAAACGCCACCTCGGCGGTCCGGGCGACCTCGGCGGTGGTGTATGACGCAGCGTTGAAGCCCCGCTCGCCGCCTACGCCCGTCTCAACCCCGCGTGGCGTGCCGTAGTAAGCGCCGCCAGCCAGCTCGCGGACGAACAGCAGATCGATGCCGCCGTCGAGAAGCGACTGTTTGAGCGGCGACAGGGCGGCCAACGCGCCGTAAGTGCGGACGGGGCGAAGGTTCACGTAGTGGCCGAGCGCCTTGCGCAGAGCGACGATCGCCTGCTCGGGCCGGTTCGCGGGTTCGGCGAAGCTGCCGCCGGGGTCGCGGACGGTGCCGAAGAGAATCGCGTCAGCAGCCTGACAGGTGGCTAGTGTGGCGTCAGGCAGAGGCTTGCCGCCGGCTCGCAGGCCGGCGTAACCGGCGGGGGCAGTGTCGAACTGAAGCTTCAGTTGGCCGCCGGTTCTGGCGTCCACGGATTCGAGCACCTTGACAGCCTCGGCGATGATCTCCGGCCCAATGCCATCGCCGGGCACAAGCGCGATTCGGGTGGTCAACTTCGTCGCCTCCCTGCCACTGCGGAGAACCATGGGAACAACTCCTGTTGTTCGCGCCGTCGCCGACCATTCCTCCAGAACGCAGACAGCGGGGCATCGCTGCCCCGCTGTCTGCGTGCGCTCCCGTAATTGTCACTTGTGCAGCGGCATCTTCCCGTTGTACAGCTCCGGCGAGCCGATCCGCACGGCAGCGGCCGCCGTCACTGCCCCGAAAGCGGTGTTGGTGACGAAGCTGCCGATGGCCGACACCGGATCGACCGGATGGTTCGGTGTGATGCCAAGGCTCGACAAGCCGCCGAACATTGTCAGCCAGAGCGCGGCTCCGGAGAGAGCGCCCTTCACGGTGGCCTGATCGCCGCCGCTCACCGACAGCATGTAGGTGATGCCGACGCCGCACAGCGATGATGTCACGGCGTCGGCCAACGTACCGACGGCCACGGCCTTAGGTTCGGGCCGCCGGCGCGGCCGGATGAACATCGTCGCCGCTTTGTCAAGGGTGTCTGTCTTGGTCACGCGAGTGGCTTTCAGTATTCGACTCATAGCGTTCTTGACGAGAAAGCCGCACAGGCCGGAGGTCACGCCGACCAGCACGCGGTCGTTGAGTTGTTCCACTTGTGCCGCCCCCTTTGCTGCAACCTACAGGGCTAGTATGTGCAACCAGGCGGCATTTCCACGGGTCGCGGGCGAAAGCTAGGCGTACTCCGGTGTCGTCCACGGCGGCTCGCCGCTGCGGCGCTCGACCCAGTCACCGTAAGCCTGCAGCAAGGTCCGCATCTCGGCGTGGGTATTGGCGGCGTTGAACAGCACCCGCGCTTTCGTCGCCTCGGGCAGGCCGCGCGTGTACCAAGCGGCGTGCTTGCGCATTTCGAGGACGCCGATGTGCTCGCCGTGGAATTCGACCAACCCGGCCAGGTGCCGCAGGGCCATGGCGATTCGCTCGCTTGCGGTCGGCTGCGGCGGCAGTTCGCCGGTCGCCAGGTAGCGCGCCGTGCGACCGAAGATCCACGGATTGCCCTGAGCGGCCCGGGCGATCATCACGGCGTCGCAGCCGGTCTCAGCGATCATCCGCGCCGCCGACTCCGGCCCGGTGATATCGCCATTGCCGATCACGGGAATGCGGACGGCTTGCTTGACGGCCCGTATGACGCCCCAATCGGCCTGGCCGCTGTAGAACTGCGAGCGATAGCGGGCGTGGACGGCGATCGCCTGGGCGCCGGCCTGCTCGACGCACTGGGCGACCTCGACATGGTTGTCGCTGGTCTCATCCCAGCCGCGGCGGATCTTCACCGTCACCGGCACGCTGACCGCCGCGACCACCGCCTGGACGATCGCCGCCGCCTTCGGCGGGTCTTTCATGATGGCCGATCCCTCGCCGTTGTTGACGATCTTCGGCGTCGGGCAGCCCATGTTGATGTCGACGATGTCGGCGCCGAGCCCTTCGACGATGCGGGCCGCCTCTGCCAGCGTCTCCGGCCGCGACCCGACCAACTGCACCGTCACCGGCCGCTCGCGCGGCTCGACGAGCGACATGTGGAGCGTCTTGCGGTTCTGGTAGATCAGGGCCATGTCGGCCAGCATCTCGGTGTAGGTGTGGCCGCAGCCGAGGTCAAGGCAGATGAGACGGTACGGCAGATCGGTGACGCCGGCCATCGGGCCGAGCATCACCCTGCCGCGCGTCGTGACATTGCCGATCCTCAGCCCGTCTGTCACGCGGAGACCTCCTTCTTGCGACGCCGCACGCCGATCAGGGCGAGCGCGCCGAGGAAGCGGAAGGTTGCGGCGGTGTAGAAGGCGATCCAGATGTCGAATCGGTTCATGATCGCCACGCCGATGATCGGCGCGACGATGGCCGAGATGTTGACCAGCGTGTTGTAGTAGGCGATGTAGGTGGTGCGGTTCTTCTCCGGCGTCACCTCGAGCAGGCCGTTGAACAGCAGCAGGACGACGCCGGCGACGAACACGCCCATCCAGAGGTTCCAGAGCGCGATCGAGAGCAGGGTCTGCGACACCGCGTAGAGGACCGGAACGGTGGCGAGGCCGGCGGCCGCGAAACCGAGCACGTAGCGGGTGCCCCAGCGGTCGGCCCAGCGAGCCCAGATCGGGTAGAAGACCATCGTCGTGATGCCGCCGATGAACGCAATCAGGCTTGTCCACCAGTTGTTCGCGCCGAGATAGCTGACCTGATACTTGGTGAACAGCGGCCAGGCCATCTGCCAGCCGAACTGGAACAACAGCGACGTCGAGAGGAAGCTCATGAACGCCTTCTCGGCCAGCACCTCATCGAGCTTGGCGCGCAGGCGGGCGCCAAGCGGCGCGGCTTCGGTCACCGCTACGCGCACTGCGGTCCCGGAGCCGCCGCTCGCTCCGGCGTCACCGGTCGTGCCGCTGGCGGCCCCGGCTTCGCCACGCGTCGGCCGGCGACCCGGTTCGTCGATCTGAGTCAGCGCCCAGATTTCGGCCAGCGCCAGCACGAACGCGGCGGTGAACATCCACTGATAGCCGGCCGGGAACGGCAGGCGGTCGAGCATGATGCCGGTGCCGAGCAACGTCACGTTGCCGGCCAGGCCCATCCAGAAGTTGCGTGAGGCCATCGCGCCGCCGCGCCGTCGGGCGGGGACGATGTCGCCCATCAGGGCCTGATAGGCCGTGTTGGCCACCGCGCCGGGCAGGTTCATCAGGGCGACGGCGATGACGAGCAGCGCGGCGCGCCGGTCGGGGCTGAAGAACGGCACGGCGGCTATGGCCAGGAAGAACAGCCGGTTGAGGAGGAAGAAGAGCGTCGTGATGCCTTTCTTGTGCTGCTTGCGGTCGATCATCCGCGCGCCCGGGATCATCGCGATGACGCTCGCGACCGCCGGCAGCGACGAGAGCATGGCGATCTGCATGTTGGTCGCGTCCAGCTTGATGGCGAGGATGCCGATGAACGGGTTGATCATGTTGCCGGCGAGAACCTGGAAGATGCCGTTCCAGTTGTTCCAGAGGATGTTGCGGCGGAGCCGCACTTCACCGGTCGCGTCGGCAATGTTGCCGTCCCTGTTGCTGTCCATGTTGCTGTCGCTGTTGCTTGCCATTGTCGTCTGAGTCCCCTTGTTCGATTGTCCGCCGCGGCAAGCCCGGGCGCGCGCCCGTGCATACGCGGACGGAGGTCGATTGTTCCGCACGCTGTCCTGTGCTCTATGTTCTGGTCGGTCAGACCGGCTTCCTTCAGAGGAACAGCACCATCAGCTCGTCATCGAGGTAGCGGTCGCCGATCTTCAGGGCGTGCGGCTCGCGGCCGTACGGTACGAACCCCATTCTCTCATAGAGTGCCCGCGCCGACAGGTTGTCGGCGACGACGCTGAGGTTGAGTTGTTCTAAGCCCACGGGGGCGCGCGCCTCGCGGATGAGGGCCGCCATCAGCAATCTGGCAATGTTCCGGCCGCGCTGTGACGGCACTACATACAGTCCGCGCACCGTCCCCTTGTGCCTTGTCTTGCTGCGCATGTCGCGCGCCAGGCTGACCATGCCGACCAGTGTGTTCCCCGCGAAGGCGCCGAGCACGAACGACTGCTCATGCTGGCGGACGGCGGCGCGCCAGTCCTCCGGCGATCGGTCGAGCTGCTCCTCGGGCGAGCTGGCGAATGCCTCCGGGGCCTCGGCAAGCGCCTCAAGGCGCAGGTCACGATAGGCCTGCCAATCATCCTCAGTCAGGTGTCTGATCGTGATGCTCACTCGGCTCCTCCCCCTTCCTGCGTCAACTCACGCAGCGAACACACCTGGGCAGCTAGAGCGGGCTCGGCCAGCTGGCCGGGCCCGCCTGTCGTTTTCGGCCCCCTGCGAAAACCGGGCGACTCACTCCTCTTCCGCCACGCCGGCCAGGGCCAGCACTTTCTCCAGGGCGAAGATCGGCACGCCGGTCCGGGCGGCCAGCGCGATCGCGTCCGACGGGCGGCAATCGAGCTCCTTCTCCTCATCGCCGACGGCCAGGGTCATCTGGGCGAAGAACGTGTCGTCCCGGACATCGTCGATGAGGACGGATTTCAGGCTGGCCCCGAACAGTTCGAGCAGCGAGATGATCAGATCATGCGTGAGCGGCCGCTTGCGGGGAATGTTCTCGACCGCCAGCGCGATCGAGCTTGCCTCGAGCGCCCCGACCATCAGCGGCAGGACACGGCGGCCGTTCTCATCCCGCAGGAGCAGGACGGCCTGGTTGTTCTGAGGGTCGACAGCCACGCGGTGCAGCTTCACTTCCACCATGGCACTCCCCTCCTCGTCCGCCGGTGGCGGCTCTACTCCACTATATGCGCTAGTCGGCGGCCTTCTTTGCCAGCAGTCTGTCCCACATCGCCAGGTACGACTCCTGGGTGTAGACTGGCTTGTAGCCGGCGACGATCTTCTTCGCCACCGCGGCGCCGTCCCAGAGCAGGTCGATGACGGTCAGGGCCATCGCCTTGGCCGGCACGATGTAGGCAAGCTCCTCGTCGGTGATGCGGAAGTGCTCGGAGTGGCCCGCGCCTTCGGTGCCGCCGATGTGCGGGTGAAGCGCCGGCATGATGTGGCTGACGTCGCCCATGTCGGTCGAGCCGGCGCCGTGGCCCTCCTCGCCGACGTACTGGTCGCCGCCGACGAGCGGCGTGACGTTGGCGCGGAAGGTATCGGAGAACATCGGATCGTTGAGACGCGGCAGATAGCCGGGGATATCGGTAATGTCGACCTCGGCGCCGACGGCCAGGGCGCCGGCCCGGAGGGCGCGGGTGACCTTGCCGTTGGCATCGATGATCGCGTCCATCGACTTGCCGCGGACGTAAGTCTCCATGCGGACATCAGCCGGGATGATGTTGACCAGGTCGCCGCCGCGGGTGATGATCGGGTGGACGCGGATGTGGTCATCGTCGCGGAATGTCTCGCGGTTGGCGTTGATACCCATCAGGCCGAGCATCGCCGCGTTTAGGGCGTTGATGCCCAGGTGCGGCGCCCCGCCGGCGTGGGCCTCGCGGCCGATGTAGCGGACCAGCTTGCCGACGAAGCCGTTACTCGAGCCGTTGATGGTGACGCGCTTGTCGGCGCCGGTGCCGAGGTGGCACATCATCGCCAGGTCGGTATCGGCCAACTCGCCCAGGGCGATGAACTCCTGCTTGCCGCCAAGGAAGCGGATCTTGCCCTCGCGGCGGAGCTTCTCGCGGAACTCGATCTCGACGTACTCCTCGGCCGGCACGGCGACGCAGTCGACGGAGCCGTCGAGGTGCTGCATCACGCCGCTGTCGACAAGGCCCATCGCGACGCCGACCATGGCCGCGATCTGCGCGTTATGACCGCATGAGTGGGCGGCGCCGGTAGTCGGATCGGCGTGCGGATGGCCCGGGCAGACGACCGCGTCGAGTTCGCCCATGACGCAGACCTTGGGGCCGGCGCCCGCGCCGGCGAGGGTCGTCTTGACGCCGGTGATGGCGATGCCGCTGCGGTAGTCGAGGCCGAGGGCCTTGAACTTGTCCGCGACCAAGCCAGCCGTGCGATGCTCCTTGTAGCCAAGTTCGGGGTGGCGGAAGATGTCGGCGCCAAGGGCGATGATCTCGTCGCGCCGGGCGTCGATCGCCTTGCTGACCAGATGCTTGAGTTCCTCTTTGCTGATCTTGCGGTCCTGAGCCACTGCCGATCCCTCTCTTCTGCATGGTTGGAGCCCGACTGCATTGAACAATGAGCCCTGCCGTGAGTCCGGCAGGGCCCCCACTACTCCTTATTTCTCAGGTAGACCAGCCGCATTCCTTCTAACGTCAGGAACGGGTCGATTGTTTCGACCGTCTCCGTCTCCGGCCCGATCAGCCCGGCCATGCCGCCGGTCGCAATGACGCGGCACTGTTGCCCAAGCTCGGCCCAGATCCGCCTGACGATGCCGTCGACCAGGCCGACATAGCCGTAGATGATGCCGGCCTGCATGCCGACGACGGTGTTCTTGCCGATGACGTTCTTCGGCTTGACGAGGTCGATGCGCGGCAGGCGGGCCGCCCGTTGGAACAGCGCTTCGGTCGATGTGCCGACGCCGGGACAGATGGCGCCGCCGAGGTAGGCGCCGTCCTTGTCGATGACGCCGAACGTGGTCGCAGTGCCGAAATCGACGATGATCAACGGGCCGCCGTACTTGGCGTAGCCGGCGACCGCGTCGACGATGCGGTCGGCGCCGATTTCACGGGGGTTCTCGTAACGGATCGAGAGGCCGGTCTTGATGCCCGGGCCGATGACGAGTGGCGCGATGCCGAAGTAACGGCTGCACATCTGCTCGATCGCCCCGTTGAGCGGCGGAACGACGGAGGCGATGACGATGGCGTCGATGTCCTCATGCCGGAAACCGGCGTACTGGAACAGCGTGCGCAGGGCCATCCCGTATTCATCGGCGGTGCTGGCGCGGTTCGTCGACACACGCCAGTGGTGGATCAGCTTCTCACCGTCATAGACGCCGTAGACGACGTTGGTGTTGCCGATATCGATGACGAGCAGCATGACAGTGCCTCCGTTTCTCCGCTGGGCGGCGTACTGGCGGCGGGCAGTCCTATCCGCGCGCTGCGACCTTGACGGCGCGCCGCACGCCGCGCTCGATGAGCATGGCGAGGATGGCCGCGACGAAGCATTCCGGAATTCCCTGCACCATCGCCACCGTCCAGGCCGCGCCCGCCGGCAGGTAGCCGCGCAGGACCGCGAAGCCGAGGACGCCGGCGGTGTTGGTCGCCGTGCCGAGGATGGCCGCGAAGCCGGCGGATGTGCTCTGACCGCGGAAGGCGAAGGTGAACGCGCCGCCTACTGCCACCGCCGCCGCGACGGCAGCGAGAAGGCGCCAGGCGAAAAGCCAGGCCGGGCCGACGCCGAACAACACCCAGACGCCGAGTACGACGCCGAGCACCGCCGCGGTCGC
>JBLNDB010000035.1:0-19674 GCA_050261235.1 Chloroflexota bacterium
CGGCAATGCACAAGCCAGCCCGGAGGTGATGCGCTCGCAGGCACCTAACCGCTAACACGCTGGCGGGGTGGGTCAATTCCCAACCGGCGCCTGTGGGTCAAATGTAAGTCGGCGTTGACACAATTTGCCACTAGGATCGAGACAGTGCCTCAGTGAGCCAACCCAAGCCTCACTGAGGCGCGGCCCTTATTTCCTTCGCCCCCAGAAGGACTTCCCCTCGCTCCACAGAACTGCTTACACGCCAACATTTCGCAAAGGGGCGTGAACCAATGGCCGACAACTGCATCTCTCCCCGCATCACTTCTCCTGAGTCCTTCTTCGGCTTCCAGCTCGGTTCCGACCGCAAGCTGGCCCGCTGGGACAAGATCATCGACTACTTCTACAAGCTCGCGTCCGAGTCCGACAACATCAAGGTCGTTGAGATGGGCAAGACCTGCGAGGGCAACCCGTTCCTCCTCGTCATCATCAGCTCGGCCAAGAACCTCAGGGACCTCGAGCGCCAGCGCCAGATCAACAACCAGCTCGCCGATCCGCGCGGCCTGACCGAAGATGCCATCAGGGCCCTCATCAAGGAGGGCAAGGCCGTCGTCTGCCAGAGCATGAGCATGCACGCCACCGAGGTCGGTGGCACGCAGATGGCCCCCGAGCTGGCCTATGACCTTCTGGCCCGCGACACCGAGGAGAACCGTCGCATCCTCGATGAGGTCATCTTCCTGATGGTCCCCTGCTTCAACCCGGACGGCGAGATCTACGTCGCCGACTGGTACGAGAAGATGCTCGGCACCGAGTACGAGGGCACCAACCCGCCGTACCTGTACCAGAAGTACTCGGGCCACGACAACAACCGCGACGCCTTCGCCCAGAACCTGCCCGATTCGCGCTACATGGGCGAGCTGCTGTTCACCAAGTGGCATCCGCAGGCGTATCAGGACCATCACCACATGGGCCCGTTCGGCCCGCGCCTGTTCATCGCGCCGTATTCCGACGCCATCCGGCCGTTCGCCGATCCGCTCGTCTGGCGTGAGGATTCCTGGTACGGCGCCCACATGGCCTACACCCTCGAAGAACAGGGCAAGACCGGCGTCCTCAACGCCGGCCAGTATCCCGGCTGGGGCCACTTCAGCTTCCACTGGATCGCGACCCACCACAACATCCCCGGCATGCTGACCGAGTCGGCCAGCGCCAAGCTGGCGACGCCGATGTACGTCCATCCGCACCAGCTCAAGGGCGGCAGCGCCAAGACGCACCCCAAGAACGAGGAGCAGACCAACTTCCCGCACCCGTGGCCGGGTGGCTGGTGGCGGCTGCGCGACATCGTCGAGCAGCAGAAGATCTCGGCCTGGGCGCTTCTCGACATCTGCGCCCGCTACCGTGAGAAGGTCCTCTGGAACACCTACCTGAAGGCCAAGCGCCAGACCGAGCGCGGCGCCGCCATGAAGCCCGACGCGTTCGCGATTTCGCCCGACCAGCACGACCCGCTGACGGCCCTCAAGCTGATCGATCTGCTGCTCCTCCAGGGCATCGAGGTAAAGCGCGCCGAGGCCGAGTTCCGCGCCGAGGGGCGCGTCTTCCCGGCCGGCACGTTCCTCGTCTCGATGGCGCAGCCGAAGATGGGCGTCATCAAGTACCTTCTCGGCCAGACGTTCTACCCGGACTACTACTGGACCCGCAACCCCGACGGCTCGCCGATCATGTACGACACCGCGACAGATACCATCGGCGAGTTCATGGGCATCCGCATCGTCCCGCTCGACAGCGAGCCGCGGGCCGACTTCCTCGTCGTCTCGACGGTCGAGCGGCCGGCGCCGGCGGTCGTCGCCAGCGCGGGCTACCTGCTCGACGGACGCCTCAACGACTCGTTCCTGGCCGTCAACCGCCTGCTGGCGAAGGGCGCCAAGGTCTGGCGGCTCGACGCCCCCGTCGACGCCGGCACCTGCGACTGCGGCTGCAAGCAGACCCTGCCCGCGGGCGCGTTCTACGTCGAGAACGTGGCGGCCCTGGCTGAAGACATGACCGCCATCGCCAGGGAGACCGGCCTCGCGTTCATCCCGGTCGCGGCGGCGCCCACTGTCGCGAAGCATGAGATCAGCAACCTGCGTGTCGCCATCTACCAGCGCTTCTGGGGCGGCAACGCCGATGAGGGCTGGACCCGCCTCGTGTTCGAGCGGTTCGGCTTCCCATTCACCCCGGTCCATGACGCCGAGATCAAGAGCGGCAAGCTGCGCGACTCCTTCGACGTCCTGATCATCCCGGCCGACCGCGAGCGCCTGCTCGTCGGCCCGGACAACATGCCGGAGAAGCCGGGCAGCCGCGCCTGGCCGATTCCGCCGGCGCCGCCGGAGTACCGCAGCGGACTCGGCAAGGACGGCGCCCAGGCCGTCGCCGACTTCGTCAAGGCCGGTGGCCGTCTGGTGGCGTTCGACACCTCGTCTGACTGGGCCATCCAGGCCTGCGGCCTCAAGGTCAGGAACGTCGTCGCCGATGCGTCGTGGAAGGAGTTCTACTGCAACGGCTCGACCCTCCACGCCCGGGTCAACACCGCCGACCCGCTCGCCTACGGCATGCCCGAGGATGCGCTGGTCATCAACATGGGCAGCCCGACATTCGAGATCACCGAGGCGTTCTGGACCGACAACTACCGCATCATCGCCGAGTACCCGAAGAAGGACCTGCTCGAGAGCGGCTGGCTGATCGGCGAAGACCGCATCGCCGACAAGGCCTGCATGGTCGCGGCCAGAGTGGGGAAGGGCGAGGTCGTGCTGATCGGCTTCCGCACGCAGTTCCGCGCCCAGGCGCATGGGACGTACAAGTTCCTGTTCAATTGTCTGTACTAGGCACGGAAAGCCCTGCCTGGCGGGCCAGTGAATGGCCATCAAACGTGGGGCGAGATAACAAGGAACGGGGTCGCGCGTTCTTCCGCGCGGCCCCGTGCTCTATGCTCGGGTCATTGAGGCGTCTTGATCTGATAGAGAACATGCCTCTCGGCGTCCAGGGCTTCGATGACCGACCACTGATCCTGCATCGACCTTCCTTCAAGGGCGATGAACCAGAAGCCGTCCACTGGCTCTGATCTCACCGTCTCGCCCGTCTGTGTCCTGCCGACGACTTCGACGACCCGCCTGTCGAGGACATAACCGCTGCCGCAGAGAGTGTACTTGCCCTGGCCATCGATGGCCTTGTGGCCTCCGCCGCTGAAGGCACGACTCCTCCCAAGTACAGGTGGTCGCCCAAACCATCGATGACCTACTTGGCTCGCTGGCGCCGCGTGTGCCGACGCCCATATGACGAATGCGGGTCAGACGGTTCTTTTGCCATCACGCCGCTCGCGCCTGCGACTGCGCTTGGCTTCGACCCCTCGCCGCGGATCAGGAGCGATTCGGGGATTGTTACGGACTCTCCACCCGCCCACGAGATGGTGATCCCGGAGTCGCCAGTGCGAGGGGCCTCCCGCCGGGCAACCTCATACCCTGCTCCCCGCGAGATGAGGTCGCATATGAGTTGGTTCAGGCTTACCCCTTCGTCATCTGCCAAGCCGGCGAGTAGCGCGTGGAGCGATTTCGGAATGCGGAGAGTGAGCTTGCCCGAGTATTCGCTTGACAGTCTTGGGTCGGGAATCACGAACCCTTCCTCGACAGCCGTCTCGAGCCAGGCAAGTCTGGCCTCCTCCAGATTGCGGAGCGCTTCCTCGCGCGTTTGTCCGACCGCTGTGCAGCCGGGCAGCTCCCGAGTCTCCGCCAGCCATCCGCCACCATCTGCCTCGGTCAGGGCATTCAGGACCACGCTGTACGGTCGCTTGACGTACTGCTCGACAAGCTCTTGGTGGCTCACCTTGAATCACCATCCTCACTAGAAGTAAGCCAATCCTCCACCATCCGCGCAAGCAACATGAAGTACTGCGGAGCCGTTGGGCGGTTGTTGTGGATGGGCACCGGCAGCATTCGAACGCCCGAACGGCCTGTGTAGTAGACATTCCAGTGGCTGGCGCGCTTCTGTCTCCTGACTGTGAACCCGCACCTCACAAGTAGGGTCATGACTTCGGGCCACGAGAAGCTCTGAGGACTCCTGACGAAACGAAGGAAATCCTTGTCTCGCTTGGTCAAGCCATGCCTCCCATCGATACAGCTCTCACCATATATGATACCACAGTCACCCGGTAATCCCTGCTGATGACATCGCGGGTAATACCGAATTCCTGTTCCAAAGGGACATCTCGGCGGACCGCGGCCCTGTCAATCGAGGTGCCGTGGCAACCATGGCCGAGGTCGTGGCGATTCTCCTGAGGCGCAGTGGACATCACTGCCCGCAAGGCCTATGCTGTCTACCGGTCGCGCCACGGCCTGCTCGGCTCGGAAGCAGTGCTGGCCATCCGGGTCGAGTACCGCACGAAGCTGGCTCCCCGGGGTGAGGCGCGCTCCATCGTCCGGATGCCGCCGGCGATGTAGAGGGCGGCGGCGAGGGCGGCCGCCCGGTAGTGCTCGCCGGGCAGATGCGGCAGATGCCGCTCCCTAGTCCTGATTGCCGCTCTTCTCACCACCGCCGCGCTTGATCCGCTGCCAGAGCGCCCGGATCCCCGCGAGCGAACCTATCAACGCGATGATCCCGGCCGTTCGCATGCCATTGTGCATCGGCGTGTCGAGCGGGCTCGTCAGGATCAGCACCACCCCCAACACCGCCGCGATCGACAACCAGGCCACGCCCACGCCGCCGAGCCATCTCCTCCATTCCCGCCACCCAGCGCGACCTTCGCCGCCCTGAGCGAGTTCCCTGCGCCGCTGAAGCTCGATTTCCACTCGACACATTCTTACCTGCGTTGACACAATCAGCCTAGCGGTGATATCGTCTCTCCCAGAGGTCACCGCTGGCGTCGGCTGGCTGGGTGGCCCGAAGCCCTCATGGAGGTTCGGTCATGACCGCCAACGCCAGTCACTACGACGTTTCGCTCCAGCTCTCGCCCCGCGCCGGCGAACTGCGCGCCGAGGTGTCGCTCGCCTACCTCGTGCGGACCGCCGCTGAGAAGCTTGAGTTCATCCTCCACCGCTCGCTTGGCCCCGTTGCCGTTACCGGTGACGACGTTGTCGGATCCGACTGGGCCGACGGCCAGTCGGCCTGCCCGTTCATCACCGACGGCGCTACCGTGACCGTCTGGCTTGGCCGCCGGTACAGCCCCGGCGAGGTCTGCCGGCTGCGCTTCACTTACGCCGGCCACCCCGGCATCGCCAGCAAGTGGGAGGTCAACCGCCTGACCGCCGACTGGGTGGAGCTTGGCCTCTACGCCCCGTGGTACCCGTTCCGCACCGACGAGCCGGGCACCTATCGCGTCGCCCTGACCATCGATGAGCCATATGATGTGATCGGTCTCGGGATGACGGAACGCCGCGCCGACCGCTGGCTGATCACTTCCGCCGCGCCGCAGACCGACATGCTGCTGATGGCGGCGCCCCAGCTCAGGCTGACCGAGCGACCGACGGCCGTCGGCCCGGTGGCCGTCTACTGCGCCGCTACTGCCGACCTCGACTACGCCGCCCGCCTTGCCGACGATTGCGGCGCGGCGCTCGACTGGTACGGCGACTGGCTCGGCGCGACCGGTGCCCTCGCGGCGAAGCCCACCATGGTCATCGTCCCCCGGGTCGTCGGCGGCGCCTATGTCCGGCCGGGCCTCGTCGTAATGTCCCGCCCGGACCCGGCCAGCAAGCCTGACCCGGTGCGCAGCTTCGGCTGGGTGGCGCACGAAATGGCCCACCTCTGGTGGCTGATGGCGCCGACCAGCACGTGGGAGGACTGGCTCAACGAGTCGTTCGCCGAGTTCTCGGCTCTCACCGCCATTCGCCGGTGCTTCGGTGACGACGCTTTCGCTCAGCGCCTTGCCGCCATGCGGGCCCGCTGCGAAGGCGTGCCGCCGATCGCCGGCCTGCCGCGCACCCACGAGCAGGCCCACCCGGCCCTTTACACCAAGGGGCCGGTCCTGCTCGCCGATCTTGAGGCATTGATCGGCCGCGATCTGATGACCGAGTTCCTGCGGCAGACGATCGAGCGGCGCGTCGCCTCAACCGCTGACCTGTTGACGCTCCTCGCCGGGGTCGCCGACGATGCTGCCGCGGCGTCCCTCGACCGCGGCCTCCACGAGTGACAGGATCCCCGAGAGCAGACAAGCCCCCGGCAGCCATCGCCGATGGCCACCGGGGGCTTTTGTAGCGCCGCCGCTCAGTGCCAGACCGCGTTCGCGATCAGCAGGGCGACCAGCGACACGCCCCAGCCGTTCGTCGTCGGCACTGACCAAGTCATTGCTTCGCCTTCCTGATGAAGCGCGACCCGTCGCGGATGGCATATGGCACGCCATTCTCGTCGGACACCAGGCGGATCACCGTCTCGTCATCGCGGTGCTGGTAGACCACCGTATCCGGGCCGCTCGCGCGCAGGACGAACGGTCGCCCGTCGCTGTAGGTCACGGTCAGCTTGTCGCCGCTCCAGGCGATGGTCGTAATGTCGCCCTCGCCGGACGGATAGACGCCGACGAACCGCTCCAGTTCCGCGTGCGTCGCCTGATACTCCGGCTCGACAGCCCACGGCTCGTCGACCGGCCGGCCGAGCAGCAGGTTCATGCCGCCCATCCAGATGTGCGATGCGGGCACACCGCCGAGGTTGACCGTGACGGCGCCGACGAGGCGCTGCTCGGGGCAGTAACCGTAGTACGACGAGACGCCCTTGAGACCGCCGCTGTGGCCGACCAGCCGAACGCCGTGATAGTCCGGGTGGACGTTCATGCCGTAGGCGTACCAGCGGTCGCGTCCGGTCTGGACGCGCGGCTTCAGCATCTCCTCGACACCAGTCGGTGACAGCAGCGTCCGGCCATTCGCCTGCCCGCCCGAGACGTACATGTTCCCGTACTTGAGCAGGTCGAGCACCGTCGAGCGGAGCTGGCCGCATGCCATCAGCGCCGGGAAGTCGCTCCACTTCGGCGAGTGGCGGATGACATCGTGCTTGTCGCGGGCGTACAGTTCGGTCACGTCGCCGAGCCGCTTGGCCTCGTCGATGTCGAACGTCGTCCGCGTCATGCCGAGCGGCGTGAAGATGTGGTCGCGCATGTACTTGGCGTAGGGCTCGCCGCTGACTCGCTCGATGATCAGACCGAGCAGGCCGTAGCTGTCGTTGGAGTAGCTCATGACCTCGCCCGGCTGGCCGGTCAGCGTGTACTCGCCCTCGGCCAGATAGGCCAGGACATCTTCGACCGTGTTGATCGGCTTGTGCGCCTGCGCCACCTCGCCGACCGGCGTGTACTCGCTGGCCAGCGGGTCGCCCGCGTGGCTCGGCTCGATCGCCCACTCGAGCACCGGCAGCGGCGGCAGGCCGGCGGTGTGCGACATCAGGTGTGAGATGGTCGCGGCCCTGGTGGCGCGCTCATCGGGCAGGCGAAACTCGGGCAGGTGCTTCACCACCGGGTCCTCCGGCGACAGCTTGCCGGCGTCGGCCAATTGCATGACCGCCAGGCAGGTGAAGGACTTGGTGACCGACGCGACGCCGAAGATCGTCTCCGGCGCGACCGCCCGGCCGGCATCGAGGTCCGCGTAACCGAAGCCTCTGCTGTAGACCACTTCGCCGTCGCGCGCGAAGGCGACGGCCAGGCCGGGGATTGAGTGAGTCGCCATCTTGTAGCGGATCAGCCTCTCGAGCGGGGCCCAGAACTCCTTGCTGTTCACGTCCATGACCGCACCTCCAGGATTGTCTGGCACAATATCTCAGATGCCCGGCCATTCCTGCCGGAGGATGGCGTAATGGCGCTGGTCGAGGAACTGCCCGTCGCGGAACGCTTCCTGCCGCATCACGCCCTCGAGCTTCATGCCGAGTTTCTCCATCACCCGGTACGACCGTCGGTTGTCATCGCGGCAGCGGGCGTAGATGCGGTTCAGGCCCAGTTCGCGGAAGCCGTGGTCGACGAGCAGCCGCGCTGCCTCGGTCACCAAGCCACGGCCCCAGTACGGCTCAGCGATCCAGTAGCCCAGTTCGGCCGACTTGTGGGTCCGGTTGATGCTGTTCAGGCCAATGTAGCCGATCGCCTCGTCCTCGCCGCTCAGGGTGATCGCCAGGTGCAGCTCGGCGCCCGCCGCCAGGCGCGTCCAGGTCGATTCGATCCAGTGCAGCGCGCCCTCGACGCCGGGGTAGGGGTGGGGCATGCCCGTCATGGCGGCGATCACCGGGTGATTGGCATGGCGGAAGATGCTCTCAGCGTCTTCGGCGCGGCCGACGCGCAGCGTCACGCGGGGGCCGGTCAGGGTCACCGTCTCCGCGATGGCGGTGGCCGCGGCGCGCGGGTCGACGTGCGGCGCCGGCTGGGGCGTCGCGGGTTCGGACAACTCGGCGGGCATCAGGAACGTGCCGTCCTCTGCCCGCGCGGCCGGCAGCACGGCGATGATCGCATCGCGGTTGAGCGGCCCGTAGATGTGCGGGTAGATGCGCGCCGGGTCGTCGTAGCGGACCTCCGAAGTCACCCGGTCCTTGTCAATGCAGAGGTAGACGTACGGCTCCGGATCCTCACGGTAGTTGATCGTCAGGATGATCGACACCGCCTGGCGCCCGTCGGTGCAATGGATGAACCCGTCCGCGGCGAACGCCGCCGGCAGATACGGCTTCAGTGGATCAAGGCTCTCGAGATAACGCTTGGCGGTGCCATGATAGGTGATGTTCACGCGCTTCAGCTCCTTGGCTGCGGGCGTTGCCGCGCCCGCGCTCTCGGGTGAGGCATTCATCCCCGGGCGGCCCGGTTCCTGCCACCTTTGCCGCTTTGCCCCGGTCGCGCTCCTGCTGCTGTTCTTTCAAATCGTCGTCCTGAAGGGAGGCGACCAAGGAAGCAGTGCTGATCCTGGCTGAGAAAGACAAGGTCAAGCGAATCGTCGACGCCATCGCTGCGGCTGAGCGGCTGCTCGAGCCCGGGACGGGGATGATCTTCTCGTTCCCGGTGTCGCACGTCATCGGTCTGCACCTACGCGACGATTGGACGGACGCTTGACCCCCGCGACTCCGGCAAGCGGACAGGCCCCCTCATCCGGTGGTGAGGGGGTCTGCGTCTGTCTGTGCGCCGCCGGCAGGTATCCCCCGGCTCGGCGTCCAACCCTTGGAGTATCAAGTCGGATCCGTCCGGGGGAGGACGCCGTTCATGGCCGGTTCGGGCAAGCGGATTCCAGTTCCACGCGTTCCAGCAGGAGACATGCCGGCAGGCTGGGGCATCGGCGCCATCGTTGACGTCGAGACGACCGGCCTCAGCTGTCTCTACCACGAAATCGTCGAACTGGCGCTGCTCTTGTTCGCCTTCGACCGCGCCACCGGCGACGTGATGGGTATCGTTGACGAGTACTCGTCGCTCCGCGAGCCGGGGAGGTCGATTCCGGCCGACGTGATCGCCATCCACGGCATCACCCCGGAGATGGTCAGGGGCAAGTCCCTAGTCGATGGCCGCGTCGAGGCGATGCTCGACCGGGCCGAGTTCGTGATCGCCCACAACGCCAGCTTCGACTACGGGTTCGTCACCAGGCTGTATCCGTCGGCCGCAGGCAAGCGGTGGCTCTGCTCCTGTCACGGCATCGACTGGCTGGCCAAGGGCCTGCCGAACAGGAAGCTCGACACGCTGATCCAGGCCTATGGCATCTGCGATCAGGAAGTGCACCGCGCCGCCGACGACGCCATGGCGACGCTGGCGCTGCTGGCCGTGAGGGGGCCGTCTGGCCTGTCGCACTTCGCGGAACTGGCGCAGCGGCACGGCCTGCTCGCCACTGCCGCCAGCGAGGCGGCCGCAACCGGCGGACGACAAGGATAGCGGGCCGGTCGACTGAAGGAATCCCCGCTCCGGCGTCAAAGATTGCTCAGGCAAGACTGGGGCAGAGGGAAAAGCACACACAGCCCGGGCATGGTGACGCGGGGCGATAACCCGCGCATGCGGCCGGGGTTGTGGTAAGGAGGCTTTTGCCTGTGCCCCAGATGTCCATCCCGAGCCGTTTCGAGCCGCTGCAGGAGGCGTTCGGCGACAGTCGCTGGCCGACGGTGCTCATCCGCACAGACAGCGACATCGACCTGTTCAAGCGCCTGGCCGTCAAGGTCAGGACGGCGCGCCAGGGCAAGCTGGTGTTTCTCTACGGTGAGTCCGGGTCGGGCAAGACGACGATCTGCGCCAGCCTGCGTGTCTTCCTGCCCGACGACTACGCCCAGCCGGTGTTCCTGCCGCCGCCGTGGGAGCTGCCGCACGACCAGATTCCGGCCTACATCTCGGCCAACTTCCGCCGCAAGCCGGACAGCCGCATCCAGATCGTCGCCATCGACCGGCGCGAGATGCCGGAGCTCGATGATGTCGCCTTCAAGCGCCTGCTGACGCAGATCAACGGCTTGCTCCGGACTCGTCCGGATCTACTGCTGATCTGGCCCGTAACGGATGAGGCGTTCGCCAAGCGCGCCGCCGACCTGCTGGTTCAGTGCGGCGGCCACAGCGCGCTGACCGGCGACCCGATCATCCGCGTTACCGGTGTGCAGCAACGCGACTACCACATGGTCCTCGAGCGGATGCTCAACGTCATGGCCTGGGATCTCGCCGACGCAGCGGTGACCTGGGGCGAGGTCGATCAGCTCGCCAGCCAGGCGGCCAGCATCGGCGCTTTTCTCGACAGCGTCCAGCGCCTGGTGGCCGAGCGCACGGAGCTGCCGGACAACGACATCAAGTTCCCGACGCTGGTCATCGCGCTCTCCTCCGACGGTCCGATCCAGCAGGTCTGCAGCCAGTTGCGGCGCGCCAACTCGTACTACATCGAGGGCGCGCGCCTGCTCCAGGAGACCCGCGAGTCGAACGCGGCGGAGTGGTGGCTGAAGCGTCGGGATGAGCGCTACTCGCTGCCGTTTGTCATCGGCCAATTCCAGGCCCAACTCGTCTCGCTGACGCCGACTGCGGTTGTCGCCGCCGCCGGTCTCCACGGCGGCGATGGCATCAAGCCGTTGGTGGCCCGTTCCGGTCGGACGCGCTCGGGCGCGGTCAAGTCCCTGATGGCGACCGAATTCTACCGCTACTTCACCGGCCAGGGCGACGGCGTCGCGCCGAGTGGCGCCCGCCCGACGCTCGCCACGCTGGCCGCCTATCAGCGCGTCCGCGACCTGTCGGAAACCCGTCATCTCGAGATCAACCGCGCCATCGTCACGCTCGCCCTCGACGCCGGCCTCAAGC
Organism: Chloroflexota bacterium; assembly: GCA_050261235.1. Taxonomy (GTDB): domain Bacteria; phylum Bacillota; class Sulfobacillia; order JBFLWA01; family JBLNDB01; genus JBLNDB01. Next base: position 11,195 of record JBLNDB010000035.1, read on the forward strand.
TCGGCGAGGTGACCTACGAGGAGCGGCTGACGCCACGGGGGCTCAGGACGGACGCCGCCCTGCGCCACGAGGGCCACACCGTGGCGCTGGAGTTCCACCACAAGTCAAAGGGTGAGTGTACACCCAACAAAGTCGCCATCTACCTGCTTGAGAAGCTGAAAGTCTACGCCATCGATTACGGCCTCGCGACGCCGTGACCGTGGAATCCTTCGCCCCCTGCGCCGCATAGAACGGTGCAGGGGGTCTGCTCATATGTGCCCGAAGAAGACCGGCAACCAGCTGGCTCAGGTCGACCACATCGTCGTCCTGATGCTGGAGAACCGTTCGTTCGACAACATGCTCGGCTGGCTCTACGATCCCGGCAACGCGCCGCCGTTCGACCGCGTGCCGCGCAAGCAACCGTTCGATGGTGTCTCAGGCAAGCAGCTCAGCAACCCGATTCCGCCCGAGGCCCAGACCGGCTGGCAGAAGTGGATCGCGGTCCGCAAGGCGACCTCGCCGACGACGCCGTCGCTGATGCCGGGCGAGGGGTACGCCCACACAAACCTCGAGCTCTGGAACACCATCCTGCCGCCCGGCGCCACCTGCCCGCCGTTCCACCCGCCCTACAACCTGCCCGATGCCGCTGGTTCGCCGTCGGCCTCAAGCGGGGAGAAACCCGCAACCGTGGCGCCGCCGATGACCGGCTTCGTCACCGATTGGTACTACAAGCTGCGCTGCGACAACGCGCGCACTACCACCGCCGACCTCGCCCAGATCATGGCCTGCTACACCCCGAAGATGCTGCCGGTCCTGAGCACGCTGGCCAACCAATACGCGGTCTGCGACCGCTACTTCAGCTCGGTGCCGACGCAGACGATGGCCAATCGCTCGTTCGCCTTCGCGGCCACCTCGTCCGGCATCGTCGACAACGAGCCGTACACCAACTGGCTCAGCAACAACGCGCCGACGGTCTGCCACCTGATCGACGCGGCGCGCCGGCCTGGGCTCACCTGGCGCATCTACTTCGACCCGGCGACGATCCTGCCCCTGGCCTGGATCGTGCTTCCCAGCCTGCGCGGCTACCTGCCCGCCAACTTCTCACTGATGGACCGGTTCTACCGAGATGCCGCCGCCGGCACGCTGCCGAGCTTCAGCTTCATCGAGCCGCGGATGCTGTTCAACCACAATGACCAGCACCCGCCATTCAGCGTCATTCCCGGCGAGCGGCTGATCCGCGACGTCTACCAGGCGCTCGCCGCCGGTCCTGGCTGGACGAAGACGCTGTTCATCATCACCTACGACGTTCACGGCGGCTGTTACGACCACGTGCCGCCGCCTGCCGCCGTGCCGCCCGACCCCGCCGCGCCGCCGGGGCAGTATGGCTTCCGCTTCGATCGCCTCGGCCTGCGCGTTCCGGCAGTACTGATCTCGCCGTACATCAGGGCCGGCACCGTGTTCCGAGCCGACCGGCCACTTGACCACACGTCGATCATCAAGACAGTAACGAAGCGGTTCGGCTTGCCCAGTCTGACGGCGCGCGACGCCGCCGCGGCCGATTTCGGCGACGCCCTGACCCTGTCCCACCCGCGCAGCGACCGGCCGGTCATCCCCGAGCCGGAGCCGGAGATGCGGTCGTCTTCGGCCCTCAACGGCCGGGCGGTCACCCCGCAGCAGCAGACGCTGCTCAAGCTCGTCGCGGCCCACATCGGCCTGCACCTGCCCGACGTCAAGACCAGCGCCGAAGCCAACGACATCCTGCGCGAGATCCGCCGGCGCTACTTGCGGGGGCCGTGGTCATGATCGACCGCATCGACCACATCATCGTCCTGATGCTCGAGAACCGCTCCTTCGACCACATGCTCGGCTGGCTCTACGATCCCGGCAATCCGCCGCCGTACGACCGCGTCCCGCGCGGGCAGCCGTTCGACGGTGTATCCGGCAAGGACCTGCGCAACCCGATTCCGCTCGCTGCCCAGACCGGCGGACGGCGCGAGATTGCCGTCCACCGCGCGGCGTCGCCGACTGTCCCGTCGCCCGACCCAGGCGAGGGCTACGCCCACACCAACCTGCAGCTGTGGAACACGCTGCTGCCGCCAGACAACCCGTGTCCGCCGTTCCGCCATCCCTACAACCTGAGTGACGCCGCGCCCGACCCGCCGCCGTTGACCGGCTTCGTGACTGACTGGTACCACAAGCTCAAGTGCGAGCGCGAGCCGACCGACTATGCTCACCTGGCGCAGATCATGGCCTGCTTCACGCCGGCCCGGCTGCCGGTGCTCAGCGCGCTGGCCAACCAATACGCCGTCTGCGACCGCTACTTCTGCTCGGTGCCGACGCAGACGCTGGCCAACCGCTCGTTTGTCCTGGCGGCGACGTCGTCCGGGATCGTCGACAACGAACCCTATACCAACTGGCTCGCCAACACCGCGCCGACCGTCTGCAACCTGATCGACGCGGCCGGCAGCCCGGGCCTCTCATGGCGGATCTACTTCGACCCGGCGACCGTCCTGCCGCTCGCCTGGCTGATGCTGCCGAGCCTGCGCGGGCGGCTGTTCAGCAACTTCTCGCCGATGGAGCGGTTCTACCGCGATGCCGCCGCCGGAACGCTGCCGAGCTTCGCCTTCATCGAACCGCGGATGCTGTTCGACCACAACGACCAGCACCCGCCATACAGCGTCATCCCCGGCGAGCAGTTGATCCTCGATGTCTATCGGGCGGTCAGCAGCGGCCCCGCCTGGCCGCGGACGCTGCTCATCATCACCTATGACGAGCACGGCGGTTGCTACGACCACGTCCCGCCGCCGGCCGCAGTCCCGCCAAGCCCGGCGGCGCCGCCCGGACAGTTCGGTTTCCGCTTCGACCGGCTCGGTCTGCGCGTGCCGACAGTCCTCGTCTCGCCATACATCGAGCCGGGCACTGTGTTCCGCGCCGACCGGCCGCTCGACCACACGTCGATCATCAAGACCGTCACCCGGCGGTTCGGCCTGCCTGACCTGACCGCCCGCGACGCGGCCGCCGCCGACCTCGGCGGGGCCCTGACGCTGTCCAGACCACGAACTGACCGGCCGCTCATTCCCCAGCCAGGGCGAGTCCTGCGAACTGCCTCCACGGCTGACGGCCGGGCGCCCAGCGACTTGCAGCGGACCGTGCTTGCCCTCACGGCGGCCAGGTTCGGGCTCGAGCCGCCGCGGATCCGGTCCGGCGCTGAGGCGGCCGGCGTCATGCGCGCGATCCGCGCGCGCTACCTGCGGGGGCCGTGGTCATGACCCCCCGCAGGCAAGCCGCGCCATCGGCCCGCCGGGCGGCGCGCATCGGCATGCTGACCGGACTGACGATTGCGCTCCAGATCGCCCCGACCGTGCTGCCTGGGCTTGGTCTCGCGCTGAGCGCCTTCAGCACGTTGCCGATCTTCGTTCTCACGCGCGGCGCGCCCGGCGATGGCCTGATCGGCATCGCCGCGGCGGCCGCCGTCCTGGTGGCCTTGCGCCCGGGCGGGGCGCTGTTGCTGGTTCTCCTCACCGCGCCGGTCGGCCTGGCCCTTGGCTGGACCGGTCACTGCGGCTGGCGGCCGGCCGCGCGGCTGCTGACCGCGACCGCCGCCGAGACGGCGGGCCTCGCTGCGCTTGGCGCAATCATCGGTGCGCCGGTGTTCAGCCGCATCGTCCCGCTCGGCAGCCGCTGGCTCATCGCCGCCTTGGTGGCCGGGTTCGCGCTCGTCTACTCGTTTCTCTGGGGAGTTGTCCTTGAGGGTTTCGTCATGCCGCTGCTGCGGCGGTTGCCGTTCTGGCGAGAGCTGTCGCGCTGACCGCTAGCGGTACCACTCCGCCTGCGCCTGGAACAGCGCCGCGTACTCGCCGGCGCGGGTCATCAACTCGTCGTGCGTTCCCGTCTCGACCACCCTGCCGTCCTTCAAGACGACGATCCAGTCGGCCAGCCGGGCCGCGCCAAGGCGGTGCGAGATCAGGACGCCAGTGCGTCCGGCGATCAGCTGCCGGAACTGCCGGAACACCTCAAGCTCCGCCAGCGGGTCGAGCGCCGCAGTCGGCTCGTCCAGGATGAGCAGTCCGGCATCGCGCATGTAGGCCCGCGCGACGGCGAGCTTCTGCCACTGTCCGCCCGACAGGTCCGTGCCATCCTGCCACTCCTTGCCGAGCAGTGTGTCGTACCCCTGCGTCAGCCCGTCGATGACGGCATCGGCGCCCGACGCCGCGGCCGCAGCGCGGATCCGCACTTGGTTGGCGATCCCAGGCAGCCAGCCCAGCCCGATGTTCTCACCTGCCGTCACGGCGTACCGGAGGTAGTTCTGGAACACCGGCGCCATCCGCGCCCGCAGGCGCGAGCCCGCCGCGTACGGATCGTCGCCATCGATGCTGATCCGCCCGCCCGTCGGCCGGTACAGGCCCAGCAGCAGCTTGGTCAGGGTCGTCTTGCCGGCGCCGTTCTCGCCGACGATCGCGACCAGTTCGCCGGGCGCGACGTTGAAGCTCACCTCGGCCAGGGCAGCTTGCGTCGCTCCGGGGTAGGTGAACGTCACGCTGTCCAGCCTGACCGCGCACGCCTTGACCCTGTCGCCTGCGCCGTCCACCGTGGCGCCCGGAGGCGGGATCTCGCCGGCGGCGAGCCGCGGCAGGTCATCATCCAGCAACGCCCAGAGGTCGACCGTGAACGCGGTCGTTCGCTGCAGCCGACTGAAGCTCCAGATCAGCTCGTACATCGCCCCCTGGAACTCCTGCGTGACGCGGACAGAGGCAGCGAACCCGCCCGCGGTCAACCGCCCGGCCAGTGTCGCCACGGCCAGCAGCGCGACCGCCCCGCAATAGGATACCGCGCCAAGCACGCCGGCGGCCCCGTCAAGGGCGCCGGCCTTCTTGATCACTGCCAGCCGCGACGCCATTGGCGCCAGGGCATGCCGCTCCCAGCGGCGGATCAGTTCGGCGCCGAGGTCGTAAAGGCGGATTTCCTGTGCCGGACGGCGCTCGGTGAGCAGACCGGCGATGTACTGTGCTTTCCGGCTGTCCTCGGTCTGCTCGCGCCAGAGTCGCGTCAGGTTGGCGCTCATCCAGCGCCGCATGTGCCATCCCGGTACCACGCCGGCCAAGATGATCGCCACCGCCGCCGGATGAGCCGCTGCCAACACCGCCAGGACGCCGCCCAGCAGGGTCAGGTTACGGATCGCCGCCGCCGAATCGACGAGCACCTCCCGGGCGTAGCGCTTCAGCCCGTCGCGCGCCCGCGTCAGGCGGTCATGGAACTCAGGTGTCTCCATGGTCAGGAGTGGGCTCTTGCCCGCCCGTTCCAGCAGACGCCGTTCGAGCGCGAATTCGGTGTCCAGCCTGAGCCGCTCGCTGATGAGCGGCTGGGCGCCCCTCACTATCTCGCCGGTGACCACCGCCCCGACCAGCCCCAGGAGCCACGGGAGCACGGCCGGCCAGGCGCCGGCGCCGCCAGCCCCATGACGCTGCAGCAGCGCGTTGACAAGTCCCTGCACCGCCCAAAACTCAGCCGCAGGCTGCAGCCCAAGCGCTATCGCGGTGACCACCATGGCCACCGCTGCCAGCGGGCTGGCCCGGTGCGCGGCGGTCAGGAAGCGGCGCCAGTCCCTCCACTGTCTCATCACTTCGCCACCTCCGTCCCGGCGCTGAGCGGCCAGTCGACCGGGTCATCCTGATACCAGTTCGCCTGCAGTCTGAACAGCTCGGCGTAGTGGCCACCGGCCGCCATCAACTCGTCGTGGCTGCCCGACTCGCAGATCCGGCCGTCGGCCAAGACGAGGATCCGATCAGCCAGCCGTGCCGTCCCGAGGCGATGGGAGATCAGCAGGGCGGTTCGTCCCCGCGTCAGTTCGGCGAACTTGCCGAACACCTCAAGCTCGGCCCGCGGGTCGAGCGCCGCCGTCGGCTCATCGAGGACGAGCAACTGGGCATCGCGGACAAACGCCCGCGCTAGCGCCACCCGTTGCCACTGGCCGCCGGACAGGTCGACACCGCCGCTGAACCGGCGGCCCAGCATTGTCCGCTCACGGTCCGGCAACGCGGCAATCAGCTCCGCCAGCCCCGCGGCCGAACACGCCGCCGCGACGGCGGCCGCGTCGGCCTGTGGACGGCCGAGGGCGACATTGTCGGCCAGCGGCAACTCGTAGCGGGTGAAGTCCTGGAAGACGCAGGCGACGCTGCGGTGAAACGACGCCGGAGCGAATTCGCCGACGTCTCGGCCGGCGTAGGTGATCCGCCCGCAATCCGGGCGATAGAGGCCGAGCAGCAGCTTGACCAGCGTGCTCTTGCCAGCGCCGTTCACGCCGACGAGCGCGACAGTCTCGCCAGGCCATATGGTGAATGATATCCGGTCGAGCACCGGCCGCGCCGAGCCGGGGTAGGTGAACGACACGTCCTCAAAGCGGATCGGCCCGTCCAGGCTGTCCGGGAACGGCTGCGTGCCGCCGGCAACAGTCACCGGCAGAGCGAGGAAGCGCCTCAGGTCCGCCGCCGGCAGGCCAAACTGCCAGATGTAGACGAAGTCCGCCGCGGTCTGCGCCATCCCGGCCTGGACGAGGCGCACCCCGCCGATCAAGACCACGACCTCGGCGGCGCTGACCAGCCCGGCCAGTGCAAGGTCGACGACCGCGGCCAGGGCTGCCGCGAACAGAGCGGCGCTGATGGCCGTACTGAGCCAGCTGAGCCGCGTGCCGCGCCGCCGCACCGCCAGGAGCACTCTGCGGAGCCGCGCGAACGAGGCGCGCCAGCGGGCCGTGAAGTGGTCAGCCAAGTCGTAAGCGCGCAATTCCGCCGCCGGCTCGCGGGCGGTGAGCAGAGCGCCGAGATAGTCGGCAAACCTGCGCTCCGGCGTCATCGTGCGATCGACGTCATCCAATCGCTGTCCCTGCCTGACGCCGGCCAGCGCCGGCGGCAGGGCAGCCAGGCCGGCGGCAACGGCGACGAGCGGCGACACCCGTGCCAGCACCACCAGCCCGGACAGCGTGCCGACGATCGAGGCGAACGTGAATAACGTGTCTCCCATCAGACCGACCGCGCACCCCCCGCCGTTGCGCGTCGCCCGGTCGATCAGGTCGAACGTCTCCGGCGAGTCGAACTGCGGCACTGACAGCTGAGCCGCCTTGGCCAGCACCAGCCGCTGAACGTATGGCCCCATCTTTTCCTCGAGCCGGGTATCGAAGTTCTTGGCGGCCGACGTGCCGATCTCGGTGACGGCCAGCGTGAGCGCAAGGAACAGCAGCGACCTGACGAGCGTTTCGCGATCCGCGGCGCTGCTCACCGCCTGGATCACCCGCTGCAGGGCGACCAGCGATACCGCCGGACCGATGCGACGGGTCGCCAGGCCGGCGATGCGGATGACTGTCTCGACCGGCCCGGCCTGGAAGGCTATCTTCAATGCCCACGGAAAGTGGGGCAATGGTGAACGTGATGACATGCTCCGATTCCTCCTTCATCCACAACGACAGATGGACAAAGAAAGGCCACGGGCGCAACTGCCCGTGGCCGAAGAAAGGCATGGAAAAGCCACGGGCTCTCACCCGTGGCTCGGAGTAGCGGAATTCACCGGCGTCGCTGTGCCGACTCCGGGAGACGCGTCTCAGAGGACGGGTGGGCTCAGTTGCTGACCGTGGCGTTGGTAATGAGCTTGAGCACCGGGACATGCACCCCTTGTACCTGCGTCTGGAACCATCGCCATTCTAGACCAGAGATCGCGGTCTGTCAATCCTCACTCAGACAGCTTGTGCCTGCGATACTGCTCGAGGTTGTCCGCGACTTGCTGGAACAGGGCGAGGAAATCCGCGATCTGCGCTTCCGGGATCGACCCGGCCGCGACGGTGACCAGTTCCGCATACTGCTGTTGGATGAAGTCTTTCTCCCGCAGGGCCCGGTCGCTGAGCTTGACGATGTACGCGCGGTGGTCCCGCTCGTCCTGGCTGCGGGTGATGTAGCCCTTGCGCTGGAGCGAGGCAATCGTCCGCGAAATCGCGGGTTTGCTGACCTCGACACCGGCGACGATGTCGTCCTGCTTCACCCCGTCGCCGTGGGTGTAGAGGAACATCAGCACGTTGGCCTCGGCGCTGCCGAGCTGACGGTCGCGCAGCGCGCTGTTGATGCACAGCTGCCCGTTCTGGATGATCGACGTGGCAAGGCTGATCAACTGCAGATAGCTGGCCACCATGTGCTCATCTCCCAGAGTGACAATTCTCACTCTAAGAGTGCCCTATCGCTGCCACCCTGTCAAGCCTGTCGCCCAAGGCCTGTCACCGGACTGTGATATTGTCACCCTGTAACGAGACTGAGAAAATGTCACCATGAGAGGAGACATTTTCTTGAGTTCGAAGGAAGCGCGACGACTCGACGTCATTGAGCGCGCAGCACGCAATGAAATCACAGCTGTGCAGGCCGCTGGTCTGCTGAAGTTGAGCGTGCGTCATGTCAAGCGGCTGAAGGGGGAGTACAAGAAGATCGGTCCGGCCGCCTTGGCCCATGGAAACAGAGGCCGAAAGC
>JBLNDB010000036.1:0-15290 GCA_050261235.1 Chloroflexota bacterium
CCGCCTGGGCGATGACGGCGATTATCACCGGCTTTATCCCGTACAGCACCGCCGCGACCTGTGGCAGCTTGCCGTATTGCGTATAAACATTGGCGAAGGCGAGAACAATCAGCATCGCCGGCAGGATGAAGCACGCCCCGGCCAGCACCAGGCCAGGCCAGCCGGCGCGGATATAGCCGATATAAATCGCCAGCTCGGTCGACGTCGGCCCCGGGATGAGGTTGGCGGCGCCGACAAGCTCCAGGAAGCGGCTGCGTTCCAGCCATCGCCGCCTCACCACGAACTCATTCTCCCTGCGATGCGGTCGGCCGCGTCGAGTCCCTGGACTCTGCCGCCGGCCCGCAAGATGGCCGAGACAACAGTCTGGTCTTCGGTCGTCACGACTTCACCCGGGACGAGCAGAGGGACGCCGGGGGGATAGGGGCAGACAGCGTCGGCGGCGATGCGTCCGGCGGCCTCATTGAGCGGCACGTACTCGCTGCCTGCGAAGAACGCTTCGCGCGGGGTCAGCGCCCGGCTGTGCGGGGCGACCGGCAGCGCCGGCAAGTGGTGGCGCGCCGCCGGCGACCGCCCGTTCTCCCGGTGCGCACGGGCCAGTTCGCGCAGGGCCGCAAGCAGGCGCCGGTCAGCCGTCTCACTGCCGAAGCAGTCAAGAGCCAACAGCACGCCGGTGAAGTCAGCCAGCTCGCAATCGATGCCGCGGGCGCCGAGGAACTCTGCCGCCCGCCAGCCGCTGATGCCCAACCGGGCGACGTCGATCAGCAACCGCAGCGGGTGGTCGGCGCGGATGCCGCAGCCCTGCGGCGTCCAGACCGCCAGGCCGGGAATGCCAGCCACGCGCTCGGCCAGCCGCTGCCGTCGGTCGCGGGCCGCGGCGATCAGCTCCGCTCCGCGGATGGCGAGTTCGCGCCGGGCCAGGTCGAGGCTGGCCATGAGCAGATAGGACGGGCTTGAAGACTGGATCAGGCGGAGCGCGGCCCTCAGTCTGCCACGGTTGACCGCCGGTCCGCGCACGGCGACGATGGCACTCTGGGTCAGCGACAGACCGCTCTTGTGCATGCTCAGGGCGACGCCGCCGGCGCCGCCGGCCAGGGCGCCGCCAGCACCAGGGCCGGAGTAATAGCGATCGACCCCGTGCGCCTCATCGACCAACACGGGGATTGCAGCAGAGGCAAGGATCCGGGTGTAGTCGCGCTCGACGCCGAAATAGTTGGGATTGGTCAGCTGGCAGGCGACGGCATCGGGATTGGCCGCCAGCGCCGCCGCGACCTCCTCTGCGGGCACACCGAGCGAGCGACCGCTGGCGTCGATGCGCGGCAGCATGAAGACAGGATCAGCGCCCGCCAGGATGAGCCCGGCGACCACCGAGCGGTGGGCGTCGCGGCCGATCAGCACCCTGGCTCCCGGGCGGGCGACAGCGAGCAGCAGCGCTTCGATGCCGGCCGATGTGCCGCCAACGAGAAAGTGCGCCTCATCGGCGCCGAGGCTGACGGCTGCCAGTTGCTCGGCCTCGCTGATCGGTCCCGCCGGCGCGTGCAGGTCGTCGAGGCCTTCCAGTTCCGTCAGGTCGAACCTGGCCCCCGGCCCGAGCAGTTGCTTGAGAGCGGGAAAGCGGCCGCCGTGAGCGGGTACGTGAAAGCGGGCGCGCCGGCCGGCGGCGTGATTCGCCAGAGCCTCCCAGAGCGGCGCCCGCTCCTGTCCCAGCTTGCGTTCAGACACTGTGATCACCTGCGCTGATGCAACTGGCCTGACTATCGGTTCGACACCCGCGCCGGTGATTCCTTTCCTACGAGCAGGCGCCCGTTCCGCGACCGGTGGCTGACCGGCGATGGAACCGGGCGCTCGCGTCAGTCTGTCATTCGTCGACCGGCGACTCGGGCCAGAGGCGCCGGAGGCGCCGGAGATAGTGCTCGTAGCTGGGCGAGTCGACCCTGGCGCTGACCAGTCTTGCCTCGCACTGACGGCAGATCGTTTCGCCGCGGATGCGCAGGCCGTCGCTGACCGCGCGGCCGCAAATCAGGCAGCGGACGCTGCGCGGCGCCGCCCGGTTGTTCGTTGCTGCCCTGCCGCTCTGAGCGGCGGTCCTTGGCTGCACAGCCATCCCTCCCTCACCCGTCGGGTCCTGCCATTCGTGCGGCAGGTTCACGGTATATTATGCCCGCAGCCGGAAAGTGGTAACCGTTCCGGCTGCGGGCTCTGTCTAGCGACGGGTGCGGCGTTTGGCCGCCAGCAGGCGTTCCGCGTAGTCCCCTGCGTCCTTGGGTCGGTCGCCCTTGGCGGACGGGCGCGGCGACTGCGGTGCGGCGGTTGTCGCCGCCGGGGAGGGGGCGGACGGCGGCCGTGTCGGGTCCGGCGGCTCAGCCGACGGCTCGTCGGGCGGCCTCAGGACGACGCGGTCGACCAGTCGCTGCCGCGATCGACGCCGCTCGCTCTGGAGCTGGGTCAGCCCACTCATCGCCGCCGCGGCTGCAGGGCGCTCGCGCCGTGCCAGGCCGCCGGTGACGCGCTGCAGCAACTCGCGCAAGTCGCCGGCCGAGAAGAACAGGCGCCGGCTGGCGATATCGAGCGGCAGCAGAATGGCTGCCAGTGTGAGCAGCCCCGGCCAGAGCGGCAACCGCGCCCGCACCGGCGGCGCGTGGTCGGCGAATGCCTCGGCCGGTTCGCTGATGACCTTGCCGCCGGCTGCGGCAGCGATGGCTGGCAGCAGGTTGTCGACGCCGGCCGCGGGCAGGTACTCGGGCGAGTAGGGAACGACCAACCCGGCCGAGGTCTGGCCGCTGCTGACGCCGTTCTCGCTCTGCTCGACAGTGATGAGGTAGACACCCGGGTCGTCACCGGGGAAGGCGGCCTCATAGCGCCCCGGAGCGACGGCGGCCAGCTGCACGGTCATGGTCGTCAGATCCGGCCGGACGACGGTCGCCGTGACTGCCGTGCCGTCTCCCGGCAGCTCGGCCAGTTCATAGCTGATCCGCCCGATGCCGCCATCGGCCGCGGTGGTGATGGTCGCCGCGTCGGGAGTGACGGTCGGCATCGTCCACTGGACGGCATTGGCGAGCAGGCGGGCGAAGCCGCTCCAGCCGGCCCAGCTTCCCGTCCAGCGGCCGGCAAGGTCAGGCGTCCAGGCGACGGCGCGGCCGAGTCCATACTGCCAGGCGGCCAGCACCGGATCATCGCTGTCACTGACGAACGCCAGTTCGGCCGTGGGCTTGGGCGATGTCGCCACGTAGCCGTCCAGACGTGGCACGCCGCCGGCTGCAACGCCGCGCAGGAGCGGGCTGTCGGTGCCGATGGCCGGGGTGAAGGTGCGGTTGACGAGGTAGTTGCGGGACGCAAGGATGGTCTCCTTCGAGAAGATCTTCGGGATGCTGCTGTAGTCCGCGGTCGCGTAGAAGCGGCCGGCGCCGGCGCTGGCGAGGTAGGACAGCAGCGCCTGATCCGCGTCGCTGCCGACGGAGACTGTCGACAACGTGATGCGGGCGTCCTTCATCTGGGCGATCAGCGCGGCGTAATCGCCGCTGGTGGCCGACATGCCGTCGGTCATCAGGATGATGTGCCGCAGCTTGGTTGGGCTGTCTTTGAGGGACTCGTAGGCGAGCGCGAGGGCGGGGTAGATGTCCGTCCCTCCGCCGGCCCGGATCGTGCCGATGGCATCCTGGATCGCCTCGACGTTGTCGACGCTCTGGATCGGCACGACCCACTTCGACGCCTCGTCGAACGCGACGACGCCGACCTGGTCCTGACCCGACAGGACTTCTGTGGCGCGAATGGCGGCCTCCTTGGCCAGATCGACCTTGGTCACGCCGTAGGCGCCTTCACTCATGCTGCCGGACTTGTCGATCACCAGCACCAGACCGAGAGACGGCACTTCGCCCTTCGCCCGCAGGTCCATGTAGACCGGCAGCGCGCGCTCGACCGGCGTCCGGAAATAGCCGCCCGGGCCGAAGCTGTCCTCGCCGCCGGTCATGATCAGGCCGGTGCCGAGGTCGCGGACAGCGATCTCGATCGCCTCCATCGTCCGGTCGCCGATGTCGGTCGCCGGGACGTCGCACAGGACGATCGACGCATACTGCCTGAGTTCACTCAGACTCGGCGGCAGCTCGGCCGGGGAGATGACGCGCGTCTTGACCTGGCGCGACGTCAGGGCAGCGACCAGATTGGCCGCTCTGCCGGGCCTGCCCTCGACGACGAGGACGGTCGGCGGCCCGAGGGCGCGGATGAACGCCGAACTCTCGTTGTTCTCACTGCGGCTGTCGCGATCAGCGCGGACGACGGCGCGGTAGGAGTGAAAGCCGGCGGCGCCGACGTTGGCGCTGATGTGAAACCGGTTGATGCCGGGCCTCAGCGAGACCTCTGCCTCGCTGATCAGGCTCCGGTCGCCGTAGACGCTGAGCACTGCATTGGTCTCGCTGGTGCTCTCGACAATCGCCGTCAGGCCGAAAGATTCCCCCTCGCGGAGCACGCCGGGGGCCTCGAGCGAGCGGATCAGGACGTCCTGACCGGAGTCGGCGGCAATGGGCAGGACGTCGATGCGGACTCCCTGGTCGGCCAGCGTTCTCGCTTCGTCCAGCGCGTCACCGATGTTCTCGCGGCCGTCGGAAACGATCACGAGCCGGCGGCGGGCGTCGTCCGGGAACAGACCGAAGGCCAGGCGCATGGCGCTCGCCAGATTGGTGTAGTTCGGGTCAACCGCTGCCTCGACCTGTCTGAACACCGGTTGCTGCGAGGGCGTCAGCTCGATCATCGGTTCGCGCCCGGCGGCGACGACACCGGCTTCATACGTGCCAGGGCGCTTCGCGAGCGCGTCGCGCAGCCACTGGTTGATCTCGGAGCGGGCGGCGCTGATGCTGGCCGACTGGTCGATGACGAAGATGACCGCCTCGCGCCTGACGCTCCACTCCAATTCAAGCCCTGACAGGGCAAGGATGAGGGCCAGCAACAGGGCCGTCCGGAGGCCTAGGATCAGGCGGCGGCGGGCCGCTGGCAGGCGCCACGGGTTGCCGCGCCAGAGCATGACGGTGAAGACGATGGCGGCAAGGCCGGCGAGTGCGGCGGGGTTGGCGAACCTAAAGCCCACGGTTGTACACCCACCATTCCGCCGCGAGGATGAACAGAGCCAGCCAGGCGAGGAGCGGCCACAGCTCGCGGTTGCCGGTCGTCTGAACGTCGGCCGCACCGGTGCCCGCGACAGCCAGCGGCAGGCTGTCGGCGCCGGTGATCGCGGATTCCAATTCGACGGGATTGACTGCGAAATAGGAGGTCCGGTCGCCGCCCGGGACGCGCTCGCGGACCGTGTACAGGCCGATCTCGCCGGTGGCCGTGTATGGCTCGGCGGGGAACGGCGGCGCGATGCGGGTGCTGGCTCCCGATGGACTGACGACGGTCACGCTCTCGGCTTGCGGCGACGGTCGGACCGCGACCGGCTCGCCCGGCGCGGCAGCTGACAGACCCGTCTCACGCCCGGGCAACAACCAGCCGGCGATGTTCTGGACGAGGATGGGGAACGCCGGGCGGAGGGGCAGGTTGGTCTGGTGCAGGTCGAACCCGATCACCACGGCCCGCTGCCCGCTCCGCTCACCGGCGTAGATCAGCGTGGTGGCCGATGATTCGAGCACCGTCCGACCCCAGGTCGGGACAGTCAGGCTGCGCGTCTTGGCGATGGCGACATCGGTCGTGCCGACGAACTCGAGCAGGGGTTCGCCCCGTCGCGGCGGCGTCAGCTCACCCGGCGCCAACTCAGCGCCGGCGCCGAGGCTGCCGGACGGCGGGTTGAGCACGAGCAACGGCGCATTGGGCAGCGCATCAGGCAGGGCGCCGTCGTAGACGTAGAGGTCATAGCCCGGCGGCACGAGGTCGGCCGCGTCGGGCTGGAGGTTCGTCACAGTGATGCCGGGCGACAGCGCCAGCGCCCGCTCGAGGAAGACGTTGCCCGACGAGACGAGCAGCACCTTGGCCTCGCCCCGCTCGCCGGTGACCGCGAAGGCGGCGTTGTCGGCCGCCAGCGCGTCGGCGCCGGTCAGGCTGGCGCTGATCGTGCGGGTTCCCTGCGGCAACTCCCAGAGCAGCTCGCGACTCTCGCCGGGCTTCAGACTGCCGCGCCGGACGTCGAACGGCCGCCCGTCGACGGCCAGTTCGAGCGCATAGTCGGCATCGGCCAGCGAGTAGTTGACGACGCGGGCCAGACCGACGGTGCGGCCGCCGATGACACGCGATGATACCGCGGCCACGGCAAGGTTGGTCGCCGGGCCGCCAACGCGCTCAAAGCGGACTGGATAGGGGACGGTGAAGCCGGCCGTCGGCGCGATGACGCCGCCGTCGCTGATGACCACCAGCGCCGGGGCCTGCTTGCCGGCAGCCAGCGAGACGGCGAGGTTGAGAGCCGGCTCGAGGGCCGCCGGGCCGTTCGTGGCCCGCAGTCCCTGCAGAGCGGCTTTGATCTGGCCGCGATTGCGGCTTGCCGCCAGGATGACGCGCGGCCGCTGGCCGAGTTCGATCAGGGTGACCGCATCGCGCGGACCGAGCCCGGCGACGATCGCCTGCGCCCGCTCGATGGCCGCCGCCATGCGGCTTGGCGCGACGTCAACGGCCTGCATGCTGGCGGACGTGTCGACGATCAGGAACAGATCGCCGCCGGCCGTGGCGCCGGAGACGAACGGGCGCATGATTGCGAGGACCAGCGCCAGAGCCACGAGCAGCTGCAACAGAAGCAACAGGTTGCGGCGCAGACGCTGCCAGGGGACGTTGGCGGCCGCGTCGCGCAGGACCTGCTCCCAGAGCAGGATGCTCGACACAGGCCGGTCCTGGCGCCTGCGCTTCAGCAAGTACATGATGATGATGACCGGGATGATGATCGCCGACCAGATCCCGATGAGATTGAAAAAGCTCATTCCTCGCACCGTCCAGTTGTCCGCTGCGTTCGTCCGCGAGCCTGCGCCCGCTCCTTACGCGACTATGCCTGCGCCGCGCAAGGCCTCGAGCACGATGTCCTCGGCCTTGCGGCCGCTGCTGACCGGCAGGAACGAGACGCCCTGCGCGTGACAGAAGCGGCGGATGGCATCCTGGCGGGCGGCCAGCCGCTGCTCGTAGGCGGCGATCAGAGACGGCGTCAGCGAGACGTCGCGGCTCTCGCCGGTCTCGCTGTCGATCAGTCGCAAGTCGCCCGTCAACTCGGGGTGCAACTCGTCCTGCGACAGGATCTGGATGACCGTCACTTCCTGTCGCCGGAATCTCAGGTACTGCAGGCCCTGCTCGTACCCTGACGGGCTGAGCAGGTCGGAGACGACTACCGCGATGCCGCCGTGCAGACCAAGGCGGCCCGTGTCGCGGAGCGCGCGGTTGAGGTCGGTCTGGCCGGCGAAGCGGAGATTCGCGATGTAATCCCAGAGCTCGGGGGCTGCGCCGCGGCCGCGCGCCGGCGGGCGGAAATCGCGCAACTGGTCGTTGCCTGCCGCGATGACGACGCGGTCGAGCCCGGCGAGGGTGAGATAGGCCAACGCTCCGATCAGCCGTTTCGCCAGCACGCCCTTGCTCGGCGTGCCCCAGTCCATCGACGCGCTCGCGTCAAGGTAGAGCAGGACGGTCGTGTCCTGCTCTTCCATGAACAGCTTCATGAACATCCGCTCCAGGCGCGCGTATGCGTTCCAGTCGACCTGGCGGAGGTCATCGCCCGGCACGTAGTTGCGGAAATCGGCGAACTCGACCGACGAGCCCTTCTTCTGCGACCGGCGCTCGCCGGCGTGCGTGCCGGTGGCCCGTCGCCTGAGGACCAGCCGCAGTCGCTCCATCGCCTGGAGGAACTGGCTGTCGAAGATGACCTGGTCGGCCATCGGCTAGACCCCCTGACCGTCGGTCGACACCGCGGCGAGGATGCCCTCGATGATCGCGTCGGTCGTCAGGCCGGCCGCCTCGCCCTCGAAGTTGAGGAAGAGGCGGTGCCTGAGCGCCGGCTTGGCCACGCCGCGGATGTCATCGAAGGCGACGTTGAACCGTCCCTCGAGCAGCGCCCGCACCTTGCCGGCCAGCAGCAGCGACTGCAGACCGCGCGGACTGGCGCCGTAGCGGACGTAGCGCTTGACGTCGGCCGGCGCTGAGGGCTGGTCGGGGTGAGTCGCCAGCAGCAGCCGCACGGCGTATTGCACGACCGCCTCCGCCGCCGGCACCTGTCGCACCAGCGCATTGAGCGCCAGGACATTAGCAGCGCCGGCAACTTGCCGGACCTCGCTCCGGCTGTCGCCGGTGGTCCGCATGGCGATCCGCTGCAGCTCATCGGCGGACGGGAAGCGGACCAGCGTCTTGAACAGGAACCGGTCGAGCTGCGCTTCCGGAAGCGGGTAAGTGCCCTCCATCTCGATCGGGTTCTGCGTCGCCAAAACGAAGAATGGCGCGGGCAGAGGGCGTGTGACGCCAGCAGTGGTGGCGGTGCGCTCCTGCATCGCCTCGAGCAGGGCGCTCTGAGTCTTCGGCGTCGCCCGGTTGATCTCGTCGGCGAGCAGCAGATTGGCGAAGATCGGCCCGGGCTGGAAGCGGAATTCGCGCCGCCCGTCCTCTTCAACGACGATGTTCGTGCCGACGATATCGGCCGGCATCAGGTCAGGCGTGAACTGGATGCGGGCGAAGTCGAGCGCCAGCGCCTGTCCGAGCGTTCGCACAAGGACGGTCTTGCCAAGGCCGGGCACACCCTCGAGCAGGACGTGGCCACCGGCCAGGAGCGCCGTCAGCACCTCGCGGACGACTTCGGACTGACCGACGATCACCCGTCCGACCTCTTCTTCGATGCGCCTGGCCGTCTCGGTCAGGCTCCTGATCTGTTCAGCCAGCTCCCGCTCGGCTGCCGGTTCGACGTTCGCCATGTCAAAGCACCTCAATCCCCGTGTGGTCTAGCGCGACGGCTCGAGACTCAGGAAGTAGTCCTTGACCAGCGACTGGAGCGCCGGTGGAATCGAACTGCCGGCGAGCGCCTCGCGCGCTTCCTGGCTGTATGCCGCAAGCACTTCGTCGTAAGGAAGCAGTGTCTCAGGCCCGCCGGGAAGGTTGGGAGCGTCGATGTACTGCGACGGTCCCTCGCCGGTCTGACCCGGCAGCGTGCTCGTCTGGCCGTCGCCGCCCAGGCGCGTCGGATCGTAGATCCGTTCATACTCGCCCCGCTGCATGCCAGGGGCGCCGGAACCGGTCGTCTGTCCGCCTTGCGGCGCCTGGCCGCCCTGCTGTGCCTGATTGGTCGAACCGTGGCCGGCGCCGCTGCTGCCGCTGCCCTGGCCCGCCTGCGAGCCGGTGCCGCTACCGCTCTGACCGCTGCCACCCTGACCGCTGCCACCCTGACCGCTGCCGCTCTGGCCGCCAGCGGCGACCATTGACCCTGGCAGATTGCCGCCGGCCGCCGACGCGCTGGCGGAGATGTTGCCGCGCGCGGCCGCCAGTGCATTGGCCACACTGGCCAAGGCAGCCTGCTCGGAAGCGCTCTGCCCGGCTGCGGCCAGCTGTTCGCCAGCGTCGCTTAGGCTCGCCTGCGCCGCCGCGATTGCCGCCTGCGTCGCCTGAGCGGCGTCACCTTGCGCGGCCGCCAGTTGACCGGCCTGTGCCAGCGCCTGCGCCGCGTTGCGCAATGCCGCCGCGGTCGCAGGGTCGAGGCCCGGCGTGCGGCTGGCCCGTTCGAGCGCCGCGGCGGCAGACATCGCATCACTGCCGCTCAGTGACCTGCCGAGTTGGCTCAGCGCATCGGCAGCGCGCCGGTAATCTCCCTGCTGCAAGGCTTCGGCGGCCGCCCTTGTCGCCTCGCTGCCGCTGAGGGCGGCGGCCATCTGCTTGAGGCTTGTGCCGGTGGCCTTGTCCGGCTGCTTCAGGGCGTCCAACTGCTGCTCGAGATCGGCCAATTGCTTCACAGCCTCGCGAGCCGTGCCGGACTTGGCCAGCCGGCGCTGGGCTTCGCGCAGCGCCGCCAGAATCTGCTGCTCGGTCTCGCTCAGCGGCCGGGTTGCAGAGGCCAGTTCCTTGCGCATCTCGGCGATCTTCGCCTGCTCGCGCTTGATCGCTGCTCGCTCGGCACGGCGGGCGGCGATGACGCCGCTCATCGCGCTCGGCCAGACGCCGAGGACCATGGCAAGGGCGAGCGCCGCCGCCGGCACGCGCAGGCTGCGCCGGTCGAAGCGCAGACGGATGCTTGCCTTGAGATCGAGGCGCCGGAGTTGATCCAGGGCGTCCTGACGCTGGATCAGCGCCGCTGGACCGTCATCGTTCCTGAGTTCCCAGGCCGTGATCAGGCGCTCGCGCAATCCCAGCGCGTCGCCACCGGCGGCCACCCGCTCGGGCGAGACCGGCGCGACCAGGGCGGCGAGCCAGGCCAGCACAAAGCCGCCTACCGGGCAAAGGGCTGCGTAGAACCAGGCCGGATCGATGGGCAGAAACCGCGCCGCAAGCATGACCGCGGCGCTGCCGCAGACCGACCAGCCGGCCGCTGCGAGCGCCCAGCGCCACCGGCGGCGCCAGGTCAGCCTCGCGGCCAGCGGCCGGACGGCGGTGCGCAGAGCGCGCTCCCCCGCGGACCAGTTGTCATTCACGCCGCTACCTCCTTCTTCTTGCGGAGGGACGGGCGCCGGCGGAACAGACTCCGCACCCACGCCCAGAATGACGGTCGGACCGGCTTCACCAACTGCACGGTAATGACGAGCAGCACAGCGATGAGGATGAGCTCGAACAGGAAGTGGACCAGCCAGGGAGGAGTCTGGAGCAGCCAGCTCTGGAGCCAGCCGACCTTGAGGCCGGTGGTCTTGAGGTAGGCCAGCGTCGGCCGGTAGAGCTGGGGTATCGAGATCGGCAGGTACGGAATGCCGAGGCCCATGTTGGCCGCGTACTTGCCGGCGATCGCCGAGCCAAGCGCCGTCAGGGGGTTGAAGTAGTGGAGCAGCGACGGCAGGGTCGGGCCGACCATGTAGCCACGGCTCTGCTGCCAGCTCTGGATGAAGCTGGCGACGATGCCGATGCCGATCATCAGGAAGAAGACCGAGCCGTAGGCGACGATGGTGCTGACCTGGGTGCGCCGGAACAGGGCCGAGCAGAACAGCCCGATCACCGCGAACGTGATGGTGTTCATGATCAGCACGAGGAAGGTGAGACTGAGGTTGGCCAATGAGATGCCGCCGAACAGGAAGACGATGCTGAGGGCGGGCAGACCGGCGACGAGCAACAGCAACGAGTAGGCGGTGCCTGAGAACAGCTTGCCGAAGACGATCGCCCACGGGGTCAAGCGCGTGCACATCAGCAGGTCGAACGTCTGGCGTTCGCGCTCGCCGCTGATCGAGCCGACGGTGAAGGCCGGCGTGATGAACGCCACGAGCAGCATCTGGAACAGGCTGAGGACGACGAACAACTGCAGTCCGACCTGCGGGCCGAGGCCGCCGTAGCGGGCCTGGTAGCTCTGCAGCAGGAAGTAGGCGCAGCCGACGCCGCCCAGGACCAGCAGGTAGGCCGAGATGGTCAGCGGCGAACGCCAGCCGCGCATGCGCGAGCGGAGTTCCTTGGACAGCATCGGGTTGTTCCAGAACTGCAGCGCGCGCCAGTTGACCCGGCGCCAGCGGAGTCCGATCGCTGACTTCATTGCGCCTCACTCCCGGTCAGCTTGAGGAACGTCTCCTCAAGGCTGTTGATCTGCTCGCCGAAGCTGTAGACGGGGTAGCCCTGAGCGATGAGAGCGCGGAGCGTCTCGTTGAGACGGGCAGCGTCGCCGTCGATGACCGCCTCCAGCCGGCCGTCGAAGACCGCGACGTCGCGGACCCCGGGCAGCTGCCGGAGGGCCTCGGCCAACTCATCCTGACGCTCGATGGTGCGGATCGACACCAACCGGCCCGACTTCACACCCGAGAGCACCTCGTCGACCGGACCGGAGCGGACGAGCCGGCCGTGGTCGATGATGCCGACCTCAGTGCACATCTCCGACAGCTCGGACAGGATATGCGAGCTGACGACGACGGTCTTGCCCATATGACTGAGCTCCTTGACCAGTTCGCGCATCTCGACGCGGGCGCGCGGGTCGAGGCCGGAGGCCGGCTCGTCGAGCAGGAGCACCGCCGGATCGTGGATCAGGCAGCGAGCCAGGCAGAGGCGCTGCTTCATGCCGCGCGACAGCGAGTCGACGTAGGCGTCGGCCTTGTCTTCCAGGTCGACCAGCGACAGCAGGTCGCCGATCATCCGCTTGCGGACGCCGCTGACGACGCCGTGCGCCTGGCCATAGAAGTCGAGGTACTCGGTGACCTTGAGGTCGTCATAGACGCCGAAGAAATCGGGCATGTAGCCGATCATCTGCCGCACCCGCTCCGGGTGGGCGACGACGTCTTCGTCGCCGATCAGCGCTCGGCCGCCGCTGGGCTTGAGCAGCGTCGCGAGAATGCGCAGGGTCGTCGTCTTGCCGGCGCCGTTCGGGCCGACGAAGCCGAAGATCGAGCCCTCAGGCACGGTCATCGACAGCCCGGCCAGGGCCTCCACGCGACCGTAGCCCTTGCTCAGGTTCTCGAGGCGGATCATCAGCGTGCCTCCTTTCCCTGCGCGGCGATGGACAGGCGCTGGATGTTCAGCCACTGCCCCTGCGTGGCGCGGAAGCGCAGGCGGACCTGGCCGCCGCTTGAGACGTAGTCGGCAGCATGGCTGATGACGGTATCGGCGGCGCTGTTCAGCGTCTTCCGCTCGTAGGCGCGGCTGGTGAAGTTGTAGATCTCGAAGTCGATCACCGCGCCAGCCTGAGTGCTCGTGCTGACGGCGCCGTCGAAGTAGGCGTTTAGCTTCAGGGCCTCGACGGTCATCGGGCGGTACTCGGGGAGGATGAAGTCCAGCGTGACCTCGGAACCGTTGGCGAGGTGGAATCCGCCGGCGTACCAGCCGACCTCGTTGCCCTGCTGGGCGAGCAGGTTCGGCCCGATGATGCCGATCGGCAGGTTGTACTGGCCGTTCTCCCACGGCGTGTAGGTCAGCGACTCGGTGACCAGGGCGAGGCTCGAGCGGCTGACACGGCCGGCGGTGACGAACGGCTCGCTCAGCGGCTGCTCGGTCCAGCCGATGAATCTGACGCCGGTGAACTGACCGTTCTCGGGACCGCCTTCGAAGGCGCCATCAAGGATCATCCGCTTGCGGACCTCGTCGCGAGTCGGCAGCGGCGGAGTCGTGCCGGGCTGGGGCTGATAGTTGTAGCCCGGGTTGTAGAGCTGGTAGAAGGCCGGGTTGGGCTGCTTCGGATTGGCGGCGGTGCCCAGGTCGACGGCCGCCGTCGCACCGGGGGCGAGGTCGCCGAGCGACTGGAGCCCGTATTGCGTCACCAGATAACAGTCGGTGAGCACGTACTGCGTGCTGTTGGTGACGGTGCCGACGATCCGGTCGCCGCTGCCGTACAGCTTGGCGTCGATGCCGCCGCTGGCCGCGTTGTACCACTGGGTGGTGAACGAGCGCAGCGACCACTCCGACATGTTCATGAACTGGATGTCGGTCCGGCTGCCGTAGACGACCCGCATCACCAGCGGCGACTCTTCGCCGGTCTGCATCGGGTCATAGTACATCCCGTAGTAGGACGGCACGTTGGTAACCAGCGGATTGCCGCTGAGGCTGATCTTGTAGTCGTTGCGGGTCGGCGAGAAGACGCCCACATACGACTCGATCTTCTGCAACTTGAGGTCCGGGCGGAGGGTGACGACCGAGACCTCGTTCGCCATCACTTCCCGCCCCTTGATCTTGAAGGCGCCGATGTAGACGACGGCAATGACGAGCAGGGCGATCGCGGGGATGGTCACCCAACCCCAGTCCCGCTTGTCGCGCCGCTTCAGGATGAGGTAGTTGATCGGGCCGACCAGCGCGATGTAGCCCACCAGGATCGCCGCCAGGATCCCGACCGGCGGCAGGTCGAGCGCCGGGATGTTGTTCAGGGCGTTGGCCAGGCCGCCGCGGTAGCGCTGCATCCGGAGCGACATCTTGTACTGCATCTCGGCGTCCTGACCGGAAGGCGTGCGCGCGGTGATCAGCTTCTGCCAGAGAACCTGGTTGCCGCGCCAGGCGGCGATCGGATCGAGCGCCAGGTCGACGCCGAAGAACATCGTCTGGCCGTCGCCATACTGCTTGGCCGCGCGGCCGATGCGGTCACCGGCGATCAAACCGTCCGCCCCGTCGCGGAGCGTGCCGGTGTTGACCGCGAACGGTGCCATGACCTGGAACGGGTAGCCTCCCTCGGCAGACAGGACGGGCAGATCGCTCACCTGGACAGTGCCGGTGACAGACACGGGCAGGAATTCGTCGGGAAGGCCGGCCAGCGTCTTCTGCCAGGCAGGGCCGCCGCCGATGGCGAGCGTGCCGCCCTCGGCCAGCCAGCCGCGGATGGCGTCCAGCTGAGCCTTTGTCAGTCTGGTCGTGTCGAAGTCGTTGATGACGAGGAAGTCGAAGTTGTTGAGGACCAGCTGCTGGTCCGGCAGCGTCGTCTCATCCAGGTGGACGACGCGCACGCTGCGCACCGGGTTGTCTATCCGGACGGCGCCGGCGTGGCTGAGCGTGGTCGGATCGCTGGCCAGCACGCCGATGATGATCTCGTTGAACGGCAACGTGTTGAGCTGGGCCTTCGCTGTCACGGTGCCCTCATCGTCACCGGCCGGAACGAATCTGATGTCGATGGTCCGAGTCATCTCGTTGACCGGCACGGCGAAGCGGATCTCCTTCTTGGCGCCCTGAGCGATCTCCGCCGGCATGGCATACTCGACGTCTAAACCGCTCATATCGCGCGAGCGGACGACGACTTCGCCGGCGATGCCATCGCCCTGGTTGGTCAGCCAGACCACCACCGGCACATAGGAGCTGATTTTGCCAAAGCCGTCGAAGCCGGCTTTGGCGCTGATGCTGACCTGCCCCGCTGCGTGGGCCGGTGCGGCAAGCAGCCCGGCGGCAATGATGACCGATAGTGCAATGCCGATCAACCGTCGCAAGCACAAGACCTCCCTAGCAAGGAACTCCCATCCAATGACTAGACGACGCCCGCCCCCGGAAGTTCCGTCGTCTTATGAAAACAGGGCCCACGCCTGGGCCCTGCTCGCACTCGCCGGATTAGTCGATCGAACCGCGATCGTCACTCGCCGTCGCGGCATCTCAATGACAGCTGCTGCAGTTCTTGCCGCCACACGTCGCACAGCCACCGCTCCGACCGCCGCCCTGACTGCCGCGCACCGCGCAGGCCGTCAGCCGGCGACGGCCCGCGTCCCGGCCGCAGCTCGGGCAGCGCTGCGGGTTATCGCGATCGGCAATGGCGCTGCGGCTGTCGAAGGTGTGGCCGCAGACAC
>JBLNDB010000037.1:0-8961 GCA_050261235.1 Chloroflexota bacterium
CGTTGCTTGTACATACGGCGCCGGCCGCCTGTATGTCGGCAGCGCCTCGCGCCATGAGGAAGGCATCGATCTGGCTGGCTGCGCTGACTATGGCTGCCGGCAGGTTCTCCGGGCGGCTCAGCCCGTCGATGTACGCGGCCAGGGCCGGCGCGTCCAGCCGGTACTGGTACTGGCCGCGCGCCACCTCGACCTGTCCCGGGGCCGCCCCTGCCGGCGGCGCCGAGACGGTGATGCCGTTACCGGTGCTGAGGATGAACAGCAGACCGGCCAGGGGCACCTCGCCCAGCGGTTCCTGGTCGGCGACCGGGTGCACGCCGGCGTTGAACATGTCCACCAGATCGGCGATCGACGCGGGATCGAAATCGAGCCACTCGTAATTGCGGTCGCTGGTCGCGAACGTCCGCACCCGCACTACATCGGCGGCGTGGAGCCGCGGATGGAGCAGTGGATGGGCGTTGAAGTAGGCGACGACGGTCACGATGACTGCCAGACCGGCGATGAAGATGACGTTGCCCTTGGTGAGACGCAGTTTCGTGGCCATCGACGAATCCCTCCCGCCATAACCACAATTCCTTCGTGACATTCGCGTGATATTCCTTCAGGGCGAGGAGGAGAAGCGGGGCCGGAGAGCGAATAAACCCGGTTGTTATTTTGGCTTCACCATCCGCAGCCAGAACACGAAAGGATGGTCAGTAATGGCAAAGGCAACACCTGCAATCGACCCGAATCTCCCGGTGGCAGAGATTGCGTTCCGCATTCTCAGCAAGCACGGCACGCCGATGGAGTGGTCCGAGCTCCTCGACGCCGTCGCGGCGATAAAGAAGCCCGGCGCGGAACAGAATGATGGTATCCGGGCACGGGCCGGCATGTATACGGAAATCAACCTCGACAATCGCTTCAATTATGTCGGCGATGGGCTCTGGGGCCTGCGCGACTGGGCGCCGAAGGGCGCCGCCACGCGTGCCGTGCCGCTTGCCACGTCACTCCGCAGCCGCCGCGAGAAGATCCACCGCGATGAGGAAATCATCGTCACTGATGATGACGACGATGAATCGCCGCGGGCCGATGAAATCGACCAGCTTCGCCGCGATGACGAGGGCGAAGAGGACGAGTGGGACGACCCTGAGGAGGCGTAGCTCGTGAGAATCCGCTGGCTCGGACATGCCTGCTTCCGGATCGAATGCGCCTGTGGCCTGAGTTTCGCCATCGACCCCTATGCCGACAGCATCGGTTACCCGGCTCTGCACATTCTGGCGGACTATGTGGCCAAGAGCCATGGCCACGATGATCATGCCAACATCAGCGCGGTCCAGGGGGCGAAGCAGGTCTTCGATGCCGCCGGTGAGTATCACGTCGGCGGCGTGACGGTCCGGGCGACCCTGACGCCGCACGATGACGTCGGCGGAGCGAAGCGCGGGCCGAACCTGGTGTTCACGTTCGATGACGGTGACATTCGCTTCTGCCATCTCGGCGACCTCGGCTCGACCCTGACGCCCGAGCAACTGACGTCCATCGGCAGGGTGGACGTCGTCTGCGTGCCCGTCGGCGGCGTCTACACCGTTGACGCGGCCGGCGCGGCGGCCGTCTGCAACCAGCTCAAGCCCCGTGTCGTCATCCCCATGCATTACCGTGTCGGCAAGCTGGTCTACAAACTGGCCGAGGTCAACCCGTTCGTTCAGGCGATGGGCGGCGCCGAGCAGTTGGCGACGAACGAGCTGGAGCTGACACGCCAGTCGCTTCCGGCCAGCCGTCAGGTCATGGTTCTCAACTACGTCGGCTAGGGAACAATCAAAGCAGCCAACTCCGGGGAGGCTAGGTATCATGGCGAAATTCATATTTGTAACCGGAGGCGTCGTTTCCGGTCTCGGCAAAGGCATCACTGCCGCATCCCTCGGCCGTCTTCTGAAGAGCCGAGGGATTAAAGTAACTGTCCTGAAAATGGACCCGTACATCAACATCGACCCGGGAACGATGAGCCCGCTGCAGCATGGTGAAGTGTTCGTGACCGACGACGGCGCCGAGACCGATCTCGACCTCGGCCACTACGAACGGTTCATCGACATCTCGCTGGGCAAGAACAGCAACGTCACCACCGGCAAGATCTACTCGGCGGTGATCGCCAAGGAGCGCAAGGGGGAGTACCTTGGCGGCACGGTCCAGGTCATACCGCACATCACCAACGAGATCAAGGATCGCATCCTGCGCGTCGCCCGCGAGGGCACCCCGGATGTCGTCATCGTCGAGATCGGCGGCACGGTCGGCGACATCGAGAGCCTGCCGTTCCTCGAGGCGATCCGCCAGATGCGGACGGACGTCGGCCGCGATTCGGTGATGTTCGTCCATGTGACGCTGGTGCCGTTCCTCGGCGCCTCGGGCGAGCAGAAGTCGAAGCCGACGCAGCACAGCGTCAAGGAACTTCGCGGCATCGGCATCCAGCCGGATGTTCTGGTCTGCCGCACCGAGCGGCCGATGTCGCGCGAGATGAAGGAAAAGCTGGCGCTGTTCTGCGACGTCGACATCGCCGGCGTGATCGAGAACGTCGATGCCGCCAGCATCTACGAGGTGCCGCTGCTGATGGAGCGGGAAGGGCTGGCCGACCTCGTCATCCGCCGTCTGCACCTGCAGGCGGGTGCGCAGGACATGGCGGAGTGGAAGGAGATCGTCCGCCGTCACCTCAACCCGACACGCGAGGTCGAGATCGCCCTCGTCGGCAAGTACGTCGACCTGCACGATGCCTACCTGTCCGTGGTCGAGGCGCTGAACCACGCCGGCATCGCCGCCGAGGCGCGAGTCAACATCCGCTGGGTCGACAGCGAGGACGTCGAGGCGCAGGGCGCCGACTCGCTGCTCGCCGGCGTCGATGGCATTCTCGTGCCGGGCGGGTTCGGCGCGCGCGGCGTTGAGGGGAAGATCGCCGCCATCACCTATGCCCGCGTCAACAAGGTGCCGTATCTCGGCATCTGCCTCGGCATGCAGACTGCGGTCATCGAGTTCGCCCGCAACGTCGCCGGCCTGGCCTGCGCCAACAGCACCGAATTCGACGACGCCACGCCATATCCGGTGATCGACCTCCTGCCCGAGCAGAAGGACATCGAGAACCTCGGCGGCACGATGCGGCTCGGCGCGACGCCCTGCAAGCTCACGCCGGGCACGCGGGCCCAGCTCGCATACAATGAGGCGCTCGTCTACGAACGGCACCGGCACCGGTTCGAGTTCAACAACGAGTTCCGCGAGCGGTTGACCGAGGCCGGGCTGATCCTCGCCGGACTGTCGCCCGACGACCGCCTCGTCGAGATCATCGAACTGCCCGACCATCCGTGGTTCGTGGCGACCCAGTACCACCTCGAGTTCAAGTCGCGGCCGAACCGTCCGCATCCGCTGTTCTGCGGCTTCGTGCAGGCGGCGCTCAGCCAGCGCGCGAGACTGTTCTGATTCCTCACGCGCAAGAGGGAAACGGGGGTCCAATGGGGAAGGTATGCCGTTGGACAACCTGTCCGAGAACGGAGACGTGACCGATGCAGACCGTCGGACCGGTCTGGGTCGAAGTCGACCTCGACCGCATAGCTGAAAACACGCGCACCGTCCGCGGCCTGATCGGCGAGCGGCGCCTCATGGCCGTGGTCAAGGGTGACGCCTACGGGCATGGCGCCGTTGAGACAGCGCGCACCGTCCTCGCCAACGGCGCGACCGACCTCGCCGTGACGACGCTCTACGAGGCCCTGGAACTGCGTCAGGCCGGCATCGCGGCGCCGATTCTCGTCTTCAACGGCATGCTGCCGGCGGATGCAGATGCAGCGGTCGCCGCTGATTTGACCTGCAACGTCTTCACCCGTGAGTCGGCCGCCGCCCTGTCCGCGGCGGCAGCGCGAGCCGGCGCAGAGGTCCGCGCCCACATCGAAGTCGACACCGGCATGTCGCGCTATGGCGTGCCCGCCGAGCGAGCCGTGGCCTTCATCGAGGAGTGCCTGGCCCTGCCGGGTCTGGTCGTCGAGGGCGTGTTCACCCACTTCGTCGCCGCCCACCGCGCCGACCGGCGGACCGCGACCCAGTTCAGCAAGTTCATGCAGGTGGTCACAGAGCTGGCGGCGCGCGGGATCGACATCCCGCTGAAACACGCCGCGAATTCGGAAGCCGTACTCCTTTTGCCTGAGACCTGGCTCGACATGGTGCGGGTCGGCAACTTGCTGTACGGGCTCTATCCCGTCGACCGGCCGCCCGGCGGCCCGGATCTGAAGAGCGCTTGGAAGCTCAAGGCGCGCGTCCTCAACGTGATGGATGTCCCGGCCGGCACGCCGATCGGCTATGGCCCCGATTACGTTACGCGACGCCCGCTGACAGTAGCCACGGTGCCGGTCGGTTACGCCGACGGCGCCGGCGTCGAGCCGCTCAGCCGCTCGCTGCACCTGCCGATGATCGTGCGCAGCATAGTGGCGACCGTGGCCGGCTGGTTCAAGCGCAGCGCCGGGTTCTTCAGCCTGACGCGCGGTCTGGTCACGTTCGACGGGCGCGAGCTGCCTGTGCTTGGGCGCATCGCGATGCAGCAACTGATCGTCGACGCCACCGGGCGCCAGCTGAGCATCGGCGATACGGTGCAGGTCAACCTGCGCCGGACGATTGTCAGCCCGCGCATCCCCAAGGTCTACCTTGCCGACGGCCGGCCGGTGATGATCCGGACGGTGCTCGGCGAGACCTCGCTGCGCGGCGGCGCCGCCGGCGGGACCGGCGATGGCGGGCCGGAGAGCGCCGAGTGAGCAAGTTCCGCAGGACGGACGTTCTGCGTTGAACCATTTGCCTGAGACATTCAGGAACGGAGGTCAACAACAGCCATGGCTACGGTACGGAAAGTCGGCATCACTGACACGACCTTGCGCGACGGGCATCAGTCCCTGCTCGCGACGCGAATGAAGACCGAGGACATGCTTCCGATCGCCGAGAAGATGGATCAGGTCGGCTACCATTCGCTCGAGGTCTGGGGCGGCGCGACCTTTGACACCTGCCTGCGCTTCCTCAACGAGGATCCCTGGGAGCGGCTGCGCGCGCTGCGCAGCGCGTTCAAGAAGACCAAGCTGCAGATGCTGCTGCGCGGCCAGAACCTGGTCGGCTACAAGCACTACGGCGACGACGTCGTCGACGCGTTCTGCCGCGCCGCGGTCAAGAACGGCATCGACATCATCCGCATCTTCGACGCCCTCAACGACCTGCGCAACATGGAGAAGGCGATCGCCGTCTCGAAGGACGCCGGCGCCCACGTCCAGGGCACGATCGTCTACACGATCAGTCCGGTCCACGACATCCCGCACTACCTGCGCCTGCTCGAGAACCTGCTGAAGATGGGCGTCGACTCCGTCTGCATCAAGGACATGGCCGGCATCCTCGCGCCGTACATGGCCTACGACCTCGTCCGGGAGTTCAAGAAGGCCACCGACCTGCCGATCCAGCTGCACACGCACTACACCGCCGGCTGGGCGTCGATGACCTACCTCAAGGCGATCGAGGCCGGCTGCGATGTCGTCGATACCGCCATGTCGCCGCTCGCCCTCGGCACCTCGCAGCCGGCGACGGAAGCGATGGTCGCCACGCTCCAGGGCACCGAGTACGATACCGGTCTCGACCTGCCGTTGCTGGCCGAAATCGCCTCGTACTTCAAGGACGTCCGCGCCAAGTACAGCGCGTTCGACGTCGGCACCACCGTCGATGCCAACGTGCTGATCTGGCAGGTTCCGGGCGGCATGCTGTCCAACTTCGTCAGCCAGCTGAAGCAGATGAACGCGATCGACAAGTATGACGAAGTGCTGGCCGAGGTTCCGCGCGTCCGCGCCGACTTCGGCTACCCGCCGCTGGTCACGCCGTCGAGCCAGATCGTCGGCTCGCAGGCCGTCCTGAACGTTCTCGGCGGCGAGCGCTACGCCCGCGTGAGCAACGAGACCAAGGCCTACATGCGCGGTCTCTACGGCCGTCCGCCGATGCCGGTCGACGCTGACGTCCAGAAGAAGATCATCGGTGACGAAGAGCCGATCACCGTCCGCCCGGGCGACGTCATCCCGCCGGGCATGGAAGAGGCGAAGAAGATCGCGGCGCCGTACATGGAAAAGGACGAGGACATCCTCTCCGCCGCCCTCTATCCGCCGCAGGCCGAGAAGTTCCTCCAGGAGCGGATGGCCGGCAAGACCAGGACCGACCTGTCGATCGCCGATGCGAACCGCAAGCGGGACGGGGTCGTGACGTATCCGGTACAGTAAGGCAGTCTGGCAGAACGGAGTGCCCCGAGCGGGCACTCCGTTTGGTTGTCACGCGGGCCGCCGTCGCCCATCGTGCTGGCTCAGGTTCCAAATCATGGCCGCCATAGCAGGAAACCGCATCCTGGTCGGCGTAGCTCTAGGGGCACGTTGTACGCTTCGTGGCTGGGCCGTAGCACTGAACGCACTCTCCCGACCAAAGGAGGCTGCGCCATGTGCCCCGATGCTCTCAGTCCCGACCTTCGCTCGCGCGCTTCTGAGATCAATGATGCCGCTGTCCGGTTCCTCGCAGCCGGCCAGACCGACGCCGCCATCGACGCGCTTGACGATGCCCTGGCGGCTGACCCGCTCCATCCCGAGGCCACGTACAATCAGGCGATGCTGCTCTGGCAACGTCGCGCCTGCTCGGACGCGGATGTAGTCGAGCGGCTGACGCGGGTGGTCAGGAACCGTCCCGGCCAGTGGCGACCGCACTATCTGCTCGGCCTGGCGCACGCGGCCAGACGAGACGCCGCTTCCGCTGTAGCGGCGCTGGCCGAGGCCCTGCGGCTGGCGCCGGCTGAGTCCGCGCCGGCGCAGGCGTTGGCGGCGGTCGAGGCCGAGCGGGCGGGTTGGCCGGCCTGCGTCTGCAGCCTGAGCGCGCATCCGAAGGGGATGCTGACGGCAGCGTTCTCGCCTGACGGGAGCCGTCTTCTGACCAGTGGCTCAGAGGACGCGACCTGCCTCTGGGATGTCGCCAGCGGCGAGTGTCTGCGCACCATCGAACAGGGAGCGGGGGCCTGGTCGGTGGCCTTCGCCGCCGATGGCAAGTCAGCCGTCATCCCCAAGCTCGATGAACTGCGGATCTGGGACCTCGAGGCCGGCACGTGCCTCAAGACTTGGAAGCCAAGCTTTTCGTTCGGCGTCCGCGTCGGCAGCTGGCACTCGCACGTCAGTTTCCATCCCGACGGCCGGCGGGTGGTCGCGGCCACCAGCGACGGCGAGATCAGGATCTGGGATCCGGCCACAGGCAAGAGCAAGACCGTGGCTGCATCGCGTCAACCCGGGGTCTGCGAGCGGGCGGCGCTGTCGGCCGATGGCTCGCAGCTCCTGTCCGTGAGCGGCATGGTTCAGGGCGTCGTCATGTTCTCCGACCTGAGCAACGGCCACACGACCGTCGCGCCGTTGCACGCCGGCGGCCTGTCATCGCTGGCGATCGTCGGCACTTATGTGCTCACCGGCAGTTACGACGGCACCGCCTGTCTCTGGGACGGGCAGACCGGCAACATCGTCCGGACGTTCAGGTGGTGGCGGCCGCACACCGAGCCGATTGCCTTCCTGCAGGCCGGCAAGTACGCGCTCACCGAAGCCCACAGCGACGGCGCGCACATCTGGGACCTGACCACCGGCCGGGCGGTGCGCACGCTCGAGAACGGTGCCCACTGGGATCCCGCCGCCTTCCTGGCCGGCGACGTCCGCTTCTCGGGCGAGGACCGCTCGACCGCTGACTACGAGAAGAGCCTGGGATCGCTCACCCCCAAGCGGGCCGAGGATTCCGTGACTGCTGTCGCCCTGTCGCCCGACCGGCGTCTCGCCGCCACCGGCACACACGGCGGTCGGGCCTTTCTCTGGGATGTCGGCAGTGGCCAGTGCCTGCGCACCTTCGACGGGTATCCGCGCCGCATCGAGGCAGTCGCCTTCACGCCCGACTCCCGCCGGCTGCTGATTGCCGGCGCCGGCGCCGAGTACGGTCGCAACTGCCGGATCGATATCTGGGAGCTCGGCGACCTCACGCCGCCGCGATTCACTCCCGTCACTGCGGTCCCCGCGTCTGCCGAGCAGCGCGAATCTGCGGCTGACGCCACGCTGCTCGAGCGCATCGACGCCAGCATCAAGCAACGCAAGTGGAACGATGCGCGCGATCTCCTGCGCCAAGCGGCGCCGCTGCCCGGGCATGACCGCCATCCGCAGATCCTGGCCTCTTTCTTGAGGTCAGGCCACTACTCGGACCATGTTGACCTGCCGTTCGTCCGGACGCTGCGCGGCCACAGCGGACCGATCAACACCGTCGCCATGTCGCCTGACGGCAGGCGGGCACTGACGGCGGGCGATGATGGCACGATGCGCATCTGGGACCTGGTGAACGTCAGGCCGATGCAGGTCCTTGCGGGAGCGGGCGGGCCGATCCGCTCGGCCGCGTACTCCGGCGATGGTCAGCGGATCATCACTGTCGAGGGTGACCAAGCTGCCCGCCTGTACGACGTGTCATCCGGCCGCAACCTGCTGTCGTTCCGGGGCGGCGGGGCGCCGGTCGAGTCGGTGGCGCTGTCGCGCAACGGGCAGGGCATCCTGACGGCGGAGGGCAACCGTGTCACGGCTTGGGATGTCCGCAGCGGGCAGATGAAGCAGTTCAGCCTCCCCGACCAGGTGGCGGCTGTCGCCTTCTCGCAGGCCGACGCGCTGGTCGCGACGTTCGGCGGGGGCTTCTACCGGATCAACCTGCGCAAGGGCGAACTGAACCGGGTCACCGGCTTCGGGCCGGTGCGGGCGGCGACCGTGTTTTCGGCCGCCGGGCCGGTCAGCGCCAATGATGCGGCGCTCGCCTGCGCCGGCGACGGCGCCTGCCGGATGTGGGACATCAGCCACAACAAATGGGCCGGCTTTGCCCGCGGGCACGTCGGCAACGTGGTGGCAGTCTCGGCCTGCACCGCCGGCGAGTCGGTGCCGACCAAGCACGTGGTCACCG
>JBLNDB010000038.1:0-84478 GCA_050261235.1 Chloroflexota bacterium
TCGTAGACCACCTGCATCAAACCATACCTCCACGGGTTCCGGGGCGGCGGCTCGACAAGAGAAATCTAGCCTACGTGCTTACCCCAAAGGGGTAGCAACAGACAGTGGTACTCCAAGCCGCCGGAATCTGTCTAGGGGTCGGACTCTCAGTACCAAGAAGAGTCGATCTCAACGCCCGAACCCGTGCTACTCTTGACCCAAGATACCGTTTTTCATACTCAGTGGCGCCGCGTCGCGCCATGCGTGTCTAGGAGGGACCTGACGTGCTTGACAAGCTTGAGGCTGTCGAACGCAAGTATGAAGAGCTGACGAAGAAGCTGTCAGATCCCGCGGTGCTTGGCAACCCGGCGGAGATGCAGCGTCTCGGTCGCGAGAACGCGCGCCTGGAGGAGATCGTGACGGCGTTCCGCGAGTACAAGCGCGTCCGCAGCGAGATCGACGACGCTCGCGCGATGTTGCGCGAGGACGATCCGGAGCTGCGGACGATGGCCGAAGAGGAGCTGAAGTCGCTCAGCGAGCGGGAGTCGCGGCTGGAACATGATCTTCGGGTGATGCTCCTGCCGCGCGATCCGAACGACGAGAAGGACGTCATGGTCGAGATCCGCAGCGGCGCAGGTGGCGATGAGGCGGCGCTGTTCGCCTCGGAGCTGATGCGGATGTACATCCGCTACGCCGAGCGCAACGGCTGGAAGACCGAAATCATGTCGCTCAGCGAGACCGGCATCGGTGGCGTCAAGGAAGTCATCTTCGAAGTCGCCGGGCGGGGTGCGTTCAGCAAGCTGAAATATGAGAGCGGCGTTCACCGCGTCCAGCGCGTGCCGGCCACTGAAGCGTCCGGGCGCATCCACACGTCGACGGTGACCGTCGCCGTGCTGCCGGAAGCCGAGGACGTCGACATCCAGATCGACCCCAACGACCTCCGCATCGACACCCACACGGCCAGCGGCCACGGCGGACAGAGCGTCAACACGACCTACTCCGCGGTCCGCATCACCCATATCCCGTCGGGGCTCGTCGTCACCTGCCAGGACGAGAAGTCGCAGATCAAGAACCGCGACAAGGCGATGCGCGTTTTGCGGGCCCGCCTGCTCGACCTGGCCCAGGAGCAACAGCGCAAGGATCTGTCGCAGGCACGCAAGTCGCAGATCGGCACCGGTGACCGCAGCGAGCGCATCCGCACCTACAACTATCCGCAGACGCGCGTCACCGACCACCGCATCGGCTATACCACCCACCGTCTGACCGAAGTCCTTGAGGGCGACCTCGACGCGCTGATCGGCGCGCTGATCAGCGCCGATCAGGACGAGCAGCTCAAGGTGGCGGAGTGATGCCGGGGTGACGAGCCGTTGGACCATCGGCCAGCTGCTGGCCTGGGCGACCGCCGTGCTCGAAGAGCATGCCGTGCCGTCGCCCCGCTGGGATGCCGAAGTTCTACTCGCCTCCGTCGTCGGCAGACAGCCGCTGATGCTGCCGCTGTTCGCAGACGAGGCGGTCCCGGCGGCGGCGGCCGGACGGTACCAGGCGATGGTCGGCCGGCGCGCCGCGCGCGAACCGCTGCAGTACATCCTCGGTGAGCAGGAGTTCATGGGACTTCGCTTCGCCGTTGACCAACGCGTCCTCGTTCCGCGACCTGAGACTGAGCATCTGGTCGAAGCAGCCATCACACACCTTGATGCACTGGACAGGGATCCCGCGGCGCGGGGGCTTTCTGCTGCCCCGCTGGCCGCTGACATAGGCACAGGAAGCGGCGCCATCGCTGTCTCCCTGGCGACCAGAATCGCGCACCTGCACGTCTTCGCCATTGACATCTCGCTCGACGCAATCGCCGTTGCCTCAGAGAACGCTCAGCGACAGGGGGTGACTGACCGTATTACCTTCCTCCAGGGAGACCTGTTCGCGCCGTTGCCGCCTGATCTGCACGGTCAGCTGGCCCTCGTCGCGAGCAACCCCCCGTATATAGCTTCGGGAGAGTTGCCTCAGCTGCAGGCTGAGGTCCGACGCGAGCCGCGACTGGCGCTCGACGGCGGATACGACGGGCTCGATCTTTACCGCCGCATCATCGCTGAAGCGCTGCATTGGCTGCGCGCCGGAGGATTGCTGGCGCTTGAGATCGGTGACCGTCAGGGGAAGGCGGTCGCAAAGCTGGTCGCAGACGCCGGCGCGTACTCTGAATGCACTACTCTGACAGACTACGCCGGGCACGACCGCGTCGTCCTGGCAAAGAGATAAGAGGCGAAACCGGATGCTTCTCGCGCTGATTTTGATCCTTGTCGTGGCGCGTGTGGGCGGAATTCTCAGTGTCAAGCTCGGCCAGCCGTCGGTGCTTGGCGAACTGCTGGTCGGCATCATCCTTGGTCCGTCCCTGCTTGGTTGGGTTCACCCGTCGGCCGGACTGGCCGACTTCGCGCAGCTCGGCGTCATCCTGCTGATGTTCATCGCCGGTCTCGAGACCGATCTAGCGGCGCTCCGCAAGGCCGGGTTGCCTGCCCTGATCGTCGCCTGTGGCGGCGTCGCCGTTCCGATGGCCGCCGGCACCTACTACAGCCTCAAGACCGGGCTCGACATCCACTCGGCCCTGTTCATCGGCACCATTCTCACCGCCACCAGCGTCTCGATCAGCGCCAAGACGCTGATGGACATGGGCAAGCTCCGTACCCGCGAGGGTACGCTGATCCTCGGCGCGGCCGTCATCGACGACGTCATCGGCATTCTCGTGCTGACAGTGGTGGTCGGCGCCGATACCGGCCACGCGACATCGCTCTGGCTGGTAGGCGCGAAGCTAGCCGGCTTCTTCCTGCTGGCGCTTCTTCTGGGGCCGCGGCTGCTGCCGCCGCTCGTCCACTTCGCCGACCGCAACAACGGCTCTGAGATGATGCTGACGACGGCTCTCGTCGTCTGCCTGCTGTTCTCGCTTGGCGCCGAGTGGGCCGGCGTGGCCGACATTACCGGCGCCTATCTGGCCGGCATCCTGTTCGCCCAGACCGAAGTGCGGCGGCGCGTCTCCGGCCGCAGTCAGGTCCTCGCCTATTCGTTGCTGACGCCGATCTTCTTCGCCAACATCGGCCTGAACGCGCAATTGCGCGGGCTCGGGCCGTCAATGGGCGGCATCATCGCCATCTGCATCATTGCCGTGCTCGGCAAGATCATTGGTTGCGGCGTCGCTGCGCTTGCGGTCAAGTGCCGACCCGTCGAGGCCTTGCGCATCGGCGTCGGCATGGTGTCGCGCGGCGAGGTGGCCTTGATCACAGCCGCCATTGGTCTCAACGTCGGGCTGCTGACACCGAAGGTCTACACGGCGATGGTCGTGATGGTCCTGGTCACGACAGTCATGACGCCCCTGCTGCTAAAGGTGGCTTTTGCCGGTCAAGCTAAAGGTATGGGCCACGCTGACGGAGAACTATCATCAGAGATCCGTTAGTCTGCCAGAGGGAGGCAGCTTTAAGTGCAGGCCCTATTTGTGGTTTTGAACGAAGTCGAGTATCTGAACGACGTCCTGACTGTGCTTCACGATGCCGGCGTGAAGGGTGCGACCATCATTGACAGCGTTGGTTTCGGCCGCACCGGCTTCAAGCCGCGGACGTATCTGCCGCTGATCGGCAGCCTGATGGAGGGCGCTGAGACGTCGCGCCCCCACAACCGCACGATTTTCTCGGTGATCGATGACGATAGCGTGGTTGACCGCGCTGTTGCAGGCGTCGAGCGCATCCTCGGCGACCTCAGCAAGCCTGGCAAGGGCATCATGTTCCTCGTCCCTGTCTCGCGGGCGTTCGGCTTCAACCGCGCGGAATTGAGGCACCATGGCCACTCAAGTAATAAGGGTTGACAGACTCAATCCCGATCCGCGACATATCGACCGCGCTGCCGACCTGATCAAGGCCGGCGGCACGGTCGCTTTTCCAACCGAAACCGTCTACGGACTCGGCGCCAACGGCCTCGACGAGGCTGCTGTGCGCCGCGTTTTCGCAGCCAAGGGGCGTCCGGCCGACAACCCGCTGATCCTTCATATCGCCTCTGTCGCGGATCTTCCGTCGCTGGTGCTGAGCGTGCCAGCGCAGGCCGCGGCACTGGCGGAGGCGTTCTGGCCGGGTCCGCTGACGCTCGTGCTGCCGCGCGCCGAGCGCGTGCCGGCGCTGGTCAGCGCCGGGCTGCCGACCGTTGCGGTGCGAATGCCGTCGCATCCGGTGGCGCTCGCTCTGATCCGGGCGGCCCGGCTGCCGGTCGCTGCCCCGAGTGCCAACCTCTCCGGGCGGCCGAGTCCGACCACCGCCGGGCATGTCCTTGCCGATCTCGATGGGCGCATCGACATGATCCTCGACGGCGGACCGACGGCAGTCGGTGTCGAGTCGACGGTGCTCGACCTGTCATCGCCGCAACCGACGCTGCTGCGGCCGGGCGGCGTGACCGTCGAGATGCTGACCGACGTGATCGGCCCGGTCGCCATCGCACCCGGCGCCACTGCCGATCCCCGCGCGGGGACGGTGGCGAGGCCCCGGTCGCCGGGGATGAAGTACCGCCACTACGCGCCGGCCGCGCCGCTGACGCTGGTCGAGGGCGAGGCCGAGGCCGTGGCCGTCAAAGTCGAGGCCCTGCTTGCGGAGCAGCGCGCAGCCGGAAAGCGGGTTGCGGCGCTCGTGTCGGCCGAGTTGGCCGGCCGACTGGCGCGCGACGCCGCGGCTGTCATCGCCGTCCTCGGGCAGCGCCGCGACCCCGCGACGATGGCCGCCAATCTCTTTGCCCGCCTGCGCGAGCTTGACGCGGCCGGCGTCGAGGCCATCGTCGCCGAGGGATACAGCGAGGCCGGCGTCGGGCTGGCCCTGATGAACCGGCTGCGGCGTGCGGCGGGGGGCAGAATCGTCTACGCATGATTGGGTCAGGGAGGGTCCATCATTGATCACCATTCGCCCGGCTACCATTGCTGACGCTGCCGGCATCGGCCGTGTCCATGTCGACAGCTGGCGGACTACATACGCAGGCATCATCAAGCCGGAGACGCTGGCCAATCTCTCGTACGAGAAGTCGGCCGAGCGCAACCGGATGTTCATGTCCGAGCCCGAACCGAATCGCCGCTACTTCGTGGCCGAAGACGAGACAGGTCGCATCGTCGGCTTCGCCATGGGCGGCCCGGCGCGCGGCGAGGCGCCGGGTTTCGCCGGCGAACTGTATGGCATCTATCTCCTCAAAGAGGCGCAGGGACAGGGCACCGGCCGCCGCCTGGTCAGGGCGATGGCCGAGGCGCTGGCGGAAGAGGGACTTCTGTCGATGATGGTCTGGGTGCTGGCCGACAACCCGTCGCGGCGCTTCTATGAGGCGCTCGGCGGGCGGTTCGTGCGCGAGCATCTGATCACCATCGGTGGCCAGGAGTTGGTCGAAGTGGCGTACGGCTGGGACGATACCGGCGTGCTCAGGGCTTAGGCGCCACCAGCGCCGGCCATTGCGCCGGGCAGGTTGCTGTGCTATACTCTGGGCGGAACGATTCTCATGCCTCCTCTGAGAGGCAGAAAGGAGACGGCAATGCGCAAGCGGGCCTAAGGGTGTGATGGCAAATGAACAGGCCGTTCACCGAAGCCTGCGAGCCAAATTGGGCGCTTTTGCCGCTCCTTGCCGATCCGGCGTGCTGTCGTCAGCACGCTGTCTGTCCGCGCACACCCGTCGCGGGCAGTTCGGGAAGCAATTTTGGCCGTGGGCTGAGCGCCCACGGCTTTTGTTTGTCCATTGGCACCCTCTGAACTTCTGTTCACACAAGGGGAGGTGCCAACTTGGCAGAACTGTTGCGTGCTCATGGACTCGCTCGCAGTTACGATTCCGTCACGGTTTTCACCGATCTGTCGTTTTCCCTGAACCGCGGCGCCAAGGTCGGCCTCGTCGGTCCGAACGGCGCCGGCAAGACGACCCTGGTTCGCCTGCTGGCCGGTGTCGACCAGCCGGACGCGGGCCAGATCATCCTGCCCCAGCCGATCACCGTGGCCTATCTGCCTCAGGAGCCGGTCTTCAGCGGCGCGGCGAGCCTGGTGGAAGCGGCACTCGCCGTCGCCAGCGCATCTGTCCCCGGAACAATCGACGTCAGCGACGCGGCGATGGTTGCCCAGACCCGCAAGGTGCTGGCCGGTCTCGGATTCTCTCAGTCGCAGCAGGCGGCGTCGGCGGCACGATTGTCCGGCGGCGAGCGGACGCGGCTCTGTCTCGCCGGATTGCTGCTCGCGAGGGCCGATCTGCTGCTCCTCGATGAACCGACCAACCACCTGGATGTCGATGCTCTCGAATGGCTCGAGGACTTCGTCAAACGAACCCCGGCGGCGGTGCTCGTCGTCTCGCATGACCGCTACTTCCTGGACCGCATCGCCGACGGCATCCTCGAACTTGAGAACGGTCGCCTGACTCAGTACAGCGGCAACTATTCGGCCTATGTCGCGGCCCGCGACGCCGCGCGCCGCCGCCAGACGCTCGAGTACGAAGAGTACCAGCGGACGCGGGAGATGCTGCGACGCCAGATCAGGCAGCAGATGCAGTGGTCACAGACCGCCCATGCCCAGGCCACGGCCAAGCTCCTCGAAGTCCCCAAACAGAAGGCGTACTACCGGACCAAGGCCGGCAAGCGCGCCCGCGTCGGCAAGGCCAAACAGCGGGCACTCGAGCGGCTCGAGAGCGACCCGCGGGAGCGACCGCGCGAGCGAAGGGGAGTCAACCTTGAGTTTGCGGCCGTCGAGCGGGCCGGCGATGAGATACTGCGGCTGAATGGTGTCAGCAAGGGGTTCGGCGGCCGGACGCTGTTTCGCGATGTGTCGCTCGTCATCAGGCATGGCGAGCGGGTCGCGCTGGTCGGACCGAACGGCTCCGGCAAGACGACGCTGCTCCGCATCGCGCTCGGGCTCCTGCTGGCCGATGCCGGCGCTGCCGCCTTCGGCGCCACCGCCAGACCCGGCTATCTGGCACAGCAACTGGAGCAACTGGCGCCCGAGCAGACGCTGACCGGCCAGATCCTGGCCGCCGCCCCCGGCCTCAGCAGGACTGAGGTGCGCACTGTCCTCGGCTGTTTCCTGTTCGGCGACAACGATGTCAACCGCCCGGTCGCCACCCTGTCGACCGGCGAGAAGGTCAGGCTGGCCCTCGCGACGCTCATGATCAGCGGCGGCAACTGCCTCGTTCTCGATGAGCCGACGAACCATCTCGACCTCATGACCCGCGAACGCGTCGAGGAGGCCCTGGCCGAATACGACGGCACACTGATCGTCGTCTCGCACGACCGGTACCTCTTGCGCAAGCTGGCGACGCGCGTCCTCGCCATCGAGGCCGGACGCGTCCGCGACTATCCCGGCGACTACGCCTATTACCTCGCCAAGCGCAACGGTGGCCAGCCCGGCGGCGATGAGGATCTGCTCGTGCTCGAGAACAGACTCTCCGTTCTGGCGGCCGAACTTGGCCGGCGCGACTGCGAGGAGAGCGAGCGGGCCCAGCTGGAGAGCGAGTTCGTCGCCGTCAGCCGGCGTGTCGCGGCGCTCAAGCGCCGCCAGGGTGCCCTGCCAGCCAGACCCTGTTAAACTCGCCAGCCTTGATATAGAATAGAGGCGGTGAGGGGGGACCGGTCGGTGAAAGTCCTGCTCGTGTGCACCGGCAACACCTGTCGCAGCGCCATGGGCGAGGCCCTGTTGCGGCGGGAGATCGAAACGCGCCAAGTCGGCGAGCTGATCTCGGTGAGTTCGGCCGGCACGGCCGCGTTGCCGGGTGACCTGGCGTCCGAAGGCGCGCGCTGCGTCATGGCCGGGCGCGACATCGACCTTCAGGCGCACCGGGCGCGCCCGCTGACGGCAGAGCTGATCGCCGCCAGCGACATCGTCCTGACGATGACTGCCCGCCAGCGCGACGCCGTTGTTGCAATGGCGCCGGACGCAGCAGCGAAGGTGTTCCTCCTCAAGGAATTCGCCGGCCTCGGCGGCGCTGACATCCTCGACCCGTTCGGCGGTCCGGTCGAGACCTACCGGGCCTGCGCCGACGAACTCGCGGCCATCATGCCGGCAGTGGTCGACCGACTGCTGGAGCAAAGGAGCGTGTGAGTTGAAAGTAGCCATCGGTTGTGATCACGCCGCCCTCGACCTCAAGAAGCACATCATCGGTCTGCTGGCTGAACTGGGGATGCAGGTCCAGGACTTCGGCACCCATACCACCGAGTCGATGGACTACCCGGATGTCGCCCGGCCCGTCAGCGAGGCGGTCGCCCGCGGCGAGTTCGACCGCGGCATCCTGATCTGCGGCACCGGCATCGGCATGTCCATCGCCGCCAACAAGGTCCGCGGCATCCGCGCGGCGCTCGCCCACGACACGTTCTCGGCCCGTGCCACGCGCGAGCATAACGACAGCAACGTCCTCTGCCTCGGCGCCCGCGTCATCGGCCCCGGGCTGGCCGGCGACATCGTCCGCGTCTGGCTCGCGACCGAGTTCACTGCCGGGCGCCACACCCGGCGCCTGGCCAAGATCAGCGATATCGAAAACGGCGTCTGCTAGCCAAGCGAACGGCGCGGCCCACGGGGGTCGCGCCGTCGGGACGTTCTGCAGGCGCTTTGGAGGCGAACGGCATGTCCGAACTGCTTAAGGAGAAAGTGCCGGCCGAGTTCCTCGCCCGGGTGTCGGCCCAGGTCCGCGAGGCGGCCGAGGGTCTGCTGGCGGCAGCGAAACTGGAGCCCGGCCAGATCCTTGTCGTCGGCTGCAGCAGCAGTGAGATCACCGGCCGCCGCATCGGTTCCGGCGGCAGCGTCGAGGTCGCCCGCGCGGTGCTGACGCCGTTGCTGGAAGTCGCCCGCGGGGCCGGCATCAGACTGGCCATCCAGTGTTGTGAGCACCTCAATCGGGCGCTCGTGGTCGAGCGCGAGACGATGAAGTCTTGCGGCCTCGAGCAGGTGACGGTCGTGCCGGTGCCTCAGGCCGGAGGCGCCACGGCGTCGCTCGCCATGGAGATGTTCAGC
This sequence comes from Chloroflexota bacterium, assembly GCA_050261235.1. Classification (GTDB taxonomy): domain Bacteria; phylum Bacillota; class Sulfobacillia; order JBFLWA01; family JBLNDB01; genus JBLNDB01. The sequence goes on from JBLNDB010000038.1 coordinate 8,955, forward strand.
GATGCCGTCGTCGTCGAGGAGATCCGCGCCGACGCCGGTCTCGACATCGGCAGCACGCTGATCGGCATGCACCTGCGCCGCGTTGCCGTGCCGGTTCGGCTGAGCCTCGACAGGATCGGCGAAGCCAGGCTGACTGCGGCCCGCACCCGCCCGAAGCTGATCGGCGGCGAGCGCGCGGTCTACGTCAGCATCAAGCAGCAGTAGTCGTGCCATGAATTGGCGGCTGGCGCGCGGTCACAAGCGCCGGCCCGCGGGCGAATCAAGATAGCATATCAGGCGGCCCAAGACCGTCGGGCGGCGCAGGGGGAGGGGCTCCGGTGAGACCGTCATGGGATGAGTACTTCATGGAGATGGTCGATGTCGTCGCGAAGCGCTCGACGTGCCTCAGGCGACAGGTCGGCGCGGTCATCGTCAGTGACAAGCGGATTCTCGCCACCGGCTACAATGGCGCGCCGACCGGCCTCAAGCACTGTGATAAGGTCGGCTGTCTGCGTCAGCAACTCGGCGTCCCGTCCGGCGACAAGCTCGAGATGTGCCGCGCCCTCCATGCCGAGCAGAACGCGATCATCCAGGCGGCGCTGTACGGCGTCAGTCTGCGGAACTCAACCATCTACACGAACGTCCAACCATGTGTGACCTGCACCAAAATGATCATTAACGCCGGCATCAGGCGCGTCGTGTTTCGCGACAAATACCCGCACGAAATGGCGGAAGGCTTACTGCGCGAAGCCGGTGTCGAAGTCTGCCAGTTCGTCCCTACGACTTCTGTTGACAGAACGCAAGCCAATGGCTAGAATTAGGAGTGCCGGACTTGTCTGAAGTCCGTTTTGGCCGTACCTATCGCATATCCAATGTCTGATCCGAATTGCCGCGCTGGAACCGCACAGATTCGGCGCTGTCACGGACAGGAGGCGTGATACAGGATGAGTGACACCATCAACTACGTACTCATCTTTTTTGTTGCTTTCGCACTCTCATGGCTGCTCTCGCCTCTGACCAAACGACTCGCCTTCATTGTCGGCGCGGTGGACAAGCCAAAGGCCCGCGGCGTCAACAAGCGCCTGTTGCCGCGGCTCGGCGGGGCCGCGATCTACGCTTCGTTCGTCTCGACGATCCTGATCTTCCTCCGCCGGCCTGATTTCGACATGTGGGGCATCATCATCGGCGCCACGATCATCATGCTGGTCGGCGTAATCGACGACATCTACACCTTGAAGCCCCGCGTCAAGCTGCTCGGGCAGATTCTCGCGGCGGCGGTCCTGCCGCTCTACGGCGTACAGGCGAACTGGTTCACCAACCCGTTCGGCGGCATGATCTACCTCGGCCACTGGAGCATCCCGCTGACGATCTTCTGGGTCGTCGCGATCTGCAACGCGATCAACTTCATCGACGGCCTCGATGGCCTGGCGGCTGGCATTTCCTCCATCGCCGCGATCACGCTGCTGGTGGTTGCGATTGGCCAGGGCCAGGTGCCGATCATCATTCTTACGCTGATCCTGACCGGCAGCACGCTCGGCTTCCTGCCGTACAACATCAACCCGGCCAAGATGATCATGGGCGACAGCGGCGCGATGTTCCTTGGCTACATGCTCGCCGCCGTGTCCGTCCAGGGGACGATGAAGAGCGCCACGGCGCTGGCCGTGTTCATCCCACTGGTCGCCCTCGGGCTGCCGATCATGGACACGACGATCGTCGTCATCAAGCGCCTGTTCAACCACCGCCGCTTCTACGAGGCGGATCGGAACCACCTGCACCACCGTCTGCTCGACATGGGCCTGACGCAGAAGCAGGCCGTCGCGGTGCTCTATTCCGTCAGCGGCTTCTGCGGCGCGAGCGCATTGGTCCTGACCGAGACCAAGCCAATCAGCGGCCTGCTGCTCGTCGCGGGGCTCGTTCTCGCCTTGTTCTTCGTCGGCCGCAAGTCCGGGCTGATCACCATGTCGATGCACGAATCGGGCTCGACGACCAGCGCCAATCAATAGCAGGCTGAAGCGGAAATTCAGAAAGGCCAATCCGCCTCTTGCGGATTGGCCTTTGTTGCGCCAGCGAAACGAGTTCAGCAGACAAAGGGGAGATGCTCGTGGTCAAAGTGATGACAGTGTTCGGCACGCGGCCGGAGGCGATTAAGGTCGCGCCGGTGGTCCTGGCCCTCAAGCAACACGCTGATGAGTTCGAGACGGTGGTCTGCGTCACCGCGCAGCACCGCGAGATGCTCGACCAGGTCCTCGAGCAGTTCGGCATCGTCCCCGACCATGATCTTAACATAATGCAACCGCGTCAGACGCTGGCGCAGATCCTCACCCGGGCCCTGGCCGGGCTCGAGCAGGCCATCGCCGACGCCAAGCCCGACATCATCCTCGTCCATGGCGACACGGCGACGACGCTCGCCGGCGGCCTGGCCGCGTTCTACGCCCACGTCAAGGTCGGCCACATCGAGGCCGGCCTGCGCAGCCACGACAAGTGGTTCCCCTATCCGGAAGAGGTCTACCGGCGCATGACCGGCGTCGTGACCGACATCCACTTCGCCCCGACTGCCGTCTCGCGCGCCAACCTGACGCGCGAGGGCGTCAGCCCGGACAGCATCTTCGTCACCGGCAACTCGGTCATCGACGCGCTGCTCCTGACGGTGAAGCCCGACTACCGGTTCGCCGACCAGCGGCTCGCCGACATCGGCCGTGACGGCCGCAAGGTCATCGTTGTCGAGGCCCACCGCCGCGAGAACTGGGGCCAGCCGATGCGCAATATCGCCGCCGCCCTGCGGGAGATCGTCACCGCGCTGCCCGATGTCGAACTGGCGGTCTCGGCCCACCTCAACCCCGAGGCCGGCGCAGTCCAGCGCGAGGCCCTGGCCGGGTTGCCGCGCGTGCACCTGTTCGATCCGCTGGCCTATCCGGAGTGGAGCAACCTCATGGCGCGGGCCCACCTTATCATCAGCGACTCCGGCGGCCTCCAGGAAGAAGCGCCGGCGCTCGGCGTGCCGGTGCTCGTCTGCCGCGAAGTCACCGAGCGGCCGGAAGCGATCGCGGCCGGCACGGTCAAGCTCGTCGGCACCGACCGCGCGACCATCGTCAGCGAGGCGACGCGCCTGGTCCGCGACCCGGAGGCGCACCGGGCGATGGCTCAGGCGGTCAACCCATACGGCGACGGCCGGACGTCCGAGCGGATCGTGCAGGCGCTGCGCTATCACTTCGGCCTGCGCCCGGACCGCCCGGCGGACTATGCCCCTTGAAGCGACACGTTTGGACAGAAAGACCGGCGTCACTGCGAATCATGTAGTGACCAGGGACGGGTGGCCTGTGCAGAGGTCACCCGTCTTCTGTTGCTGCCAAACGTTCCAGAAGTTGAAGCCGATTGCCGCTCTGGCCAGAAACTATTGTCAGAGCGGCCGGACTAAGCCCGCGAACACCGCTGAATAATAGGTCTGACAGGGCGTTTCACCAGCATGGTATGGGTTTCCAGCCATCTGTCAAGGATACAGATGGTGATGGCTATGCGCCGAATGTGCTCGCTTCTCGTCGCGTTGGCTCTCTCCCTGACCCCCGCTGTCTGGGCGCGGCAGCTGGCCGATTACCCGGGCTGGGCGGGCGAAATCGCGCTGCGGGCGGCAGGCTGTCAGAGCATCAGCGCTCGCATCTCCGGCTGGGTGCTCCTGACTGAGGGCACCGCTCCGGCGACGGCCGCCGCCGCGGCCGAGCAGCTCATGGCCTCGCTGGGATTCTCCGGCCAGGCCACTGAGACAGAGGAGTACGTATTCATCTCCGGCCTGCGCGCCGGGGCCGTCGCGACAGTGCAGGCTCTGCTGCGCGACGCGCGCTGGTTCGTCGTCGCCGAGGTGACGAGCCAGAGCGATGGCGCGGGCTGGTACAATCGGCTCGGTCGCGCCCTCAGCGCGCTCGGCCCGGCCGGCGCGATCCGCGTCTCGACGATCGGGCTCAGGCCCGGGCGGCTCGATGCCGGGGCGACTGCCCTTCTCACGCGCACGCTCTGCGCCGGCCTGCTTGCCCGCGATATCACGACAGTCACCGACGGCGCCGCCGGGCTAGTGACGAGCGGCACCTCGGCCCTGCTTCCCGGCGTTGCGACCGACCCGACGCGGGGCGGCAGTTTCGCCATATCGCTGAACTACTCCGAGAGCGAGCGTGCAACCATCATCACCGTCGGCGTCCCAGGCCTGCATTAGAAGGGAGGTCGGGGCATGGACCAGTGTCACCGGATCGACCCGTCGCCGGGCCGGATCGTCATCACCGGCGGGCGCCCGCTCTGCGGGCGGGTTCGCGTCGCCGGGGCGAAGAACGCTGTCCTGCCGATCATCGCAGCCAGTCTCCTGACCAGTCAGCAGACGACCCTGCGCGATGTCCCCTGGCTCAACGACGTCTACACCGCCTGTGACGTCATCGAGCATGTCGGCGTTTCGACGCGCCGCCATGGCGGCGATCTCATCATCGATCCGTCCGCCCTCGCCGATGTCGAGGCGCCCTACGAACTCGTCCGGCGGATGCGAGCGTCATTCCTGATTCTCGGACCGCTCCTCGCCCGGCGCGGGCGGGCGCGCATCTCCCTGCCGGGCGGCTGCGCCATCGGCACGCGCCCGATCGACCTCCATCTCAAGGGGCTGGAGGCGCTTGGCGCCAAGATCATGATCGGCCACGGCCGGATCGAGGCCAGGGTGGCCGACCACCTCCACGGGGCGCACATCTACCTTGACTTCCCGAGCGTTGGCGCGACCGAGAATATCATGATGGCGGCAGCGCTGGCCTGCGGCACAACGACCATCGAGAACGCCGCCGCCGAGCCGGAGATCGTCGATCTTGCCAACTTCATCAACACCATGGGCGGACGCGTCTATGGCGCCGGCACGCCGGTCATCCGCGTCGAAGGCGAGTCGGAACTCGCCGGCAGCACTTATTCTGTCATTCCTGACCGGATCGAAGCGGGCACGTTCATGGTCGCGGCGGCAATCAGCGGCGGCGACATCATCCTCGAGAACGTCGTCAGCGAGCACCTGAAGCCGGTCATCGCCAAACTCGGCGAAGCCGGTGTCGAAATCAGCGAGGAGACCGCCGGCCAACTCCGCGTCGCGGCGCGGACCCGCCCGCGGGCCACTGACATCAAGACGCTGCCCTACCCCGGCTTTCCGACTGACATGCAGGCGCAGTTCATGGCCCTGCTGGCGATAGCCGAAGGCACCAGCATCATCACCGAGACCGTGTTCGAGAACCGCTTCATGCACGTCGACGAGTTGAAGCGGATGGGCGCCCACATCAAGATCGAGGGCCGGAGCGCGGTCGTCCGCGGGCAGCCGCAACTCCAGGGCGCGTCCGTCAAGGCCACCGACCTGCGCGCCGGCGCGGCGCTCGTTTTGGCCGGCCTGATCGCCGAAGGCACGACAGAGGTCAGCGGCGTCGAGCACATCGACCGCGGCTATATCGACCTCGACAGCAAGCTGGCCAAGCTCGGGGGCGACCTGCGGAGGGTCGGCGGCGACCGGCGGCCCGCTGCCCCGCCGCTGGCATGAACCTGTCCGCAGCCACATAGTCATAGATGACTGACGACTGCGACGGGAGGGGCAGGGCGTGCGCAAGATGCTGCTGATCTTCGTTGGCTTCATGCTGGTGGTGACGATCGTCATGCCGACGGTCATCGTCCGCGGCTGCAGCCTGGCCCCGGCCCCCTCGCAGACCGGGTCGGTCGACTCCGGCCTGTCGCTCCGCGTGTTCGTCACTGCTGAGCAGAAGACCGTCGAGATGGACCTCGAGGAGTATGTGAAAGGGGTAGTCGCCGCCGAGATGCCGGCCAACTTTGCGCCGGCCGCCCTTGAAGCCCAGGCGCTGGTCGCGCGGACATTCGCCGTCCGCCGCATGCGGATCCTCGGCGGCAGCGGCTGCGCGCTCCACGCCGACGCCGACATCTGCACCGACCCGACCCACGACCAGGGCTGGGCGTCAGCGGGCGAACTGAGGAAGAACTGGGGCATCTTCAACTACTACCGCTACTGGGGCAAGATCAGCAGCGCCGTCGCCGCCACCGCCGGGCAGATCATCACTTACGACGGCGTGCCGATCGACCCGGTCTACCACTCGACCTGCGCCGGTCATACCGAGAACTCGGAGGACGTCTGGTCGAACGCGGTGCCCTACCTGCGCGGCGTGGTATGTGAGACCGACGGCGATTCGCCGCGCCTGAAGGAAGAGCGGGACTTCACCCTGTCACAGCTCGAGCAGGCCATCGGCGCGGGCGCCGGGACGCTGGCGGCGATGAAGCGGGGGTCGGCGAAGGTCGTCGAGGTCCTCAGCGCCACACCCTACGGCCGCGTCAAGCAAGTCCGCATCGGTGACCAGACGCTGACCGGGACCGAACTCCGGAGCGCCCTCAGTCTGCGCTCGACCAAGCTGACGCTGTCCTGGAACGGCGACCGGCTCCATGTCGTCAGCCAGGGGTACGGGCACGGCGTCGGGCTCTGCCAGTACGGCGCCGGCGGCATGGCGAAGCTGGGCCTGACGGCGGACGAGATTGTCAAGCACTATTACACGGGCGTCGAGATCGCGCCGCTGACGGAGGATTGATTGATCGCCTGTCCCGTCTCCTCTGGGCATGCGAATAGCCGGGCCCGTTTTTGGGCAGGATGAGCCCGGGGTGATCATGTTGAATGGCAATGACACCAAGGGCAGATTCCGCCTGAGCCTCGATTTCGGCCCCCTCCAGCGGCTGTTCCGCACCGGCATCAAGCCGCGCACGCTGCTCATCACAGCTCTGGCCTTATTCTTGATCATCGCAACCGTGTACGCCGCAATCGCCTATCCGACGCTGTTCCGGCCGCCCCTGCCCGAGACCGATGATCCGGGGCAGTTCGGGCCGGGAAGCACAGACCGCACTTGCGTGCCGACCGCCGGCGCTGATGGCCCGGCGGTTCCTGTTTCCACTGGCGGCAGCGTCAGCGGGCCGGACGCCGCCGCGCCCGACCCAGCGAGCGAACCCGCAGCGCCGACAATCGCGACGCCACCGCCAGCCGAGCCTGAACCTGCGCCTGCACTGACCGCGCCGACCAAGCTCGCCTGGCCGCTCCGCGGCAAGACTCTGGCGGGCTTCGGCATCGGCCAGTCGCTGACGCTGGGCGACTGGCGCCAGCATGACGGCATCGACATCCAGGCGGCGCAGGGCGCCTCGGTCGTGGCCGCTGCCGCTGGCATCGTCACGGTGTCCGAGAAGCGCAGCGACATCGGCGTGACCGTGGTCATCGACCACGGCGGCGGGATCACGACGACTTACGGCTGCCTTCATGTCACCGGCCGCAAGGCAGGCGACCGCGTCAACGCCGGCGATGAGATCGGCAAGGCCGGCAACTCGGGCATGTCCGAAGTCGCCCTGGAGAACCATCTGCACTTCGAGGTCCGGCGCAACGGCGAGGCCGTCGATCCGGCAGACTGGCTGAAGTAGGGCCCTGTGGCTGCACGGTGCAGAGGATCCGGGAGCGTTCGCAGGGAGACCGAAGGCGTGCCGGTCATTGCGACCGACACGCCTTTGTCATTGATCCCAGGGCCGCATCAGACCAGCGCCAGCACCATCCGCGCCACAAAGCCGATCGCGACCGCCAGCGACAGCGTCAGGGCCGTCACCGCGGCCGCCTGACGCTTGCCGAGCTCGCGCGCCAGTACGCCGTACGTGGCGAGGCAGGGGATGTAGAGGCTGCTGACCAGGGCGAAGACGAAGATCTGCTTCGCATCCATCAGCGATGTCAGCGGCGCCGACGCAGTGCCGGCGACCATCGCTGCGAGCGCCAGCGTCAGTTGCAGGGCCAGTTCCTTGCGCAGGGCGGCGAACACCAGCGCGATGGCGACAATGGACGGCAGGCCGAGGATGCCGCTGACGATGGGCCGCAACGGCGCGACGAGGTAGTACATCAAGCCGGTCTCATAGAGCAGGCCGACGATGAAGCTGCCGACGATCATCAGCGGCAGCGCCTGCGTCAGGAAGTCGACGAATTTGCTCCAAGTCCGCTTCAGCATCGCCGTCAGGAGCGGGCGCCGGAGCGGGAACATCTCCATCACCAGTTCCTGCGTCCGGCCGGGCAGCAGCCGGTTGAGCGCCCAGCCGAGTCCGGCAATGATCAGGATGATCGTCAGGCCGAGTGCAGCTGCGGCGCCCCAGCCGGACACGACGCCGACCGAGCCGAGAATGACCGCGATCCGGGCCGAGCAGGGGACGAGCGTGATCAGGGTCGACGCGATGAACCGCTCGCGCCTGTCAGTCAGGATGCGGGTGCCGATGATGGCCGGGACGTTGCAGCCGGCGCCGGCGATCATCGGGATGATCGCCCGGCCGTTGAGGCCGATGCGGTGCATCGCCGAGTCGGTCAGGTAGGCGGCGGCGTTCAGGTAACCGCTGTCCTCGAGCAGCGACAGGATGAGTTCGAACGTGAAGACGAACGGGACGCCGATCGTCAGTATCGCCTCGACGCCACTGCCGAAGGTCCAGGTGAAGATGCGCGCTGCCGCGCCGGCACCGAACAGGGCCTGCCCGGCGGCCACCACCAACGGCGTGACGTACGTCTGCCAGGCGCCGCCGAGCGCTGTCGACAGGGCGCCGCCGACGGCGAACATGAACCAGCCGAGCGCGGCGACCACCAGTAACAGCAGCAACGGGCCAAGGCGCGGGTCGAGGCTGGCGCGCCAGAGGCCGAGCAGCCAATCGTGCCGCTCGGCGGTGCGCTCGACGACCTTGTCGGCGACGACGCCGGCGGCGCGCACGCGCTCGGCGGCCAGCGGCCAGGCGTTGGCCTGCTGCAGCTGGGCGCGGGCATCCGTGACGGCAGTACGCACCGCCGCCACCGCCGTCGCCGGGACGAGCGCCCAAGTGTCGTTGTCGTCTTCGATCAGCAGGCGCGCGAAGGCCCGCTGGCTCAGTCCGGGGGGATTATCCACGAGCTGGCTCGCGACATCGCGGCCGACCTGCGCGAGGATCGTCTCCGCCGGGGGCGACAGGCGGAGCGGGGTGGCGGGTTGCAGCGTCCTGGCCGACATGATCGCCCTCGCCAACTCCGGCAGCCCGGCTCCCGTCTGGCCGTTCGTCGTCACCACCGGCACGCCCAGCGTGCGTGCCAGGACATCTGCCCGCACACGGCGGCCAAGGCGGAGCGCCTCGTCCGCCAGGTTGAGGGCGACGATCACCGGCAGGCCAAGGTCGGCCACCTCGCCATAGAGCTGCAGGTTTCGCCGCAGGTTCGACGCGTCGAGGACGATGACGACGACGTCCGGACGGCGGTCGGTGAGCCCATGACGGGCCACCCGCTGATCCTCCGAGAAACCCTGGAGCGAATACGTTCCCGGCGTGTCGATGACCATCACCGCCTGGCCGTCGATGACCGTCCTGGCGATGCTCAGTTCGACGGTCTTGCCGGCGTAGTTGGCGGTGGTCACGTGTTGTCCCGTCAGACCGTTGTATATGCTCGACTTGCCGACGTTCGGGTTGCCGACAAGCGCCACGACGATATCATCCGCGCCGATGGCAAGCGGGCAGTGCGCACAATCGACGTTGGGCCGGTGGCAGGTGCCGCCGTGGCAATGGTTGCCGCCGCCAACTGCCGGCAGCGGGGCGCCGGCGCCGTGACACGCTTTCCCACGCAGTCGCAGCATCAGGCAGCCCTCCTTACAATGACGCGTTCAGCCACATCCCGGCCGATGGCGTAGTTGGCGTCGCCGACCAGCACCAGCAACGGGCCATTGAGCGGCGCGCGGCTGACCACCGTCACGGTGGCCCCGGGCACCATCCCGAGCTGGGACAGGTAGCGCAAGACCTCTGTCTCCTCGCGCTCGATCCGCAGCACCTCCGCTTTGGTCCCGGCGACGAGATCCGACAGCGGCTCGCCATCGTCGGCGGTGCCGTTGATCGGGTTGCCGTGCGGGCAGGTATCGGGCAGAGCCCTGATCAGCAGGCGCTCGACTTCATCGGAGATGACGTGCTCGTACTTGCAGGCCTCTTCGTGGGCCTGCGCCCACGGCAGGCCGATCAGGTCAGTCAGCATCCGCTCGGCGAGGCGGTGGCGACGCACTAACTGCTCGGCGGCCTGGCGACCGGCTGCGGTCAGCGACACGCCGTGGCGCGGCTCGTATTCTGCCAGCCCCTTCATGGCGAGCGTGTGACACATTTCGGTGACCGACGGGCCTTTGACGCCAAGCGCGCGCGCCAGAGCGGACAGTTGCACGCGACCGTGCGGTGCCAAGCGATAGAGCTGTTCGATGTACTCTTCCTGTCCCGCGATTTTCTCGCTCATGACGCCGACCTCCTTAGCCAACCCTACCAAAACAACTTAGGCTAACCTAATCATACGTCGGAGACACGTTGGCTGGCAATACCCCCAGACATGTTTGCTCCCCTCAGGCATATACATGCTAGCAGATTTGCCGGAGGGGAGCGGCTGGCTGTGAAGGACTACATCTGGAAGCGGGTACTCGACATCAGCGCCCACATCTGCCGCACGAAAGACACCGTGCGCGATGCAGCCAAGGTGTTCGGCGTGTCAAAGAGCACCGTCCATAAGGATGTCACCGAGCGCCTGCCCAGGATAAGTCCTGAGCTGGCTAGGAAGGTCAAGGGAGTCCTCGAGACAAACAAGGCCGAGCGTCACCTCCGCGGTGGGGAGGCAACGCGCAGAAAGTACCGCACGACGCAAAAACCGGCCCATTGACAGCAGGAGATTAGTGGCAGGCGCTAGAACCTCTTCCCAGCTTGACCACGCAATGGCGGGAGGTCTCTGGGATGTTGGGACTGGCAATGGACATCGGCGTCGACCTTGGGACGGCCAGCGTCTTGGTTTTCGTCCGCGGCAAGGGCATTGTGCTGCGCGAGCCGTCGGTCGTAGCCATCAACCGCGACACCAAACAGGTACTGGCGATCGGCGAAGAGGCCCGGCGCATGCTTGGCCGCACACCCGGCAACATCACAGCCATCAGACCCCTCCGTGACGGTGTCATTGCCGATTACGACGTCACCGAGCAGATGCTGCGCAACTTCATCGCCAAGGTCTGCGGTGGTCGCAAGCTGCTCTTCCGCCCGCGGATCATGGTCTGCATCCCATCCGGCGTCACCACGGTCGAGCGCCGCGCGGTGCGCGAAGCATGCATCCAGGCCGGCGCCGCCAAGGCCTGGCTGATTGAGGAGCCGCTGGCGGCTGCGCTCGGCGCCGGTCTCGATATCAGCCGGGCAAGCGGCAACATGGTCGTCGATATCGGTGGCGGTACCACCGACATCGCCGTCTTGTCGCTGTCCGGCATCGTCCTCAGTGAGTCGATCCGGATCGCCGGCGACAAGTTCGATGAGGCGATCGTCCGCTACATCAAGCGGGAGTATAACCTGATGATCGGCGAGCGGAGCGCCGAGGAACTGAAGATCACCGCCGGCACGGCATTCCCAGATGGCCGCAACGAGACCGCCGAAGTCCGCGGGCGCGATCTGGTCGCCGGCCTGCCGAAGAACATCCAGGTCTCCAGCCGCGAGCTGTACGAGGCGCTCCAGGAGCCGGCGCTCGCCATCGTCGACGCGATCAAGGGCGTCCTCGAGCGAACGCCGCCGGAACTGGCCGCGGACGTGATGGACAAGGGGCTGGTGATGACCGGTGGCGGCGCGCTGCTGCACGGTCTCGACCGGCTGATCGCGTCGCAGATCGGCGTCCCGGTGCACGTCGCCGATGATCCGATGTCCTGCGTCGCCACGGGCACTGGCAAGGCGCTTGAGATCGGCTTCGAGTCGCTTGGCGACGACACCGTCGTCATGCGCCCGACGATCAAGGCCTGGGAGGCGAAAGAGATCCGCGGTCGCTGAACGGGCGATTGCAGTTGACACCCCGGGCCACCGGTGCTATGATTTGTTTTGCTGTCCGCACCCGACAACCGAATAGCCTGCTCTTATCAAGAGAGGTCGAGGGAACTGGCCCGATGACGACCCGGCAACCGGTCCGCAACAGCGGACAGCGGTGCCAAGTCCAGCAGAGCGGATAACATCCAATCTGGCAGATGAGAGGTTTTCACGGTCTCGACCTCTTCCCGATTGGGAAGAGGTTTTTCGCACTACTGCCGGGCAGAGTAGTTGACGAAGGAGGAGTATACGGTGGCGACGACTGACAAGAAACGGACGCTGTTCACATCGGAGTCGGTGACTGAGGGACACCCGGACAAGATGGCTGACCAGATCTCTGACGCGATTCTCGATGCCATCCTGAGGGGAGACCCGAACGCTCGCGTGGCCTGCGAGACGCTGCTGACCAGAGGTTTGGCGATGATCGCCGGCGAGATCACGTGCGCCTGCTACGTGGACATCCCGACGATCGTCCGCGATACGATCCGCAAGATCGGCTACACCCGCGCCAAGTACGGCTTCGATGCCGATACCTGCGCCGTTCTCGTGTCCCTCGACGAGCAGTCGCCCGACATCGCCCTCGGCGTCGACAAGTCGCTGGAGGCCAAGGCCGGCCAGACTGACGAGGCCGATTCGATCGGCGCCGGCGACCAGGGCATGATGTTCGGCTACGCCTGTAACGAGACGCCTGAGCTGATGCCGCTGCCGATTTCGCTCGCCCACGCGCTCGCCCGCCGGCTGGCGGATGTCAGGCGGTCGCGCCTGATCCCGTACCTCCGGCCGGACGGCAAGACGCAGGTGACAATCGAGTACGAGGACGGCGTTCCGGTGCGCGTCGACACAATCGTCATCTCGACGCAGCACAAGGCTGATGTCGACCTCGAGACGATCCGCGCCGATGTCCTCGATAAGGTCGTCGCGCCGGTAGTGCCGCCCCAGTATCTGGACAAGCGCACCCGCCTGTTCGTCAACCCCACCGGCCGCTTCGTCGTTGGCGGCCCGCAGGGTGACACCGGCCTCACCGGTCGCAAGATCATCGTCGACACCTACGGCGGCTATGCCCGCCACGGCGGCGGCGCGCTCTCCGGCAAGGATCCGACGAAGGTCGACCGCTCCGGCGCCTACGCCTCCCGGTACGTGGCCAAGAACCTGGTCGCCGCCGGCCTTGCCGACCGTTGCGAGATCGAGGTCGCGTACGCCATCGGCGTCGCCCATCCCGTCTCGCTGACCATCGACACCTTCGGCACCGGCAAGGTCGATGAGGCGACGCTCAAGGCTCTCGTCGACAAGCACTTCGACCTCCGGCCGGCCGGCATCATCAAGATGCTCGACCTGCGCCGCCCGATCTACAAGCAGACGGCTGCTTACGGCCACTTCGGCCGGACCGACATCGACCTCCCCTGGGAGCGGACCGATAAGGCCGACGCGCTGCGCCGGGACGCCGGGCTGTAACCCCTGACAGGCATCGAACTGACACCTCCCGCGGCGCGTGCATAGCATGTGAGCACAGCGTTGCGGGAGGTGCTTACATGTCCATCGTCGGGCAATGCGCCCTGGTCCTCGCACTGGCCGGTCTCGTCGTATTGGTGTTGGCCCTGCTCGGCCATGAGCGGGCGCACGGTGCCCTGCCACAGGCGGGGCTGGTCGTGTTGGTGCGCGACCGTGCCGATGTGGTCGAGGGCGCGTACTATCAGTTGTTGGGCAGCGCTGAGCGGGCCGGCTACCAGTGGGCGCACGTGATGATTCTTGACGACCGCTCGCGCGACGAGACGCCGCTCATCCTCGAGCGACTGACGCGGCGCCATCCCGGGATCGAGGCGCGCCCGGCCACGGTCGGCGAGGCGGCGCTCCTTAGCCGGATCGCGCCGCCGGGACAGACGACGCTGATTGTCAACATGACGCGCGGCGATGTCCGGCCGCTGTCCGAGATGTCGGTCCGGCCGCTGCGAGCGGTCGGCGACATGCACGAGAAACATACTGCCAAATAGAGGAAAGCACAGACCCGGTGGCGAAATGAACCACCGGGTCTGACTTGCGAAAGGAGGGGTGACGGGTGGCCGGCAGGCGGCGGCTGCATCGGCAGTTCGGGCTGATCGTGGAAGGCGGCGCGCTCGCCGCTCTGGTCGCGACAGGCTGGGCGCGGCCGCCCGAGTGGATCGGGCTGGTCGTCTTCGGCGTCCTCTGCCTTGGGGCGGAGTGGGCCGAGGTCAGCCTGCCCGGCGGCATCCTGTCGACGTCGTTCGCCGTCATCTACCCCGCGTTCATCCTATATGGCTGGCCGGCGGCGGCGATCGTCGCCCTCGTCAGCTTCGTCATCGCCGGACGCTTGCAGAAGCGCCAGCGCGGCGTCGTCATGTTCAACGCCGGCCAGATCGTCCTGTCCATCTATGCCGGCAGTCTGCTCTACCGCCTGGCCGGCGGGGTGAGCGGTCCGGGCGCCGTCGTCTCAGGCAATGCCCTCCCGTTGATCCTGTTCCCGCTCGGCTACTTCATCGCCAACCACATGCTCGTCGGCACCTACTTCACCTTGCGCTTAGGCCAGTTCGACTGGCTGGGGACCTGGCTCGAGCCAATGCGCTGGGACTTGCTCAACTTCGTGGTCGCCGTTCCGCTCGGCATAGTCGTCGCCCAGCTCTATGGCACGCAAGGGCTGACCGGCGCTCTGTTGCTGTTCATCCCGTTCTTCGCGGTGGCGTACATCTTCCGCCTGTCAGTCCGGCTGTCGCTGGCCAACCGGGAACTGAAGGCGTTCCAGGGTTTCTCCGAAGCCATTTCCGCCAGTCTCGAGTTGGACAGCATCTTCGCCTCGATTGCGACAGCGCTGACCAGCATGATTCCCCATGATGCCTGCGTCCTGCTGGTCTGGGACGAGGCCGAGCAGGCGCTCGTCTGCGACGGGCATTGCCACCCGGCCATCGCCGGCATCGAAGATCTCAGGCTCAAGCCAGGCGAGGGCATTACCGGCTCGGTCGCCAAGGCGAAGCAACCCGAGATTGTGGCCGACACGCGGCGCGATCAGCGCGGCGACGGCCTGCTGGCCTACCTTGCCGCCCGTTCGCTGTTGGCGGTGCCGCTGGTCTCGGAGCAGCGTCTAATCGGCGTTCTCGTGCTCGGCAAGCGCGACGCCGGCGCCTTCAGTGACCGCCACCGCAACCTGATGCTGACACTCGCCGGCCCGGCGGCGGTCGCGGTCGAGAAGGGCCTTCACCACCGTGAGACAGAGGCTCTCGCTGTCACGGACGTCAAGACCGGTCTCTACAACTACCGCTTCTTCATCGACCAGCTGAGCATCGAACTGGAGCGCGCCAGGCGCCAGAAGACGCAACTGTCCCTGATCTACCTTGATATCGATCACTTCCGCGAGACCAACAACACCTTCGGCCATGAGGCCGCTGACGGCGTTCTGCGGGACGTCACGGCGATCCTCCGACGGTGCGTGCGCGATTCGGACCTGGCGGCGCGGTATGGCGGCGAGGAATTCGTCATCATGCTGCCGCGGGCCGGTTCGCGCGATGCGCAGGCGGTCGCTGAGCGCATCCGACGCAGTGTCGAGCGGACGATCTTCCGCGATCGGGCGAGCAGCGCCGTCATCCGCGTGACACTCAGCGCCGGCGTATCCACCTTCCCCGAGGATGGGGACGGGCCGAGCGAGCTGGTCTACAAAGCCGACCTGGCGATGCTGCGGGGGGCCAAGGAGAAAGGACGGAACCGGGTTGCGGTCTATGCCGGTCTCGAGTAAGGACGCCCGCCTCAGGGCGCTCCGCGCGGCAGCGGCGGAGCGCCTTCTTGATTTGCTCTACCCCCGTCTCACCTGCCCATTCTGCGGCGGCCCGGCCGGCGCCGGCCAGGATGCGGGGATCTGCCCGGCCTGCCTGGCAGCGCTGGTCAGCACGCCGGTGAGCGTCCTCGGCCGCGTTCCCGGCGCCACCGGCGGGTTCGCCTGTGCTCTCCACGCAGGGCCGCTGGCAGCGGCCATCCGACGGTTCAAGTACGGTCCGGATGAGGCGCTCGGCGAGCCGCTCGGGCGGTTGCTGGCGGCCAGGACGGCGATGGCGGTTGCCGCCGGGTTGCCAGTGGCAGCGGTCGTGCCGGTGCCGCTCCACCGAGCCCGGTTGCTGGCGCGGGGCTTCAACCAGGCCGAGGTCCTGGCCGAGTATGTGGCGCGCCGCCTTGGCGTACCGCTGCGCCGCGCCTGGCTGCGGCGCAGTCGGCGCACCGCGACACAGGCCAGTCTGGACCGGACCGGCCGGTTACGTAATATGCGGGCTGCATTTCGCGCCGACAGCCGGGTGTCCGGGGCGGATATCCTGCTCATCGATGATGTCATCACGACTGGGGCGACTCTGGTCGCCTGCCGGGAAGCCTTGGCGGGCGCCGGTTCGGTGAGTTTTGCCACACTTGCGGCCGCATCCGACTGAAGGCTGTCGTTATCGCCCTGATACGACAAGAAGCCTCGCTTTTCTGGGGTTATTCCGACATGGTTTGACAGTCCACAAGCCGCCGATTCCTCTTCCCCAGATAGACAAGGTTATGCACAGAGTTATCCACACTATCCACAATTGTCATTATGCATGGGCCGCGAATATTGACTGGATAGGCTTCTCCAGTGGCGCACAGGCATCACATTATTGTCAATCAGACCAACGGCTGCCGAGGGAGCACTTGATTGACAGAGCGAACCCGCCGGTGGTATAGTGGCTAATGTAGGCCAGCTACGGGCCTGCGACGCAGCAGCAGTCATTTGAGTTAGGGGGAGTACGCAAGATGCACGGCAAGGTCAAGTGGTTCAACGCCGAAAAGGGCTATGGCTTTATCGAGCGTGAAGATGGCGCCGGCGACGTGTTCGTCCACTATTCAGCCATCTCCATGGAAGGCTTCAAGACCCTGAACGAAGGCGATCAGGTCGAGTTCGAGATTGTCGAAGGCGCCCGCGGCCCGCAGGCCGCCAACGTCGTCAAGGCCTAACTGAACCGCAACTGGCGACCCTCGGGGAACCCCCCGGGGGTCTTTGATTTGGCAGGATTTTTCCTTGACGAAGGGAATACTATTGAGCAAGTTCGGGAAGGGAGATGACGCCTTGCAGATCACCGTGCGGGGAAGGAACGTCGAAGTCTCCAACTCACTGCGAGACTATGTCGAGAAGAAGGTCGGGCGGCTGGAACGACAGTTCGACACTGCCGTGGCCGCCACCGCCACGCTGAGCGTGGAGCGCGACCGGCATACCGTCGAGGTCACGATGCCACTCAATGGCATGGTCCTGCGCGGCGAGGAGACGACGGGCGACATGTACTCGGCAGTCGACCTGGTGGTCGACAAGCTCGAGCGGCAGGTCGCCAAATACAAGACCCGCTTGAGCCGGCGTCTGCGCTCGGGCGATGACAGACTGGCGGTCGAACAGATCGACCCCGGCGAGAAGGAGCCGCGTGTCGTCAGGACGAAGCGGTTCAACCTGAAGCCGATGACCATCGATGAGGCGGTTCTGCAGCTGGGGCTGATCGGCCACGACTTCTTCATCTTCACCAACGCCGATTCCGACCGGATCAACGTCCTCTACCGGCGCAAAGATGGCAACTATGGCCTGATCGAACCGGAGGAATGACCGACCCCGACCACGAAGAGCGGCAGTGCCGCTCTTCTTCTTGATTGACATGGGACAGGCACAGTGGGGGAATGGCCGTGCGCAGTGAGAAGCCAGTATCGGTCGTCATCTTCGAGGGTGGCGACCCTCAGGACGCCCTTGTCCGCAGGCTGACCGAGGTCCGCAAGCAAGTAACCCTGGACACGATCGCCAAGCTGGGCCAGCTCAGGGGCATCGACCGGATCATCCTTTGCACCAACTACGGGGACCTCGCCGACGCGGCGCAGCAACTCGGCGCGACCATCGATTTCAGCGGCGACGGGCCGTTCCACTTCGGCCGGCGCCTGGCGGCCATCATCCGCCGGTTCGCTGTCGAGCGGATCCTGTACATGGGCGGCGCGAGCTGTCCGATCATCGCGCCGGGCGAACTGCAATGGGCAATCGACCAAGTTGCCGCCGGCGATGGCATCGTCGTCATGAACAACACCCAGTCGGCCGATATCGTCGGCTTCGCCCCGGCCACTGCCATCGACCGCATCGAGCCGCCCGAGAACGACAACTTCCTCGGCTTCCTGCTGCGCGAGGCCGGCCTGCAGCGGGTCCTGATCCCCAACTCGCCGCGCATCAACTACGACCTCGACACGCCGACCGACTACGTCATCCTGACCGTCCTGCCCTGGGCCGGGCCACGCACCGCCGCGGCAGTCCGGGAGCTGGGCTTTTCGACCGCGCCGGCGGTCGCGCTGAAGCAGGCGCTGTCAACGCATGGGGCGGAGATAGCCCTGATCGGCCGCGTTGGCCCGACGGTCATCGGCTTCCTCAACGCCAACTTCGCCGTCCGCACGCGCGTCTTCTCCGAGGAGCGCGGCATGAAGGCGCTCGGCCGGGAGAGCGGGGGACTGGTGCGGACGCTGATCGGCGAGTTCATCGCCGCCACCGGCCCGGAGGTGTTCTTCGAGCGCCTCGGCACCGTCGCTTCCGCCTGTCTGTTCGACACGCGGCCGTATTTCGCCGGCCTCAGCGAGCGCGTCTCCGAACACGATCGGTTCTGCTCAGACCTCGGACTATACGAGGAGATCCGCCACCCGGACGTCCGGCGGTTCACCCGCGCCGCCGTCGACGCGACGATTCACCCGGTGCTGGGTGGCCACTCGCTGGTGTCGGGCGGATTGTGGGCGCTTGCCGAGACCGTATTGCAGGAAATGGGCAAGACGCCGAATAAGTTCTGACGCTGGCGAAAAAAGCAGGAAGTAGTTGGTTGCAGTAGAAATATCACACCTAAACAAGTATCGTCAAAATGGGGGGCCAGAAATTGGGGACCAGGGTGCAAGACAACCCGACGCTGCGCGAATATGAGCGCATCATCGGGCAGATCAGGGAGGTCATCTCGGCGCGGGTCGTCGCCAGTGACCGCGGGACGATCGAGGAGATCCATGTCCTCGCCGGCTCCGGCCGGGGTCCGAAGCAGATCGTGCGCGACATCGAGTCGGCGTTCATGGCCCAGTTCGGCCTCAGCGTCGACCACAAGAAGATCAGCGTCGCGCAGGTCCAGGACGAGGTCTCACCGAGCGGCCCGGCGCGCATCAAACTGGTCAGCGTCAACCTGACCACATCCGGCACAAAGGCCGAGGCGCGCGTCCAGCTGCAGTTCGAGGATACGGCCTGCGAGGGGGCAGCGTCCGGCGTCGCGTCGGGGGGGAACCGACTGCGTCTGATCGCCGCGGCCTGTCTCCAGGCAGTCGAGCAGTATTTCAGGAGCGAGTGCGTGTTCGCGGTCGAGGAGATCCAGGTGGTGCCAGTCGCCAACAAACAGGCCGTGCTGGCCGCGATTGCCCTGGTCACGCCGACGGGTGAGGATCTCTTCATCGGCTCGTCCGTCATCCGCGATGACGATCGCGAGGCCGTCGCCAAGGCGACGCTCGATGCGATCAACCGGCAATTCGCGATTTGGGTGAAGAAGTCGAGTTAGGTTTCAGGCATCAGCCGCAGATTCGGCAGCAGGTTTGGACCGGCGGCAGCAACATCGACTACCTCTGAGCGAAGCGGTTGCCCACTCCTCCTAGCGGTTGTGGTGGAGCTGACCTGTTGGAGGTTGAATATCGTGGCGAAGCTCGTCCGCGTTCTGTTGGCCCTTGCCGCGCTCGTCCTCGTGGCTGGCGCGAACTTCCAGATTAAGTAAAGCCTCGACCGCGACGCCGCCGGTCCAATCATTTATCACAGGGGAGGGGGAGGGTGCCATGCCAGAGCAGGTACAACCCACATCCCGGCTATACTACCCGGTCATCCTGACGGTCAGTGTGCTGGGCATTGCCGTGATGGTCGTAGCTCATCCAACCCTTGAGCCCAAGACAGCTTATTCGGCGCTGCTATTTCTGATCATGACGATGATCGCCGAGGCCAGTCCGACTGACCTGCCCAATGGGCGCGGGACGGTCTCTGTAGGTTTCGCCATGGTCTACGCCGGGATAGTCATATTTGGCCCCGCCATCGGAATCTGGCTTGCCGCCATCGGCACTCTCAGCATCGAACAGTTGCGCGGCAAGGTGAAGTGGGAGCGAGTCCTGTACAACCGCGCCCAGCTTGCGCTGTCCGCGGCTTGTGGCGCCTACGCCTATCTTCTCGCCGGTGGCACTCCCGGCAAAGTAGCCCTATTCGGCGACATCTTGCCCCTGATCGCCTGCAGTCTGACATACATCATCGCCAACTCGGTCTTCGTTGTCCTGGCGATCAGCGTCATCAGGAACCTGCCCATTGCAGAGGCATGGGCGCTGCAACGCAAGATGTTTCTCTCCACAAATTACCTCGTTCTGATTCCGCTCGGGATTCTGATCGCCATGGTCTATCTCGCGGTCGGCTCGACGGGCGTGATCCTGTTCATCCTGCCGCTGCTTGTGGCCAGGTTCGCCCTGCAGCGCTACGTCGACACTGAGCGCTTCCTCGTCGGCACGATCAACGCCCTGGTGCGGGCCATTGAAGCCCGCGACGAGTACACCAGCGGCCATTCCGAGCGCGTCAAGACCTACGCGGTCGCCACCGCCACCGAGATGCGCCTGCCGCCGGATCAGTTGAAAATGCTCGAGTACCTTGCCAGCCTGCACGACATCGGCAAGATCGGCATCCGCGACGGCATCCTGCGCAAGGAAGGCCCGCTGACGGCAGAAGAGTATGAAGAAGTCAAGCAACACCCGGTGATGGGCGCCACCATCCTCGGCCAGCTCGAGACCCTTGGCAAGAATGTCGATATGCTGAAGCACCACCACGAACGGTTTGACGGCAAGGGCTACCCGACCGGTCTCGCTGGCACGACGATCCCGCTCGGCGCCCGCATTATCGCCGTCTGCGACGCCTATGACGCCATGACCTCGCACCGGCCCTATCGTCCGGTGAAGACGCCGCAGGAGGCCATCTTCGAGCTTCAGAAATGCGCCGGGACGCAGTTCGATCCCGACGTTGTGCGTGCCTTCTGCCGCATCATCGGTCAGTACGACCTGCCGGTCAAGGAGGACGTGCCGCGCTAATCAGGAGGTCAGCATGTTCACGACTGCCGCTGTCATCTCACTTGCCGTCGCGCTGCTTCGCGGCGGCAAGTTTCAGCGATTGGCCGACGCCAAGGTCGACAAGGTCTGGCTGCTGTTCGCCGCCTTCGTCATCCAGTTCGGCCCCGGCTGGCTCGAGCGGTTCGGTGTCGTCGACGTCGGTCCCTGGGGTCCCGCCATCCACGTGCTGTCCTACGTCCCACTGACGGTCATGCTGCTGGCAAACCTCAGGCTGGTCGGCGCGCCGGTGATCATCGCCGGCATGGTGCTGAACGTCATCCCGATCGCCGCCAACGGCGGCCGGATGCCCGTCAGCGGCGCGGCCATGGCCCGCATCGGGCTGGCCGAGCTGATTCCGACCATCGCCCCAGGCATGAGCTACGACCACGTCATCATCGACAGCTCGACCCGCTTCGGTTTCCTCGGCGACATCATCCCGCAGCCGTGGCCACCGAATCTGGCCAATGTGTTCAGCATCGGCGACCTGGTGCTGGGAGTCGGGCTGTTTCTGATCATCCAGCAACTGATGGGCGCCGGGCGATATCGAACCAGCTAAAACCCGTTTGCCCGGAGCCTTTTGCGGGTGGTACAATAGAACGAAGGAGATAAGGAACCTGTATGGTTCCTTTTCTTTCTCCACGGCCCATTCCGGCCGCGGCGCTTTCCAGGAAAGCGAGGGGAACCACATGCTGAAGCTGATCGGCGGTCTGTTCAACTACAACGAGAAGGTCCTGAAGCGGCTGAACGGCGTCGTGACCGCGGTCAATGCGCTCGAACCGGCGCTGCAGAAGCTCAGCGACGCCGACCTCAGGGCCAAGACGGACGAGTTCCGCATCCGCATCGGCCGCGGCGAGACGCTCGAGGCGATCATGCCGGAGGCGTTCGCCGTCGTTCGCGAGGCGTCAGTCCGCGCTATCGGCAAGCGCCACTTCGATGTCCAGATCATCGGCGGCGCGGTACTGCATGAGGGCAACATCGCCGAGATGAAGACCGGCGAAGGCAAGACTCTGGTCGCCGCCCTCGGCGCCTACCTCAACGCGCTCCCCGGTCAGGGCGTGCACGTCGTCACCGTCAACGACTACCTGGCGAAGTTCCACGCCGAGTGGATGGGTCAGGTCTATCGCTTCCTCGGCCTCACGGTCGGCACGATCACGCATGATCTGCCGACCGCCCTGCGCAAGCAGGCCTACGCGTGCGACATCACCTACGGCACCAATAACGAGTTCGGCTTCGACTACCTGCGCGACAACATGGTCCTGCGGGCGGAGGACATGGTCCAGCGGCCGCTCAACTACGCCATCGTCGACGAGGTCGACTCGATCCTGATCGATGAAGCGCGCACGCCGCTCATCATCTCCGGTCAGGGCGAGAAGCCGAACGAGCTGTACCAGGTATTCGCCCGCATCGTCCCGCGTCTGACGCCGGTCGAGGACTACGAGGTCGACGAGAAGGCGCACACCGTCACTCCGACCGAGGCCGGCCTGGCCAAGGTCGAGAAACTGATCGGCAAGAACATCTACGAGACCGAGGGCAACATCGACCTGTCGGCATATCTCATTCAGGCGCTCAAGGCGCAGGCGCTGATGAAGCGCGACCGCGACTACGTCGTCAAGGACGGCCAGGTCATCATCGTCGACGAGTTCACCGGCCGCCTGATGTTCGGGCGTCGCTACAGCGAGGGGCTCCACCAGGCGATCGAGGCCAAGGAAGGGGTCAAGGTCGAGCACGAGAACCAGACGCTGGCGACGATCACCTTCCAGAACTACTTCCGCATGTACAAGAAGCTGTCCGGCATGACCGGCACGGCGCTCACCGAAGAAGAGGAATTCCGCAAGATCTACGGCCTCGATGTCATCGTCGTGCCGACCCACCGGCCGATGATCAGGATCGATGAGCCCGATTCCGTCTACCGCACCGAGGATGGCAAGTTCAAGGCCGTCGTCGAGGAGATCGTCGCCGTGCACAAGACCGGCCGGCCGATCCTCGTCGGCACCGTCTCAATCGAGAAATCCGAGCGCGTCAGCTCCATGCTCGAGCGCCGCGGCGTGCGGCATCAGGTGCTGAACGCCAAGCATCACGAGCGCGAGGCGGAGATCATCGCTCAGGCGGGCCGGCTTGGCGCCGTCACCATCGCCACCAACATGGCCGGTCGCGGCACCGATATCCTGCTCGGCGGCAACCCCGAATTCCTCGCCCGCCAGCGGCTGCGCGCCGAGGGCGTGCCAGCCGAGACAGTCATGCTGGCCTCGGAGACGATCCCGCCCGCGGACCCCGAGATCCTTGCCCACCACAAGCGCTACCTCGAACTGCTCGAGCAGTGCAAGGTCGAGACCGATGCCGAGCACGAGCAGGTCGTCGCGCTTGGCGGCCTCTACATCATCGGCACCGAGCGCCACGAATCGCGGCGCATCGACAACCAGCTCCGCGGCCGGGCCGGCCGCCAGGGCGACCCCGGCTCGAGCCGGTTCTTCATCTCGCTTGAGGATGACCTGATGCGGCTGTTCGGGTCGGACAACATCGGCGGCCTGCTCGACCGGCTCGGCATGGATGACAGCCAGCCGCTCGAGAACAGCTTCCTGACGCGGGCCATCGAGAACGCCCAGAAGCGCGTCGAGAGTCATCACTTCGACATCCGTCGCCAGGTGCTGGAGTACGACGATGTCATGAACAAGCAGCGCGAGATCATCTACGAGCAGCGGCGGCGCGTCCTCGAAGGCGAGAACCTGTCCGCGCGGATCCGCGACATGATCGACGAGACGCTGACCGCGATGCTCGACACGCATTGCCCGAAGAACATCGACCCCGACGAGTGGAACCTGAAAGCGCTGATCGACGCCGGCGAGCTGACCTTCTGGCCGCCCAAGCGGGTCGCCGTGAAGGACCTCCAGGGCTGCGAGCGCCCGCAGCTGGACGAGAAGCTGCACGACCTCGTCCATCGCATCTACGATGAGAAACAGGCGGCGCTCGGCGAAGAGACGATGCGCCAGCTCGAGCGAGTCGTCATGCTTCAGGTCATCGACCACCACTGGATGGGCAACCTCGCCGCGATGGACGACCTGCGCGAGGGCATCGGCCTGCGCGCCTATGGCCAGAAGGACCCGCTCCTCGAGTACAAATTCGAGGCGTTCAACATGTTCGAGGGCATGATCAACCGCATCCGCGACGACACGGTCCGCTTCGCGTTCAAGCTGACCGTCGTCGAACAGCAGCCGCAGCAGGCCCGCCGCATCAACCCGACGCCGGCGGCCGGCGACAGCGGCCCCGCGGCCGGCGCCGCCCGGACGACGAAGAAGGTCGGTCGCAACGACCCGTGTCCGTGCGGCAGCGGCAAGAAGTACAAGAAGTGCTGCGGGCGAAACGAGGCCTGATCGGGCACGAGCGGCGACCGGGCGAGAGCCCGGGCCGAGTCAGGGGGGATCGCAGTGTACGAGGAACTGAGACTGGCATTGGCGGCGGTGCACGCTACGCTGCAGGAACTGAGGGATTCACTTTGAACCGGACAAGCTGCAGGCCCGCATCGCCCAGCTTGAGGAGAAGATGACGGCGCCCGACTTCTGGGGCGACCAGGAGTCGGCGCAGAAGGTCGTCCAGGAACTTTCTTATCAGAAAGAGCGCCTGCAGGGGTTGCTGGCGCTTGAGCAGCAGTACTCGGACCTCGAGGTTCTGCTCGACTTGGCGGTTGAGGCCGGCGACGACGCGACAATGGCCGAGGTCGACCGCGACCTGACGAGTCTTGCGGCAGCCGCCGAGCGGCTGAAGATCAGCACTCTGCTCTCCGGCCGCTACGACGCCCTGAACGCCACACTGACCCTGCACGCCGGCGCCGGCGGCACCGAGGCGCAGGACTGGGTGTCGATGCTCGCCCGCATGTACCAGCGCTGGGGCGAGAAGAACGCCTACAAGGTCGAGGTGCTCGACCGGCTGGACGGCGAGGAGGCGGGCCTGAAGAGCATCGTCCTGCGGTTCGAGGGCCGCAATGCCTATGGCTTCCTGCGCGGCGAGAGCGGCGTCCACCGCCTGGTCCGGATTTCGCCGTTCGACGCCTCCGGGCGCCGGCACACGTCATTCGCCTCGGCCGATGTCGTGCCGGAGATCGAAGAGGACGACGAACTGGAGATCAAGCCTGAGGAAATCGAAGTCGACACCTATCGCTCGAGCGGCGCCGGCGGCCAGCATATCAACAAGACCGACTCGGCGGTCCGCATCAAGCACCTGCCGACGGGCATCGTCGTCGCCTGCCAGAGCGAGCGGTCGCAGATGAGCAACCGCGCGACAGCGATGCGCATGCTGCGCTCGAAGCTGATCCAGCTCCGCGAGGCGGAGCGGGAGCGCGAGCTGGCCGGGCTGCGCGGCGAGCAACACGAGATCGCGTTCGGCAGCCAGATCCGCTCGTATGTCTTCCAGCCCTACACGCTGGTCAAGGACCACCGCACCAGCGCCGAGACTGGGAGTATCCAGGCGGTGATGGACGGCGAGCTGGATCAGTTCATCTACGCCTACCTGCAGAAGTTGGCGAAAGAAAGAGGAATTCAGGGGCGAACCTGAAGAACTGGGTCACGGGGAGAGACAGGCCCAACGGAGGGTAACGGATGCTTCGCAAGCTGATCATCCTGTTCATCATCTTCTCGTTGGCGTTGTTCGCCGTCACTGAACTGGTGCTGCCGGCAGTGGCCGCGAAGGCGATTCAGCATGGGCTGTCGAGCTATCTCGGCGGTGAAGTCTCCTCGGTGGCCCTTGAGGCCCACCCGGCGATGAAGATGTTGATCGGGCGGTTCGACAAGGTGACTGTCGAGACGCTCAACGTCGACATCGGCGGGCTGCTCGTGGACAACCTCTCCGCCACCATCACCAATCTGTCCGTCAACCTCGCCGATCTGGCCCTGAAGCGCGAGTTCAAGCCGACCTGGGAACGAAACGTCGGCCTCACCGTCAGAATCAGCGAGCAGAACCTCAACCGCTTCGTCTGGGCGAATGTGCCCAACTTCAGCGACGGCAAAATCACGCTCGCGCCGGACAAGGCCGTGATCGAAGGCAATTTGCTGGTCCGCGAGCAGAAGCTGCCGGTGCGGGCGGAGGGGCAGTTCGTCATCAACAGCGATGCGCAGGTGTCGTTCGAACCGGCCACCGCATCGCTCTCCGGCTACGCTGTGTCCCAGGACCAGCTCGCGCTGATCCGCAGCTTCGGCGGCCTCAGGCTGACGATCGATCTCGGCAAGCTGAAGACGCCACTCGTCGCGCGCGACATCAAGACAGCCAGTGGACAACTGACAATCATCGCCGACAGCAAATAGTCCCGGGAGACCAAGACATCTGAATAATGAACGCTGCATGGGGGAGTACATCATGAACAAGACGTGGCAACGGTTCGCCGTCTGCGGATTGGTCGCGGCGCTCACGGTGGCGAGCTTCTTCGTCGGTCGCGTGTCGAAGGCGGAGGGTACTCAGCCGGGGTCGCCGGCCGATCCGATCGTTTCCAAGAGCTATGTCGACGAGAATTTCGTCCGGAAGGGCGATGCCGGCGCGGCGCCGACGCTGGAGGCGATCCAGCTCAAGACCGGGCAGGAACTGGTCGCCGAGGCGGGGACCGAGATCATCTGCCGTTCCGGCAAGGCCATTGTCATCACGTCAACGGATGGTATCCCCGACATCACCGGCGGCAAGGACCTGACGCGCGGCCTGACCGCTCCCCTGAACCACCTGCTGATCGTGCCCCGGAGCGATGGACGCGGTATCAGGGCGCTCGCCGATTCCTGGGTGATGGTGCGGGGCGCCTACACAATCAAGTAACGCCGCGGACCCTTTTTCGCGCGGGGGTGTGCGCTTGAGGTATCGCATTCTCGGCGTGCCGGTCGACGCGGTGACCATGGCTGAGGCGGTGGCGCAGGTCGCCGCCTGGGTTCGCGAGGGCGGCACGCACTATATCGTGACCCCCAATCCGGAAATCGTCCTGATGCACGGCCGGCCTGAGGTCGTCGCCGCCATCGAGGGCGCCGACCTGGCGCTCGCCGATGGCGTCGGCGTTGTCTGGGCGGCACGACGGCTCGGTACGCCGGTGCCGGAGCGGGTGGCCGGCTCGGACATCAGCGAGGCCTTGCTCCGACTGGGGGAGCGCGAGCATTTCCGCTTCTACTTCCTGGGCGCGAAGCCCGGCGTCGCGGCGGCTGCCGCCGAGCGGGCGGCGGCGCTGCACCCGGGCATCGTCATTGCCGGCAGTCACCACGGCTACTTCGGCCCCGCCGAGGAGGCGGCTCTGGCGGCGGAGATCCGCGCCAGCAATCCCGACATCCTGCTGGTCGGCCTCGGCGCGCCGAAGCAGGAACTGTGGTTGCAGCGCTGGACCGCGGCGACCGGGGCGCGGGTGGCGCTCGGCGTCGGCGGCGTGATCGACGTTCTGGCCGGCATCAAACTGCGCCCGCCGGTCTGGGTTCGCCGGATCGGCCTCGAGTGGCTCTACTACCTCATCCGGCAGCCGTCCCGCTGGCGGCGGCAGCTGGCCCTGCCGCGGTTCGTCATCGCCGTTCTCATGGCGCGCCGGGCAGGCCGGTGACAGTGCGGGAAACCGCTTGCAGTGGGCAGAATACAGCTATTGTGCGGGGGTGGATGTATGGAACTGCGCGACGAAGAATGCCGCGAACTCACTGAGACAGCGCGCCGCGTCAGACGCGAGATCCTGACGATGGTCACCGAGGCCGCGTCCGGCCATCCGGGCGGCTCGCTGTCGGCCGTCGAGATCCTGACGGCGCTCTACTTCAAAGTCATGAATGTCGATCCGCAGCGCCCGGAGCTACCGGAGCGCGATCGGTTCGTCCTGTCGAAGGGACACGCGGCGCCGGCGCTCTACGCCGTGCTGGCGGAGCGGGGCTTTTTCCCGGTCAGCCAGCTGAACAGCCTGCGCAAGCTCGGCTCGATGCTCCAGGGGCATCCCGACATGAAGCGGACCCCGGGCGTCGAGATCTCCACCGGCTCGCTCGGCCAGGGCTTTTCGGCAGCTGTCGGCATGGCCCTCGGCGCCCGCCTGAACGGCGGCGGAGCTCATGTCTACGCGCTCCTCGGCGATGGCGAGCTGCAGGAAGGTCAGGTCTGGGAAGCGGCGATGGCTGCCGCCCACTACAGGCTGGATGGCCTGACCGCCTTCATCGACCACAACGGCTACCAGATCGACGGCCCGGTGACCGAGGTCATGTCTCCCGAGCCGGTCAGCGACAAGTTCCGGGCGTTCGGCTGGGAAGTCTTCGAGGCCGACGGCCACGACTTCACCTCGCTCCTCTCCGCCATCGGCAAGGCTCGCTCCGTCACCGGCCGGCCGCAGGTCATCGTCTGCCGGACGGTCAAGGGCAAGGGCGTCTCATTCATGGAGCACCAGGCTGGCTGGCACGGCAAGGCCCCGACCCGTGAACAGCTGGACCAGGCCCTCGCCGAACTGGCGTGAGCCGACGAGACGGAGGGAGGATGCACAATGGCTGACAAGATCGCAACCCGACAGGCCTATGGCGACACGCTGGTCGAGCTCGGCCGCGACAATCCGGACATCGTCGTCCTGGATGCCGATCTGTCGAAGTCGACCATGACCGCCGGCTTCGCCAAGGCGTACCCGGACCGGTTCTTCAACGCCGGCATCGCCGAGCAGGACCTGATGGGCATGGCCGCGGGCCTGTCGACGATGGGCAAGATTCCGTTCGCCAGCACGTTCGCCGTGTTCGCCGCCGGGCGGGCGTTCGAGCAGGTCCGCAACACGATCTGCTACCCCAAGCTGAATGTCAAGATCGCCGCGACCCACGCCGGCATCACCGTCGGCGAGGACGGCGGGTCGCACCAGTCGGTCGAGGATATCGCGCTGATGCGCGTTCTACCGAACATGACCATCATCGCCCCGGCTGACGCGGTCGAAGCCAGCCAAGCCGTGCGGGCGGCGGCGGCGCATCGCGGTCCGGTCTACATTCGCCTGTCGCGCCTGGCGACACCGGTCATCTTCGACGCCAGGCACGAGTTCGAAATCGGCAAGGC
The DNA here is from genome assembly GCA_050261235.1 of Chloroflexota bacterium. Lineage (GTDB taxonomy): Bacteria > Bacillota > Sulfobacillia > JBFLWA01 > JBLNDB01 > JBLNDB01. The sequence goes on from JBLNDB010000038.1 coordinate 37,920, forward strand.
GGTCGTCGTTCGCGAGGGCAAGGACATCTCGCTCTTCTCGACCGGCACCATGCTTGCGGCGGCCCTCGCTGCCGCCGACCGGCTGGCCGATGAGGGCCTTCGGGCCGAGGTGGTCAACGTGGCCACCATCAAACCGCTTGACGCCGGGACGATCCTCGCCTCGCTGGCCAAGACCGGCTGCGGCGTGACCTGTGAGGAACACAGCATTATCGGCGGCCTCGGCAGCGCCATCGCCGAGATCGTCGTCGAGAACGATCCGCTGCCGCTGACCCGCGTTGGACTGCTAGACGTGTTCGGCGAGTCGGGCAAGCCCGACGAGTTGCTCCAGCGTTACGGACTGACCGGGGACGACATCGTGATCGCGGCCCGGCGAGCGTTCCTGAGAAAGACTCACCAGTAGGCCGACAGCAGAAGACCTCCGCCCGGCACCGGGCGGAGGTCTTTTCGCGCGATAAGCGCCTGACAACCCACGTTATCCAGCGGTCTCGCCCGATAATAAGCGAAATGTGACAGGAGATGCCCAACTTTATGTCGAAGGCAAGCATAGCTTGACATGCTATCACAAAATAGGTCGTACACTGCCCAAATCTGACGAATTATGTGAAGGGGCGCGGAAACATGATTGTCCTTCAGAACGTCAGTAAGGTGTATCCCAACCGGGTCGTGGCGCTCCACGACGTCAGCATCAAAATCGACAAAGGCGAATTCGTGTTTCTCGTCGGCCCCAGCGGCGCTGGCAAGTCGACCCTGACCAAGCTGATCTACCGCGAGGAGACGCCGACCAAGGGGCAGATCGCGGTCGTCGGCAAGAGCCTGACCAAGATGCGCGCCGCTCAGGTTCCCTACCTGCGCCGCAATATCGGCGTCGTGTTCCAGGATTTCCGTCTCCTCCACGACAAGACGGCCGAGGAGAACATCGCGTTCGCGCTCGAGGTCACCGAGACGCCCCAGAAGGAGATCAAGAAGCGCGTCGCCGCAGTACTCGAGCTGGTCGGGCTGCGCCACAAGGCCCAGGCCTACCCCCTGCAGATGTCCGGCGGCGAGCAGCAGCGCGTCGCTCTGGCGCGGGCGGTCGTCAACCGCCCGGCGATCCTGATCGCCGATGAGCCGACCGGCAACCTCGATCCGGACACCTCGTGGGAAATCGTCAAACTGCTGTCGGAGATCAACTCGCGCGGCACGACCGTCATCATGGCGACGCATGCGCGGAGCATCGTCAACAGCCTCCGCCGGCGGGTCGTGGCGATGGAGCGGGGACGCATCATCCGAGACCAGGAACACGGGGTGTACGACATTGAGGACTAGCACGGTCAGCTACATCTTCTCCGAGGCGGGCCGCGGCGTCCGCCGCAACCGCAACCTCAGCCTCGTGTCGATGACCACCGTCGGCGTCTGCCTGATTCTGCTCGCCATCGTCGTGCTGCTGGCGCTGAACTTCGATGCCAAGGCCAGCGAACTTGAATCACAGGTGACAATCAAGGCCTATCTCAAGGCGGGGACGTCCGCCGACGCCGTCACCGGGCTGAAACAGGCGATTTCCGGCATCGGCGGGGTCAGCGAGGTCACGTTCATCAACAAGGACCAGGCGCTGCAGGAGCTGCGGGGCTGGCTGCAGGAGGACCCGGTGCTCGAGGGCGTGGCCGAGCTGAACGTCCTCCGCGAATCGTTCCGCGTCCGCGTCGAGCGGCCGGACCAGGTCGAGGCCGCTGCCAGCGCGATCAAGGCACTGGACGGCGTGGAAGAGGTCGACTACCGCCAGAGCGATGTCGAGAAGCTGTTCTCGGTCACCCGCGCCATCCGCATCTTCGGCATCGCGCTGGTCGCCCTGCTCAGTCTGGGCACGGTCTTCCTCGTCTCGAACACGATCCGCATCACGATCTTCGCCCGCCGGCGGGAAATCGGCATCATGAAGCTGGTCGGCGCCACCGACTGGTTCATCCGCTGGCCGTTCATCGTCGAGGGCACGCTGATCGGCGCCGTCGGTGCGCTGCTCGCTCTGATCGTCGTCTGGAGCGGATACTGGTGGCTGGCCGGCTACACCGCCCGCATGCTGCCGTTCCTGGCCATGATTCCCCCGTTCCGGGTGTTGCCGGGCGTGTCGCTGCTGATGGTCGCTGTCGGCCTGCTGGTCGGCGTCCTGGGCAGCAGCCTGTCGCTCCGCCGCTTCCTGCGCATTTGACCGTTCGCGCGACAATGAACCACCAATTGCCCCGCTAATACCAACAGGCAGCAGAGGAGGGAGACCGCTTGCGCCGGTTCCGCAGCCTGATCGCACTACTCCTCCTGACACCGCTCCTCTTCAGCGTGGCACCGCAGGCCCGCGGCGATGAACTCGAGGACATGCTGAAGGAGTTCGACAAGGTCCAGGCCGAGATCGATGCCAAGACGAAGGCCCTGGAGAACAACAAGGGACAGCAGCGCGCGATCCTCAATGAAATCACCAGGCTCGAACGCGATATCAAGAAGGCGACGAGCGACGTCGCCTACTACGAGAAGCGGCTTGAACAGGTCGGCGCCCAGCTGGCGGAAGCGAGCGCTGACCTCCAGGACGCGGAACGGCGTCTCGGCGAGCGGACAAGCCTTCTCTCGCGGCGCGTCCAATTCATCTATGAACGCGGCGCCGTGTCGTACCTGCAGGTGCTCCTCAACAGCACCACCTTCACCGACTTCCTCGAACGGCTGAGACTGCTGCGAGAAATCGTCGCCAACGATGTCCAGCTGCTGGCTGAGGTGAAGCAAGAGCGGGCGGATATCGCTGCCAAGAAGAGTCAATACGAGAAGAAACACGCCGAGTACACGGAACTGGAAGCGGAAACGATCGCCCAGCGCGCTGCCCTGCAAGCCAAGGTCGATCAGCGCGAGGAGAAGCTCCAGATCGTCAGGAACGACGCCAAGCAACTTGAGGCTTCACTTGACGCGCTCGAGGAGGTCCAGAAGGTAATCTCCGAGGCGATCAGGAAGCTTTCCAACACACGCCTCGACGGCATGGTGGCCAGCCGCAAGCAGCTCAGGATGATGTGGCCGGTCAACGCGCCCATCACCTCGGAGTACGGCAACCGCTTCCACCCGATTCTCAAGCGGTGGAAGCTGCACACGGGCATCGACCTCGGCGCCAAGTCCGGCACCAAGATCGCCGCCGCCGAGCAGGGGGTCGTGATGACCGCCGGCTACCTCACGGGGTATGGCAACACGGTCATCATCCTTCACGGTGACGGTATCTCGACGCTCTACGGGCACCAGTCCAAGCTGACGGTCAAGAAGGGCGACAAGGTCGCCAAGGGTGACCTGATCGGCTATGTCGGCAGCACCGGCTACTCGACCGGACCGCACCTCCACTTCGAGGTGATGATCAACGGCACGCCGGACAATCCGCACAACTGGTTGCCGAAGAAATAGGGTACTGCAAGCGGGCTGGGCGCCGCCAGGGTGCGGCGCCCAGCTGTTCATAGCTGGTCTTGTCCGCTTCTAAAAGCGTCCGTGGTATGCTAATGTATATGCTGTACAGGAACGAGCAGGGGGGTTATCGTCCGATGGATCGCCGCCGATTGGTCATCTGGGCCGTGGTGATCGTCCTGATCACCAGCGTCGTCAACTACGGCGTGTTCTTCTACGCGCCCGTGCTGTTCCCGAACAGCTTGCTCGCCCGGCTTCTCCCGAGCAGCGTCGGCCGCACCGGGACAGCCAACTATACCGATTTCAATCTCGTATATCAGTACATCAAGCGCTACTACCCGGACGACGTGGATGACCAGAAGCTGGTTGAAGGCGCGACGGCGGGCCTTGTCGCTGCCGTCGGCGACCCCTACTCCTACTATATGGATCCGACCGTGTACGCCGATTTCATGGAGAAGGCGATCACCGGCAAGTACACCGGCATCGGCGTCTCAATCGAGCTGAAGGACAGCTACGTCACCGTCATGCGGGCGTTCAAGGACTCGCCGGCTGAGAAGGGCGGGCTGCGGCCCGGCGACCGCATCGTCGGCGTCGACGGTACGACGGTCATCGGCGCGACGCTCGACGCTGTCCGTGACATGGTCCGCGGTGATGAAGGCACGGCCGTGACCCTAACGATTATGCGGCCGGAGGTCGAACTGCCGTTCGACGTGACCGTCACCCGGGCGCAGATCCAGACGCCGACTGTGTTCAGCCGCTTCATCGAGGACGGCATCGCGTATATCCAGATCGACAGCTTCGATCAGACGACCGATCAAGAGTTCGTCACGCAACTCCAGGCGCTGCGGGCCGAGCAGAAGATCAAAGGGATGATCCTCGACCTCCGCTACAACCCCGGCGGCACCCTTGAAGACTCCGTGAATGTCGCCGAGTACTTCGTGCCGAGCGGCCCAATCGTCGTCACTGTCGATAAGGCCGGCAACCGCGAGACTTCCGGCGACGGCCACAGCGACTTCGACTTCCCCGTGGTCGTGCTCGTCAACGACTACAGCGCCAGCGCTGCCGAGGTAGTCACCGGCGCCATCCAGGATGCCGGCACGGCGACGATCATCGGCACCAAGACGTTCGGCAAGGGTTCGGTCCAGATTCCGATCGAACTGAGCGGCGGCGCCGCCCTCCGCCTGACCATCGCCCGCTGGCGGACGCCGAAGGATCGGACCATCGACAAGATCGGCATCCAGCCCGACATCAGCGTCGAGCGACCGAGGAACGAAACGCCGAGCAACATGGACGCGGCTGACAATCCCAGCGTCAAGCAGGCGCTGGCGGTCATCCACGACAAGCTCGGTCGCTGACGTCCCAGGCCCTACCCGGGAGAGAGAAGGAGGCGGACCAGCGATGAACGCATTGTTCCGCGCGGCCTGGATGGTCGTGTCGAGCACGCCGGTGTTTCTGGTCTCGCTGATGTTCTGGGCCGTCGTCATCATTGTCGGCTACCTCTACAGCCGCATCGCCGCCAATGAGCGCAAGCTCTACGGGGTGACGTTCAACCGGACGCGCCTCCAATTGCCGGGCGCGACACTTCAGGGTCTGGTCGGCGGTCTGCTCGCCAGCCTCCTGATGGTGCTGGTCGGCGTCACCGTTTCGCCGCAGGACCTGACGTACATCTGGATCCTGTCGCTGCTGCTCGCAGCCGTGCAGACCCGCCTGATCTGCTTTTCTTACAGCGCCGGCTTCGTCTCCATCGCCTCGATCCTGCTCGGCTGGCCGCGTGTCAGCGTGCCCGGGCTGCTCGCTCTCGTCGCTGTCCTGCACATCACCGAGAGCCTGTTGATCGCCATCAGCGGCTGGCAGACGGCCTCGCCGACGACGGTCGAGAACCGCCGGCGAGAGACCGTCGGCGGCTTTCTGCTGCAGCGGTTCTGGCCGGTGCCGTTCTTCGCCCTGGTCGTCAGCGCCGCCGGTCCCGCCGGCGGCGGCGGCGTCAGCATGCCGGCCTGGTGGCCACTGATCCCGCCGGCCGGCTTCGCCGCCGCGGAATTGACCACGACGATCACGCCGGTGGTTGCCGCCCTTGGCTACGGCGACCTGGCAGTGACGCTGCCGCCCCAGGCGAAGAGCCGGGCCTCGGCCCGCAACCTCGCCATCTACAGCGTCACCCTGCTGGCGCTGGCCGTCCTGTCGTCCCACTATCCGGCGTTCGGCCTGCTGGCTGCCATCTTCTCGCCGGTCGGCCACGAACTGGTGGTCATCATCGGCAGCCGTCGCGAGGTCACTGACCCGCCCCTGCTCGCCCAGACCGAGCATGGCCTGACGGTGCTCGCCGTCGTCCCCGGCTCGATCGCCGCCGCGGCCGGCCTGCGTTCCGGCGACATCATCGCCGCCGTCAACGACACGCCGGTGCTGCGCGCCGGCGACATCGCCGAGGCGATGCTGCCGCGCTGGCCGGGGATGGAGTTCCGCGTCCTCCGCGAGGGCGAGGAGGTCATCCTCAGGGCGACGCCTTGGGAGGGGGCACCGCTCGGCATCGTGCCGGTGCCGGAACCGGACAAGCCGGAGGAGTCGCAGCTGGTCGTGAAGCGCCAGACCGCCCTGGCCGCGCTCGTCGAGAAGCTGCTTTACAAGTCAGGGATGAGACGGTAAAATACGGACAGACGTCCTCGGACGGAAGGGAGGCTCCGGCGAAATGATCGTTTTCATTCGGCTCCGCAACCGTGTCCGCACCGGAGCAGCGGCTCGCTGACAGCCACCGCACGGGCACTGCCGTCCGTGCGCTTTCAACCGAGGAGGCCTGAGCATGAACAAGACAACAGTGGCCAAAGGCATCAAGGGCGCCCAGGGCAAGAAGGCCATGACCGGCAACCGGCCGGGGTTCTTCGGCCAGCCCCAGGTGCCGTCGAAACGCGTCATCAACCCCCGCGGCATGCGGAAGAAGTAAGTCAGTTCGGCGAATAACGAGGACGATGCCCGCCGGCACACGCCGGCGGGCTAACTTTCCACTCCGTTGCAAACATATGTTCGTATGGGTTATAATGAACCGTGACCCCGGCGCGGGTCAGTGGAGGCGTGACATGGAAGACAAGAAGTTCGTGCTCAAATCGGACTACGTCCCCCGCGGCGACCAGCCCGAGGCCATCGACCGGCTCGTCGATGGGCTGAAACGCGGTCTCAGGCATCAGACCCTGCTCGGCATCACCGGCTCAGGCAAGACCTTCACCATGGCGAACGTCATCGAGCGGGTCCAGCGCCCGACGCTCGTCATCGCACACAACAAGACCCTGGCGGCGCAGCTCGCGGGCGAGTTCAAGGAGTTCTTCCCGGACAACGCGGTCGAGTACTTCGTCAGCTACTATGATTACTACCAGCCGGAGGCGTACATCGCCCAGACCGATACCTACATCGAAAAGGACGCGCTGGTCAACGACGAAATCGACAAGCTCCGTCACGCGGCCACGACTGCCCTGTTCGAGCGGCGCGACGTGATCATCGTCGCCTCTGTCTCTTGCATCTACGGCCTTGGCGACCCGGAAGAGTACAGCACGCTCGTCGTCTCCCTCCGCACCGGGCAGGATTACGACCGCGACCAGATTCTGCGCAAACTGGTCGACATCCAGTACGACCGCAACGATGCGAACCTGATCCGCGGCACGTTCCGCGTCCGCGGCGACGTGCTCGAGGTCGTGCCGGCCTCGCATGACGCCGAGCAGGCGATCCGGATCGAGTTCTTCGGCGACACGGTCGAGCGGATCACCGAGTTCGACCCGCTCACCGGCGAGGTCCTGTCGCAGATGTACCACGCCATGATCTACCCTGCGTCCCACTACGTCACTTCGGCGGACAAGCGCGAGCGGGCGCTCGTCACCATCGAAGAGGAACTGGAGGAGCGGCTGAAGTTCCTCCGCGAGCAGGGGAAGCTGCTTGAGGCGCAGCGCCTCGAGCAGCGGACGCGCTACGACCTCGAGATGATCCGTGAGGTCGGGACCTGCTCCGGCATCGAGAACTACTCGCGCCACCTGTCGCAGCGCAAGCCGGGCGAGCCGCCCTACACGCTGCTCGACTTCTTCCCCAAGGACTGGCTGCTGTTCATCGATGAATCGCACCAGACAATCCCTCAGATCGGCGCCATGTACAGCGGCGACCGGGCCCGCAAGGATTCGCTGGTCAGCTTCGGCTTCCGCCTGCCGTCGGCGTACGACAACCGGCCGCTGACCTTCGGCGAGTTCGAGCAGCGCGTCGGTCAGGCGATCTACGTGTCGGCGACGCCGGCCCGCTACGAGCGCGAGCACAGTCAGCAGCTGGTCGAGCAGATCATCCGCCCGACCGGCCTGATCGACCCCGAGATCATCGTCCGTCCGGTCAAGGATCAGGTCGATGACCTGCTCGGCGAGGTCAGGGCGACGGTCGAGAAGGGTAACCGCGTCCTTGTCACGACCCTGACGAAGAAGATGGCCGAGGACCTGACCGACTATCTCGTCGAGGCCGGCATCCGGGCCCGTTATCTCCACTCGGACATCGGCACCATCGAGCGGATGGCGATTGTCCGCGACCTGCGGCTTGGCGAGTTCGACGTTCTGGTCGGCATCAACCTGCTCCGCGAAGGTCTCGACATCCCCGAGGTGTCGCTGGTGGCAATCCTCGATGCAGATAAGGAAGGCTTCCTCCGCTCCGAGACGTCGCTCATCCAGACGACCGGCCGTGCCGCCCGCAACATCGACGGCCGCGTCGTCATGTACGCCGACAAGATCACCGATTCGATGCGGGCAGCGATCGACGAGACGAACCGGCGCCGCAAGCTGCAGATGGAGTACAACGAGCGGCACGGCATCACGCCGCAGTCCGTCCGCAAGGCGGTCCGCGACGTGATTGAGGCGACCAAGGCCGCCGAGCAATCGGCGCAGTACTTGTCCGCACAGAACTTGAGCGAACTGGGCAAGAAGGATAAGCTGGCGCTTGCCGAGCGCCTGCGCAAAGAGATGAACGAGGCGGCGAAGAACCTCGAGTTCGAGCGGGCAGCGTCGCTGCGCGACATGATCTTCGAGCTCGAGACCGACGCTAGCGCCGGCAAGACGACGCTCTCCGGCAAGCCCTACACGCCGGCGCCGACGCCGCCGTCCGGCTCGAGCCGCCGCGCCAGGGCGCACGCCAGGAGGGAACGCAGATGATCATCCGCGAGCCCGTCCACGGTGACATTGCCGTCAGCGACCAACTGCGGCTGCTCCTCGACACGCCGGAGATGCAGCGCCTGCGGGGCATCAAGCAGACCGGGACAGCGCACCTCGTCTATCCCGGATGCATCCACACCCGGTTCGAACATTCGCTCGGCACGCTGGCGATGGCCAGCCGAATTCTCGACCAGCTCGCCGCCGGCGGCAACCGTGCCGCGGTCGAGCCGCACCGGACGGTCGTCCAGGCGGCAGCGCTGGTTCACGACATCACCCACCTGCCATACGGACACACCTGCGAGGACGAGCGGTTCATCTTCGCCCGCCATGACCGGCCGGAGCGCTTCACGGCGGCCCTGGCCGCAGACACCGGGATCGGCGATGCCCTCGCCCGGCTCGGCCTGCGTGAGGCGGTCCTGGCCACGCTCGCCGGCCAGCCGCAGTCAGTCGGGCTGCCGCCGTGGACGGCGCAGGTCGTCTCGGGGGCCGTCGACGCCGACCTGCTTGACTACCTGAAGCGTGACGCCTACCACTCCGGCATCCGCCAGACCTACGACGACCGCGTCCTGTCCTATTTCGCACTCGACGGCGGCGAACTGGTCCTGGCTCTCTGCCGGCACGGGCTGGACCGCTCCGATGCCCGTTCCGAGATCCTCCACCTGCTGCGCCTGCGCTACTTCCTCACCGAACGGCTGTATCTGCACCATACTAAGCTCGCCGCCGGCGCCATGGTGGCGCGGGCGGTCGAGTCGGCATGCGCGCGCGGCCTGACCGAGGCGACGGTGGCGCACCATACCGATGAGGCGCTGCTGTCCCTTCTCGAGCAGGACGGGGGCGCTGACACCGCCTGGCTGATCGGCAACCTCAGGCGGCGCCGCCTTGTCAAGCGGGCGTACGCTGTGCGGCACGCCAGCGACGTGCCGGAGGCTCTGCTGAGTTGCGCCGACCCGGGCGCCCGGCGGGCCAACGAGCAGGCCCTTGCCGACAAGCTTGGTCTGCCGGCGCACCAGGTCATGCTGTACTGCCCCCGCCGCTCATCGTTCAAGGAGGCGGCCATGCCGGTCCTGACCGCCGCCGGCCGCATGCTTCTGGACGACCCGCAGTCGCCGGCGGCGGCCGAGATAACCACCCTCAAACAGCAGTACGAAGCGCTCTGGACGTTCTACGTCTTCGTGCCCGAAGAGCACCGGCGGCGCGCCGGCGCTGTCTGCGCGGACCATTTCGGCCGGGCGAACGATTACCGGCCGGCAGGGGGCGGTGAGTGATGAGGCGTCTGACATCCTTGACGGTGGCGGTCGCTCTGCTGATTACCGTTGCGCTGATAACCGCCGGTTGCGGCGAGAAGCCCGTGACGCTCGGCATCGTCGCCGTTCCCGGAATCGACAACCTCGCCGAGGCCGTCGCGCCGATCGCGCAGGCGATGGCCGGGTCGCTGAAACGCGAAGTCATCCCCCGCGTCTACATGTCCTACGGGCAGCTGATCGAGGGGCTCGGCAACGGCGAGTGCGACACGGCGGTCGTGTCGCCGTTCGCGTACGCTGTCGCCCACGATCGCTATGGCGCGAACGTCATTCTGAGCGGGCTGCGCCGCGGCGAGAGCGAACTCCGGTACGAATTCCTGACACGGCCCGACACCGGCATCGTCGTCCCGATTCAGATGGCCGGCGCCAGAGTCGCGCTGGCGGCGGCGGAGGGGACGGCCGAACAGCAGTACCTGCTGACGTTCCTCGCCCGCTTCGGCGCGACCGCTCAGGTCACCAGCCATGCCGACGACCAGGCGGCGCTGGCGGCGCTGCTCGGCCGGACTGCCGACATCGCCGCCGTGACCTTCGGGTTCCGCGATCGGTTGCGGGCGACGGTGCCTGACATCGACGCGCAGGTCCAGGTGGTCTGGATCTCCGAGCGCATTCCCTTCGAGGCGGTCGCCGTCGCCAAGGCGTCGCACGTCGCGCCGACCGAACTGGCCCGGGCCTGGACCGAGATCGCCGGCCAGACAGCGTTTAAGTCCGCATTGCGCACTCTCTATGGCATCGACGGCCTGCAAGCGGCGGTCGACGCCGACTACGGACCGGCCCGCGAGGCAGTAGCGGCGCTGGGAATCAAAATCCGTTGAACAGCGGCCGGGGACCCGATACCATGGGACCGAGCCTGCTGAGAAGGGGACATTGCGATGACGACCGACCGCATCATCGTCCGGGGCGCCCGGCAGCACAACCTGAAGAACATCGACGTCGAGATCCCGCGCGACAAATTCGTGGTCATCACCGGTCTGTCCGGCTCGGGTAAGTCGTCGCTCGCCTTCGACACGATTTACGCCGAGGGGCAGCGGCGCTACGTCGAATCCCTGTCCGCCTACGCGCGGCAGTTCCTGGGCCAGATGGACAAGCCGGATATCGACTACATCGAAGGCCTGTCGCCGGCCATTTCGATCGACCAGAAGACGACCAGCCGCAACCCCCGTTCGACCGTCGGCACCGTGACCGAGGTCTACGATTATCTTCGCCTGCTCTACGCTCGCATCGGCCGGCCGCACTGCCCGAACTGCGGGCGCCCGATCGCTCAGCAGACCGTCGATCAGATGGTCGACCGCCTGCTCGCCCTCGGCGACGGCAAGCGCATCCAGATCCTCGCGCCGCTGGTCCGCGGGCGAAAGGGCGAACACGAGAAAGTGCTCGACGACATCCGCAAGGCTGGCTACGTCCGCGTGCGGGTCGACGGCACGGTCCGCGAGACGAACGAGGAGATCAGCCTCGAGAAGAACAAGAAGCACAGCATCGAGGCCGTCATCGACCGCCTCGTCATCCGGCCCGACCTTGGCAAGCGGCTCGCCGACTCCCTTGAGGCGGCCACGAACCTCTCGGGCGGCCTGATCGTCGTCGATGTCATCGGCGAAGAGGAGATCCTCTTCAGCCAGAAGCTGGCCTGCCCGGAGTGCGGCATCAGCGTCGAGGAACTGGCGCCGCGCATGTTCTCGTTCAACTCCCCGTTCGGCGCCTGCCCCGCATGCACCGGCCTCGGCGCGACGCTGGAGCTCGACCCGGACCTGGTCATCCCCGACCGCCGCAAGTCCCTCTCCGACGGCGCCGTGGCGCCCTGGGCGCGCTCCTGGCCGGGCGGCTACTACAACCAACTCCTGGCTGCGGTCGCCGAACACTACGGTTTCTCGGTCGACACGCCGCTCGACGAACTCGACGACATCTTCGTCGAGAAGATCCTCCACGGCACCGGCGAAGAGAAAATCCACTTCCGGTTCGAGAACGAGTATGGACGGGTGCGCGCGTGGGATTCGCCCTATTCCGGCGTCCTGCGCATCCTGGCCCGCAACCACCGCGAGACGACCAGCGAGTCGATCCGCGAGGAAATCGAAGAGTTCATGTCCAGCAAGCCCTGCCCGGCCTGTCACGGGCAGCGCCTGAAGCCGGAGAGTCTGGCCGTCAAGATCGGCGGCCTGTCGATCTCTGAGCTGACGCACATGTCGGTCGTCGATGCCCGCGCCTTCCTGAGCGGGCTCGAGCTGACCGAGAAGGAGCAGATCGTGGCGCGGCAGATCCTCAAAGAGATCAGCGAGCGCCTCGGTTTCCTGATCAACGTCGGCCTCGACTACCTGACGCTCGACCGCGCCGCCGGCACGCTCGCCGGCGGTGAGGCGCAGCGCATCCGGCTGGCGACCCAGATCGGTTCGAGCCTCGTCGGCGTCCTCTACATCCTCGACGAGCCGTCAATCGGCCTCCACCAGCGCGACAACGAACGCCTGCTGGCGACCCTGAAGCGGCTGCGCGACCTCGGCAACACGCTGCTGGTGGTCGAGCATGACGAGGACACGATGTACGCGGCCGACCACATCATCGATATGGGCCCCGGCGCCGGCGTCCACGGTGGCCGCGTCGTCGTCGCCGGCACGCTGGACGACATCAAGGCCTGCGAGGAGTCGATCACCGGCCAGTATCTGTCAGGCAAGCGCGCGATCCTTGTCCCGGAGATGCGGCGCAAGCCGAACGGCAAGTGGATCACGGTCCGCGGCGCGCGGGCGAACAACCTGAAGAACATCGACGTCAGCTTCCCGATGGGCGTCTTCACTTGCGTCACCGGCGTCAGCGGCTCCGGCAAGAGCACGCTGGTCAACGAAATCCTCCAGAAGCGCCTCGCCGCCGAACTCAACGGCGCCCACGCCAAGGCCGCCGAGCACGATGCGATCGAGGGGCTGGAGCACCTCGACAAGGTGATCAACATCGACCAGTCGCCGATCGGACGCACGCCGCGCAGCAACCCCGCGACCTACACCGGTCTGTTCGATCTGATCCGCGAAGTCTTCGCCGCCACCCCGGAAGCGAAGATGCGCGGCTACAAGTCAGGCCGCTTCAGTTTCAATGTCCGCGGCGGTCGCTGCGAGGCCTGTCGCGGCGATGGCATCATCAAGATCGAAATGCACTTCTTGCCCGACGTCTACGTCCCGTGCGAGGTCTGCAAAGGCCAGCGCTACAACCGCGAGACGCTCGAGGTCCGCTACAAGGGCAAGAACATCGCCGACGTGCTCGACATGAACGTCGACGAGGCGCTCGAGTTCTTCAAAAACCTGCCGCGCCTCAAGCGCAAGCTGCAGACACTGCATGACGTCGGCCTCGGCTACATCAAGCTCGGGCAGCCGGCCACGACGCTCTCCGGCGGCGAGGCGCAGCGCGTCAAGCTGGCGACTGAGTTGTCGCGGCGCAGCAACGGCCGCACGCTCTACATCCTTGACGAGCCGACGACCGGCCTCCACATCGCCGACATCCACCGCCTGCTCGAGGTCCTCGCCCGCCTGGTCGACGCCGGCGACACGGTGCTGGTCATCGAGCACAACCTCGATGTCATCAAGACGGCAGACTACATCGTCGACCTCGGTCCCGAGGGCGGCGAGCGCGGCGGCACGGTGGTCGCCGCGGGCACGCCGGAGCAGGTCGCGGCCTGCGAGGCGTCGCACACTGGTCGTTTCTTGCGGCGCATCCTGTCGCCGGCGGCGATCGAGATCGCGGCCAGCGCGGCGAGCCAGCCTGCCGAGAGCGAGCCGGCGACCGCGCCCGCAGCGGCAGAAGCGCCGCGGCGCCGCCGCGGACGCCCGCGCAAAGACGGCAAATAGCACATCAGAGGGGGCCGGATGCAGATCCGGCCCCTTCGGCTCGCACGAGGCGCGCCGGTGGGTGCCGTGTCTGGCGGGCGGTGTGTCACGGCCGGACGGAATCGCGTGATGATCCGGTTGCCGCGCGCGCCGGTGGGTGCCGTGTTGGACGGGCGGTGTGTCACGGCCGGACGGAATCGCGCAATGGTCCGGTTGCCGCGCGCGTCGGTGGGTGCCGATGCCTTAGGGTGGCACGGAATTGGATCGTCTGCCCCACCTCCTTGAAGAATCGCGCTGCTGACGTCGCGCGATGAATGAAGCGGGGCAGAGGATCCCATGGAGTGTCACCCTATGGCATCGGCATCTACCCGAGTCGCGCCCTCTTGCTTTGGAAACGTTTACACTGCTAGACTCGTATTGTAATCGGGACGAACTATGTCCAGGTGGAGGAGGTGACCAGTTCGTGGATAGCGACGAAGTCCTCGCCGGGCGCTGCCAGCGCGGCGACATGACATCATTCACCGAGCTGGTCAACCGCTACAAGGACAGAGTGTTCAACCTGGCGCTGCGCATGCTCCACAACCGCCACGATGCCGAAGACCTGGCACAGGAGACGTTCCTCAACGTCTACCGCGCCATAGCCAGCTTTCACACTGATGAACGGTTCTCGACCTGGATCTACAAGATCGCGTCCAACCTCTGCATCGACCGCTTGCGCAAGCGCCGCTACAACTCGCTGTCTCTCGACGCGCCGGTCCAGGAGGGAGAAGAGCTGTACCGCCAGATTCCCGACTGGTCGCATGCGCCGGAGCCCATCTACGAGCAGAGCGAGTTGCGCGAGGACGTGCAGGCGGCCATCGATCAACTCCCGGCCAAGTACCGGATGATCATCCTGCTCAGGCACATGCAGGACATGGCCTATGAGGAAATCGCCGTCATCATGGATCTGCCCATCGGTACCGTCAAGACGCGGCTGTTTCGGGCACGCGAAATCCTCCGCCGGCACCTCGAGCGGATCGGTCAGGAGAACAATCGCAGCCATACGAGAAAGGGTGAAGGAATGTGAAGTGCCAGCAGGTCTACAGGCTGATGCAGGCCTACCTAGACGTCGAGGTCACTCCCGACGAGGAACGGCAGGTCGAGGCGCACATCCGCGCCTGTCCGCGGTGCCGCCGTCGCCTCGTCCATCTCGCTCAGGCGGCCAACCAGCTTGCGGATGGCACCCGGGCCTCGGTCAGCAAGGACTTCACTCATCGCCTGATTTCGCGGCTTGAGGCGGGCGAACTGGGCGCCGTTGACGATATTCCCGAGCTCGCCAAATCACGGCCACGGCCGACTGACACCAAACTGCGCTGACCGGGTCCGGCGGCGCAGATTTTCATCGATTGCATCAGACCGCCCCGGGTCAGAAACGTATTTACTCTTGGTTGAAGGGAGGGATGGTGGTGGCAGTTGACGCCGAGGCGCTGGCAATCCAGCGCTGCCAGGCCGGCGACAGCGATGCGTTCGCGACGCTGGTCCAAAGCTATCAGCGGCAAGTCTACGGGTTGGCCTTCCGACTGACCAGCGACCGCGATGAAGCCGAGGACATCGCCCAGGAAGCATTCCTTCGCTCATACCGGTCGCTGGCGTCGTTTCAGCCCGGACAACCGTTCGGACCTTGGCTCTACCGCATCGCCACCAACATCGCTCTCGATCGACTGCGCAAACGCAAGCGTGAGGCGATTCTCCCGGGTGACGAGAACGCCCCCGAGATCGCTGACAGCGAGCCGGGGCCGGAGGACGAGACGGTCGGACGTGACACCCGCGGGCGTCTGGCCGCAGCCGTAGCCGGCCTCCCACCGGAGTACAAAGTGCCGGTGGTGCTGTTCCACCTGCAGGGGTTGCCGCTTGAGCAGATCACTCGAGTGACCGGCCTGCCGCTGACAGTGGTCAAGAACCGGCTCTACCGCGCCCGGAAGATGCTGCGCGAAGCACTGCGCGATCAGGAATCGCAACCCGACGAGAGGAGGTGCAGCAATGAACGGATGCCCGTCAGAAAGCCAGTGGGAAGCCTTCGTTGATGGCGACCTGGCTCCCGAACGGAGCCGCGAGTTTGCTGCCCACCTCGACAACTGCCCGCGCTGTCGTGCGCTCGTCGACGCGATGGTCGCTCTCAGCGCCGAGCTTGGCGCACTGAGCGAGCCGCCGCTGCCGGAAGGGTTCGAGACCGCCGTCATGCAGGCCGTCCGGCGCGAACCGATTCCGTCGCCGGCCGCTGCGCGGCGGACGACGATCGTCGCTTCGCTGTTCGCCATCGGCGTCATCGCAGAAGCCGCGGCCATCGTCCTCATGGGCTACGGCGTGACGCTCGCCGACATCGCTACAGTATTGGCGTTGCGCTTCCCGGGGTTGTTCGCGGCCCTGGCGGCGGCAGCGGACTGGAGTCGCGCCATCAGTGACGCACTGGCCAGTCCGCGGGGCTGGGTCATCGTCGCCCGCGTCGTCGGGCAGACGCCCTGGCTCTGGTCGGCCTTCGTCACCATCGGGCTCGGTGTCATCCTTCTGGTCCGCAGACTGCAAATCGTCAAAGGAGTTGAACCCAAGTGAGACGTCTCTGCCGTTCCCGTCGCGACCGCGTCATCCTCGGCGTCGCCGGCGGCCTTGCGGAGTACTTCGATATCGATGTCGCGATTGTCCGCCTGATCTGGGTCCTGCTGACCTTCACGGCCGGCCCGGGCACCCTGCTGGTCTATCTGATCGCCGGTCTGGTCATCCCCGAACAGCCGCGGTTGCCGCGGGTGGACACCGTCGACCTCCCGGCCGGCTCGCCGTCGACCAGCGACATCGACCGTGAACTCGAGGAACTGGCCCGCGCCAGCGGGTCCACCACGCACAGCAGCGTGCCCGTCGCCACTCACGAACCGCTCCGCCGCGATCCGCGCAGCAACATGATCCTCGGGCTGATCCTGGCGGGCTTCGGCGCCCTGCTGCTCGCTCACAACCTGGTCAACTGGTTCAGTATCCAGCGCTTCTGGCCCCTGATCATCGTCGTCGCCGGTGGACTGCTGATCTGGCGCAGTCTCGAGCACGATGGAAACGCGAGGTAAGCTACCTATGTACAACCTGCGACGTTTGTTCGACGGCCTGATGCTGGTCATCATCGGCGGCGTGCTGCTGCTGAACACGTTCGGCATCGTGCCCTGGAGCATCTGGTACGGCGTCTGGCGCTTCTGGCCCGTGCTGCTGATTGCAGCCGGCGTGTCGCTCGTACTCGACCGTGCCGTCCCCTTCACCGGTCTCGTCTGCCTGGCCCTGATCGCGATCCTGACGGTCTCCTGGTTCTGGCCGCAGACCGTCCGCCTGCCATGGCAGGGCTTGGCCTTCCGTACCGCTCGCGAGTGGCGCGCGCTGACCCGCCAGCATGATGAAGTCGCCACGTCCCTGCCAGCTGATGCCAGCAAGCCCTTCAAGGTAAACCTGGACTTCCGCGCCGGTGAGCTGCGGATCGGCGGCACCACCAGTCAGGCGTACAACGCCAAGTTCGACTTCTACGGCGAGCGCCCATTGGTCAACATGGATTCCGACAGCAACGGCCCCACGCTCGACATCAGGGCCGCCGGCGGCAGCCTTGGCCTGCCGGACTGGTTCCTCACCGACAAGGGCCCGTGGGAAATCTGGGACATCGCCTTCAACCCCGATGTCCCGCTCGACCTGACCGCCGACCTGAGCGCTTTCGATGCTGACCTCGACCTGACTCAGTACAACCTGACCGCGCTGAACGTCGATGCTTCAGCCGGCGATCTCACCGTCAGACTCGGCGACAAGTCGGCGCAGCAGAGCATCGACATCGACTCGAGCGCCGGCGCCGTCAAGCTCTATGTCGGCAATGCGGCGAAGGTCGAGATCAACGCCAGCGCCAGCGCCGGCAGCGTCGAGGTCGTCGTCCCGCGCGGCGCCGCCCTGCGGATCCTCGAACGCAGCTCCCTCTCGAGCGGCAATGCCAAGGACCTTGGCCTGAACAAGGACGGCGACTACTGGATTTCAAGCGGCTACGACACCGCCGCCCAGAAGATCGACATCGAGTTCTCCGGCAGCGCCAGCTCGCTTCGTATCGTCAGGTAGGCGGTCTCAATCGGGAGGACATGAACGTGCTGAACGGTAATCGCAGACTGCTCGACGGCGTCCTGCTCGTCATCATTGGCGCCGTGCTGCTGCTCAACTCGCTCGGGATCATCCCCTGGGGGGTCTGGACCTCGCTCTGGCGCTTCTGGCCGGTCCTGCTGATCCTGGCCGGCGTGTCGGTCATGACCCACCAGCGGATCCCCTTCCTCGCCCTGCTGATCGCGGCGCTGGTGGTGATCCTCGTACTCGGCTACGCCTTCCCGACCCGCTTCGAATTCGGCTGGACCTTCGGTCGTCGCAGCCACACCGGCAATTCGCTGCCAGTGGCCGCAGACGCGGTTGGCAAGCCGCTCAGGGCCTCGCTGACCTTCGGCGCCGGTGACCTGAGAATCGGCGACACGACCGATCAGGCCTTCACGGTCGACGTCGACCACTACGGGCCGGTGCCGATCATCTCCTCCGCGAGCGGCTCGGCCGGCACCACGCTTGAGGCGCGCTCCGGCCTCGCGGGGTCGCGGGTCGTCAGCGGCCGCACGGAGACCTGGCGGGTCGCGTTCAACCGCGACTTGCCCCTTGACGTGACCGTCAACGCCGGCGCCTGCGATGCCAAGCTCGACTTCAGGGCCTACAATCTCGCCCGACTGGTCGTCTCGGCCGGCGCCAGCGACCTCGACATCTCCATCGGCGAGCGCGGGCCATCGGTCGATGTGACAGTGTCCTCGGCGGCGTCCGATGTCGAACTGCGCCTGCCGCCAAGCGCCGGCGTCCGCCTGAGAGCCCACTCGGTCCTCAGCGAGAACAATCTCAGGCAGGCCGGGCTCGTCCGTGAGGGCGACTACTGGGTCTCCGAGGGCTTCGAGGCGGCGGCTCAGAAAATCAACGTGGTAATCAACGGCGTCATCGGCGACATCAACATCATCCGCTGAGTGGCTGGACTGGAGAGGAGACCGCAACCGCGGTCTCCTTTCGTCTGCCCGCCCGCTGGCTGCCACTGGCCTGGGCAGGATTTGTCGCTCACTCTGTCCAATACCCTGAGGCACGCGCCGAGTGTCGGACTGACGGCAGGGAATAGATATACACGACCGCTGGCACGGCCCAGCATGCCGAATCGGCGCCAGCAGGGAGGATGTTCTATGGACAAAGATCAGACCAGCATGAGCAAGGTCAATCTCGAAGACGTCATTGCGCGCTGCCAGGAGGCGGTGGCGAAGAACCCCAGGAACGTGGCCGCGCAACACGATATGGGCGTCGCTTACCTTCAGAAGGGCGAGCACGACCGGGCGATCGAGCAGTTCGTGAAAGTCGTCGAACTCGACAAGAAGAACACCAGCGCCCACTATCTGATGGGCATCGCCTACGCCGAGAAGGGGCAGTGGGACCAGGCCGTCGACGAGTGGAAGATCGTCGTCAAGCTCGACCCGCGTCACGCCGGCGCCCGTCTCAACCTCGGCAAGGTCTACACGATCAAGCAGATGTGGGATGCGGCGATCTTCGAACTGAAGAAGTGCATTGAGATCGAGCCGAGGAACAGCGAGGTGCTGGCCCAACTGTACCTTGGTGAAGTCTACATGGCGCGCCATGAGTACGACAAGGCGATCGAGATACTCGAGCAGGCGGCGTTCATCAACCCGAACAAGGCCGCCGTCCACATCGACCTCGGCGTCGCCTACCTCAACCGCGGCAAGTTCCAGGAGTCGATTTTCGCCAGCCGCAAAGCCCTCTCACTGGGCGAGGACACGGCGAAGGTGCACTGCAACATCGGCCTCGCCTACCTTGCGTCCGGCGAGCCGGACTCGGCCATGGCGGAATTCCGCGAGGCGATCGAGGCCGACGAGAACAGCACGCAGGCCTATGTGCTGCTTGGCGAGTCGCTCGCCGTCAGCGGCGATGTCGATGCCGCAATCAAGGCCTGGCGCAAGGCGCTCGAGATCAACCCGAAGGAGTGGGACGCCACCTACAACATCGGGCTGGCGACGGCCACCAAGGGCATGCTGGATGATGCGATCAAGATCTGGCGCGACCTGCTGCAGGCGAACCCGCTCTACCTCGACGCCAAACTGCGCATCGCGACAGCCCTGGCGATGCAGGGCAAGGATGACGAGGCGATCGCCGAGTGGGAGTCGCTGCGCAAGCTCGACGCGAACCAGCCTGCGCCGTACATCAACATCGGCGAGATCGAGCTGCGCCGGGGCCGCGCCGACGCCGCCGCGGCGGAGCTCAACAAGGCCCTCGAAGTGTCGCCCAATGATTCCTATGCCCTGCTCCGATTGGCCCTGGTCAGTCTGGTCAAGGGCAACGCCGGCGCCGCCATCAGTCAACTGAAGCAGGCCAAGGCCGGCGACCCGAACATCGTCGCCCGCGACGCGCTGGTGCTGCGGGCCGTGGTCACGCCGTCGCTTGCCAAGCGGCTCGAGGCGGCGGCAGGCCGCGACCGCGAAGCCGTCGACCTGGTCAAGTCGATCAACGGCATGCTGGCCAAGAAGTAACGGGATGTCGAAGCGGGCGGGGAGGCCTTCCCCGCCCGCTCTTGTTGTCTTGACGCCGCTCGCGGCCCCTGTGGGAGAGGAATTTGCCGAGTGCCGCCGAATTGTGGCTAAGATAGGCAGTTATCCCACTGCGAGGAGGGTCCGGATGGAAGTCCGCGATCTGATGCAGACGACAATCGCGACCGTACCGCCGCGGGCGCCGATCCAGGAGGTCGCCCGGGTGATTGTCGCCACTGAGAATCCCTGCGCCCTGGTCGTCGAGGACGACGGGCGGCTGCTCGGCCTGATAGCGAAACAGGACATCGTCAAGCTGCTGTCCGAGATCATCGACGTCTCCGATATCACCGCTCAGGAAGTGATGATTCCCCGTCCGGAAGTGGTCACTGTCTCGCCGGAAATGGATCCCCTGGAAGCGGCCGACCTGATGACCAAGCGCGGCATCGACCAGGCGCCGGTGGTCGAGGATGACAGACTCATCGGCGTGCTGACGCGCGATCGGACGAACGAATACTACTGGCAGCGCGAGGCCGACCGCCGCGGGCAGGAATCGTGGGAGCGGAAGGCCGGCACGATCCTCAAAGCGCTGCACGACGGACTGATTGTCGTCGACCGCGATCTGATCATCCGCGAGTTCAACGAGTCAGCCGGCCGCCTGACCGGACTCGATCCGAAGGAGCGGCTGGGGCAGAAGGCGCGGGTTGTCAGTTCGGCGGCGTCGCCGATCTTCGACGTTCTCGCCACCGGTCAACCACTGTACAATGTCGAGACGCCGATGCAGGATGGCAGTATCTGGGTTGTCAACTACCTGCCCATCATCGAGGGCGACGAGGTCACCGGCGTCGTCCAGACGTTCACCGATGTGACCGAGGCCAAGCGCATCGAGAACCAGCTGCGGACGACCAAAGAGGAGCTCGACAAGGCGTTCGCCCTGACCCTGCCGAACTCGCGCGTCGAGTACAAGCTCAAGACAACGCCCGAGTACCGTGATGAGTACGACCCCGAGACGGGGCTGATCCGGATCACCGAGGTCATCGAGGCGGGCAACTACATCCACGTCGTCAACGCGCTGAAGGTCGCGGCCGACCTGAATGACAAGGGCGTCATGCACCTGATCGGCATCAACAAGGACGATCTCGTGCAGGCGATTATTTTCCACGACCTCGGCAAATCCCAGCCGGAGCTTGAGGTCGGCTCGACTGTCGATCCGCGCGCCGTGTTCGAAGAGGGCCGCCTGCACGCGCTGCGCAGTTCGGACATCGCCGGCCATTACTACGGCAAGAACGAAGACGTGGTCACGATCATCAAGTACCATCACCATCCGGAAGAGGAGCTGCCGCCCGAGTTCCCGAGCTACCTGTTGCCGATGCTGCGGCTGTTCAAGGTCATCGACGGTCTGTCGGCAGCGCTCACCCGGCGCAACGCGACCATCGAACTGGACCGCGTCGGCTCCTGGATCCACATCAGCGAGCGGAACGCTCACCCGGACTATAACCGTTGCTGGGAGCTCAACCTCGTGACGGGCGAACGCCGCGTCCTCGAGAACTATCCGCTGCCGGGGCCCTCGCCGATCGTGCGCAGGTAGGGCGGATGATTCGCCGCGACATGGCGGCAAGCTATCCGCGACCGACAACGGAGGTGCAACGGCATTGGGACGCACGGAACGCCGCGGGTTGATCATGGTCTACACGGGCGACGGCAAGGGCAAGACGACGGCCGCTCTCGGGCTGGCGATGCGTGCCATCGGCCACGGGTTCAAGGTGTTCATGGTCCAGTTCATGAAGGGCGACGAGACGGGTGAGATCACGACGGTCGAGAAGTACCTCGGCGGCCAGATGAAGGTCGTCCAGAGCGGCGCGCCGGCGTTCGTCAACCCCGGGGCGCCATCGGACGAGGATATCGCGCTCGCCGGCAAGGGGCTGGCATTGGCCCGCGACGCCGTGCTGAGCGGCGACTACGATCTCGTCATCATGGATGAAGCCAACGTGGCGATGGACTACGGCATGCTGCCGCGGAGCGGCGTCATCGAGCTGCTGAAGCAGAAGCCGGCCTGGGTCGACGTCGTCATCACCGGGCGCGGCGCTCCGCGCGAGATCGTTGATCTGGCGGATCTCGTGAGCGAGGTCAAGGAGATCAAGCATCATTACCGGCAAGGGATTGAAGCGCGGGAAGGAATCGAGTACTAGAACGCCGGGCCGGCCGCCTCCTGCGGCTGACTGTGACCGGACAACGAACGCAGCCCCGGGCCAGATGGCCGGGGCTGCTTTGTTTGTCCTCCTGGGCCGGCCGCTAGCGCGTCGCGCGGACGCCGCCGGCGCGGAACGGCCTGCCGATAAGCCGCACCGCGACGGACAGGATGCGGGTGATGAGCACGCCGGCGACCATCGAAAACGCGAACAGGGCGGCGTTGCCGAACACTCCGATCGCCCGCAGCGCTGCGATCAGCGCCAGGTTGGGCGATGCCCCGGCGCCGGTCTGCCAGCCGATCAGACCGACAGTCCACGCCGCCAGATCGAGGCCGGCAAATGACGGGAACTGGGCGACCATTCTGAGCAGCGACAGCGTCGAGGTGAAGGTCGTCCGGCTGATCAGACCCGTGACGTTGGCCAGCCAGCCAGTGGCGACGAGGTCGGCGACGCCGGTCTTGGCGTTGCCCATCAGTGCCGTCAGCCAGCTGGCGCCGGCGAGGCCCCAGAAGACACCGAGCCAGTCGCTAATCACGTAGCGATGTTTCATGTCCGTGCACCCCGGTATCGGTATATGCTGTCCCGTTCGGCGTCGGGCCGTCGCGACCTGCTGCGAAGACAGGGGCCTGCAGGTAAAGTTTTCGCGCCAGTACGACAAAAACAGGGGGCAGGAGTTTTGCTACGTGGGGCGAACTTTGTCTGGTGCTCATTTTGGCCGCAGGATTCGTCGCAGCAAGGAGGAAGCCAGACTGGACAACGAGCTTGAACGGCAGAAGGCGCTCCGCAATAAGCAGTTCCTGGTGATCGCGCTCTGCGGTCTCCTGTTTCAGATCGCCATGACCCTGCAATCCGGCGTGCAGATGAACTTCTACTCACAGCACCTCGGTCTGAACGGTGAGCAGGTCGGCTGGATCTCGAGCATCCGCGAGATCCCGGGCCTCCTGTCGATGGTCCTGGCGATGGTCGCGGTCTTCTTCACCGAAGGCGTGATGTCGGCGCTCTGCGCCGTCCTGTTGGGCATCGGCATCTTCCTGTTCGCGCCGGCGAGCAACCTGACGTCGCTGATCATCCCGACCACCGTCATGAGCATCGGTTTCCACCTCTTCTCACCGGTGCAGTCGTCGATGATCCTGCGCACCGCCGGCCCCGGCCAGCGGGCGACGCGAATGGGCCAGCTGAACAGCATCAACGCCGCCGGCGCAGTCATCTCCGCTTTCCTGGTCTGGCTGCTGTTCCCGCGCATCCAGTACAAGGGCATCTTCTACGTCGCGGCCGGCATCGCGTTCGTCGCCGCCGGCGTCATCTACTTCGCGCGGCGCGAGGGCAAGGCCAATCTGCGCAAGTCAATCGTCTTCAAGTGGAAGTACATCCAGTACTACCTGCTGACGCTGCTTGGCGGGTCGCGCCGTCACATCAACCAGACGTTCGCAGCGCTGCTCATGGTCGAGCGGTTCGGCTGCACGCCGGCGACCATCGCCACCCTGATGGTGATCGCCAACATCCTCGCCATCCTCACCCGACCGGTCGTCGGTGGCATCATCGACCGGCTCGGCGAGGGCAAGGCCCTGACATTCAGCTACAGCGTGATCACCGTACTGTTCGTCGGCTACGCGTTCGCGCCGCAACTCTGGATGGTCTACGCGCTGTTCATCATCGACAACCTGTTCCTCGGCTTCGAGATGGCCATCACGACCTTCCTCGACAAGATCGCCCCGCGCGAGGATGTTCAGCCCAGCCTCCAGATGGGCCAGACAATCAACCACATCGCCGGCGTCAGCGTGCCGGTGTTCGGCGGCGTCATCTGGAAGGCCTGGGGGCCGGCGGCGACGTTCCTGCTGGGCGCCGCCATCTGCGGCCTGTCGCTGCTGCAGGCGGCGCGCGTGCCGCGCGTCGAAGCCGATACAGCCGTTGCCGACTGACGCTACTGCCGCTTTCCGAATGACCAGAGGAAGAGCAAGACCCGGGCTCGCGCCGACCGCGCTGGCCCGGGTAGCTGTCTGTCGTGCGCTCCTCGTCCGGCGTCGCGCCGGCGGCTGAGATTATAGCAGCCGGATCGCGAATTTCGGGCAGGCGGCGCGGCAGTAGCCGCAGAGAATGCACTTCCCGTGATCGCATTGCGCCTTGCCGCCTACGATCGCCATCGCCTCGTTGGCGCAGGCCTTGACGCACCGGCCGCAACCCTCACAGAAGGCGCTGACGAAGATCTGCTTGCAGTGCTGCTTGACGGCGGCCCGCAGCTCGGCGGTGAGCGGCCGGCCTTCGAACACTGCCAGGTTGTACTCCAACTCGGCCAGTCGCCGCATTCCGAGGGCGATGCTGTGGACCTCCGGCCGCTCGATGACCCAGCGCAGCGGTTCTTCGGCGTTGTCGTAGAGGTGGCCGCCGGCCAGCGGCTTCATCGCATAGACGCCCTTGCCGGCCGCATGCGCCCGCCGGACGAGATCCAGCATGTCGTACCGGTCGCCGTCCAGGACGCCGATGTTCTTCTGGTTGATGATCGGCATGACAATCTCAAGCTCGGGGCGGTCGAGCGCCACCTCAACCATGTGAGCGGTGTGGGTCGAGATCCCGGCCGCCCTGATGATGCCCCTGCTCTTGGCCTCGAGCAGGTACTCGAGCGCCGGCCGGCGACGCTCCAGCTCGGCCTCGGAGTTGCAGTTGTGGAGAAGGAAGAACTGGATGACATCGCGGTCGAGCGCCCGCCGGCACTCCTCGACCGCGTCCTTCATTTCATCGTAGCCGGCCTTGCCGGACTTGCTGACGATGACTACTTCCTCGCCGTAACCCCTGAGGGCGGGGGCGATGTACGGGTATGACCTGTAGGACTGCGCCGTGTCGATGAAGCGAACGCCGTGCTCGAGCGCCGCCCGGATGAGCGGTGTCCCCTCCTCGACCGGAATTCCGGCCTGCAGCGGCGACATCGTCAGGGTGCCGAAGCAGAGCCGCGTCACTTCGACGCCGGTGTTGCCCATGATGACTTTCTCCATCGCTTGTCCTCCCCGTTGTCTGCAGTGCTTGCTCCAAGAACTAGTCTGTCCTGCCGGTCCGTCCCCGTCAAGGGCAGCCGGCTTACCTCCAGGCCGGTTCGCCCTTGATCAGGCCGCGACCGTCGGTTTTCAGCACCCAGGCGCCGGCGCCGCGGACGCCGACGGCGATGAAGCCGCCGTCGCTGGTCGGCAGCACGGCGCTGAGGGCCGGCAGATCGGCGACCGTTGGCCCACGCAGCCAGCGCAGTTGGCCGGCCCCGTCCACCAGGGCGAGGAACGCTGTCTGGGCGCCATCCGGCCCGGCGACGTAGCCGCATGCGACCGTCCCGCCGCTCATGAGGGGCGCGGCCGCCAGCGGCACGCATTGACGTTCGATGAGCACAGCGAAGCTGGGGGTGTCCGGGCCGAGTCCGGCGACCGGATTGCTGGCGCCGGTCGAGATCAGGCTGAGACCACCGGTTGGTGTGACGTCGATCTCCGCGACTCTCCGCCGGCCGAGCGGACCGACGCGGGCAACCAGCCTCAGGCCGCCGTCCGTATCTCGCGTGAGCGACATCGGCCCGCTCGGGCTGAGGGCCTCGTCTGACCAGACGGCAACCCAGAGCGGCCGTCCCTCGCTGTCCAGGCGGGCGACGTAGGCGTCCTCGCTGGTCGGCGCCAGGCCCGCCAGCTGGAGCAGGCGGCGGTCAGGTTCGGCGTGCGGCGCCCCGAAGCGCGTGCCGGCGAGGGCGATGTCTCCCCCGGGCAGGGCGGCGATCAGCCGCACAGTGTAGCGATACGTCACACGCTGACGCGGCCGCGTGACCTCAGGTGCGCCGGGCGGCGGCGCTGACGCAGCCGGGCGGTCTCCCGAGGCATCCGCCAGTTGGCCGAGGTCGACGGGGTGCGCCCAGAGCTTCGCTCCGCTGCCGTCGAGCGCGACGATCAGCGGCTGGCCGGGGTCCGACGCCGCGTAACCGGCGACGACGTATCCACCGGCGTCACGTTCGGCTACGGCGACGGCTTGCTGAAGATCGGGCAGCGGCAGCGAGAACGTCACAGTGCGCGCCCAGAGGAGGTCGGACACCGCCGGCACGACCCGCGGCGCGACCCAGAGGCCGCCGCTGGTAACGACAATCGCGACCGCGACAATCAGGACGCCGAGCCACGGATTGCGAGCGGTGCGCGACGGTTGGCTGTCGCGCCGGGCGCGCCCGCCGGCCAGACTGCACCCCAGGCCGGCGCCGGCCGACCCGACGGCGATCATCAGGGGCAGCGCCATCAGCCACGGCGCGCCGATCCGGACGCTGACCGCGCCCGTGTCCGACAGCAGCGAGACGGCGGCGCCGGTCGCGTCAAAGCGGATCGCACAGGCCCAGACCAGGAAGCCGCCAAGGCCGCCATAGCCGAGCCCGAATGACAACGCCGCGGCGAGGCGGCCGATCCGTCGCCGGCGTTCGAGCGCGATGCCGCCCGCGATCAGCGCGCTGAGCGGGATCAGCAGCAGGAGCAGGCGGAGTTGGCCGTATTGCGCCAGACTGCCGCCGGCGCCCTGGAGACCGGTGATGACGGAGACGCTCACGTTGCCGATCCGCTGCAGGTTGCTGAGCACCACGACCGGCGCCCCGTGCACGAGCGCCAGCGCGTACACCGCCACGTTGGGCGCCAGCAGCAGCGACCGGGGGACGCTGCCGCCGCTGGTGAAGGCAAGCAGCGAGAACACGGTCAACGCCAGCAACTCGCAGACGAGCGTCTGCATCCCGAGAATGACCGCCGGGACGCCGGCGCGGGCGCGCTGTTGCCACGTTCCGCCTGCCGCGGTGCCGGACGCTGGAATGTCGATGACGGCGTCGGGTTGAGCATCGCCCTCATCGCTCCGCCGGCGCCGCCGCAGACCGCCCAGTGAGGCCCCGGGAGCGGCGAACAGGGCGATCACCAATGCGCATGCGAACGCCTCGATCACGGGTCCTCCGCTGAGCAGGGCCATCAGCCCGAGCATAATCGCGTAGAGGAGCCCGGTCAGACCGACATACCAGGCCGGCGACAGCCGCGCCCGTGCCCGAAATCGCCCCCTGAACAGCGCCGTGCCGAGGCCGATGCTGATGAGCGGCACGAGCAGCAGGATGATCAGCCCGGCGCGCAGGGTCACGTCGATGTTCAGGAACGCCGCGTGTGACCGCGTGCGGACAGTGACGAGGTGGCTGCCCATGAACATGCTGAACGTGCTGACGAGGCTGAAGTTGCCGCCCGGCGCTGCGTCAAGGCTGGCCGTCAGCCAGCGGCCGACGACAACGGACAGTCCGGCCGACAGCCCGAGGCCAAACAGCACTGAAGCGACAGCCGCGCAGAGCGCCGTCTTGAGCGCGGCCCAGAAACGCACGGCGGCGTCCCATGATGCTCTCAGACGGCTGGCGCCGCTCTCCGATTCAGCAGGCTGCACCAGCGCCGCTTCGGGCTCCGGGATCGCGGGTTTGGGCTCCGGGTGATCGTTCTCCATGGTCGACCTCCTGTTGCGAGCCAGTCCCAGCGCGAGCGCGCGGGCAGACCGGCCGGCGGGAGATGGGGACATAACACCATATTCCCTTGCCCCGCTCCGTATGCTGCGACACAAACGAGAAACAAGCCACGCGGCGACCCGCGTGGCTTGTCACGCCTGGAATGCTCTAGAGTGCGCCGATCAGCCGGCGCAGCAGGAGCGACGCCGTGTACCACATGACCAGGGCGGATGCCCGGTTGAACCACAGGCGCAGTTGCTCGACGCGCCCGCTCGCCCGCAGCGTGTGGCCGACCGTGATCAGGAGGAAGAACCAGACCCAGGAGTTGATGATGCAGGCCGCCGTAAACGCCAGTCTGGCGGCCCCGGCCGGATGGGAGAGCGATGCCGGCCCAAGGACAGCCACCGTATCCATGATCGCGTGCGGGTTGAGCAGCGACACCGAGACGGCGAACGCAACCTGGCGCCGGGCCGGCCAGGCTTCATGAGGCACTGCGGGGTCGTCCCCCGTGCCGCCGGCGGCCGTTCCCGTATGCCGCGGCCAGGTCGTCCAGCCCATGTAGGCGAGGAACAGGACCCCGGCGCCGGTGAGCGCCCGGTTCAGCCAGTCGGCGGCCAGGACTGCCACCGACACGCCGAGGACCGCCAGCAGAATCAGCAGCGTGTCGCAGACCGACGCCGTGACCGCGGCCGGTACGGCCGACCGCCAGCGCTTGTGCAGCGTCCCCTGGTTGAGGACGAACACGTTCTGCGGACCGAGCGGCAGGATCAACCCGGCGGCGAGGATCGCTCCTTCGACGAACGCGGCCAGCGGGGACGTCATCTCGTTTCTCCCGGCGCGAGCCGCGCGGCCGGCGTCAGGGCGCCGGCGACGAAGCGATGGGTGACGGCGACTCCCGCGGCCGCCAACTCCGCGGCGGCGAAGTCGAACCGGTAGCCGACCTCAGCCGGCGCATGGGCGTCGGAGCCGATGACGAACGGGATGCCGCGCCTCGTCACGCTGCCGACGTGGTGGGCGAGGATCAGCGGCCGGCCGATCGGACGGCGCAGGCCGGACGTGTTGTACTCGACCGCGGTGCCGGTCTCGGCGAGCACGTCAAGGGTGCGCTCGAACTCATCCTCATAGAACGCCATGCCGTCCCGCCCGAGCAGCGCTGCCGGATCCGGCGTGAAACGGCAGAGCCCGTCGATGTGGCTGACGCAGTTGAACAGCCCGCTGCGCGCGGCCTCACGGATTGCCGCGAAGTAATCGCCGACCATCGCTCGCACGCCGAACTCGTCAAGCATCCGCTTCAGCGTCGGCAGGTCGGTGTCCCAGGGCCGGCCACGGTACAGATGGTGCGATGCGTTGACAGCGTCAACGGCGATTCCCGCCCGCTCGGCCCGCCGCCGCAGGTCCGCGAGCAGCCGCTCGGATGCGCCGAGATAGCCGGGAAGGATGTCCACCTCGAAGCCGAGCGACATCCCCAGCCTCGCCGCATCAGCGATCAGGGCGTCGACGTGGCCTGGGTCCATCGTGCAGGCGGCGGCGCCACGGGCGCCAAAGTGCGGGTCGAGCCCATGCGGCAGCCCAGCCTCGACATACTCCCGCGGCAGTGGCGCGTGTTCGCGCAGGCTGAGCGTCAGCCCGCGCTCGGCGGCGGCGTCGCGGTAGGCCGTGAGCGGCAAGGCATGGCCGCTGTGCCCGCAGTAGCGCGTATGGAGATGGTTATCGTGTGTAATCGTGGTCGACAATGGTAATACTCCTTTCGGTCCACGCCGGGGACGAGACCCGATTCCCCTTCCCGCGCCCGATCTCCTTCCGCGCCGCGAGTGCCGCAAATTCCCGGCAGTGGGAGTTGACAACCCGCGGACTGGTGATTAAGATATTGATTGGATGTTAGCACTCACCTCAGGTGAGTGCTAAGAATAGATAGACACTGATGTCGAAGGAGGGTTGAAAGTTGATCAAGCCGCTTGCTGATCGCGTCGTGGTGAAGGTCCTCAAGGAGGAAGAGAAGACCAGTGGTGGCATCTTCCTGCCGGACACCGCGAAGGAGAAGCCGCAGATCGCCGAAGTCGTTGCGGTCGGTCCTGGCAAGGTCGAGGATGGCCAGCGCGTCGCCATGGAAGTCAAGGTCGGCGACCAGGTCATTTTCGCCAAGTACAGCGGTACCGAGGTCAAGATCGACGGCACCGAGTACCTGATTCTCCGCGAAAGCGACATCCTCGCCGTCAAGTAGTGTCCGACATAGGGCGCCGGGCAGGGTCCCGCGCCCACACTTCGCACGTGAAGGAGGTACATCATGGCTAAGCAGCTGGCTTTCGATATCGAGGCCCGCAATGCGCTGCAGCGCGGCGTGAACATCGTCGCTGACGCGGTCAAGGTCACCCTTGGCCCCAAGGGCCGCAATGTCGTGCTCGAGCGCAAGTTCGGTTCGCCGACCATCACCAAGGACGGCGTTACCGTCGCCAAGGAGATCGAACTCGAGGATCCGTACGAGAACATGGGTGCCCAGCTCTGCAAGGAAGTCGCGTCCAAGACCAACGATCTCGTTGGTGACGGCACCACCACCGCGACCGTTCTCGCCCAGGCCATCGTCAACGAGGGCCTGAAGAACGTCACGGCCGGCGCCAGCCCGATCTTCCTCAAGCGCGGCATCGACAAGGCCGTCGAGAAGGCCGTCACCGAGATCAAGAAGCTCGCCGTGCCGGTCAACACCCGCGAAGAGATCGCCAACGTCGCCGCCGTCGCCGCCAACGACCGCGAGATCGGCGAACTGATCGCCGAGGCGATGGACAAGGTCGGCAAGGATGGCGTCATCACCGTCGAGGAGTCCAAGGGCCGCGAGACCACGGTCGAGACGGTCGAGGGCATGGAGTTCGACAAGGGCTACAGCTCTGCCTACTTCGTCACCGACACCGAGGCCATGGTCGCGAACATCGAGAACCCGTACATCCTTCTCTATGAGAAGAAGATCTCGGCCGTTCAGGACATGCTGCCGCTGCTCGAGAAGGTCGCCCGCACGGGCCGCCCGCTCGTCATGATCGCAGAGGACATCGAGGGCGAGGCTCTCGCCACGCTCGTCCTGAACAAGATCCGCGGCACCCTCAATGCCGTCGCCGTCAAGGCCCCGGGCTTCGGCGACCGCCGCAAGGACATGATGAAGGATATCGCCGTCCTCACCGGTGGCGAGTTCATCAGCGAAGACCTCGGCATCAAGCTCGAGAGCGTCGAACTCCGCCAGCTCGGCCAGGCCGGCTCGGTCAAGATCACCAAGGAGAAGACCACCATCGTCGAGGGCAAGGGCAACAAGTCCGACATCGATGCGCGCGTCAACCAGATCCGCAAGGCGATCGAAGACACCGATTCCGACTATGACCGCGAGAAGCTCCAGGAGCGCCTCGCCAAGCTCGCCGGCGGCGTCGCCATCATCAAGGTCGGCGCCTCGACCGAGACCGAACTCAAGGAGAAGAAGCACCGCGTCGAAGACGCCCTGTCCACCGCCCGCGCGGGCGTTGAAGAGGGCATGGTCGCCGGCGGCGGCGTCACTCTCCTGAACATCATCCCGGCCCTTGACAGCCTCAAGCTCGAAGGCGACGAAGCCCTTGGCGTGGCCATCGTCCGCCGCGCGCTCGAGGAACCGCTCCGCCAGATCGCGGCCAACGCCGGTCTGGAAGGCTCGGTCGTCGTCGAACGCGTCAAGCATGAGAAGCCGGGCGTCGGCCTCGATGCCGTGACCGAGAAGTACGTCAACATGATCGAGAGCGGCATCGGCGATCCGGCCAAGGTCACCAGCTCGGCCCTGCTCAACGCCGCGTCGATCGCCTCGATGGTTCTGACCACCGAGTGCCTGATCACCGACATCCCGAAGAAGGATCCGCCCGCGGCGCCGATGCCGCCGGGAGGCATGGATTACTAAGCCGAAAGCGGAGTGCGCGTTAGCGCACTCCGCTTCTCTGTCATGTGACGGTAGATGCCCCCTCAGCGGGGACGGCGTCACGATGACCGAGCCGGGATCTCCATTGAAGAACATGGAAATCCCGACTCGGTCAACATGCCGCCAACCCCCGCTGAGGGGGCATCCGCCATCGCATCACAGCGAAGCGGAGCGTGCGGTGTGTACTCCGCTTTCGCTTAGAGGTATTGGGGGATCCCAGCCCGATCAACGTGTCCGCCACTCCTCATGGGGTCGCCCTCATCATCACCGCGCAGAGCGAAGCGTTGCGTGAAAAGTAGATGCCGCCTCCCCCCCGCTGAGGGGGCATCTGTCGTCGCATTACCCGATCAACGTGGGACTGCAGGACATGATCAAGACAGCGCGAATCCTCTCAACCGACAGTTGAGGGATGGGTTGCCAAAGGTCCCTGATGCAACCAACGGTCGCTGGACGGCGGCCGTCGCCGCAGGTATAACGTGATTGGAGGCTCCCATTATGGTCACAGTCGACAAAGCGATGGTCGGACGGCGAATCCGCGCGCTCAGGCTGTCGCGCGGGCTGACGCAGGTCGGGCTGGCCGACCGGCTCCATGTCACCGGCCAAGCGATCTCGAAGTGGGAGAAGGGCTACGCGCTTCCCGATACGGCGATCCTGCCCGCCCTCGCCGGCATCCTCGGGACTTCGATCGACGGCCTGCTCATGACCCAGGGTCTGGCCGCGGCAGCCGGCACATCGGGTCAGGATCGCGTCCGCCGGCTACCCGGCTTCACGTGGCTGCCGGGCAGCATCCTGATGGGCGGCTGCGTCAAGTCCTGCCTGCGTTTCCTTGGCATCAGCATCTCCGACGCCTGGGTATCCGGCGGCTACGCCTTCATCCTCAACATCAGCCGCAATGTCACTATGGCCGGCCCGGAGAGCTGGCCCGACGCCGGCATGCTCGACCGCTTGACCGAGGACTATGGCGGCGTCCACGAACGCATTCAGGCCCTGCGCCGGGACAGTGCCTTTCGCGAAGCCCAGGCGCTGGCCTGGGCGAAGATCAGATCGGCGATCGACAAGGGCCTGCCTTGCTTCGGCTGGGAACTTGACCAGCCCTACTGGTACATCATCAACGGCTACGACGACATCGGCTACTACTTCATGGGACCGGGGCGCGAGGCTGGGGCAGGCCCCAAGCCGTGGACCGAGCTTGGCGACTCGGCCTGGGGCGTGCTTGAGGTGCACATCATCCGGCCCGGACACATCGCTGACAACCTGAAGACAATCAGGGACGTGCTGGTACTTGCCCTCGAGCACGCGGGGCGTCAGGCGTCGGGCCCGGATGGCGACCTGACGGGATCCGCGGGCTACGAGCACTGGATTGAGGCCATCGAAGCAGGCACCGGTGACAGCCACGGGCTCGCGTTCAACGCCGCCTTCTATGCCCGGGCGCGCGAGCTGGCAGTCGAGTTCCTTGCCGAAGCCAGGCAGCGCACCGGTGATGCGTTCCCGACTCTGTTCCGGGAGGCAATCGAGGCCTATCAGGCCGTCAGCACAGCCCTGTCTGACCTTGCCCGGCTCTTCCCGCTGCCAGGCAACGATGACTGGCGATCCGACCAGCCCTGCCGCCGGGCAGCCGTCGGCCATCTGCGCGACGCGATGGCGGCAGAGGCGGCCGGGCGCGCCGTCATGGCACGGCTGCTCGCCGCGATCGACCGGGTCTGGTAGCCCGACCGTGCGACATGCTCGCGGGCGCGTTCTGCATGAAGACTCAGGGAGGGAAGACCATGGACGAGATAGCTCTCAGGGAGCATTTGCGCAAGCGGGGGTACCGTGAGGAGACGCTTCCGGCGATGACCGCCGCCGCTTGCGGGTTCGCGCGCCACCTCGGCCGGAGCGGCGATCCCGACGCAGTGCGGCATGCCACCGTAGCCGACTTCGAGGACTACTCGCGCCAACTCATGCAGACCGGAGAGAACACTCCGGTGGCGTATGAGGCAATCGCCGAGTGCGCGCTGCTCGAGGGTAACCAACAGGTCTACACGGCGGCGCTCGAGACCGTCGACGGCTGGGACGTGCCCCAGACGCTCGCTGAGCGAATCGAGGCTGCGTCCGGGGTCAGGGCCCGCGACGAGGTATTCGCCGGCGTGCCGATGCCGTCCATTGGGCTGGGCAAGCTGGACCAGGCCACGCTGATGCAGACCGTCATCAGCCGGATGGCCCGGACACTGCCTGAACACACCTGCCGCTCGCTTCTCACCGAACTGAAGCATGCGCTGCCAGCGATGACCGCCGAAGACGTTGCCGACGACCGGCGGCTCCTGGCTGAAAGCGCAGACATCGATGAGTTCCTGAGTGCCAGGCATCGTGGCTGGCTGGCCAAGCTCGAGGCGCTCAAGGACCGCGGCGAACCCCTCTGGACGATCACCATCGATGACGAACTGCTGTCATACCTGCGGCAGAATCCCGAAATCGGCGGCGGGGTCAGGCACGGCAACCGCGTCTACGAGTCGAAGATCCCCTATGTTCCGCAGCGCTATCTGCATGAGACTGACCCAGTGATGAAACGGTACTACTTCTGCCACTGCCCGTGGGCCCGCGAGGCCATCCGCAGACAGGATCTGCCGCAGGTCCCGGCCATGTTCTGCCACTGCAGCCTTGGCTACAGCAAGAACTACTGGGACGCCCTGTTCGGTTGCCAGGTCGAAGGCGAGTTGGTGGAATCAGTCCTGAATGGCGATCTCCGCTGTCGCATGTCCTTCACCCTTCCGGCACAGTACCAGATCCCGCAATATGGGGCGTGACAGGCGACGGGAGGCCGATGGCGATGAAGCCCGATTCAGCTCAGGAACAGTGGCTGTCCCTCTTCCGACGCGCGGGCTACCCACGCAGCAACAACTATGACCCCCAGTGGATCGTCGACAACGCGCTGGGGTCGCACTGCATCTGGCTGACCGAAGCCATCACAGGGGTGATGGACCTCCGGCCCGGGATGCGCGTCCTCGATCTCGGCTGCGGCAGGGCGATCAGCTCGATCTTCCTCGCCAGGGAGTTCGGCGTGCAGGTCTGGGCCGTCGACATCGGCGTGCCGGCGGGCGAGAACCTGGAGCGAATACGCGCTGCCGGCGTCGAGGAGCGCGTCTTCCCGTTGCGCGCCGATGCCCGCTCGCTGCCATTCGCGGACGGCTTCTTCGATGCCGTGGTGAGCATCAACGCCTACTGGATCTTCGGCACCGACGACTTCTACCTGCCGCGCGGTCTCGCACCGCTGCTCAAGCCGGGCGCCATGGCCGGTCTGATCGTCCCCGGCCTCAAGCAGGAGCTTACAGGTGAATTGCCAGGCCACATCAAGCCGTATTGGATCAGTGACGTCATTGCCTACCACTCGCCGTCATGGTGGCGGACGCACCTCGAGCGGAGCGGTCTGGTCGACGTGCTGATCAGCGACTGCCTTGAGGGGAACGAAGGCATCGACATCTGGCGCGACTGGGCCAGGATCAAGCGCGTCACCGACCCGCTGATCGAGAACGATCACGGCCGGAACATCAGCTTTGTCAGGCTGCTGGTGAAGCGAAAGACGGATGATATGAAAACTACATAGAACGACTTGCAGGCGCCCCTCCACCGGGGGCGCCTGCTGCATCCCGACCAGCCGGTGCCCAGAATTACCCCTTGCATATCTATGCTTTTGGGAGCATAATCGTCTTTGACAACCCCCGTCGATGGCAGCCGAAATCTCGCCAGACGATGGGAGCTGGAAGCTCGGAGCAGTCCTGGCACGCGGTGATGCTTGTCATCATTGACGTCGTCGCCACTCGACGCGCCGCAGCGCATGGGTCGTTCCCCTCCTGTTGGCTGAAAACGCTGAATTTTGCCGGTTTACAGTTTTCAGGAAGGGTGTTAGGATACAAGTATGAATAGTGTGGAGGAGGATTATTCCATGCGGACCGGACTGCGCAACGTCTTGCTGGTGTCTCTGGTTGCTGTTCTGATCGTCGCCGCTGTCTCGGGCTGTGGCCCGAAGCAGTCGCCAGGCTACGCCGCCGTGATGAAAGCCAAGAAGCTGATCGTCGGCACCGAAGCCGGGTTCCAACCGTTCGAGTTCGCCGACGAGAACAACAACATCATCGGCTTCGACATCGACCTGGCCGCGGAGATCGCAAAGGATCTCGGAGTCGAGATGGAAGTTCAGGACATGAAGTTCGACGCGCTCATCCCGGCGCTGCAGACGGGGAAGATCAACATGATTGCCGCCGGCTTCAGCATCAAGCCGGACCGACTCGAGGTCGTCGACTTCAGCGAACCCTATGCTGATGCCGGTCAGTCCATCGTCGTGACGATGAACAACGTCGTCATCACCAAGGCCGACGACCTTGCGGGCAAGCGGATCGGCGTCCAAAGCGGTACGACCGGCGACGACACCATCACCGAGACCTACAAGGACGCCACGATCACCCGCTATGACCGGTTCACCGATGCGTTCCTCGATCTTCAGAACGGCAACCTTGATGCCGTCGTGCTCGACCAGCCGGTCGCTCAGGCGTACGTCTCCTCCGCTGGCGGCAAGCTGAAGGTCGTCGGCGAGCCCCTCTCCTCCGAGAAGTATGCGCTGGCGTTCCAGAAGGGGGCCAAGGAACTCGTCGAGTCGGCGAACAAGACCCTTGCGCGGATGAAGCAGGACGGCAGCTTCGACAAGCTGATCCAGAAGTGGTTCAAATAGCGGATCTGGCCGAGTCACTGGGCGCCCTCAGCGCGGGGGCGCCCAGTTCCTGACAGGGAGGGGCTAACGTGTTCAGTTTCAAGGCGCTCATGTATGCCCTGCCGTTTCTCCTCCGCGGCGTCGGCCTGACTGTCTGGATCACGGTCATGGCAGTCGCGCTGGGAACGGCCATCGGGCTGCTCGTCGGACTCTGCCGACTCTCGTCCATCAAACCGCTCAGCTGGCTGGCGACGGTGTATGTCGAAGTCGTCCGCGGCACGCCGTTGCTGGTTCAGTTGTACATTGTCTATTTCGGTCTGCCGCAGATGGGCATTCGCTTCAACCAGGTCGGCGCCGCCGTGGCGGCGCTGGCGTTCAACAGCGGCGCCTACGTGTCGGAGATCGTCCGAGCGGGCATTCTCTCGGTCGGCAGAAAGCAGAGCGAGGCGGCCTATGCTCTCGGCCTGAGCGGGAGCCAGACGATGCGCCTGGTTGTCCTGCCGCAGGCCGTGCGAGTGATGGTTCCGCCGCTTGGCAATGAGTTCGTGACAATGATCAAGGAGTCGTCTCTGGCGTCGACGATCGGTGCTCAGGAGCTGATCAAGCAGGCGCAGTTCACGACCAGCCGTACCTTCCAGGTCTTCTCCACGTACATCGGCGTCGCGATCATCTACTTCTGCCTGACCACCGTCACATCGTTCGCTCTGCGACGCGTCGAAAGGCGGGTGAGCCGCGGTGTCTGATGCTGCAACCGCAGTCGGCCCGATTGTCCGGGCCAGCCATATCCGCAAATCGTTCGGCAGCCTGGAGGTTCTGAAGGACATCTCGCTTGAGGTCAACCGGGGCGAAGTCGTCGTTATCATCGGCCCCTCGGGCTCCGGCAAGTCCACCTTCCTGCGCTGCATCAACAAGCTCGAGCACATTCAGGGCGGCGAAATCGAGGTCGATGGCCAGCGTATCGACAACGTCCGGCGGATCGAGAACCTCGGCCACCTGATCGGCATGGTGTTTCAGGATTTCCGCCTCTTTCCTCATCTCACCGCTCGGCAGAACATCACCATGCCGCTGACCAATGTGCTGAAGACGCCAATCGACGAGGCGAACCGGATCGCCGAAGAGATGCTCGCGTTGGTCAAGCTGAGCGACAAGATCGACACCTACCCGGTCCAGCTGTCCGGCGGGCAGCAGCAGCGCGTGGCGATTGCCCGCGCGCTGGCGATGAAGCCGAAGCTGATGCTGTTCGATGAGCCGACCTCGGCGCTCGATCCGGAGACGGTCGGCGAGGTGCTCGAAGTCATGAAAGACCTCGCGCAGCGGGGCATGACGATGATCGTCGTCTCGCACGAGATGGGGTTTGCCCGCGATGTCGCGAGTCGCGTCGTCTTCATCGATGGCGGCGTCATCGTCGAACAGGGCGACCCGCGCCAAGTTTTCACCAACCCGCGGGAGGAAAGGACGAAGTCCTTCCTGAAGAAAATCCTTCAGGCGAACAATCAGGATTACAGGCCGCACGACGACCCCGCCAGGGCGAAGGCGCCAATGGCGATCGACCCGACGCGTCACGGCGAGGATCGCTAGCGGGCCAGGGACACCCTGGCCCGCTTTCGCTCGGCGCCGCGGTCTCCGCCGGAATGGCTCTGCCAGGATGATGGAAACCTACCTCGTTGAGGATTTCCGACGCCGCGGCCGCAGGTTCGCACAGTCCGGCGTCGGGACAGTGACTGGAGGGCGATCCGATGCAGATTCGCACGTTTCTCGTCGAACGCTGGATGTCGACCTATGAGAACGACATCCGCCTCAACCTCGCCGAATCGAGCATCAAGCAGTTGACGCTCGATGAGCTATTGCGGCTGGCCGAGGAGAACGGCGAGCGCAACGTCCGTGAGCGGATGAACCGGGTCGTCCTGACCTATGACGAGACGCGCGGCACGAGGGAGCTGCGCCAGGCGATCGCGGCACATTACCGGGCCGCCACCGCCGAGAACGTGCTGGTCACGAACGGCGCCATCGAGGCCAATTACCTCCTGTTCAACACGCTGCTCCGCCCGGGAGACACCGTCATCTCGATGTTCCCGGCCTACCAGCAGCTCTACACAGTGGCCGAGGCCATCGGCGCCAACGTGAGGCGTTGGGAGGTCCGGGCCGACAAGGGCTACGTGCCTGATCTGGCCGACCTCGACGCGCTGCTCGACGAGCGGACGACCTTGATCGTCATCAACACGCCGCACAATCCGACCGGCGCCATCCTCACCGAAGAGCAGGTGCGGGGCATCTGCGAGCGCGCCGAGCGGATCGGCGCCCGCGTCCTGTCGGACGAGACGTATCAGGGCATCTCGCTCGACGGCCGGCCGCTCTGCCCGCCGGCCTACAGCATCTCGAACCGGATGATCAGCGTCTGCACCGTCTCGAAGAACCTCGGCCTGGCCGGTCTGCGCATCGGCTGGATCGTCGCCGACGAGGAACTCTGCCAGCGCTGCTGGGGCTATCGCGACTACGTGTCGATCTCGTCCGGGCGGCTCAACGATTGGCTGGCCACTATCGCCATCAGCTACCGCGACAAGCTGCTCGAGCGCGCCTGCCGCATCGCCCGCACCAACTTCCCGCTGGTCGATGGGTTCATGCGGTCGCATACGCAGTACTTCGACTACATTCCGCCGCACGCCGGGCTGCTGATCTTCCCGCGGCTGAAGGTGAACGTCGATTCGGCCACGTTCTGCCGCGAGCTGATCAAGGACCAGGGCGTGATGCTGGTGCCCGGGCAGGCCTTCGAGAAGGAGGGCTACTTCCGGGTCGGTTTCGGCGACGACACCGAGCTGCTGCGGGAAGGGCTGGAGAAATTCGGCCGCTACCTGCAGGAGCGCTACTGAGCGGCGACTTAACGGGCCTCGGCTCGCCTCCCGGAGGTATGCGCATGATCACACTCAGCGATGTCATTGCCGCCAATGCCCGCATCAGGCCGTACCTGCGCCCGACGCCGCTGCTCCATTCAGAACCGCTCAGCCGCCTGGCCGGGCGTCCCGTTCACCTCAAGCTCGACTGCTGGCAGGTGACCGGGTCGTTCAAGCCGCGCGGCGCCTTCAACTACTGTCTGCAGTTGAGCGAGGCGGACCGGCGGCGCGGGCTCGTCACCTCGTCGGCCGGCAACCACGGGCAGGGGGCGGGCCTGGCCTGCCGCCAGCTCGGCATCAGGCTTTCGGTGGTCGTGCCGGACAGCGCGCCGCGGGCGAAGAAGAGCGGCATGCGCGACCTCGGCGTGGCGTTGATCGAGGTATCGGGCGGCTACGAGGCGGCGCACGCGACGGCGCTGCAACTGGCGGCGGAGCGCGGGGTCCGCTACGTGCCGGCCTATGACGACGAGCAGATCATG
The DNA here is from genome assembly GCA_050261235.1 of Chloroflexota bacterium. Taxonomy (GTDB): domain Bacteria; phylum Bacillota; class Sulfobacillia; order JBFLWA01; family JBLNDB01; genus JBLNDB01. The sequence goes on from JBLNDB010000038.1 coordinate 77,768, forward strand.
GCCGGGCAGGGGACGGTCGCCCTCGAAGCGGTGAGCGACCTCGGCGGTGCGGCTGACTTCCTCGTGCCGGTCGGCGGCGGCGGCCTGATGGCCGGCGTCGGCACGGCCGCCAAGGGCATTGAGCCGGCCAGCCGGCTGATCGGCGTCCAGTCCGAGCTGACGGACGCGATGCACCGGGCTCTGAAGGCGGGCCACGTCGTCCATATCGAAGATCTGCCGACGCTCTGCGATGGTCTGGCCGGCGATATCGAGCCGATCAACCTGACGTACGGGCAGCGGCTGCTCGATGCGATGCTGCTGGTCTCGGAGCGGGCCGTGGCGCGCGCGGTCGTCTTCCTGCTGCGCGAGCACCGGCTGCTTGTCGAGGGATCGGGCGCCGTCGGCGTGGCGGCGCTGCTGGACGAAGCGGTACGGCCGCAGGTGCTGGCCGGGCTGGGGCAGGCGGCGCGGCCCGTGGTGATCGTCCTCTCCGGGCGGAACATCGATGCTGACAGGCTGGCAGGTCTGCTCGGCGATCCCGCGAACACATATTTCAAGGAGGCGCAGCAATGAATTTCTGGGACTCAGCCAAAGCCATCGAACCCGAACTGATCGCCACTCGCCGTCAGCTTCACCGCCACCCCGAGATTGCCTTCGAGGAGCACTGGACCTCCGCATTTATCGCCGACCAGCTTGAGAAGCTGGGCCTCGAGGTCCGCCGCAACGTCGGCCGGACCGGCGTGCTCGCCGTCCTCCGCGGCGCCCAGGCTGGCCCGACCATCGCCCTGCGCGCGGACATCGACGCGCTGCCGGTGACCGAGGAATCCGGCGTCGACTTCGCATCCGAGATCCCGGGCCGGATGCACGCCTGCGGGCATGACACCCACATCACGTCGCTCCTCGGCGCGGCGCGCCTGCTGACGGAAGCGCGCGCCGAGATCAAGGGGAATGTCGTCTTCCTCTTCCAGCCGGCCGAGGAGTTGGGCGCCGGCGCCGAGGCGATGCTGGCGGACGGAGCGTTCGCCGATCCCAAGCCGGACATGGTGTTCGGCCTCCACAACCACCCCGAAGTCCCGATCGGCAAGGTCGCCATCAAGTCCGGTCCGCTGATGGCCGCTTCGGCCGTGTTCGAGATCCGGGTCACCGGCAAGGGCGGGCACGGCGCGCTGCCGCACCGCAACATCGATCCGATCGTCGCGGCGAGCGCTATCGTCATGTCGCTCCAGACCATCGCCAGCCGCAACGTCAGCCCGCTCGAGCCGGTGGTCGTCACCGTCGGCCAGTTCGAGGCCGGCACTGCGTTCAACATCATCCCCGCCACGGCGACCCTGCGGGGCACGTTCCGCGCCTTCGACGCCGGTCTGTACAGCGATCTGCCGAAGATGATCGACCGCATCGCCGGCGAGACCGCCGCGGCCTATGGCGCGACGGTCGAGACAGCGTACGAGTGCAGCATCGCAGCGCCGGTAGTCAATGACGAGCAGGCGACAGCGATCATCGAGGGTGCGGTCGCCAAGGCGCTGGGCCAGGCCGCTGTCGTCCGCCCGACGCCGTCGATGGGCGGCGAGGACTTCTCGATTTTCCAGAAGCAGGTGCCAGGCTGCTTCGTCTGGCTCGGCGTCGGCAACCCCGAGATCGGCGCCATCCATCCCTGGCACAGCCCGCACTACAAGGTCGACGAGAGCGCCCTGAAAATCGGCGCCTACACGCTGGCGCAGGCGGCGGTAGATGCGATGGCTCAGCTGAGCCGCTGACCGGGGCGGCGCGGGCTTCAGTTGACACGGATAGACATCGGCGATATACTCTTGTCGACAAGTCAAACCCTTTAACTCAGTCCGGCGAGGCTGAAAAGGCGAAATACCGAACGTGCACGCAGAGACTTCTGTCAGCCTCGCCGGCTGCGCAGAAGTCTTTTTCCATATCTGAAGGAGGGACAAGCAGTGGGCCTCAAGCGCAAGGACATCCTCGGCCTGGCCGAGATGGGCGCCGACGAGATCAACCTGATTCTCAACACCGGCGAGGCGCTCCGGGAGATCATCCACCGCCCGATCAAGAAAGTGCCGACGCTGCGCGGCAAGAGCATCGTAACGCTGTTCTATGAAGCTTCGACCCGCACCCGGACTTCGTTCGAACTCGCCGGCAAGTACCTCAGCGCTGATACGTCCAGCATCGCCACTGCGACCAGCGCGGTCCAGAAGGGCGAGACACTGCTTGATACCGCCAAGAACCTCGAAGCGATGGGGTTCGACATTTTCATCGTCCGCCACCAGTCGGCCGGCGCGCCGCACTTCCTGGCCAAGAACCTGAAAGCATCCGTGATCAACGCCGGCGACGGAATGCACGAGCACCCGACCCAGGGCCTGCTCGACATGCTGTCCGTGCGTCAGCGGTTCGGTCACATCGACGGTTTGACCGTGACGATCGTCGGCGACGTCTTCCACAGCCGCGTCGCGCGGTCGAACATCTGGGGCCTGACCAAGCTCGGCGCCACCGTGCGCGTCTGCGGTCCGGCGACGCTGCTGCCGCCGGAGATGGAGAAGATGGGCGTCGAGGTCTACACCGACCTGGATGCCGCGCTGGCCGGCGCTGACGTCGTGAACGTCCTCCGCCTGCAGCTCGAGCGGCAGCAGAAGGGCCTTTTCCCGACGATCCGCGAGTACCACGAGCGCTGGGGCGTGACGAAGGCGCGGCTGGCGGTCGCCAAGGACAACGTTCTGATCATGCATCCGGGCCCGATGAACCGCGGCGTCGAGATCGACTCCGAGGTCGCCGACTGCGACCAGTCGACCATCCTCGCCCAGGTCACGAACGGCGTCGCCATCCGAATGGCCTGCCTCTATCTACTGCTTGGGGGAGGGGACATCGCGTGAAGACAATCATCAAGGGCGGCCGGCTAATCGACCCGGCACGCGGCATCGATGAGGTAACCGATCTGCTGATCGAGAACGGAGTGGTCGCGGCTGACGGCGCGGACGCAGACGGCGCCGAGATCATCGACGCCGGCGGCAAGTGGGTCGTGCCCGGCCTGATCGACGTTCACACGCACCTCCGCGAGCCCGGTCAGGAAGAGAAAGAGGACATCCGCAGCGGCTCCCGCGCCGCAGTAGCTGGTGGCTTCACCGCCATCGCAGCGATGGCGAACACGGTGCCGCCGGTCGATAACCGGCCGCTCGTCGAGTTCGTCATCAACCGTGGCGCAGCCGCCAACGCCGCCCGCGTCTACGCGATCGGCAGCGTCAGCAAGGGCCTCAAGGGCGAGGAACTGGCCGAGCTGGCCGACATGGCCGAAGGTGGCGCAATCGCCTTCTCCGACGACGGCAAGCCGGTCATGAACGCCGAGCTGATGCGGCTGGCGCTGCAGTACACGCGCATGTTCAACCGCCCGGTGATCGCCCATGAAGAGGATCGCAATCTGTTCAGCGACGGCGTCATGCACTTCGGCTACTGGTCGAGCATGCTCGGCCTGCGCGGCATCCCGGCGCTTGCCGAGGAGACGATGATCGCCCGCGATCTCATGCTGGCCGAAGCGACCGGTGGCCACTTGCACGTCGCCCACGTCTCGACCGCCCGCAGCTTGGCCCTGATTCGTGAGGCGAAGGCGCGCGGCGTCCGCGTGACGGCCGAGGCGGCCGTCCACCACCTGATCCTCAGCGACGAGGCCGTCAGCACGTCGGACTATGACACGAACACGAAGATGAACCCGCCCCTGCGGCCGCAGAGCGACGTCAACGCCCTGCGCGAGGCGCTCGCCGACGGCACCATCGACTGCCTGGTGACTGACCACGCGCCGCACCATGAGGATGACAAGAACGTCGAATTCCCGCTGGCGGCGTTCGGCATCAGCGGCCTCGAGACCGCCCTGCCGCTCCTGCTCGGCGAGCTGGTGGCCAAGAATCTGCTGACGCCGGCCCGTCTCGTCGAGCTGTACTCGACCAACCCGGCCCGCGTCTTCGGCCTCGCCGGCGGCACGCTGGCCGCAGGGGCGCCGGCGGATATCACGATCATCGATCCGACGGCCCTCTACGCCGTCGATCCGCGCAAGTTCTACTCGAAGGGCAAGAACACGCCGTTCGCCGGTCAGGTCCTGCGCGGCCGGGCCGTGGCGACGATCGTTGGCGGCCAGCTGAAGATGCGCGACGGGCAGGTGCTGGTCTGATGATGACGCAGGAACACGATCTGGCTGCGCAGTCGGCCATGTTGATCAGCAACAAGGACGAGGGCGGCGGCTGCTTCCGCCTCGTCCTGGTGGCGCCGCAGATCGCCGCGGCAGCCCGCCCCGGGCAGTTCCTGCATATCCGCTGCGGCGACGGCAACTTCCTGCGCCGGCCGATCTCGCTGGCCGACGCCGACCCGCGCAGTGGCACCGTGACCCTGCTGATCCGACGGGCCGGCCGCGGCACTGACTGGCTGGCCGGGCGCCATCCGGGCGAGCGGCTCGATGTCATCGGCCCGCTTGGCAACGGTTTCCCCAGCCCGACCGCCAGGGAGTGGTGGCTCGTCGCCGGCGGCATCGGTTGGGCGCCGCTGCGCTTCCTCGCGCTGCGGGGCGTCGCCCTGGGCAAGCGGGTGCGCGTCTTCTTCGGCGCCAGAACCGTGACGGAGCTGATCGGTCTCGAGGATCTCGATCCGTACCTCTGTGAGTTCACGCTGACGACAGACAACGGCTCGGCCGGGCGGGCCGGTACGGTCATCGACGCCCTGCCGGCTGACTGCGCACCGGACACGGCGGTGTTCGCCTGCGGTCCGCGCGGTATGCTGAAAGCCTTGGCCGAGCGGCTCCGTGCCTATGAGAACACCCCGCAACTGTACGTCTCGCTGGAAGAGCGGATGGCCTGCGGCGTCGGCGCCTGCCTCGGCTGCGCCGTAAGCACGACGGATGGGCTGCCGAAGCGGGTCTGCGCCGATGGGCCGGTGTTCGCGGCGGCCGAGGTCGCCCTGTGAGCGCGGTCGATCTCAGTGTCCGCCTGGGCGGGCTGCAGCTGAAGAATCCTGTCATGGTCGCCTCCGGGACGTTCGGCTTCGGCCGCGAGTACGCCCGCGCCTACCCCCTGAGCGAGCTTGGCGCGGTGGTCACGAAGGGCCTCACCGAGCGGCCGCAGGCTGGCAACGCGACGCCGCGCATCGCCGAGACGCCGTCCGGGATGCTGAACTCGATCGGCCTCCAGAACCCCGGCATCGACGCCTTCCTCAGCGAGGAACTGCCGTTCATGCTCGGGCAGGGAGCGACGGTCATCGCCAACATCGCCGGCCACACGCCGGATGAATTCGGCCGCCTCGCCGCGCGCCTCGACCGGAGCGGTGCGGCAGCGATCGAGATCAACATCTCCTGCCCGAATGTCGACCGCGGCGGCCTGACGTTCGGCGCCGACCCGGCGCTGGCGGCCGAGGTGACGCGGATCGTCCGGCAGGCAACCGAGCTGCCGGTGTTCGTCAAGCTCAGCCCGAATGTCACCGACATCGCGGCTGTCGCGACAGCCTGCCTTGACGCGGGCGCCGATGGCCTGACGCTGATCAACACGCTGCTCGGGATGGTCATCGATACGGCCGCCCAGCGCCCGGTGCTGGCGCGCGGCACCGGCGGCCTGTCCGGCCCGGCGATTCTGCCGGTCGCCGTCCGTTCGGTCTGGGAGGTCTGGCGGGCGACCGGCGGCGGCGTGCCGCTGATCGGCTGCGGTGGCATCAGCGATGGCGACAGCGCCGTGCAGCACCTGCTGGCCGGCGCCACGGCGGTTCAGGTCGGTTCGGCGAACTTCGGCGACCCGCGGGCTGCCCTGCGAGTGCGCGACGGCATCGCGGAGTACATGAGGCGGCGCGGCGCCGGCGCTCTCTCCGAGCTGACGGGACGCGCGCACGCGGCGACCGCCGGTGCACACGGGAGACCACAAGGGAGTGCAGGCAAGTGAGTGCGGACAGGACACGCTGCGAGCTGATCGTCGCCCTTGACACGCCGTCCCTGGCCGAAGCCGAGGCCATGGTCGACGCGCTGCGGCCGGAAGTCACCTGGTTCAAGGTCGGGCTGGAGTTGTTCAGCGCGGCCGGGCCGGCGGCCGTGGCGATGGTCCGGGCGAAGGGCGGGCGCGTCTTCGCTGACCTGAAGTTGCATGATATCCCGAATACCGTGACAGGCGCCGCGGCGTCGCTGGCGCGCGCCGGAGCGGACATGCTCAACGTCCACGCCGGTGGCGGCCGGGCGATGATGGCGGCCGCGGCCGAGTCGGTCGCCGCGGCGTCGGCTGCCGGCGAGCGCCCGCTGGTCCTTGCGGTGACCGTCCTGACCAGCCTTGACCGGGCTGCCTGGGCCGATACCTACGGGCAGGACGTTGACCCGCTGGCGCAGGTCGTGCGTCTTGCCAGTCTGGCCAGGGACGCCGGACTGGACGGCGTCGTCTGCTCGATTCGCGAGGCGGCCGCGGTGCGTGCCGCCTGCGGGCCGGCGTTCGCGATCGTGACGCCGGGCGTCCGCCCGGCCGGGGCGGCAGCCAACGATCAGGCCCGAACCGCCACTACGGCGGATGCAGTCCGGGCCGGGTCGACGCACATCGTCGTCGGCCGGCCGATCACCCGCGCCGGCGACCCGCGCCAGGCGGCGCTGGACATTCTCAAGGAAATCGAGGAGGCGGGACAATGAACAGCACCGGCACTGCGACCCTCGCCACGATGAGCGAGGCCGAGGTCGAGGCCCTTTTCCGCGACACGGGCGTGCTGCTGGAAGGCCATTTCCGATTGACATCA
>JBLNDB010000039.1:0-44281 GCA_050261235.1 Chloroflexota bacterium
ACTCGTTGTCAGTCGCATGGCGCTGACCGTTCATCGCGGCAGGCGGAATCTGTTCGTCCGCGAGGACTCGGTTGCCGACGCGGGCACGGGGTTTCTCGCCGGGTTGCGGGCGCACGCGGCCGGCCTGACGGCGCTGCTGCGGCCGGCGCTCACCGGCGACGTATCATTTGCGTCCGGGCGAACGCCGGCGCCGCCGCCTGCGGACAGCGAGTTCTGGAGTTGGGAGTCCGGCTGGGCCGGTCCGCTCCGCTTCTCCATCGACCGCCGCGGTGGCTGTCTGACCGTAAGCGGCCTCGACGGCAGCGGCAACCCGTATCTGATGCTGGCCGGACTGCTTGTGGCAGGCCTTGACGGCCTCAGCGCAACGAGCGCCGACGGCTCTCCCGAGGCCACGCTGCAGCCGCGCTACCCGGCGGACCCTGCCGTCGCATTGGCCGAACTCGAGGCTGACGAATGCCTGCGCGGTGGCATCGGTGAGGCCACCACAACGGCATACGCGGCCGCGCTGAGGGATCTGTGGGCGCACGCCGCTCACTGACGGCGACTGCGCCGCCATCCCTGAAAGTGGCAGGATTAGCCTCTTCCGGCGGCGAACTGCCTTCGGGCATACTCCGCAGCGAAAGAGGTTGAGAGAGTGCTGGAGAAGGTTGACCTCAGCGGCGCCTGGGACCTCCGGCCGGTCGAGCGATTCGATGCTTCCTACCGCCAGGGGTTCGAACAGGCCGGTTGGCTGCAGCAGGAGCTGCCGGCGCACTGGCAGCAGTTGCCCGAACTCGAACATCATGCCGGCAAGGTCGTCTACCGGCGTCGCTTCGACTTTGCCCCGTCGCCCGGGCGACGCTACCGCCTGCGGCTGAACGGGGTCTTCTACTGGTCGACGGTCTGGCTGAACGGCCGCAAGGTCGGCGACAACGAGGGCTACTTTATGCCCCGCGAGTACGACGTGACGGACATCATCGCCGCCGACAACACCCTCATCGTCGAGGTCGACTGCCCGGACGAGAAGCAGAAGAGCAACAAGCGCATGATTACAGGCGTGTTCTCCCACTGGGACTGCCTCGACCCGGCCACCAACCCCGGTGGCATCTGGTTGCCGGTCGAACTCGTCAGTTCCGGCCCGGCCCATTTCGAGCGGACGTGGCTGACGACCGTCGACTTCGACACGCAGAGCGCGCGGGTCAAGGTGGACATCGCCGTCGCCGGGGCGCCCGGCACATACCGCTGGCAGCTCAAGCTGACGCCGGACGACAGCGCGGCCATGTCCCACACCGCTGACGGCAGCATCACGGTCGGGGAGGGCAGGGGGGCGGCCACGGCAGAACTTGCCTGCCCCGATTACCGCCTCTGGTGGACGCATGACACTGGCCCGCAGCACCTTTACCGCGCGGAGTTCACGCTGTTCGGCGCCGCCGGTGAGGTCAGCGACCGGGTCGAGTTCGACTGGGGGATGCGCCTGTTCCGTTTCGACAACTTCGTCGCCTATCTCAACAAGCGTCGCCTGTTCCTCAAAGGCAACAACTACCCGCCCGGGGACACGCGCATCGCCACCATGACGCGCGAGCGCGCCACGCGGGACCTGCGCCTCGCTCGCGACTGTCACATGAACATCCTCCGCGTTCATGCCCACGTCGACCATCCCGAGTTCTACGCCGCGGCCGATCGCGAAGGCGTCCTCATCTGGCAGGACTTCCCGTTGCAGTGGCAGTATCGGCGGTCCGTGCTGCCGGAGGCGCTGCGGCAGGTCAAGTTGATGGTCGACTTGCTCCACAATCACCCGTCCATCGTCGTCTGGTGCATGCACAACGAGCCGATCTACATCGTCGACACCAAGGACGAGTCGGTCTGGCGCAACCTCCGGACCATCACGACGACCTTCGTCTACAGCCACAACCGCGAGGTCATGGACGCGCAGATGAAGCGGGCGGTCGAGGCGCTCGATAGCTCCCGCTTCGTCCAGCGCTCGTCGGGCGAGTTACCGCTGTTCGGCAAGAATGGGGATGTCCATGTCTACTTCGGCTGGTATGGCACGTTCGGCCAGTTGCGGTCGTTCGACCGCTTCCGCCTGTTGGTCCCGCGCATGCTGCGGTTCATCACCGAGTTCGGCGCCCAGAGCTACCCGAACTATGAGAGCGCCACTAAGTTCATGGACGCGGACATCAAGAAGATCGATTTCCGGCATCTCACCGAGCGGCACCATCTCCAGCCCGACATCATGGCCCACTGGTACGACTGGCGCTCCTTCACGTCGCTGCAGCAACTGATCGATGTCAGCCAGAACTATCAGAGCGAGCTGAACCGCTACTACATCGACCGGTTGCGCTTCCACAAGTATCGCCCGACCGGCGGCATCGTCCCGTTCATGTTCCACGACTCCAACCCGGCCGTCCAGTGGTCGATCATCGACTACTGGCGCGTGCCCAAGTCATCGTACTGGGCGATGCGAGTTGCGTTCGCACCGATCTATGCGTTCACGCTGCTCTGGAAGGACGAGTACCGGGTCGGTGAGAAGGTCGACCTGCCGGTCTACGTCGTCAACGACACCTGGGAGATGACCGGCTTCAAGGTCAGGGCGCGGCTCAGTGATCCCGCTGGCAAGGTCGTCGCCGAGCACGAATATGATCTCAGACTGGAGGGCGATTCGCCGACGTACACGGCGGGTCGGATCGAGGCCGAGCTGCCGGCGGGCGAGAGCGTGTTCACCCTGACCTGGCAGCACCGGGGCGAGGAGTTGGTCAACACGTACCGCCTCGTCGCCCGGGAGCAGCAGGCGAAACGCTGACGCGGAACGGTTCACGCTGTCCGACGGGGGGTATCGCGCGAGTGACCCAGCGTCTTAACCTGAACGGGCGCGATGTCAGACTCGGCAACGGCATCACCGAGTTCATCTACCACGGTGTGGCGGCGCGCTTCGACATCGTCGACCGGCGGGCTGGCAGCCGCATCCTGTCTGGCGGGCTGGCGCAGGTCGAGTTGATGGACGGGGAACGGTTCGAGCTGACCGGTGACGAGGTCGGTCACGAATCGGCGTTCCATGATGCTGTCGGTAGCGGTCGCCAGGTCGATCTGGTCGGGACCCGCGGCGATCAGGGACTGCTCGTCGGACTGCGCATCCGCTGTCATGACGGGCGCCCCGGCCTCATGCTGCAGGTCTGCTTCCAGAATCGGCGTCAGACGCCGGTGCGCGTCGCCCGGCTGGTGCCGCTGCTCGTCAACGGCGCCGCTCAGGGCAGCATCGGCCTGCCGGTGCCGGCGAGTTCGTCCGAGCCGTTCGCCAGCGCCAGCGTCTGGACGAATGGCTGGCAGTCCTGGAGCCCGACCGCCGGCTATCCGCTCAACTGCCGCGACACGAACCCGCTGCTCAGGTTCATCCGCGTCATGCAGACGAACCCGACGACCCGCAAGTACCGCCTCGCCCGCAGATACGTCGGCGAATGGCTGGCCGGGCTGGTCGACCGGACCAACGACCAGTCGCTTGTGTTCGGGTTCGCGACCATGAAGGACTATCTCGCTCAAGTCAGGATCGATGCCGACCGGACGTGGCGGGTCGACGCCGGCTGCGATTGTGAGGGCGTCGAGGTCGCCCCCGGCGGGCAGCTCGCTTCGGAGTGGCTCTATGTCGATCACGGCGTCGGCCTCGAGCAGGTCCTCGGGCGCTATGCCGATGTCGCCGGCCGCCTGACGGCGGCGCGCGTGCCGGCATCAGTGCCGACGGGCTGGTGCTCCTGGTACCATTACTTCACCAAGGTCAGCGAGGCGGACATCCTCGAGAACCTCGGGCAGTTGCGCGCGCTGAGCGAGACCCTGCCGCTCGAGTACGTCCAGGTCGATGACGGCTACCAGACCGCCATCGGTGACTGGACCGACATCAACGCCAAGTTTCCGCACGGGATGAAATGGCTGGCCGAGAGAATCCACGACGCCGGCTTCAAGGCCGGCATCTGGCTGGCACCGTTCACCGTGCTGCCCAACTCGCGCCTGTTCCGGGACCACCCGGATTGGCTGCTCCGCGAGGACAGCGGTCGCCTCGCATACGGCGGCTACAATCCCGGCTGGCGCGGGACGCTCTATGGCCTCGACACCTCCCATCCCGACGTCCAGGCGTGGCTGCGGCAGCTGTTCCGCACCGTCACCGAGGACTGGGGTTACGACTATGTCAAGCTTGATTTCCTCTATTGCGCGGCGCTGCCGGGTCGGCGCCGCGACGGGCTGACTCGGGCTCAGGCGCTGCGCCGGGGGCTCGAGATCATCCGCGAGACAGTCGGCGAACGGTTCATCCTCGGCTGCGGGTGCCCGCTCGGTCCGGCCATCGGTGTCGTCGACGGGATGCGCATCGGGCCGGACGTTGCGCCGGACTGGGGAGCCAAGCCGCTGCCATGGGAGCGCGGCATACCCTCGGCCCGTAACGCGCTGCGGAATGTCCTCAACCGTTCGTTCATGCACCGGCGCTTCTGGCTCAATGATCCGGACTGCCTGATCGTCCGCAGTCGCGAGTCGCGTCTGACGACCGACGAGGTGACGACGCTCGCGGCTGCGATCGCCCTCTCCGGCGGCATGCTGATCCTCAGCGACCGGATGGCCTCGCTGAGCCCGGACCGTCTCCGGCTGATCGGCCAGACGACGCCAGCCAGCGGCGTCGCCGCGCGGGCGGTCGGCCTTGGCAACGCCGACACGCCGGTGGCTTATGTCCTGCCGGCCGAGGCAGAATGGGGCAGTTGGCTGGTCGCCGGTTTCTTCAACTGGGGTCAGACGATTGCCGATTATGCGTATGGACTGGCGGAATTGGGACTCGACCCGGACGGGGAGTACCATCTGTACGACTTCCTCAATGGTCGCTATCTCGGTCGCTGCAGCGCCGCGCTGGCGGTGCGGAGCATTCCGCCGCACGGCTGCCGGCTGTTTCGGTTGACGCCGCTCGGCCCAGGGCCGACGATCGTCGGCAGCACCCTGCACATCACCCAGGGAGTCGCCGAGGTCCGGAGCGTCGCGGTGGCCCGGGATGCCCTGACGATCGAACTCGGGCCGCACACCGACGGCCAACTTGTCTGCTGGTTCCCGGGTGATGGTGAAGGCGAGATCGTCACCACCGACATCCCTGCCGGCGGGCCGGCCACTGTCGTCGTGCGCAGCCAGCGCCGGGAGGGGGATGCTAAGTGACGAAGTCACGCGTCGGCACCGGCCTCATCCTCCAGCTTGCGATCGCCAACCTTGGCATCGGTTTTGCCTGGAATGTCCACACAGCCTACATACCGCCCCTGCTCAAGGGGCTGACGTCGTCCATCTTCCTGGTCAGTCTGGTCGTCAGCACGGCCAGCATCTGCGGTGTCGTCGTGCAGCCGTTGGCCGGCGTCTGGAGCGACCGCGTCCGCCACCGGCTCGGACGGCGCATGCCGTTCCTGCTGTATGGCGCGCCGATTGCCGCCGCCAGTCTGGTCGGTCTCGGACTCGCGCCGGCGTTCGCAGCCGCCGCCATCGCCGCGTTCCTCTTCTACTTCTTCACCAACCTCTACACGGCGCCATACATGGCTCTGCTCGCGGATCTGGTGCCGACCGAGCAGCGCGGCACGGTCAGCGGCGTCGTCAGCGCTGTCGGCGCGGTCGCAGGCTTGGCAGCATTCCTCGTCGGGCCGCTGTACGACCGCAGTCACGCTGTCCCGTTCCTGATCGGCGGCGCCGTCATCGTGCTGTCCGCCCTGTACACGGCCCTCGCGGTGCGCGAGCCAGCTCCGCCGGCGCGCCCCGCGCCGGCATCCCGCAAGCAGTCGGTCGGCAGCTACCTGCGGGAATTCGGCCGCCACCGGGAGGTCATCCGGTTCTTCCTTGTCGAATCAGTCTGGTGGCTTGGCTTTGGTGCGCTGGCACCGTTCTTCACCCTCTACGCGAGCCAGGAACTCGGGATTCCCGTCGGCTTGGCGACGCTGGCTCTGGCGGCGTTCATGGTCGCTGCGATCATCTTCGCCGTCATCATGGGGGTGCTGGCTGACCGGCTCGGTCGCAAGGTGACGATGAGCGCCGCCCTGGCGGTCCTCTTCCTCGGCATTTGCGGCGGCTACTTTGCCCGCACGTTCTGGCAGTTGGTCGCGGTGATGGGATTCGCAGGCATCGGCTGGGGCGCGACCCTGACCATACCGCCGGCGATCGTCGCCGACATCCTGCCTCCCGGACGGGAGGGCGAGTTCTTCGGCCTCAACAACATCTTCGTCTCGATCCCGCAGACGATCGCGCTGGTCGTTCTCGGCCGGCTGATTCCGGTCTTCGGCACGTACCGCATCACGATCGTTGTCGCCGCATTGGCGATGCTCGGCGCGCTGCTGGCCTTCCAGACCGTGAGTCCAGTCAGAGCGAAGGCGACACTGTCACAGGCATCACGACAGTGAGCCGGTCGCAGTACGCGGCCGGCTCAACTACGAGGAGGAGACCTCATGCCACTCTATCCGATGGCCAGGCTGCTGGCCGAAGCCCAGCGTGCCGGCTACGCCGTCGGGGCGTTCAACGCCCACTCGCTCGACATGATTCCGGCCATCGTCGCCGCTGCCGAGATCGAGCGTTCACCGCTGATCCTCGAGTTCTCGCCCGGCTCGCTCAAGTTCGCCGGCACCCGCAATGTCGCAGCCCTCGTCAAGGATCTCGCCGCCCGCTCGGAACTGCCAATCGCGCTTCACCTTGACCATGGTGACCGGTTCGAGCAGGTCGTCGAGTGCATCCAGGCCGGCTTCACGTCGGTGATGATCGACGCGTCGCGCCTGCCGTTCGAAGAGAACATCGCCCTGACGGTGCGCGTCGTCGAGGCCGCGAAGGTCGCCGGCGTGACCGTCGAGTCAGAACTCGGGCACGTCGGCGGGGCCGAGGACGATAACAGCGCCGCTGAGCGGTCGCATTACTACACCGATCCTGCAATGGCCGCCGAATTCGTTCGCCGCACGGGCATCGACTGTCTGGCCATCGCGATCGGGACTGCACACGGCTTCTATCGTTGGGAACCCCAGCTCGACTTCGAGCGGCTGGCTCAGATTCGCCATGCTCTGTCGGTGCCGCTGGTCCTTCACGGCGCGTCCGACCTGCCCGAGGAGCAAGTCCGCAAAGCCGTTCGCGGTGGCGTCCAGAAGATCAACATCGCCACTGACCTCAAGGCGCCCTGGGCTGCCGCCGTTCGCCAGGTCCTCAGCGACGCAGGGGAGATCGACCCGCGCAAGATCCTCGCACCGGCGAACGCGGCCGTGCGCGCGGTTGTCCAGCAGAAGATGCGCCTGTTCGGATGCTCCGGACAGGTCTGAACGGCGGGAGGCGAGACGGGATGTCCGACTGGCCCAAGCTTGATCTCGACAACACGCAGCAACTGCTCGCCACCGACAGCCAGGAGATGCTCCGCCTGACTTGCGACTACCCCGCGCAGTTCCGCTTGGGGCTGCAGCTCGTCCGCGCCTGCCGGTTGCCGGCCGGATTCCCCGCCGGAGGAGCCCTGCAACGCGTCATCGTACTCGGCACCGGCGGCGGCTCGGCGGCGGCGGTGCAACTGGTGCGAGCCTGGTTGCGCGCAGACCTCGCCTGCCCGGTCGAACTGGTCCAGGGCTACGACCTGCCCGGCTACGCCGACGAGGAGACGCTCTGCATCGCCATATCCCACTCCGGCAACACTGAGGAGATCCTGACGACCTTCGCCGCAGCCGGCGAACGCGGCTGCCCGCGCCTGGCGGTCACGGCCGGCGGCAAGCTGGCGGCGCTGGCCACGGCGGCGGGCGTGCCCGTGCTGACCATCCCCGGCGGCATGATGCCGCGGATTGCCATCGGGCTGCTCGTGCCGGCGCTCGTGCGCCTGCTCGGCCTGACCGGCGTCGCTCCTGATGTGATCAGCGATGCCGGGTTGTGGGACGAGGTCGGACGAATGCTGGCGTGCGTGTCAGCCGATTGCGCGCCGGATGTGCCGGTCAGCGACAATCCTGCCAAGCAGCTGACGCTGGCAATCGGCCAGCGCATCCCGGTCGTCTATGGGGCGCTCGATCTGACCTGGGCCGCCGCGCTGCGCTGGAAGAACCAGTTCGGCGAGAACAGCAAGCGGCTGGCCTTCTGGAATGCCGTGCCGCAGTTGCACCATGATGAGGCCGTAGGCTGGGAGATGGCGCCCGAGCTGATGTCGCAACTGGCCGTCGTGGCCCTGCGCGACGCCGGCGACAGCGCCAAGATCCGTCAGCGCTGGGACGCGACGATCGAGCTGCTGCGCCCGCGGGCCGGCGCGGTCCTCGAGCCCAAGCTTGCCGGGGTGGCCGGTGAGGCCAGGCTGACGCGCCTGTTGCGCCAGGTTGCCGTCGGCGACTTCGTCACCATCTACACCGCGCTGGCTGATGGCGTCGATCCGACTCCGGTCCGGATCATCGACCTCTTCAAACGCCGGCTGTCAGAGGCTGAGCAGTCATGAACAAACAATGTCCGGACTCGACCCTTCCGGTGATCGGCGTCGATCTGGGCGGAACCAACGCCCGGGCAGCGATTATCGTTGGCGCGCGCATCATCGCCGATGTCCGCCGCGCCACTCCCGCCACCAGCGGTGCCGCAGCGGTCAACGACGTGCTGCTGTCGGCTGTCGCAGAACTGCTCGCCCGACCTGAGGGGCGTGCGGTGAGCGCCATCGGACTCGGCATCCCCGGCCTGATCGATGTCGCGCACGGCGTCTGCCGCTTCTCACCAAACCTCCATTGGCGCGACGAGCCGGTGGCCGACCTGTTCCACGAGCGATTCCACCTGCCGGTGGCGATGGACAACGATGTCCGCGTCGCCACCTTCGGCGAGTTGGTCTTCGGCGCCGGCCGGGGCGTCGCGAACTTCGTCTGCGTTACGGTGGGCACCGGCATCGGCTCCGGCATTGTCCTGGGCGGCAGACTGTACCGCGGGCCCGGGTTCGCGGCCGGCGAGGTCGGTCACCAGACGCTTGAACCCAGCGGGCGACCGTGCAAGTGCGGCAGCCGTGGCTGCCTTGAGACGCTCGCGGCGGCGCCGGCCATCGCGCTGGCCGGACGTGAGGCTGCGGCCGCAGGTCGCGCGCCCGAACTGGCGCGCCTGTCCGGCGGTGACCCGGAGTGCATCGATGCTTCCCTGGTCGCCAAGGCGGCGGCGATCGGCGACGCGGGGGCGAGGGCCGTTCTGGCGCGGGCCGGCGAGTACCTGGGCATCGGCCTCGCGAACATCGCCAACATCCTCAACCCGGAGCGGATCATCGTCGGCGGCGGCGTGGCCAATGCAGGCGAATTGCTCCTCGGCCCGGTACGTCGCGCGCTGCAAGAGCGGGCAATGCCGGTCAACCGGCAGATGGCCGAGGTCGTTCCCGCTGAACTGGGCGCAGATGCCGGTCTGATTGGCGCCGGGGCGCTGGCGCGCCTCGCCGCGCAGAATCAAAGGTGGTGGGAGCAGTGATCCTGGCAGTCAACCTGAACGCAGCCGTGGACAAGACCTATGTCATCAGCGACTTCCGCCTTGGTCACGCCAACCGTATCGACGCGGTGCGAGCCCTGGCGGGCGGCAAAGGGAACAACGTCGCCCGAGCCGCCATCGGCCTTGGCAGGCGTGTGCTGGTGACGGGGTTTGCCGGCGGCAATAACGGACGGTTCATCATCGAACGCCTGGCGTCTGACGGCATTCCTGCCGACTATCAGCCGATCGGTCAGGAGTCGCGCATCTGCATCGCCATCCCGGGTGCCAGTGGCGGTCACAGCACCGAGTTGCTCGAGCCCGGCCCGGTGATCAGTCAGGCTGAGGCGGCAGCGTTCAAGCAGAAATTCCGGGGTCTCGTCGGCCAGGCCAAGGTCGTCACGTTCTCCGGCAGCCTGCCGCGCGGCCTCGAGTCGAGCTACTATGCCGACCTGATCAGCATCGCCCGCGACGCGGGCTGCCGGACCATTCTCGATACCAGCGGCGAGCCGCTGCGCCTGGGTATCGAGGCGCATCCGGACGTCATCAAGCCGAACCGTGAAGAGCTCGAGCGCCTGCTCGGGATGCCGCTGATCGACCACCGCGGCGTTGCGCGGGCGATCCGCAAGATCGCCCCCGAGGTCGGCCTAGTCCTGGCCTCGATGGGCGAGGAAGGCGCCGTCGCCGGCACCGCCGAGGCGGCCTGGCTGGCCAACGTGCCGCCCGTCAAAGCCGTCAACGCTGTCGGCTCCGGTGACGCGATGGTCGCGGCAATGGCAGCCGCGCTCGAGGCGAACCTCAGCACCGAGAGTGCCCTGGCGCTGGCGGTTGCCGCCGGCGCCGCAAACACGCTGACGCTTGGCGCCGGCCAATTGCGGACGGCTGACGTCGAGCAGCTCAAGGCTTTGGCAGTGGTTGAGCGAATCGTCTAGGCCATGCGAAAAGGAGGGGTCCCCTTGCGCGAGGACATGCGCCGCGCCATTGAAGGACTTGGCGTCGATTACGCCGACGTCCGCCTGCAGACCCGGGACATCACCACGGTCAGCTACGCCGGTCATGCGCTCGGCGAAATCGGCTGCGAGGTGAAGAACGGCGGCATGATCCGGGCGCTCTACAAAGGCGCCTGGGGAACCGCAGTCTTCAGCTCGGTCGATGATCTCCCGACCAAGGCCCGCGAAGCCGCACGGCTGGCCAAGCTGGCGGGCAGAGATGAGAGCCGGTTGGCTCCGGTGCCGGCCGTTGTCGATCATGTCGTCCCCAAGTTGACGGTCAACCCGGCCGACGTGCCATTGGCCGACAAAGTGGAGCAGATCCGCGACTACAGCGAATACCTGCTCGGGCATGACAAGATCGCCTCGACCCGCCTGACCTACACCGATGTCGTCACCCACAAGTACTTCGCCAGCACCGACAACACGTTCATCGAACAGGAGCAGTGCCAGGTCGACCTCTGGGCGTACGCTGTCGCCCGCGATGGCAACGTCGTTCAGGAGGCGCGGACGGTCATCGGTCTTGCCGATGGTTACGGCGGCATCGAGGAGCGTCAGGACGACATGGACGAACTGGCTTGCCGCGCCAAGGAGACGCTGACGGCCAAGCCGGCGCCGGGCGGCAAGATGACCTGCGTCCTCGGCCCGTACATCACCGGTGTGTTCATCCATGAGGCATTCGGCCATACCGACGAGGCCGACCACATCGCCGGCAACCCGCACATGGAGGAAGTCATGCGGATCGGCAAGCGGTTCGCTGTTCCGGAGTTGACCGCCGTTGACGATCCGACCATGCGCGGCGCCGCCAACTGGTATGTCTACGACGATGAGGGCGTGAGGGCCGAGCGCGTGACCCTGGTCAAGGACGGCATTCTCGCCGGTCACATGCATTCGCGCGAAACCGCGGGCAAGATGGGCGAGCAGGCCACCGGCCACGCGCGCGCCTGGAGTTACGAGTTCAAGCCGGTCGTCCGCATGTCGAACACGTACATCGAGGGCGGCGACTGGGATGTGGATGAGATGATCAAGAGCACGAAGCAGGGGATGTACCTCGACATCAACCGCGGCGGGCAGGGTGGTCAGAACTTCACCTTTGCCGCCGGTGAGGCGTTTCTGATCCGCGACGGTGAGCTGGCCGAGCGTGTCACCGGCGCCAACCTCAGCGGCGATGTCTTCGAGACGCTCATGAACATCGACGCGATCAGTCGCAACGTCAAGCACGGGTATGGCTCGTGCGGCAAGGGCCAGCCGGCCGCCGTCACCATGGGTGGCCCGCACATTCGCGTCAACGGCGTTACTGTGGGAGGTCGTCAGGATGGCCGATAGCATCAAGCGTATCCTCGAGGTCGCGGCCGGCCGCGCCGACGCTGCCGAGATCCACGCGACTGACACGGAGCGCCTGCCGTTGTCATTCCGCCGCGGCAAGCTCGAGGAAGCGACGATCAGCCGCGAGACCTCGATCGCGCTGACCGTCATCAAGGACGGCAGAGTCGGCTTTGCCGCAGGCAACGCTCCCGAGCTGGCCGACCGACTGGTTGACAATGCCCTTGCGACCTGCCAATTCGGGGAGAAGGCCACGTTCGCGTTTCCATCGCCGGGCCCGGCCAGGTCGGTAGCCGTGTTTGACAGGGCCGCTGCCGACTGGACGCCCGAGGCGATGGCCGCCGTGGGTTCGCGCGCCGTCAAGCGCCTCGCCGAGGCGCGCCCCGGGGCCGAGCAGCGCGCCGGTCTCTGGCGCGTCACACAGACCACGCGCCTGCTTAACACGAGCGGCCTGGATGTCAGCGTCACCGGCACCAACGTCGGCTTCATGGCCGGACTCGACATCTCGACCGGCCAGAGCCTGATGCGGTTCGTTTTCGACGGCGAGTCCACGGTGCGGCTCGCCGATCTTGACAGCGATCGCATCGTCGCCAGTGTCCTGCGTCAGGCTGAGTGGGGGAAGCGCGATGCGACCATCGCCGGCGGAGAAATGCCCTGCATTGTGCTGCCCGACGCGTTCGCCAACATGCTGGTGCCGCTGGTGGTGGCGATCAACGGCCGCAGTCTGGCTGAGAAGGCGACGACGCTTGCCGACAAGATCGGCCAGCGCCTGATTGACGAACGCATCAGCCTGGTCGATGATCCCACCGAGGATTATCGGATCGGGTCGCGGGCGTACGATGCCGAAGGGGTCCCGACCCGCCGCAACGTAGTGTTCGACAACGGCGTGTTCCGTGGCTTCCTTCACGACACGCGCACTGCAACCGCCTGTGGCACGCAGACGACCGGCAACGCCGTCCGCGATCGCGCTGGGACGCCGGTGCCGGGTCCACATCGACTGGTCCTCCGGCCCGGCAGTGACACGCTCGACCAACTCATCCGGCGGATGGGCGATGGCCTGATCATCAGCTCGACGGCCGGTGGCGGCGTCGGCAACACGCGTGCCGGCGAGTTCTCGCTCGGCATCATGCGCGCCTTCCGGGTCGAGAACGGTCAGGTCACCGGCTGGGTCAGCCGGGCCATGGTCGCCGGCAACATCTATGACTTCCTCAACCGCGTCGAAGCCATCGGCAGCGAGTTGGAGCAAATCGACGTGATGACGCGCGTCCACCGGATGGACACGGGGAACGTCTTCGTCCCGCCGATTCTCTTCCGCAGTCTGCCCGTCGTCGCCGGATAGGCCGTCTGCACCCGCGAAACAAAGGCCGGGCACACGGGGTACTCCTCTCCGGGCCCGGACTTGCCTGGTGAAGGCGCCGCGAACAGCGGCCCGGAGGAGGGCTCTCATGGTCTGGCTGGTTGGTCTCGCGCTGTTGTTTGTCGCCTTCAGCCTGCCGCTGGTCATCGTCTTCAGCCGCCGCGACTGGCGGACGTGGCAGTGGTGGCTGGCGGCGGCCACCGGCGGCGTCGGGCTGTTCATCACCCTGTCGGCCCAACCGCCGCTGCAGATCGCCTACTCGCGCCTGACGGCGCGCCTCATGAGCGGACCGCTGCTGACGCGGTTGATGATCAGCTTCGGTGTCGTGTTGATCAGCGGGCTTGTCCAGGAACTGCTCAAGATTCTTGCCCCAGCTGTGTTGACGCGCGTGACCCCGTCCTCGCGCAGCGGCGCGATAGCGCTCGGTGCCGCCAGCGGCACCGGATTCGGTGTCGTCGAGGCGATCAAACTGGTCGCCCTGCCACTGGCGGCTCTGCATGTGGCGCCCGCGCTGGCGCTCTGGGAGCGGGCGGCCGTTGTCACCTTCCACTGCGCGACCGGCGCCTATCTCGGTGCCGGCGTGGCCCGCGGCCGCGGCGTCAGGGCCTATCTGGCGGCGGCGTTGCTGCACGGCCTGCTGAACTTCAGTGTCATCCTCCAGAGCTACATGCTTCTCGACCCGGTTGGCCTCGAACTCTGGGTCAGCGCCGGCGCCATCATCGCCGTCGCCATGGCGCTGCGGGCGCGCGAAGCGGCGATTCCGGCACGGAGCGGTGGAGGTGGCTGACACAGACATGAACAGAGGTTCGAATCGCTCCCGCATTCTGCTGATCATCGGTCTCCTCACTATTGCTGCGCTGGTCTTCACGATGGTCGTGCGGTCGCGGCGCCCGACGCCCGCCCTGAAGCTCGGGCAGGTTCCGTTTGCCGATGGGGAGACATGGCAGTATCGGATCATACAGGCCGGCTCAGTGGTCGGGCGCCTGACGCTGACCATGCGCGCCGGCAATGCTGATGGCGGCGCGACCTGGGTATTCGACTCGGAAGTACGGTTCGGTGATGACCCGACCGTCGCGCCAACTCAGGTGGTGACGGTTGTCGCCGATGCGGCCACGCTCGTCCCGATCTCGACGCTCACGAAGCTTGATCTGCCGGACGGTCATTACGACATCGACGTCAGCTACGCGGCGCGTCAGGCCACATTCTCGGCGGCGACGCCGCGCGGACCGCAGAGCGGCGTCCAGCCGTTGCCCGGCGCGACCTATGACAATGACCAGTTGCTGATGCTGATCCGGGCGCTGCCTCTGGCCAAGGGGTATTCGACCAAGCTCGTCTGTCTGCAGACGCGCAACATCGCGACCTATGCCGTGACTGTAAAGGTCGACGGGCAAGAGGAGATCCAGCTCGGCGACCAGCGTGTCACGTGCTGGCGCGTCACGTTCGGCATCCCGAACGGGATGCAGACCGCCTGGTACGACACGGCGCCGAGCCATCGCCTGATCCTGCTCGATGCCGGCGCCGGAGGCGTGTTCGAGCTTGAGACGGAGTCATTTGCGATGCTGACACCGGCACTGCCTGTGTCGGCCGGTTGACCGCGGCGCCGGTGCTCGCCGCTGCCCAGATCGACGAGATGGAGAAGAGGAGGAAGACGCCTTGATTCGCGCCATCAACCTGACCAAGCGGTTCGGCGACAACCTGGCCGTCGACGCGCTCAACCTGGAGGCGCATGACGGTGAAGTGCTCGGCATGCTCGGTCCCAACGGGGCCGGCAAGACGACCACGATCCGCATGCTGTCGTGTCTCATCGCCCCGACCTCGGGCGAGGCCTGGGTCGCCGGCAAGAAAGTCGGCGAGCAGAACGATGCCATTCGGGCAGAAATCGGTATCCTCACCGAGGCGCCGGGACTCTACGACAAACTCAGCGCCTACCGCAACCTGGACTTCTTCGCGAAGATGTACGGCGTTCCGGCCGGCGAGCGGGCCAAGCGGATCGAGAAGTACCTGTCGGTGCTCGGCCTCTGGGAGAGGCGCAAGGAGGCCGTCGGCACCTTCTCCAAGGGCATGCGCCAGAAGATGGCGATCGCCCGGACGCTCCTGCATGAACCGCGCGTGCTGTTTCTCGATGAGCCGACGTCCGGCCTCGACCCCGAGTCGGCGAAGACGGTGCGTGATTTCGTCGAGGAATTGCGCGGCCAGGGTCGGACCGTCCTCCTCTGCACCCACAATCTTGAGGAGGCGGATCGTCTCTGCGACCGGATCGCGATCTTCCGCCGCAGTCTGATCGACATAGGCACGGTCGAGGACCTGCGCGGGAAGCTGTTCGGTCATCAGACAGTCATCCGTCTGCGCCAACAGTTGCCCGGCGTGGCGGATATGGTGCGCAACCTGCCGCTGGTGAAGTCGGTCACCGTCGAGGGGGACACGGTCACAGTCGACGTCACCCGGTCCAGCGAAGCCAACCCGGCCATCGTCCGGGCGATCGTCGAGGGCGGCGGCGAGGTTCTGTTCGTCGAAGAGAAGCGCCATAGCCTCGAGAACGTCTACCTCAGCTTGGTGGGAGGGAGCGCGCAATGAACGAGAGAGTTCGGGCGATTATCGCCAAAGAGTGGGAAGAGGCGCGTAAGAACAGCATGATCGTGCTGACTGCGGCCATCCCGGCGCTGATTTTCGCTGTCATGCCCGCGTTCATGATCTGGATCATGAAAGGCCAGATCGGCGCCCTGCAGGAGATACCGGCGGAGGTCGGCCGGGCGATGTTCGGCCAGTTCCTGATGTTCTTCATCCTGTTGCCGGTCATCATCCCGAGCACGATGGCTTCCTACAGCATCATCGGCGAGAAGCAGAATCGCAGCCTCGAGCCGCTGTTGGCGACGCCGATCGCCACCTCCGAACTGCTGCTCGGCAAGTCTCTCGCATCGGTCATCCCGTCGGTCGTCCTGACCTGGCTGACGTACATTCTCAGCATCGCCGGAGTCTATGTCGTCGGCGGCGCTCGCTTCCTCAACGTCATTTTCCGCCCCGAAGCCATCGCCGCCCTCCTGCTGCTGGCCCCGGCAATGGCGATTCTCGGCATGTTGCTGATCGTCCTGATCTCGTCGCGCAGCAGCGACCCGCGGGAAGCTCAACAGTGGTCCGTGTTCATCGTCCTGCCGGCGGTCGGGCTCGGCCTCGGCGTGACGATGGGCAAGATCAGCGTCACGGTCTGGCTGATGGCCGCCGTCGCGGCCGGATTGGCCGTTCTTGACCTGCTGATGCTCCGGCTCGTCACCCGGATGTTCCAACGCGAGCTGATTCTCACCCGCTGGAAGTGACCAGCGCGTCCCCGATTCCTTGCGGCCTGGCCGGTTCGTACCGGTCAGGCCGTTGTTGTTGGCGCAGGACTTGTTGTGGAGCGGCGCGAATTGCCCACATACGCTTCTGACGGGAGGTCCTTTCAGTTGAGACGGTCGCTTATCGGCATCGCCGGTCTGGCTGTCATCGCCCTTGTCGTTGCCGTTGTGTGCCCGACCGCCGTCGCCGCCCCGGCCGCGGCCCCGGCTGTCAGCGTCACCATCGATGAGCTGCCACTCGCCTTCGATGCGCCGCTGCAGCGCGAGGAGTATCGCGTCCTGGTGCCGTTCCGCGCCATCAGCGAGGCGATCGGCGTCACCGTCGACTGGGTTCCGGAAGAGAAAGGCATCATCGCGACCAAAGCGGCCTCCGTCGATTCTCCCGCGACTGAGGTCAGGCTATGGATCGACCGGCCGACCGCCATGGTCAACGGCGTCGAGCAACCGCTGGACGTGCCGCCCCGTCTGGTCGACAGCAAGACGTTCATCCCCGCCCGTTTTTTCGCCACCGCGTTCGGCTGCGGCGTCGACTGGGACGAGGCGACGCAGCGGGTGCTGATCACGACCGGCGAGCGGACGATGGATGTCTACGCTTTCTACGCGGCTGGCACTAGCCTGACGCCGAGCTGGCCCGACCTGTTTGGCATGCCGTACCCGGATGTCGACCGGACGACTGCCCATCAGCGCCTGGTGAGCAGCGTCGGCTTCGGCTGGTTCAGCGTCCTGGCCAGCGGGCGTCTGAGCAGCAACGGCATCGATGGCTGGCGCCGGCCCGGCGGTTGGGAGAACGCGCTCGTCGAGCTCCGGCGGGCCGGCCTGAGCGATGAGATGGTCGTCTATGCCAGTGGCAGCGAGAGCAAGCTGGCTGTTCTGCTGAATGATGCTCAGTCTCTGGCGGAGTTGCGCGCGGCGATTGTCGCTGAAGCGGACAACTTTGGCGGTGTCAACCTCGACTGGGAGGGTATCTCCTCCGGCCTCGACGCTGACGGTCAGGCTGCAGTCCGGGCCCGTTACGCAGAATTCGTCACGGCCCTGGCAGCTGATTTGAAGGCGATCGGCAAGACGCTCACCGTTACCGTCCAGCCGGGAAACAGCGCCTTTGCCGCCGGGTTCGACTACGCGACCATCGGCGCGGTTGCCGACAGGATCGTGCTGATGGCCTACGAATATTACGATCGGGCTCTGCCGTCGCCGCTCGCGCCGATGGCGAAAGTCGAAGAGGCCGTCCAGTTGCTGCTCAAGCATGTCTCAGCGGACAGGATTCTCCTCGGCGTCGCGCCGGGCGGCGTCGCCTGGCAGACGGCGCCGACACCGGGGCGGGCAGACGTGTGGTCGCTCAGCGATGTCGCTGCCTACACGGAGAGGTACGTGACCACCTGGGATGAGACCGCCGATGCCAACTGGCTGTCCTTCACCGATGCCGCCGGCAGGACATCCAAACTGTGGATCGAAGACGGACGGTCGATCGGCCGCAAGATCGCTTTGGCCAAGCGATACGGGCTGCGGGGGATCGCCCTCTGGCGCCTCGGCGTCATTCCGCGCGACGTCTGGCAAGCGGTCGATGACGGCACGAAGCCCCTGCGCGCCCTGCCGGTAGACACGTTGCCGCCGGATCTGCTGCCATGACGCCGTTGACCACGTTTCTGCGCCGCTTCGGGCGCGGCCGCGTTTTCCCGTTCTGGGGCGCGGACCAGCCCCTTTTGTTCGACCTGCTGTCGCGAGTGACCGATCCCGGTGGCAGGATTCCTGCGACAGTTGCGGCGATTGCTTCACCTGCCGGGAGAGTGGCGCTCGACATCGGCAGCGGCCACGGCAAGTAAGCGGATTGGTTAGCCGCCCAAGGCGCGGCGTCGGTGGTGGCAATCGAGCCGGATCGAGCGCTGTTTCGCGAGGCCCGCCGGCGACTGGCCGGACTGCCTGCTGTCAGGCTGCTGCGGGCGGGCGTCGAGCGGTTGCCGCTGGCGGACCGGTCGGTCGATGTCGCGACGGCCTTCTGGGCCTACTTCTTCGGCCAGGGCGACCGCGGGCTGGCAGAAGTCTGGCGCGTCCTCCGCCCGGGCGGCTGTCTGGCGGTCGTCCAGAACGCCGGCAGCGACGAGCTGTCCGAACTCTGGGACGCGGACGAGGCGGCCTGCGCGTCCTGGTGGCAGTGGTTCGAGGAACGGGGCTTTGCGCGCCGCATCGTCGACACGGAGTGGCGTTTCCCCAGCCTCGACGAGGCCGCCGCGCTGCTCGGGTTCCTGTTTCCGGAACGGGCCGCGGCCTTCCTGGCTGCCCGCGGGGCGGCGGCAACCCGTATCGGTTTTCGCGTGGCCGTCTACTACCGCTTCAAGGAGGTTCAGCAATGACGCGTTTCGAGATTGTCACGGGCATCGCCGGGTTCGCGATCATGGCCGGTATCGGCATCTGGGTGGCGGTGATGCGGAACGTGAGGAAGCGGGAACTGACAACCCAGCAGCGCAAGCTGTCGGGCATGGGCTTGGCCGTCGCTCTGGCGCTGTTCTTCATCGCCATGCCCGCGGTCCTGTGGGTCAAGATCATCGGCTACGTGCTGGCGGCCGCGATGTTCGTCTCATCGCTGTATCAGTGGAACCCGAAGCTCCCGGAACGCAGGCGGGCCGTGAAGGACGAGCCGGCAAAGCGCCGGTCAGCCGCCGATGCCTACATGCCGTATTACAAGCGCAAGCAGCAAAAGCAGAAGCGCAGCAAGTAGCCATGAAGCCGACGACATCGAGAAGGGGTGATTGCATGACAGATTTGCGCAATCTGTTGACAGACGCGGTGAAACGCCCAGATGTCGATTTCCTCGAAATCAGGTTCGAGGATGAAGATGTCACGGCGTTTACGCTCCACGGCGACAAAGTCGACGAGGTGTCCCAGGCCGAGAACCGTGTCGGTAATGTGCGGGCGCTCGTTCGCGGCGGTTGGGGATTCGTCTCGTTCAACGACTTGACGCGCCTCGGCGAGTGGGTCGATCAGGCCGTAGCCCAGGCCAGGCTGGCCGCCGGCGGGCAGCGCGACATCGCCCGCGTGGCGCCGGTGGTCGACATCACTCCGGCGCAACTGATTCAGGATCCCCGGCAGGTGCCGCTGGCTGAGAAAATCGCTCTCATCCGGGAGTACAACTCGCTGGCGCTCGGCGTCCATCCGGTGATCAAGACGTCGATCGCGACGTACTGGGACATCTTCCAGCGCCGCTACTACGCCAACTCGGACGGGGCATACATCGAGAAGGACAAGCTGTTCGAGCGCGCCGGGTTCAGCATCGTCGCCCGCGAGGGCGACGCCGTCGAGACGATGGCGAGCAGCATCAGCTCGGTCAGGGGCTGGCAGGACTTCGCCGGCAAGCACGCGCAGATCCGCGACGCTGTCGAACGGGCCAAGGAACTGCCCGGGGCGCCGAGCGTCAAGGCGGGCATTTACACCGTCGTCCTCGATCCCGGGATGACCGGCCTGTTCGTCCATGAGGCGTTCGGCCACCTCAGCGAGGCCGACGGCGTCTTCGACAACCAGCGCCTGCGCGACGTCATGCAGCTCGGCCGCCGGTTCGGCTCGCCGATCCTCTCAGTCAGCGACGGCGGCGTCCACCCCGACCTGTTCGGCACCTTCACGTACGATGACGAGGGTGTTCCCTGCCAAGACACCAGTCTGATCCGGGAGGGGATTCTCACCGGTCGACTGCACAGCCGCGAGACGGCGAGGGCAATGGGCGAGCAGCCGACCGGCAACGCCCGTGCCATCAGCTACCAGTTCCCGCCGATCGTCCGGATGACCAACACGTTCATTCACAATGGTGAGACGCCGGTCGACGAGATCATCGCCGACGTCAAGGACGGCCTCTACATCCGCGGCACCAAGGGTGGCATGACGATGAAAGAGCAGTTCACGTTCGCCGCCCAGGAGGCATGGGAGATCCACGACGGGAAAATCGCCGGCCGGGTCAAGGATGTCGTCCTCTCCGGCAACCTGTTCGAGACGCTAAAGAACATTGATGCCATTGGCAACGATTTCACCTGGCGGTTCGGCAGCTGCGGCAAGGGCGGTCAGGCGATGATCCCGGTTGGCATGGGCGGCCCGACCATCCGCATCCGCAACGTCGTCGTGGGAGGGAAGTAACGTGAACAGACTGCTCGATTCGATTCCCGCCGGCGTGCACGGTGAGGTCTATCACATCAGCGCTGCCAGTCGCTCGGTGAGCTTCCGCGCCGGCGAGCTGGTGCAGGCCGCGGCGCGCATGCGCGAGGGGTATGCCCTGCGCGTGATCGCCGACGGCAGGATCGGCTTCGCAACAGCGAACACGCTCGAGGACCCGCGCCGTGTCGTCGATAAGGCCCTCGCCAGCGCAGCCTTCGGCCCGCAGGCGGCATTTCGCTTCCCGACCCACAAGCAGGAGCCGCGCCGCAGCGTCGACGAGCGGCTGATGACGATCGCCGACGCCGACCTGGCCGATCTCGGACGGCATCTGGTGGACAAGATCAAGTCTTACAACAGCGACTTCAGCGTCAGCGCCGGGGTCTCGGTCCACCGCGAGCGCGTCGAGGTCGGCAACACGGCTGGCGGCGGCGGCTCGACGGAGCGCACCTTCATCGACGTCAGCGGCGGCGGCGAACTCGTCACCGGCGACGACATCCTTAACGTTTACGGTGGCATCGTCTCCGGCACGCGCGACATCGACGTCGACCGTTTCGCCGACCAGACCTGGGGGCTGGTCGCCCGCGCCAAGGCGATCGTCCCCGCCGGCGCCGGCGTCATGCCGGTCCTGCTGACGCCGAAGGTCCTCGCTGGCACCGTCTTCACGCCGCTCACAGCGGCGTTCAGCGGCAGGAGCGTTCTCCAGCGAACCTCGCCACTCGAGGACAAGGTCGGCAGCAAGCCATTCGACAGCCGGCTCAACATCGAGGACAACCCCCTGCTTGACGGCGGGCCGGCGTTCGCCGCCATCGACGACGAGGGCGTCGCCGGTGACCGCATCGAGTTGATCCGCGCCGGTGTCGTCTCCGGTTTCGTCTGGGATCTTCAGACCGGTGGTCTGGCCAGCCACGCCAGCACCGGTTCGGGACGCAAGATTGGCCGCACCTCGGGCGCCGGCCTGAACGCCCAACCAGTGCCGGGGTTCAGCAATACCATCGTCGCGCCTGGCAGCACGCCGTTCTGGGAGCTTGTCCGGTCGATGAAGAGCGGCCTGATCATCGACTCCGTATCCGGAGCGCCCGGCTTCAACCCGAGCGGTGAGTTCTCGGTCACCATTCAGGTCGGCTACCGGGTCGAGAACGGCGAGATCGTCGGTCGGGTCAAGAACGCCATGGCTGCCGGCAACGTCTTCAGCATGCTGAACGACATCGTCGACATCGGCAGCGAACCGCAATGGCTCGGTGGCGGCGAGGGCGGCGCACTGTCGGTGCCGGCGATGCTGTTCGGCGGACTGCGCGTCGTCAGCAAGTAGCGCCAAGTCGCGGGAGGCGAGACAATGCAGATCGTGAACGTCGCCGTCATTCCCGGCGATGGCATCGGCGTCGAGACGACGCGTGAGGCGCAGCGGGTGCTGGACACCATCGCCGCGCTCGATGGCGGAATCGCCTTCCGCTATCGCGAGTTCCCCTGGAGCTGCCGCTACTATCTTGAGCACGGCGAGATGGCGCCGCCGGACTTCACCCGCACACTGGCCGATTTCGAGACGATCATGCTCGGCGCGGTGGGCTTTCCCGGCGTATCGGACCACGTCTCCCTCTGGGGGCTGCTCTTGCCGATCCGCCGCAACTTCGAGGAGTACATCAACCTGCGCCCGGTGAAGATTCTGCGTGGTGTCGTCAGTCCGCTGCGCGGCCGCGAACCCGGCGACTTTGAGTTCACGGTCGTCCGCGAGAACACAGAGGGCGAGTATTCAAGCGCCGGTGGCCGCGTCCACACGGGGTTCCCGCATGAGTTGGTCATCCAGAACACCGTCTTCACCAGGCTCGGGACCGAACGGGTGATCCGCTACGCCTTCGGTCTGGCCTCCCAGTCGCCGCGGCGGCGCCTGACCGGCGCCACCAAGTCCAACGGCATCAACTGGTCGATGCCGTTCTGGGATGAGATCTTCAACGAGATCGGTGATCGCGAGTATCCTCAGGTGGAACGGCGCCTGGTGCATATCGATGCCCTGAGCGCATTCTTCGTCCTTAAACCGACCGAGTTCGATGTCGTGGTCGGCTCGAACCTGTTCGGCGACATCCTGACCGACCTTGGCGCGGCGATCATGGGGGGCATCGGTCTCGCGCCGTCGGCCAACATCAACCCGGAGCGGAAGTATCCGTCGATGTTCGAGCCTGTCCACGGCTCGGCGCCCGATATCGCCGGTAATGGCATCGCCAACCCGATCGGACAGATCTGGTCGGCCAAGCTGATGCTCGATCACCTCGGCCGGCCCGACCTCGGGGCAGCCATCATGACTGCCATCGAGGACGTGCTTGCGGAGGGGCGTGTCCGCACACCCGATCTCGGCGGGCCGAGCAGCACAGTCGAGGTGACTGACGCGATCATCGGCAGGCTGCGGTCGGGAGCGAGGAACTGAGTCGTGATGTCTGTGCATCAAGCCGGGCGGGGATAGTCCCCGCCCGGCTCTCGATTTCGGCTACGGGGTGCGGATTCTGGGCTCAGAACCCGCTCCGGGTGTTGGCCATGATGATCACCAGCAGCGCAACGAGAATAAGGACGCTGAACGCGCTCGGCATGAAGATGGCCTGGAGCAACGCCAGAACCGCGCAGGCGAGCAGCACGTACCCGGTCGCCTCGCGTCCTCTGAGATAGTCGAGCAGACTCGACCGACGGTACCACTTCATTGTCTGGTCCTCCCGCGCACAATTCTTGCATCATTCTATTCCCGCGGCCGCTGATGTGAACCGGACTGCCGCCCCCAAGACTTGCCAGAGTGCAGAGGAAATTGTCGGTTCGGGTCGAATCCTAAACTACTTGCATCAATGGGATGGTGTGTCCGGTGCCAGAGACCAAGACAGTATTCGCACTCGACATTGGTACGCGCAAGGTGGCTGGCCTGCTGGCTGATGTCAGCGAGAACGGCTACCAGATCCGTGATGTTGAGGTCGAAGAACACGCGCAGCGCGCCATGCTCGACGGTCAGATCCACGACGTCGACCTGGTCGCTGACGTCGTCAAGCGCATCGCCGCGAAGTTGTCGCAGCGCGCCGGGAAGCCGCTCACTGAAGCAGCCGTCGCCGCCGCCGGACGTGCCCTGAGAACGATTCGCCACAAGCTGACACGCGAAGTGTCGCCACTGTTCGAGATAACGGCCGAGGCTGTTTTCGCGACTGAACTCGAGGCCGTTCAGGCTGCCGAGACGATGTTGCGGGGGCCGGATCAGGAGGGTGGCGATGTTGCCATGCACTGCGTCGGCTACAGCACCGTCGGTCACCTGCTTGACGGCTCGCCGATCGCCAACCTCATCGGTCAGCGCGGCAACCAGATCGGCGTCGAAATCATCGCGACGTTCCTGCCACGGGTCGTGCTCGACTCCATGGCCACGGTTCTGCAGCGGGCAGGGCTTGAACTGGCGAGTCTGACACTGGAGCCTATCGCAGCGATCTCGGTGGTCATTCCGCCGACGATGCGGCGACTGAATCTGGCCCTGGTCGACATCGGCGCCGGGACGTCAGACATCGCCATCACGTCAGGCGGTGCCGTCACCGCCTACGGCATGGTGCCGGTGGCCGGCGACGAGGTCACCGAGGCGCTCTGCGAGCAGTATCTGCTGGACTTCCCTGTCGGTGAGCAGGTTAAGCGCGCCCTTGCCGGCAATGCCAGCGTCACCTTCCGTGACGTGCTCGGAAGCGAGCAGACGCTTGCCAGTGACGTCGTCAGGCGCAGTCTGGCGGGCTGCGTCGACGGTCTGGCGGGTCAGATCGCAGCCGAGATCGTCCGCCTCAATGGAAAGAGCCCACAAGCCGTCATGCTGGTCGGCGGTGGCGCCCTTACGCCCGGGCTGGTCGAGCGACTGGCGGCCTACCTCGAGCTCCCGGCGGGCCGCGTTGCCGTTCAGGGCCTGGATCTGCTGAAGACGTTGGTCGGGCAGACCGGCTGCCTGCAAGGTCCGGATTGCATCACCCCGATCGGCATTGCCCTCATGGCGCGGCAACGTCAGTCGTTCGGGTTCAACAACGTCTATGTCAACGGCCGGCTGGTCCGGCTGGTCAGCGTCAATCACGGTACAGTGGCTGATGCGCTGCTGGCCGCCGGCATCAAGATCCGCCACCTGCACGGGCGGCCCGGTCCGGCTCTGACAGTCGAGGTGAACGGCAAACCAAGGTTCATTCGGGGGACGCTCGGCAGCCCCGGTCTGGTCAAGGTCAATGACCAGCCGGCGTCGCTCGAGACGCCGGTCAGCGACCGCGATCGCGTGCAGGTCATTCCCGGCGAGGAAGGGGAGCCGGGGAGCGGCAGGATCAGCGATGTCGTCCCGCGCATGGCGAAGAAGCGGATCATCCTCGACGGCGACCCGGTCGACCTCGAGTCGGTCGTGCTGATGAACGGGGCGCGGGTCAGCATGGACACGCCGCTCACCGATGGCGCCAAGATCATCCACCGTGGCGTTGCGACGGTCGGCGACTGCCTTGTTCACCTTGGGCTCGACGATCCGCGGCGGGCATCGGCGGTTCTCCGCTACACGTTCAACGGCGTTCCGCGCGTCAAGAAAGTCGAACACTATCGGGTCACAGTCAACGGCGCCCCCGCCGGGGCAGATACGCCGGTCAACGATGGCGACGCGGTGACGATCGAGACTGGTCGTTCCGGCATCCGGCTCGCCGATCTGATGGGCGGCGAGCGCGCCGAGCGTCAGGCGATCAGCGTCGAGGTCAACGGCAAGCCCGTCGCCGTGCCGCTCGGTGATCCCGTCTGTCAGATCAACGGCAACCCGGCGCAACTCGACAGTTACGTCCGCAACGGTGACGCGGTCACGGTGACCTGGCCCGGCGGCCCAATCTTCACCGACCTGCTGAAGCTCGTGCCGATCGCCACCAGCCAGCCTGGCCGGGGCCAGCGCCTCAACATGACGGTGAACGGCGTCCGCGCCGAGTTCACCACTCAGATCCATGACGGTGACAAGGTGGTGCTGGGATGGGAGGCCGAGTAAGGGGAGACGCGGAGATCCAGAGGCTGGTCGACTGGGGCGTCGTCTCCATGCGGGCTGTCGGCCTGCTCCTCAACATCGTCTTCATCTTCGGCAATGACATGGACCTCACCGGGCCGCTGCGCGCTGCCCTCAGCGCGGTTGCGATGTACGCCCTGGTCTACATTCTCTTCACCAGGCGATTCGGGTTGCGCCGGGTCAACCTCTGGTTGATCGCCCTCGACATCGCCTTCATCAGTGGCGCCACCTGGCTGACCGGCCGCTTCGAGAGCAGCTCGTACCTGCTGTTCTTCGCCGAGATGGTCATCCTCGCTCTGTTCGGTCGCGTCGCTCTGACGCTCGCTTACGCAGTCGTGGCGCTGTTTGTCTACTACCTCACCGTCGCTCCCGAACTCGTGACTCCGTGGAACGTCTGGGCCTTCGCGTTCCGCGTCTGCGTCCTGCTGATGACCAGCGTCGGCGTTGGTCACCTCGGCATGATCATGGCACGGCAGTCGCGGATCCTCGCCCAGCGAGCCGCTGAGGAGCACCTGACGCTCGAGCGGGAGCAGGCCCTTGGGCGAGTGGCCAGCACTCTGGCGTCTGAGCTTGACCACGACCGGGTGCTTGATCGCGTCGTCCAGTCCGCAGTGACTCTCCTTGGCGCCGCGGCCGGCTGGGTCGCAATTCGCGACAGCCAGGGCGCCCTGCGGATCACATCGGTCGTCAACTTGCCAGCGGAGATCATAGGCAGCGATGTCACCGGCAGTGCCGCCGAACCCGGCCGGGAGTTGCCGGTCAGCATGGCGCCGCTGCGGGCGCCGGAGTTCGCCTGCACAGTGACAGCGCCGATCGAGATCGGCAGCGAACAGGCCGGGCTGCTCGCCGTCTTCAGCCGCGACGAGAAGGCTTGCGGGATCGAGCAGCGCCGTCTGCTCGGATCGCTGGCCGAATTCGCCGCGGTGGCCTACACGAATGCGCGGCTGTTCGCGGAGCGGCAGCGCAAGGAGCAGCATCTGGCCGTCCTCAACGCGATCGGGCGCAAGCTGGTGGAGACTATCGACATCGCATCGGTGTTCGAAGACATCCGGCGCGAGCTCACCAGTGTGGTCTCGGCCGACGCCTTCTTTGTGGCCACTTACGATGACGTTGCCAGACTCGTCAATGTCGTCTACATGTTCGATGACGGCAAGGCCTATCCGGGCAGCAGCTTCCCGCTCAACGACGGCGTCACCGGCCAGGCGATCAGCAGCCGCCGGGTGGTTCACATCAACACCCACGCGGAATACGAGGATATTCCCGGGGTGACGTGGCTCGGCAACGAACTGAAGCGCACGCGGTCGATTCTCGTCGTCCCGATGATGCGCGAGGAGCGCGTCGTCGGTGCCCTGTCGATCCAGAGCTATCAGCCCGGCGCCTACGATCAGGCGCACGAACAGCTGGTGCAGACAGTCGCCAATCAGATCGCGGTAGCGCTCGAGAACTCGCGACTCTACGACCAGATGCGACAGTTGTCGCTGCAGGACTGGCTGACCAGCCTCGGCAACGCCCGCTTCTTCTTCCAGTCCATGGAGCGGGAAATCGCCCGCGCCGACCGCTACGGCCATCCTCTGTCCCTGATCATGGTCGATTCCGACAAGCTGAAGGGCATCAATGACAGTTACGGTCACCATGTCGGCGATCAGCATGTCGTGCAGTTGGCCGACATCATCAGAGGGCAGACGCGTCAGGCCGACATCGCCATCCGCTACGCTGGCGACGAGTTCCTGATCATCCTGCCGGAGACCGACGAGACCAGCGCCATGGTCATCGCCGAGCGGATCCGCCAGTCGGTCGAGCAGACGCCGCTGAGGATCGGCGACGTCACGGTGCCGGTCACCGTCAGTCTCGGTGTGGCAGCTTACCCCCGGCATGGGCGGACTGCCGAGGAGCTGTTCCGCAACGTCGACGCTGCGCTCTACCAGGCCAAGCGGAGCGGCAAGAATCATACCAGTGTTTACAGTGCCGGCACGGCGGCGGACGGGCCGATGCCGGTCGTCTAGAAGCAGGAATCGCGTCATCGCACTAGAATAGAAGTAGGGGCGGATCAGTGCCGCGACGGGAGGGATCGTTCGATGGTTCGCGACAAGACAGTTGTCATCAGGGGCAAAGGCAAGGATGTCCTCAGCGCCCGTGAGGTGTTGCTTGAGATCAACGGGGCGCTCACGGAGCAGGGGTACAACCCCGTCAGCCAGATCGCCGGCTATCTTGCCTCGGGCGAGCCATGCTACATAACCGGCCACAAGAACGCGCGGAATCTCATTCGT
Source organism: Chloroflexota bacterium (assembly GCA_050261235.1). Lineage (GTDB taxonomy): Bacteria > Bacillota > Sulfobacillia > JBFLWA01 > JBLNDB01 > JBLNDB01. Next base: position 27,801 of record JBLNDB010000039.1, read on the forward strand.
CGACTGGAGCGGCTCGAAATCCTCGAGGAACTCGTCCGCTACTACCTCGACGGCAATTCCGCCAAGTAGTCCGGTCAGAAATCAAGGCCCCGCCGGCAGGCGGGGCCTCTCGAATTGGTGGCGCAATCCTGTGGGGGGAGTTGCAGCAATGGCGGCAGAGCGTGACATCATCCTGTTCCGGACTGCGCAGACGGTTGACCCGGGGGAGATTGCCGGTCGCACGGCCGTGGTCATCGATGTCCTGCGGGCAACGACGACGATCGCGGCAGCCATGGCTGCCGGGGCGGCCCGCGTTCTGCCTTGCCGCAGCCCCGAAGAAGCCCGCGAGATCAGCGCCGGGCTCGAACCGCGAACCGTGGTGCTTGGCGGCGAACGGCACGGACTCAAGATCGATGATTTCGACCTCGACAACTCGCCGCTCTCGTACAGCGCCGACCGCGTCGCTGGCAAGACCGTCGTCATCACGACGACGAATGGCACCGAGGCGATGGGGCGGGCCAGTCTGGCGAGCCAACTGGTCGCCGCGAGCTTCGTCAACGCCGCCTCTGTCAGTGGATGGCTGGCCGACCGCGCCGAACCACTCGCCTTCATCTGCGCCGGCACTGAGGGGAAGCCGTCGCCGGAGGACGAACTGTGCGCCGGGTTGCTGATTCAGCGCCTGGCCGCTGCCGGTAGGCCGCTTGCCCTGAGCGCCGCCGCCGCCGGAGCGCTGGCGGAGTGGCAGAAGGTCACGTCGCTCGCCCAGGCCCTGCGCGACTGCTACCATGCCCGCCACCTGGACGGGCTTGGCTTCGCTGCTGACGTCGACTACGCCGCTCGCCTCGACTCGCTGCCGGTTCTGCCGCTGCGGCGACACCGGGAACTGGTCGACGGCTCACGCCAGCACTGATGCCGACCTGGCGGGATCGCGGCCTGCCGGGGCGCGTTGACTTCATTTTGCGCCTGTGGTAACCTTGTGAGGGAGTTACAGTCTGAACCGGAGGAGGACACAGCATGGCTTTCAAGATCAGTGAAGAGTGCCTGGCCTGCGGCGCCTGCTTGGCCGAATGCCCGGCTGCAGCCATCAGCGAAGGCGATCCCCACTACCAGATCGATCCGGCCAAGTGCACTGAGTGCGGCAACTGCGCCAACGTCTGCCCGGTCGGCGCGCCCGCCAAGGCCAACTGAATCACCAGCGATGATGGGATCGGCTGTCTGCCGGTCCCATCTGCCATTTTCGGGCACCGTCCTGCTTCCGGGAGAGGAGACATACGGCATGAACGCGCATCGCTTCGACTATGAACTCGTCTGTGCCGATTGCGGGCGTACCCGCTCTGCGTCCGCCGGCGGATTCGTCTGCGCCTGCGGCGGGCTGCTTGGCGCGCGCTGGACGGCCGCCTTTCCCCGCGAGCGGATCGCTTCCAGACCAGCAACGCTCTGGCGCTACCGTGAGGCATTGCCGTTTGGCGACCTGCCGCCGCTTTCGTTCGGCGAGGGGATGACACCGCTGATCCCCGCCCCTGCGTCGGTCGGGCTTGGCCCGGGCGCGCTGCTGAAGCTCGACTTCATGTTTCCCAGCGGCTCGTTCAAGGATCGTGGCGCGACGACGCTTGTCACCGCCCTCAGCGGTCTCGGCGTGCGGCATGTCCTCGAGGATTCGTCCGGCAATGCCGGTGCGGCCATCGCCGCCTACTGCGCGCTCGCCGGCATCGCCTGCGACATCTACGTCCCGGCTGGAACCAGCCCGGGCAAGCTGAACCAGATCGGCGCGATGGGCGCGAAGCTGATCACCGTCGAGGGCGGCCGGGCGGCGACCGCTGCAGCGGCGCTCGCCGCAGCTCAGAGCGGGTACTACGCCAGCCATGTCTACAATCCGTTCTTCCTTGCCGGCACGCGGACATGTGCGTTCGAGATCTGGGAGCAGCTCGGCTGGCGCGCGCCAGAGGCGGTAGCCGTTCCGGTCGGCAACGGAAGCCTGCTCCTCGGAGTCTACCAGGGATTCCGCGATCTGCTTGCGGCCGGTGAGATCGACGCGCTGCCGCGCATCCTTGCCTTCCAGAGCGAGGCCTGTGCGCCACTTGCGGCGGCGCACCGCGAGCAGGTCGTACAGCCGCTGCCGGTCGAGCCAGGCGACACGCTCGCTGAGGGCATCCGCGTGGCAGCGCCGGCGCGCGGCAAGGAGATCCTCGCGGCAGTGGCAGCGACCGGCGGCTCGATCAGCGCCGTCGGCGAGGCAGAGATAAGGGCCGCCCTGCGGCGCGCGATTGCCACCGGGCTGTTCATCGAACCGACAGCCGCCGTCGCCCTGGCGGGGCTGGCGGCCCTGCCGGCGTCCGACCGACCGGGCGAGACAGTGGTCGTTCTCACGGGTTCGGGGCTCAAGTTCGCTGGCTGGGCGCGGATCCTCAAGGAGGAGGGCAAATAGTCCCCCTCGGCAGTCGGACAGGCGTGTGCTATAATCGAGGAAGCGTTGGCACGCAGCCATTTAGCCCTAGTCTGACGCTGATGAGGTGAGTCTGTGGCACCGCTCTTCGACTACTGCCCCGAGCCGGCGATGCGCAGGAATGTCGTCAACAGCCTCGTCGACGGCATGTGGTATTGCGTCATGACGGGTTTGGCGCTTCCGTTCGTAGGCATGTTCGCGATCCGCCTTGGGGCCAGTGACTACATGGTCGGCCTGCTGACTTCGCTGCCGGCCTTGCTCGGTCTGCTGGCGCAGCTGCCCGGCGCCTGGCTGGCCGGCCGCTCCCAGAGCCTGCAGCGTCTGACGATGGCCTCCGCGTTCCTGCACCGCATCTTCTTCCTCTTCTTCGCCCTCATCCCGCTGCTGCCGCTGCGGCCGATCGCCCAGGCGTGGGTGTTCGTCATCGGCTATGCGCTCGCCAATTTCCCCGGCACCGTCTGCGGCACCGCGTGGCAGGCGATGATGGGAGAGATGTTCCCCGAGTCGCTGCGCGGCCAGATCTTCGGCGAACGCAACATGCTCACCGGCCTCGTGACGCTCGTTTTCACCGCACTCGCCGGATGGTTCTACGACCGCACGAACAGCATCTTCCCGTGGAACTACTCGATCACGTTCGGCATTTCGTTCTTCGGCCTGATGATGTCGCTCTACTACCTGTCGAAGCTGCGCGAGTTGCGGCCGGCCAGCGTCCATGAGCGGCGCCGGCAAAGGGCCTCGAGCCTGTCCCGGATCGGCGAAGTGCTGTGCCACCGGCCGTTCATGGTGTTCACCGTCGGCATGCTGGTGTTCCACTTCGGCCTCCACCTCCCGGCAGCCGTGTTCACAATCATGTGGGTCAAGCAGCTCAACCTGCCCGAGGGCTGGATTGGCAACTTCTCCGTCGTCAACGGACTCGCGGCTGTGGTGGTCTACCGCTGGCTTGGCCGGGTGGCGGACCGGCGAGGCAACGGCTTCGTGCTGTTCGCCTCACTGATCGGCTTCCTTGGCCTGCCGCTCCTCTACGCGTACGCGTACAACCCCTATGTCATCGCCTTCTTGCAGGTCCTCAGCGGGTTCGCCGGCGCCGCCTTCAACCTTGGCCTGTTCAACACGCTGCTCGGCACCGCGCCCGAGGCGACGCGAGCCGACTATATCGCCATCTTCAACCTGCTGATGGGCATCTCCGGCTTCCTTCTGCCGATGGCCGGGGTAGCCCTGATGGACATGACCAGCGTGCCAGTCGTGATGGGCGCCTCGACCCTGATGCGACTGCTTGCCGTAGTCTGGCTCGGTCGGACGACGTTCCGCGGGATGCGCCTGCGCCAGCCGGTGGCAGCGGTCCAATAGACGTGGTACAATAGTACTGTTGGCTTGTCTCCTGCTCTCACAATCTGTCCCAGGCACGTCATTCTCCAGGCGTCCGCCGGCGTATGGACGGACAGCCAGACAGGGAGGAATCCGCTGATGCAGGGAAAGATGCAGGCATTGATGAAGTCCCGGCCCGGCCCCGGAGCGGATCTGGTCACGGTCGACATCCCGCGGATCGGTCCGCGCGATGTTCTGATCAAGGTCACGGCAGCTTCGATCTGCGGCACAGACGTCCATATCTACACCTGGAACCCGTGGTCGCAGGCGCGCATCAAGCCGCCGCTGGTATTCGGGCACGAGTTCGCCGGTGAGGTCGTCGAGATCGGCGAGCAGGTCGAGTCGGTCAAGGTCGGCGAGTACGTTTCAGCGGAAGGGCACTTCGTTTGTGGCACCTGCCTCCAGTGCCGGACCGGCCAGATGCATGTCTGCCAGCACGTCGCCATCCTCGGCGTCGATACCACCGGCTGCTTCGCCGAGTACGTCGCCGTCCCCGAGTACAATGTCTGGAAGAACGATCCCGCGACATCGCCTGAGCTCTGCTCCGTCCAGGACCCGATGGGCAACGCTGTCCACACCGTGTTCGCCGGGGGCGACGTGCTCGCCAAGTCGGTCGCTGTCATCGGCTGTGGCCCGATCGGCATTTTCGCCGTCGCGGTGGCCAAGGCGGCTGCGGCATCGAAGGTGTTCGCCATCGAGGTCAACGAGTACCGGCTCGATCTCGCCCGCAAGCTCGGCGCTGACCGGGTCATCAACCCGACCAAGGAGGATCCGGTGGCGGCCGTGCGCGAGTTGACCGACGGCAACGGCGTCGATGTCATGCTCGAGATGTCGGGTAACCCGCGGGCGATCGACCAGGGCTTCAAGATGCTGCGGTACGGCGGCCGCGCGGCGCTGCTCGGCCTGCCCGACAAGCCGGTCGAGTTCGATCTCGCGAACAACATCGTCTTCAAGGGCGCCGAAGTGTACGGCGTCACCGGACGCAAGATGTGGGACACGTGGTACAAGATGCGCGGTCTGTTCCAGAGCGGCAGACTGAACATCGAACCGGTCATTACCCACAAGCTGCCGATGAGCGAGTACAAGCAGGGCTTCGATCTGATGATCGCCGGCAACTGCGGCAAGGTTGTCCTCTATCCAGGCAAGTAGGCGTGAACTGCAATGACAGCGGGCCCGACCGGAATTGGTCGGGCCCGCTTCGCCACTCTGGCAGGAGTATCGCCGCCGCGGTTTGAAAGGCTACACGACAGGGGCAGAGGGAGATGAAGCGGCAATGAGCGCAGCCGGAGGCAAGACCAGCCTGCACATCATCATCGATGGCTACAACTTGATCCGCAATGTTCCTGCTCTCGCTCACTACGAGGGGCGCAGTCTTCAGGACGGTCGCGACCATCTGCTTGCGCGTGCCGCGGCCTACCGCGCCGCGAGCGGGCATCGCGTGACGGTGGTGTTCGACGGGCCGGCGCCGTCGCTGGACAGCCGGCGGGGCGTGACTGTCCGCTACGCCCAACCGGCCGATGACGACATCGTCCGCCGGGCCGGGCCCGGCTGCCTGGTCGTCTCCAGCGACCACGCGGTGGCTGACGGGGCGCGCCAGCGCGGCGCCCAGACAATGCGTTCGGAGGAGTTCTGGGAGCTTGCCGCCCGCCATCAGGGCGTGGCTGCTCCGAACCGGCGGCGGGGCAGGGCACCGGCGGCGGGGCTCGACGGCGGCTACGACAAGGATGCTGATGAGGACGAGACGCTGCAGCGGCCCGACAAGCGCGGCCCGGCCAAGCGCCTCAGCCGGAGCCAGCGCGAAGCCGAGGAACGGCGCCGGCGGCTGCGGAACCTGCTGTAGCTCGATGAAGGGCAGGTGGCACTGGCATGGCCGGGCCAGGGTCTCTACCGGCCGAACTGATACTGTGTTACAATATTATGGACATAGAAGCTTTGCTCAGGGGTGAATCGGTTTGCGACACATCGGGCGTCTGCTCGTAATCTCCCGCCGCTACTGGGGCTGGATGGGCATGGCGTTTCTGGCGATGATCGGCGTCACCGGCGCGACTCTGGCGGGGCCCTGGATGCTGCGCACGCTCATCGCCGTGCTGGAGGACAGCATTGGCGTCGAGCCGCTGCCTGTCGGGCAGATTGCGCGCGTCGCCGGCACACTGCTCGCCATCTACGCTCTGCGGCCGGCGCTGCGGGCCGTCCAGACCTGGACTGCGCATGTAGCCGGGTGGGGGAGCGTCGCCTCGGCGCGCCAGACGATCTACGACCACCTGCAGAAACTGTCGCCGCGCTACTACTCGGACACGCAGACCGGCCAGATCATGTCGCGCGTCATCAATGATACCGGCAATTTCGAGGCCCTGATGGCCCACGCCATCCCCGAGATGACCGTCAGCCTGCTCACTCTCAGTGGCGTTACGGTGATGCTGTTCCGCATCAACGCGAAGCTGGCGTCGTACACGCTGATCCCGATTCCGCTGATCATCGCCGGCTTCTTCCTCTACAATCGGTTCGTCCGACCGCTCTTCCGCCGGGCGCAGGCCAGACTCGGCGAACTGAACGCCGTCCTTCAGGACAACCTCAGCGGCATGCGCGAGATCCAGGTCTTCACTCAGGAGGAGCGGGAGACCGGCCGCGTCACTGAGCGGGTCTACAAGCACGCCTGGTCGATCACCCGCGCCGTGTCGACGAGCGCGTTGTTCAACGGCGGTATCGATTTCCTCGCCGGGCTCGGCACGGTGTCGGTGGTCTTCTTCGGCGGCCAGATGGCCTTGCGGGGGCAGATGACGCTGGCCGACATCACGGGCTTCCTGCTCTACGTCAGCTCGTTCTATGACCCGATCATGCAGCTGAACCGCACCAATGAGGCACTGCAGCAGGCCCTGGCCGCGTCTGACCGCTACTTCGAGGTGCTGGACGCCGTCCCCGAGATCGCCGACGCCCCCAACGCGACCGAACTGCCCAAGACCAAGGGCCACATCGTCTACGATGGCGTCTCGTTCCAGTACGGGGCGGACACGCCGGTGCTGAAGGACATCCACCTCGAGATCAAGCCTGGCGAGATGGTCGCGCTGGTCGGACCGACCGGCGTCGGCAAGACGACGATGGCCAACCTCATCCCGCGCTTCTACGATCCGACCAGCGGCCGCGTGCTGATCGACGGCCGCGATATCCGCACCGTCACACTGTCTTCACTGCGCCGCCAGATCAGCATGGTCCTCCAGGATGTCTTTCTGTTCAACGGCACGGTCGCTGACAACATCGCCTATGGCAGCCCATTCGCCTCGCGTGAGCAGATCGAAGCAGCGGCGACTGCCGCCGGCGCCGACGAGTTCATCAATGAGATGCCGAATGGCTACGATACGCAGATCGGCGAGCGCGGCGTCCGCCTGTCCGGCGGCCAGAAGCAGCGGTTGGCCATTGCCCGCGCTCTCCTCTACAATGCGCCAATCCTCATCCTCGACGAGGCTACCTCGTCGGTCGATACCGAGACCGAGGCCAAGATCTCCGCGGCGCTTCAGAGGTTGATGGAAGGGCGGACGACGGTCGTCATCGCCCACCGGCTGTCGACGATCCGACATGCCAACAAGATCGTCGTTCTCAGCGAGGGCGAGATCGTCGAGGCCGGAACCCATGACGAGCTGCTGGCCGTGGGCGGGCTGTACGCCCGCCTTGTGCGCATGGACGCCAGCCCGACCGAACTCAGGACTCTCCCCGCCGGCAGCGCGGGGACCGCAGGCGACTGACATTCCGCAGCCGATCACTCGATGGTCGCTCCGTAGGCGCGGGCCACGGTCACTGCCTGGTCGATGTCGATCCTCACCCGATGCAGGTCGAACGTCGTGAAGTCGACCCCGTTCACGCGCGCTCCGCGCAGGTCGGCGCCGGCCAGCCAGTCTCGCCTCCTCGAACGTCGAGCCGGTCATCTTGCAGTCGCTGAAGCGGGCACTGAACAGGTTGGCTGAGCGAAACTGGCCGTTCAGGAAAGCTGTCGCCGCGTGTACCGACCCGTTGAGCTGGGCGGCGGTGAAGTCGCAGTCGGCGAAGGTGCAGCCGTGCGTGGTGGCATCCTTGAGCACGGCCATCCTGAAGCTGCAGCGGATGAACTGGCAACCCTTGAGTTCCGCCTCGGTCAGGTCGACCAGTGTGAAGTCCTGATCCTCGTAGACCTGATCGTTCTCGATCGGTGTCTGCGTGTCGGCCACCACCTTTCCCGATGATACGGACACAGGGTGCAGGCAACCGCCTGCACCCTGTTTCTGGCAATTTGGGATTCGCCTTATGGATATACGGTAGCATCAACCAGCCGACTGTGCAAGATGCTTTCGACCGGTCGCGGAATCTTGCGAGTCGGCAGCGTGGACATGGGCATTTGGCGTCAGCTGGCCCAACCCGCGCTTTGTCGGATTTGGCAGCCTGGCCGTATGATAGTCTCACGTTCGGGGGCGGGTCAAGCCCGGACGGGGGAGGTCTGAATGATGAAGATCTACGTGACCTGTGATCTTGAGGGAGTGGCCGGCGTTGTCGACCACCGCCGTCAATGCCAGTGGGACCGGGACTGGGAGGCGCCATATCTCGGACAGGCTCGCAGGCTGGCCACGCTCGAGCTGAACGCACTCGTCGAGGGCGCGCTCGCCGGCGGCGCCACGGAAGTGGTCGCCTGGGACGGGCATGGCAACTTCCCCGGCGGTCTTGACATCGAGCTTGTTCATCCCGCCTGCCGCGTTGCCATGAACGCCGGCGATGGCGGCCCGGCCGGCCTCGACCCGTCGTTCGGCGCCCTGTTCCAGCTCGGCCTGCACGCTATGGGCTTGAGCGGTGCGCTCAGCCATACCTTCTCGAACGCCATCGAGTACGTGCGGATCAACGGTCGCGACTACGGCGAGATTGGCATGAACGCCCTGACTGCGGGCCGATTCGGCGTCCCGTGCGTGTTCGTCAGCGGCGATCGCGCCGCCGCCGAGGAAGCCCGCGCGCTCATCCCGGGCATCGAGACGGTTGCCGTCAAGGAAGCGCTCGGCGGTCAGTCGCCGATCCCGGGAATGGGCTCCGGCAGCGCCATCTGTCTGGCACCGGAGCGGGCGCGGCAGCTGATTCGCGCAGGCGCCGAGCGCGCAATGCGCCTGATTGACAAGATCAGACCGTTTGAGGTCGAGCCGCCGTACGTCATTGAGGTGCGCTACTTCAAGGAGGAATGGGCTGCGAGCGCCGCCGCCAGACCCGGCGTCGAGCGCGTCGATCAGCTCACAGTCAGGAGCAGGGCAGCGTCACTCGCTGACATAACCTTCTAGCCAAGGGCGACACCCGACCAGCCGGTCGGGTTTGTCTTTTTCCTGCTGCGTCTGCCGAATCCGCTTGCGTTCCGTCAGTCGCTGCCGTATAATCCGTTTTGCGCAGAACGTTCGCCACCGAACAAAAGGACGAATTGGCTGCAGGACGGGGGATGAGAGATGTCCGATCGCATTGGAGTGTTGGAAGAGCTGCTGAAAGCTGTCAGCAAAGACGTGTTCGATCTGGCCAGGTCGGATATGCACGACCGCGGTCTGCCGGCGCCGACAATGCCGGTCCTCGGCCACGTGACACGAAGCCCGGGCATCACGGTAAGCGAGATCGCGCGCCAGACAGGACTGGCCAAGTCGCACGTCTCGAAGACTGTCGACAACCTGTGCGAGATGGGTTTCCTCGAGAAGCGCGCCGATCCTGATGACCAGCGGCTGGCAAGGATCTACGCCACGCCGAAGGCCCACACCTACTTCCGGGAGCTGCACGCGTCGGTCCACAAGGGCCTCACCGAGGCCTTCTCAGCGCTGTCAGACGAGCAGATCGACTCGATCATCTGCGGGCTCCAGTCATTGCGTACCGTACTGGAACGGTTGAGGAGGAATCGCGATTGATCCGGCTCTACAGGTATCTCAGACCTTTCGCAGTCTCCGTGGCACTGGTGCTCATCCTCGTGTTCGGGCAGACGCAAGCTGACCTGAACCTGCCAAACCTGATGTCCGACATTGTCGACAAGGGCATCGCCAAGGGCGATATCCCGATGATCTGGAAGACCGGCGGCATCATGCTGCTGGTTGCGCTCGCCGGCGGAATCTGCGCCGTGCTGGCCGGGTACCTGTCAGCTCGCGTCGCGGCTGGGTTCGGACGTGATCTGCGCGCCCGGGTGTTTTCCCACGTCGAGCAGTTCTCGCTGAGCGAGTTCGACAAGCTGGGGACAGCGTCGCTGATTACCCGCACCACCAACGACATCACCCAGGTCCAGATGGTCACCCTGTTCATGATGCGGATGGTGGTGATGGCGCCGATGATGGCGATTGGCGGCGTCATCATGGCGGTCTCGAAGGACGCCAGACTGTCGTGGATCCTCGTCGCTGTGCTACCGCTGATCGCTGCCGTGATGATCTTCGCCGCCACGAAGGGACTGCCGCTGTTCAAGGCGATGCAACTCAAGCTCGACCGGCTAAACCTGGTCCTGCGCGAGGGCCTGACCGGTATCCGCGTCGTCCGGGCGTTCAACCGCATCGACCATGAACAGGCCCGCTTCAACGCCGCCAACCTCGACCTGACCAGCACCGCGATTGCCGTCAACAAGATCATGGCGCTCGTCATGCCGATGATGATGCTGATCCTCAACCTGACAACAGTCGCCATCGTCTGGATCGGCGGCCATCGCATCGATAGCGGCAGCATCCAGGTCGGCGACCTGATGGCGTTCATCCAGTATGCGATGCAGATACTCTTCTCCGTACTGATGGTCTCGATTGTCTTCGTCATGATTCCGCGCGCGTCGGCTTCGGCGGAGCGCATCAACCAGGTGCTTGATACCGTGCCGAGCATCGTCGATACCCCTGCTGCCACGGGAGCCGCGGTTGACTCTGCCTCCAGCGGACAGCGCGGCCGGATCGAATTCCGCGATGTCACATTCAGCTATCCCGGCGCCGAGCAGCCAGCCCTGAGCCATGTCTCGTTCACCGCCGGCCCCGGTGAAGTGACTGCGGTCATCGGCGGCACCGGCTCGGGCAAGTCGACGCTGATCAGCCTCATCCCGCGATTCTACGATATCGACAGCGGGGCGATTCTGATCGACGACATCGACATCCGCGAGCTGCCCCAGGAGCAGTTGCGGGCGAAGATTGGTCTCGTCCCGCAGAAGGCGGTTCTGTTCTCGGGGACGATCGCCGACAACATCCGCTATGGCAAGCCAGACGCCAGCGACGAAGAGGTCCGGCGGGCGGCGGAGACCGCCCAGGCGATGGATTTCATCAGCGAGTTGAAAGACGGTTTCGACCACCTGATCGCACAGGGCGGGACCAACGTTTCCGGCGGACAGAAGCAACGCCTGTCGATCGCCCGCGCGCTGGTCAGGCGGCCCGAGATCTACATCTTCGACGACAGCTTCAGCGCCCTTGACTTCCGCACCGACGCGCGCCTGCGCGCTGCTCTGCGGAAAGAGATCCAGGACGCCTCGGTGCTGATTGTCGCCCAGCGCGTCAGCACGGTCATGGATGCCGACCGGATCATCGTCCTCGATGAGGGTTCGGTCGTCGGCATCGGCACGCACCGCGAGTTGATGAGAACCTGCGAGGTCTATCGTGAAATCGTGTCCTCACAGCTGTCAGAAGAGGAGATCGCATGAGTGAGGAGCGCAGGGAAGAGAGACCCCGCATGGCGATGCCCGGCGGTCGTCCGCGCGGCGGGCCGGGAGGCATGCACGGCGGCTTCGGTCGTCCGGTCGAGAAAGCAAAGGATTTCCGGGGCACGCTCCGTCGCCTGATCAAGTACCTCGCGCCGCGCCAGCTGCAGCTCATCACGGTGCTACTGTTCGCCGCACTCAGCACGACGTTCGGCATCTTCGGCCCGAAGATCATGGGCAAGGCCACGACCGCCCTGTTCGAGGGGTTCATGAAGAAGCTGATGCATGTTCCCGGAGCATCCACGGACTGGGCCTACATCGGCCGCATCCTGCTGACCCTGATTGGCCTATACACGCTCAGTGCGCTGTTCAACTACATCCAGCAGTTCGTCATGGCCGGCGTCGCCCAGGGCACCGTCTATGACATGCGCCGCGACATCAATGAGAAGCTGGCGCGCTTGCCGCTGCGCTTCTTCGACTCGCGGACCCATGGCGAGATCCTCAGCCGGGTCACCAACGACGTCGACAGCGTCAGCTCGACGTTGCAGCAAAGCCTGACCCAGGCGATTAGCTCGGTGGTGACGATCATCGGCGTCATCATCATGATGCTCACCATCAGCCCGCTCCTGACGCTGGTCACGCTCATCATCTTGCCACTGGCTGGCATCATCACGGCGCAGATCGCCAAACGGTCGCAGAAGTACTTCGCCGGGCAGCAGAAGTCGCTCGGCGAGCTGAACGGCCACGTCGAGGAGATGTACACCGGCCACAAGATCGTCAAGGCGTTCGGTCATGAACAGCGTTCGGTGGCTCAGTTCGGCGAGATCAACGAGCAGTTGTACGGTCACGCCTGGAAGGCGCAGTTCATCAGCGGCGCCATCATGCCGCTCATGAACCTCGTCAACAACATCGGCTACGTTTTCGTCTGCGTCGCCGGCGGCGTGCTGGTGACGCGCAGGGCAATCGAGTTGGGCGACATCCAGGCGTTCATCCAGTACTCGCGCCAGTTCACCCAACCGATCGTCCAGACCGCCAACATCGCCAACATCATCCAGTCGACGGTCGCCTCAGCCGAGCGCGTGTTCGAGATCCTCGACGAGCCGGAAGAGGCGCCGGACCGCCCGGATGCCATCGAACTCACGCAGCCGCAGGGAGAAGTGCGGTTCGAGCACGTCCGGTTCGGCTACAAGCCTGAAGTCACGCTGATGCAGGACATGAACATCGACGTCAGGGCCGGGCAGACGATCGCCATCGTCGGCCCGACCGGCGCCGGCAAGACGACTCTCGTCAACCTGCTGATGCGCTTCTACGAGATCGCCGACGGCAGAATCACCGTCGATGGTGTCGACATCCGCGACATGAAGCGCGGCAAGCTGCGGACGCTGTTCGGCATGGTGCTGCAGGACGCGTGGCTGTTCAACGGCACGATCCGCGACAACATCGCCTATGGACGCGCCGGTGCGACCGACGAGGAGATCGTCCGGGCGGCCAGAGCCGCTCACGCTGATCACTTCATACGCACGCTGCCCGACGGGTACCAGACCGTCCTGAACGAGGAAGCGTCGAACATCTCACAGGGCCAGATGCAGCTGCTGACCATCGCTCGCGCCATCTTGGCCGATCCGGCCGTGCTGATCCTCGACGAGGCGACCAGCAGCGTCGATACCCGCACTGAAGTCCAGATCCAGAAGGCGATGCACAATCTCATGCAGGGTCGGACGAACTTCGTCATCGCGCACCGGCTGTCGACCATCCGCGATGCCGATTTGATCCTCGTGATGAACGAGGGCACCATCGTCGAGCAGGGCACCCATCGCGAACTGCTGGCCCGGAGAGGCTTCTACGCTGAACTGTACAACAGCCAGTTCACGGCCTCCCAGGGCACGTCCGAGGCAGCGATGTAGAGCAAGGCCTCCGGTTCGTCCGGAGGCCTTTGCGCATGCTCTCAGCTCTTCAGGTCGAGATGCCAGATCGTGTACCCGTCGCCCCTCGCGGGCTGCAGTCCGAGTTCGGTCAATGGCGCAAGATACGGCGATCCGAGCGGGACGAAGACGTTGACTGGCAGATTGCGCTCAGCCAGTTGGGCGATCAGGCCGCTGACCAGCTCGACCACCGCCGGCACGGGCCCGTAGGGGTTGAAGCAATCGACGTCGGCATCGCCGACGCTTGCCGCCAGGTAAGCGTCGAGCGGATCTCGGTCGATGACGAAGCACTCGCCGGCGGCAGCCATCTTGCGCAATGCCTCTTCTGTCAGCGTCGACCACTCCCAGCCCCAGAAGGTGGCCGCGGGGACGCCATCGCGCTTCACCGTCTCCCGGGCGATCGCCATCAGGCGCGGGACATCGTCGATTGTGGCTGCACGCAGCCGCGGCCCGGTGGCGCCGGCAACCGTTGCGCCGGACAGCCTCACGTACTCGTATATCTTGGTGAACCCGGTCCGCGCGGTCATCGCCAGCGATGCCGTGTTGTCGGTGTCGATGCCGAGCCACGCGTGGTCATAACCGCGCTCACGGGCGGCAGCGATGGCGGCGCGGGTCAGAGCGGTGCCGATACCCCGGCGGTGGAACGCCGGATCGACGCGCATGCCGCAGAACCAGCACTCGTCGCTAGTGACATGGCCGACACGGCAGAGACCGGCGATCTGGCCGTCCAGTTCGGCGATCAGCTTGATGTCCCGGTCATCTTCCATCCACGCGGCCCAGGCTTCGGGCACGTAGTCATCCTTCCAGACGCGGCCAAGCAACTCCACGACCGCCCGGGCGTCCTCGGGGGCTGCGTTTCTGATCGTGAGCACAGGTGGTTCACCCCGCAGAGCTCGCTGTCCGCCGATGCATCGCGCGCCTTCGCGATGCATCACGCGGCAGCATGTCCAGTTCGCCAGGCCGCAGCCGCTGACCTGCCGGCAGGTGCGCCACGCGGTCGCGGCGAAGCAACCGCCCGCGGACCAGGACCACTCGTTGAGAGGGGAGACCACACTGCAGACCTTTAGCGGCATCTCGCGGGACGGCATGACAATCCGGCCGATGCGCGACTCTGCCAGCGATTTGGCCGTCATGGCCCGCTGGTTGTCTGACCCGCGTGTCCTCGAGTTCTACGAGGGCCGCGACCGGCCGCACGATGTCGAGATGGTCCGCGACGGCTTCCTCCGCCGGACCGAGGTCAAGGGCGAAACACCCTGCATCGTCGAAGTTCACGGCCGCCCGATCGGCTACATCCAGTTCTATCCCATCGACGCCGATGAGGCCGCTGAGTATGGGCTTGACCCTGGGGAGGCCGTCTACGGCATCGATCAGTTCATCGGCGAGCCCGCCCTCTGGGACCAGGGGCTCGGACGCGCTATGGTGCGGCTGATGCTGTCATACCTGCTTGGCGAGCGCGGCGCGGCTCGCGTCGTGCTCGATCCGGCGGTCGACAACGAGCGCGCCATCCGCTGCTATCAGGCGTGCGGTTTCCGCCGCGTCAAGCTGCTCCCGGAGCATGAACTCCACGAAGGCAGGCGCCGCGACTGTTGGCTGATGGCAGTGACCCGGGAGACTGCGGTGTACTAGAACTTGCGCCCGGCGCCACCGCCGCCGCTGCTGCCGCCACCGAACCCGCCACCGCCGGCGCCGCTGCCACTGCCACCGCCGAAGCCGCCGCCCCCCGTGAAGCGGTCGCCGAACGCCTGTCGCAGCAGGTAGTCCCATTTCGACGGCTTCGGACCGAGCCACGGGACCTTGTAGCGACTCTCGCTGTGATAGAGGCAGTTGTCGCAGTGCCGAACCCGCAATTGCTCGCCGTCGCTCTCGTTCGTTGCCGGTGTGATGCACTCCTCGTACACGCGCAGGACGCTGTGGCACTCCGGGCAGCGTGGCGCGAGCACACCCAGCATCTTGAGGACGGTGATCGCGAGGATCGCCAGCGGCGGTCCGAAGACCATGACGATAACGGCCGTCCAATTGGTATGCTGGGGGTAGCTTGCATAGGTCCCTGCGACCAGCAGCCACACGGGAATCACCTCTCACAGCTCTCTCTACCACTATATTACAGGTTGGCCTTGACCCTTGTTTCCTTGCAGACGAAAGAGCCGGCCGAAATCCGGCCGGCTCCCCAGCGCTCTACTTGGCGAGGTTAGGATCCTTCTGGAGGTCGAGAACGCGGAATCCGTTGGCCTCGAGGCGCTCTGTCAGGCGCTCGGCGTTGCCCGTGAACTTGATCACGACGCGCACCAGATTCATCTCGATGTGCGGATTGAGTGTGGTCAAGCTGATGATATTGCAGTCGGTGGCCGAGATGACGTGCGTCAGCTTGGCCAGCTGGCCCTTCATGTCGTGGACGACGACGGATATGCGGTGACCGGGATCGCCGTAACCGAAGGCGTCCATGAAGGTGTTGAGGATCTGGCTGTTCGGGATGATGCCGACGAACTGATCCTCGGTGTGGTCGCGCACGACCGGCAGGAAGAAGATGCGCTGGCCGCGGATCATCAGCGCCGCATGCTCGATCAGATCGTCCTCCTCGATCGTCGGGATGTTGCGAATCAGGACGTCGGCGACGGTCGCCTTCTCCAGATCTATGTCCTTGTTGACATAGGCATGTTCGAGGATGGACATCTTGTTGACGACGCCGACGAACCGTCCGTAGTCGACGACCGGCACTGTGTGATGACCGACGCCCTCCATGATGGCCAGGGTCTTGGCCAGGGAGAACTGCGACGGAACGGTAGTGACGTTGGCCTTCGGAATCATTGCGTGCTTGGCGTGCATTGCACTCCGACTCCTTTCACGGGCATAGTACCCGTTACTTTGCCAGACCGCCTGATAATCCCTTCTGAATTGGACTGATTTCCAGCGGCGGCCTGCCGACACCGGAAAGTGCCATCAGATTCATGATACCAAACGGTGTCACCTGTCAAGGGACAGTGAATATGTCACCCCAAAACATGCTTATTTGGACTGAGAAAATGTCATCCCTGGGGTGGTTGGGGGCAGAGACTCAGGAGTCTGCGGGTTGAGTGCTGGCCGGGAGTTCTTGCTGTGTTCGGCAGGCGAGGAACGGATTGCGCGGATCGCTTGGCGTGATGAACTTGCG
>JBLNDB010000040.1:0-37941 GCA_050261235.1 Chloroflexota bacterium
GACAGGGCCCCGAGCAGGTAGCAGAGCGCGAGGACGACCGGCGGCGAGGTGAACGCGGCTGCGTACCAAGCGGTCATAGCGTTCGCTGATCGCCTGGCCGGCGTGGCGTCAGCACGGACAGAGCTTGCGGGACGACCTCTGCTTCGAGCGGTGTCTGGCCATAGACGTTGCCGTCAACCATTTTGACCAGCGGCCGCTCGCAGGTCACCCTGACCGATCGGCCGCGGTGGAACTCGATCTTCGGGTGTCCGACGTGACGGCCGGAGTAGACTTTGGGCAGCGTCCGCAACAGGTCGGCGCGGCCAAGGTCGCGCAGCAGCGCGATGTCCAGCCAACCATCGTCCTCCCTGGCGTCCGGCGCGATCATCATCCCACCGCCACAGTAGCGGGTGTTCATGATGAATACAGCGACGGTCGGACCGTCGTGGCTGACGCCGTCGATAGTGATGCCGAGCGGTTGCGGCTCAAGTTGCATCACCGTGGCCAAGACCGAGGCCGCGATGGCCAACTGTCCGCGCAACAGGCCCTTGTGCTTGTTCGTATGGTCGATCACATCGGCGGCAAAGCCAAGGCCGGCGAGAACGGCGAAGTACGCGCCCTTCTCCCGGCCGATGTCGATCTTCCGCACCTCTGGATCGACCGCGACGGCAGCAGCGGCCGCAATCGCGAGCGGGATGCCGAGGCTGCGCGCCAGGTCATTGCCGGTGCCGGTCGGGATGATACCGAGCGCCGCGTCACTGTCGGCCATGCCGTTCAGGACCTCGCTCATCGTTCCGTCACCGCCGATTGAGACGATGCGGTCGTAGCCGGCCCTGGCGGCATCGCGCGCGATTGCCGTGGCGTGTCCGGCTGCTTCGGTGTAGTCAAGACGATAGGTCAGGCCGGCCGCCCGGAATACGTCCTCGATCAATGGCACCGCTTTCAGTGTGCGGCCCTTGCCGGCGGTCGGGTTGGCAATCAGCTGGTAGCGCACCGGTGACCCTCCGTTCATGTCTGCAGATGACGTGCTAACGTTTCTGTCAGCACGTGTCCATCTCCTGCAGAAACGGGAGTCGCAGGCAGCCGCGCCAGCATTAGTGCAGCATCTGTCTGCGGCACGGGGAGACACTAGGAACGACCCGCAGACATCCGGCAAGGTCGCGTCGCCCGGCCGCTCAGGCTGCGTCGCGGTCGTTAGTCGGATGGTCGCGGGTCGTCTTGCTGCGCGCTGGCAGCAACTGATACACGGCCATGGCAACAAGGAAGACGGCGAAAATCAGCTGCAACCAGCGCGACGGCATCAGGACAGCCAGAGCCGATCCGGCCAGCGAGCCGACCACCCCGCCGATGGCCAGCCAGACGGCGACGCGCAGCCGGCAGTTGCCGTTCAGGTAATGGGTCACTGCGGCGACCAGCGATGTCGGCAGGTAGGCCAGGAGAGTGATTCCCTGGGCCAGATGCTGATCGCGGTGAAACAAGAAGACGAGAATCGGAATCAGCAGGATGCCTCCACCGACCCCCATACCGCTGATCACGCCGGTCAGGCCAGCGAGCAGGTAGAGCAGCAACTACAGCACCATCCTAGCGGCGGTGGCGAGCATGAAGGCAGCGAAGATGCGCTTCAGCCAGATGTCCGGGATGCGACAGATCAGCTTGGCACCGATGTAGGCGCCGATCATGCCGCCGAGCGCGACCCGCCAAGTGATGCCCCATTCCACGAAGTGGTTGCGCGAGTAGACGAGCGCGCTGGCGATGCTGATCGGCAGGACGATGGCCAGCGACGTGCCATGCGCATCGTGCTCTCCCATGCCAAGCGCGTAGACCATGCCCGGAATCAGAATCATGCCACCGCCCACGCCGAGCAGGCCGTTGACGATGCCGGCGGACAGTCCGATGGCCGCCACCTTGAAGACTGTTCTGCTGTCCACGCTCGTGCCTCCTCGCGCAGAGTAATCTTCCCCGCGCGGCCAGGCGGCATGCCTAGACACCGAGCAGCGGTACCAGGCACGAGGCGGCGAACCCGACGACCAGTCCAAGCCGTGCACCCGCCACCGACTGGCTGCGGGCTTCCGGCCAGACTTCGCTGCGGACGATGTAGACCATTGCGCCGCCGGCCAGGGCGAGGCCGGCGGCGATGAACGTCTCGGAGATGCCGAACAATGCCTGACCGATCAGGGCGCCAACCGGCGTGCAGAGGCCGGCCAGGGTAGTCAGCGCCATCACCGGCCCGACGGACACGCCCGCCAGACGGAGTGGCGCCGCGACACCCATGCCCTCCGGCACATCGTGCAGGCCGATGGCGAGCGCTACCGCGAGGCCGAGCCCGGCGCTGTCGGCGAAGCCGGCACCGATGGCAAGGCCTTCCGGCATGTTGTGGAGAGCGATGCCAGCCGTGATCAAGTATCCCATGCGGAGGTATGTCTGCTTGCTCTGCGACCGTGCCCAGAGGTTGACGGCCGGCCGCGGCACAGCAGCTTCAAGCGTCGCCATCAGTACCAGGCCGGCGGCAACGCCTGCCGCAACGCTGATCGGGGTGCCGATGCGCAGAGACGAAGGGATCAAGTCGATAACGACAACGCCGATCATGACGCCTGCGGCGAATCCCAGCAGCGTGCCGAGGATGCGTCTCGTCGGGCGACCGAGGGCAGCGACGAGCAGCCCGCCGAGCGGCGTGCCAAGACCGGCCACAAGGCTCCAGGCGACTCCAGCCACACCGTCACCTCCCGCATCGGCAATACCTATGCCGCCATGCGAGAGGCAATGCATCGCCCGGTCGATGTCTAGATGTCGAACAGGCGCGCCCAGAAGCCTTTCTTCTTCCTGTCGCGACGACTGGCGGTGGCCGCGAGTTCGTAGCGGAGGTGCTCGATCTCCTGCTGGGCGCGGACCATCGCCATCAGGACGCGGTCACGGTCCTCGCGGCGGCGCTCCTCCGACAGCCGCAGTTCGCGTGTCAGCTCTTCGAGCCGCGCCAGCAGCGGATCCTCGGGCAGGGCCGCGTCTGGGAGCATCAGACTCGGCACGATCGGTTCCGCGGTGGTCGCCGGCAGGAACACAGCCCGGATCTGCTCCGGTGTCGCGCCACCGTTCCGCAGCGCCAGAACGCGTTGCAGGCGGTCGAACGATTCGCCGCTCAGGGTCTGCGACTCATCGCCCTCCTCGCCGATGATGTCCGAGTACTCGAAGAGAATCTGTCGAAAAGTGTGCGGCGCGATGCCGAGGCGTTCGCAGCAATCGCTGTAGCTGTAGCCTTCAGGCTCGGGCCGCGTCACATCGATCTCCCGCTCGGTCATCGCTGCTCACTCCGTTCTCCGTCATGATACGGCCGTTCCTGGCGCGCCCGGACATTGGGCGAGGTGACGACGACAAGACGCAGTTCCTCCTCTGCGTAGCCGTCGGTCATGCCCGAGATGTAGTCGACAATGACCGTCCCGCGCGCGGAACTGTCTGATGCGGCCAGCGCCTCAGCGGCGTAGGCTCCCGGCAGCAGGGACGGGTCCGCCCAGAAGGCGCGGAACAGTTCGCGGGCGAGCATCGCGGCATGCTCCGCGGCCAGCACCCAGCGACGGTCCTTCTGTTGCTTCAGGGCCAGTCCATCGAGCAACCCCGTCGCCTGCTGCTCGACTGCCGCCGTGATGCCCACGCACCACGCACTGATTTCGCCGGCCCGCACCCGTGAACCTTCCAGAATTGACCGGGAAGTGGTAATGGCACTGCTGACCAGATAGTCGACCAGGCAGCGGACGATCACACCCCGCCTCGCCTCGTCGTTCTGCCCCGCCTCCGCCTCGAGGTGCGACGACACCGACAGATGGCGCTCCTCACTGAAAAAGCGGTCGAGCGAGGCGAACAGGTCGGTCCTGACAAAGTCGTTGTACGTGTAGAAGCCCAGCCGCAGCGCGTCATCGAGCGCCTGCTCGACCGTCGCGAGGTAGTCGGCCAGGGCCACCAGCTGCGCCTCGACGGTTGCGGGCGGACGGTCGGCCGGGCTGAACTCGGGCGGCCACCCCGGTTGCCCCGGCGACTGGACGACCTCCCCGCCAGCGCCGCCAGGCTTGGTCTTGCGAGGCGCGTGGTGCCTGACGATCCCTTCGCGGACGGCCGACGTCAGATTGAGCCCGCGGTAGCGCGCGTAGCGTTCCTCCAAGCTGTCGACCAGGCGCAGTCCCTGACACTCGTGGCTGAACGGCGGCAGGTTGAGTTGCCGCAACTGCTCAGCGAGCGATGCTTCGAAGGCCGGACCGAACGGACCGCGGCCGATGTCGTGGGCGAGCGCGATCGCTTCTGTCAGGTCTTCGTTTGCCCGCAGCGCGCGGGCCATCGTGCGGGCAATCTGGGCAACTTCAAGCGTGTGCGTGAGCTGAGTGCGGACGTGGTCGCCCCCGCCGGGCACGTAGAGCTGCGCCTTCGCCTCGAGACGGCGAAACGCTTTGGCGTGGATGATCCGGTCGCGGTCTCGCTGGAAGCGCGTCCGCCACGGATGCTCCTCGATGCTCTGGCGGCGCCCGTAGGCGCTGCTGAGTGCGGCATACGGCGCCAGTCGGGTCTGTTCTTCGTGTTCCAGCTCTTCGCGCAGTGTCAACGGGACGCCTCCTCACGGACGACGGTCGCTCCCGCCGTCTTCTGCAGGTACGTGACGTTCTCCGTGATCGCATCGAACGTGTCGTCATGACTGATCAGGAACAGCTGGCCGACCTCGCCGGCCAGGCCGCGCAGCATCGCCGCGAGGTTGGTGCGCCTGCCGGTGTCGAGGTTGACCGTTGGCTCGTCGAAGAACCCGACCCGAATCGGTGACAGGAAGCGCAGCAGGGCGATGCGCAGGGCCAGGGCGACGGTCATCTGCTCGCCGCCCGAGAGCTGCGCGAAGACGCGTCGTCGCGCGCTGCCGCCCGTTCCGTCGATGAGGGCGACCTCGTAGTCGCGGTCCCAGACCAGTGCGGCGGCGTCGCCTGCGACCTTGCGCTGGATGCGATCGGCGTCGGCAGCGACCTGGCGCCGGAAATGCTCGGCGACCGGCTCGCCGGCGTTATTGAGGACCTGGCGGGCTGCCTCGAGCAGCGTCAGGGCAGTCCGATGGCGGGCCAAATCGACCGCCAGTGCGGCCTGCTTGGCCTGCAGCGCCTCCAGTTCCGACAACTGCCTGCCGAGTGACTGCTCGCGCGCCTTCAGATCAGTCAGTTGTTGCTCAAGTCCCGCGATTCGCGCGTGACTCAGGCGCACCTTCTGCTCAAGCTCGGCCAGACGTTCCGGATCATACTGCCGGCGCAAGTCGGCGAGACGCGCTGCGAGCGCTTCCTGCTCCTTCGCCAGCGAGGTCCGCAACGCACTGACGGCCTCGGCCTCGGCGAGCAACGCCGGCAGCCGCTCGGCATCAGGCAGATGCCGGATGAACAGCTCGTGCGCCGGCGTGTCAGTCGCCTGCTGCTCGCGCAACCTGGTGAGTTCCGCCCGCGGGTCGCCGGCACTGTCGATCGCCGCCCGCAGGCGCTCACACTCTCCGACCAGAGCAGACTGGCGGCTCTTCAGCCGGTCAAGCTCGGCACGCTGCCCGGCGAGCGCGGTCAGTGCATCGTGATTGGCCCGTTGCTGCAGCCGCAGCCCGGACAGTTTCGTCTCGAGGCTGCGAACGGCGCCGCTGGCATCGCTCTGGAGCGCCGTCAGGCGAGCGTCCAGTGTCGCCAAGGCGACTGTTGCAGCCTGTTCATTCTCCTCAAGGGCGGCGCGCGCGCGTTTGAGCCAGTCAGCAGCCTCGCCGGCACTCGGCTCAGTAAGGCCGGCGCCGATCCAGACCGCGGCAGCTTGAGCCGAGGCGGCGGCGGCAGCCAGGGCGGGCCCGGCGCCAGCGTCGATCGCAGCCACCGGCGCCGCGACCAGCGCTTCGGCAAGGGCAGCCAGGACCTGTCCCTGCCGGGACACTGCAGCGAGCGCCGCCCGCGCCTTCGCGTCCAGCTGGCGGCTCTCGTCGGCCATGCGCGCCCGCTCTGTCGCTGCGCTCTCGAGGGCTGCCAGGGCGCGGCCGGCATCGACCGCCTCCCTCACATCGGCCTCAGCGGCGGCTACGGACAGCCGCTGCGCCTCCTGCTGGCGCTCAAGCTCAACTATGACACCATCGAATCGGGCGGCCAAATCGAGGCCCGGGGTGGCGCACTCGACTCCGAGGAACGGGCAAAGTCCATCTTCGGCCCGCGACCGGTTGTCACGGACCAGCTTCAGCCGCTCCTCCGTGTTGGCCAACGACATCTGCGCCGCGCGCAGGCCGGCCTCGCGTTCGGTCAGCGCAGCGGCGGACGCCAGCAGTCGCTCCCGCGCCGCGAGGCGCCCCTCCAGTTCCGCCAGACGCTCGGTGACGTCGCGCGCCCGGTCGGCGGCGGCCGCAGCCGTCGCCACGGATGCTGCCGCAGCGCGGGCCGCCTGCCCGACAGCGTCGCGAGCTGACATGCAGCCAGCGAACTCAGCGCGGCAGCCGGCCAGTCGGGTCACCTCAGCCGTGGCCGTCGACAGCTCTGCCTCGGCGGCGGCGGTCAGACCGGCGAGTCCTGCCTGCTCGTTGGTCAACTCTGTGAGGCGGCCCAGATAGGCAGCCTCGCCCTGTTCGCTCCGCGCAGCAAGGTCAGCCAACTGCCGGTCAGCGGCCTGGAGCTTCCGCTCGAGACCGGCCAGTTCGGCAGTCCGCGACTCACAGGCAGCGATGTCGACTGCTACGGCGAGATACCGCTGGTGCGCTTCGCGCGTCGCCTCGACCTGGTCGCGGGCAGCCTGACAGCGGGCGATATCTTCCCGCAGGCGTCGCTCGCGGTCAACCGCAGCCTCTGCTTGCCGTTCGAGCGCGACGGCGCTCTTCTCGGCGGCGGCCACTTCGTCGGCCAATCGCCTCAGCGCGGCCGCTTCGCCCTCGGCCGCTGCCAAAGCCGCCCGAGCGCTGGCCAAATCGGTTTGCGTTGACTCACGGGCCAGTCTGACCTGATCGAGTTCCTGACGCAGCGCTGGCAGCGGCTCAAGACGCTGGGCGACCAGCGCCTCGTCCTTCTCACGGGCGATGATGCGGTCGCGCAGTTCGTTCACCGCTGGCAGGGCGCCGTTGTGTGCGGCCCGGAACGAGTTGACGCGGAACAGGGTGTCGAAGACGGTGCGCCGGACGCTGGCGCTCTGCAGAAACGGCGCCGCGAATGTCCCCTGGCTGACGCCGAGGACCTGCTCGAACAGGTGTCTTGGCGACACGTCGGCTTCGAGCCCGGCCGTCGCCCGGAACCAGGCGTCATAGTCGGCGCTGCCGTGAAGGTCAACGGCGTTGCCGGCGCCGTCGGCGACGCGCGGGCCCTTCGATGCGCGGCCGTCGAATTCGCGCGTCACCTGATAGTCGCAGCCGTCACGGGCCGTGAACACCACGCTGACGCTGCCCTTGCCCTGCCCGTTGCGGAGGAACTCCGCGAGGTTGTAGGGCAGGTGACCGAACAGGCAGTAACCGATCGCCTCGATGATGGTCGTCTTGCCGGCGCCGTTCTCGCCGCAGACGAAGTTGATGCCTGGCTGGAACGCGATCTCGGCTTGCTCATAGCTCTTAACATTGCGGAGGCTGACACGCCGGATCAGCATCAGCGGCTGCCCCCTTCCCCACCGTCAGCGCCGGGAGCGGCGCCCGCCAGCGCATCGGCCAGGGCCAAGGCAGCTTCAGCGATGTCGCGTCCCGTGGCTCCCTCAGCGACCAGCTGCCTGACCTGGAGGACAAAGTTGGCGGCGGCCTCAGTGTCAGCGGCGAACGGCGCATGGCCGCGCACCAGCTGCTCGATGACCTGCCGCTCGATCTTGTCGCGAGCGAGCGCCAGCTGTCCCGGTTCGCCGCCCCGCGTGACGTTGATCTCATTGACCACCTCAGCCAGCAGCAGATCGTGATCGGCGACCAGACACTCGCGCAGGGCCGGCAGGTCAAGCCCGGCCGGGCTCCAGTCGACTATCCCGGTGATAGCGACCTGCAGCATGCTCTGTGGCGCCGGCGCGCACCGCGTTGCAGCAGCGCGCACCATCGCAACTGCCGCCGCCGCATCGGCGGCGCCGCTGACATCGACCGCCACGCGTTGCGACGGGCGACGAACAGACGGTATGAATTCGGCGGTGAGCGTCGCGCCCTCCGCAGTGACCAGGTAGAAGCCCTTTTCCTGATCGCTCTCGGCGATGTCGCAGGCCTCGGGCGCCCCGGGGCTGTACACCCACTGGCCGTCGTCGAGGCGTCCGTGGCGGTGGCCGAGTGCCAGGTAGTGGACCCGGTCACGCAGCGGCTCGACCTGAACCGGGGCGAGGCCGGCAGCGTCGCCAAGCGCGTCTCTGCCGACGATGGCGTGCAGGACGAGGATGGTCAGCCGGTCGCCGGCTGGCGGGAGCAGCTCGGCGCATTCCGCGAGCCGGTGTCGGGTCAGCGCGCCAAGGTACCCCAACCCGTAGATGCGAGCCTCTGGCAGATCAAGACAGGCTCCGCGCCGGAGCGTCTCATCCCAAAGCGGCAGTGTCATCCGGCCCTCATCATGCGACGGCTTGAGCAGGAACAGATAGCCGCGCTGGGCCAGCCACTCCAGCCACGACATCTTGTCCTGGAAGAACGCCTTGTCATGGTTGCCCTCGATGGCCACGACCGGGATCGCCGCCGCTCGCAGTCGCTCCAGTTCCGGCATCACCCAGTTCAGAGTCTGGGCGTTGATGTTGCGCCGGTCGAACAGGTCGCCGGCGATGATGACGAATGATACGGCACGGCTCATGGCCGTGTCGACGATGTGTGAGAACGAGCGGGCAAAGTCCCCCGCCCGCTCTTCGCTGCCGTAGTAGTCGTGTCCGAGGTGCAGATCGCCGCAATGAAGGAATCGGACAGGCACAATGACACCTCACTCACTGATGCTTGGCAATTGCGGAATTCGACGCCAGCAGACCCTATCCTCTCGCACTGCCTGAGGGAGCGCTGGGATGATGCTCCCATCGGGCGGGGATAATGGACAGGAGACCGTTATCTGAGGAGGGGCCGGGATGACTGGGAGACGCTGGCTGGGACTGGGCGCGGTGCTTGCCATCGCCGCTGTGGTCGCGGCCTGGGCATGGCGCTCGCCGGCCCTCAACCCTGAACGCGGGCCGCACGGCGAGCTGCGGTCAGGTTACTACACTCTGGTCGACGAGCAGGGCAACCTCGTCCTCGCCACCGCCATTTCGGTGGCGGCAGGCGATGCCTTCGTCGATGACCAGAACCGCCGTTACGTCGTCGAACGGGTGCTGGGCAGGACCGCCAGAGTCAAGTACACCGGTACAGTCGTGCCACAGACGGGCCTGCCGGCGGACGATGCGGCGCTGGCGGCGGCCGCGCAGGGCGGCGAAGCACAGGCTGTGCCGGCGACGGCGATGACAGCGACGATTCCCGTGGGCGGCCAGCCGAAGACGATTGTGATCTACCACAGTCACGACGACGAGTCGTACGCGCCGACCGACGGCAAGGCGAACACCGACACCGGCGGCGGCGTTCTCCAGGTCGGCGCGGCGCTGGCCGAGATGCTGCGCGTGCGCGGGTTTCAGGCGATTCACGACACGACCAGTCACCTCCCCCATGATGCCAACGCCTATGTCCGCTCCCGGCGGACCGTCGTCCAGGACATGCAGCGCTACAAGCCCTATGCGATCTACGACGTCCATCGGGATACGCCGCCGCCTGACACCTATCGGACGCAGATCGACGGGCGGACCGTGGCGCGCATCATGATCGTCGTCGGCAGACAGAACCCGCTGTTGCAGGTGAACCGTTACGAGGCGGAACGGCTGAAGGCGACCGCTGACAGGCTCTACCCGGGACTGATCAAGGGCATCTTCTATGGGCAGGGCAGCTACAATCAGGATGTCGACGCGGGCGTGCTGCTGGTCGAGATCGGCACCCAGTCGCAGCGCCGCGAAGAGGCAGAGTTGGCGGCCGGGTATCTTGGCAACGCGATTGTCGCTACGTTCGGCGGCTCGTAGGTTGGCGCGGAAAAAACGACGCAGCTGTGGGCATCTGCCCACCACTGCTCGTGTGTCGGTACCATGTTGCACCGGCGTTCAGTCCAGCGGCTCTACCGCCGCGTCGAACCGGACGCCGTCGATGCTCAGTCGGCAGCGAACCGTCGCCCGCGCCACGGCCAGCTCGGCGGCCAGGCGGCGGAGCGCCTCGTCATGGCGCCGCGCCTCGTCCACCGCCTCGGCCCACGGCACGGAGACGAAGCGAATCTCGGTCCCCGGGTGGCAGTGCGCCAGTAGTGGTACGTCGGCCGATATGACGGTGGCGATCTTCGGATAGCCGCCGGTCGGTTGACGGTCGGCCAGCAGGATGATCGGCAGCCCGTTGCCGGGCACCTGGATCGCTCCCAGTGCGGCGCCGTCGGAGATGATCTGCTTTGACCGTGCTCCCGGGAGCGGCTCGCCTTCCAGGCGGCAACCCATGCGGTCTGACTCGCGACTGACCTGCCAGGGCGAGCCGAGAAAGTGCTCGACGCCTGCCGCATCGAAATGGTCAGCTTGCGGCCCGAGCACTGCCCGCAGCGTCACCGCGCCGCCCGCTGGCAGGTTCGGCGCGAACCAGTCCGGCAGCGCCTGGCGCGTCAGCCGGGCGATCTCACCCGGTCCCGGAGGGCGGGCGAAGTCGAGCCGGTCGCCGGCACGCAACGGCCGGCCGCAGAGACCGGGGAAACCACCCCGGAGGTAGGCCGAGCAACTGCCGAGGAACGCTTCCAGCTTGAATCCGCCGGCAATCGCGAGATAGCACCGCAGGCCGTGGCCTCCGGACAGCGACAGGACGTCTCCGGCCTGAACCGACAACGGGCGGTGCCGCGGCACGGGCGTGCCGTTGACCGCGACCCCAAGGTCCGAGCCCGTGACGGCGACGACGGCTGGCGCATGGAAGATGGCCTCGAAGCCGGCGTAGGTCGCCTCAAGCGCCGGCAGACTTGGGGGATTGCCGCAGAGGATGTTCGCCAGACGCAGCGAGTCAAGGTCCATCGCGCCTGAGACCGGCACGCCGAGCGATTGGTGCCCATGGCGGCCCAGGTCCTGAATGGTCGTCAGCGGGCCAGCCGCCAGAATCTCAAGCACCGGCGACCACCTCCGTCTCGGGCGTGTACCGGCCTGCCCCCACTGCAGCGACGATGGCTTCGTACTCGTCCGCCGTGACGCGGCGGAAGCGCAGCAGGTCGCCGGCTCGCAGCAGCACCGGTTCCGCCGCCCGCGGATCGAACAGTGGCGCCGGCGTCCGGCCGATGATCTGCCAGCCGCCCGGCGTCGACTGTGGGTAGACGCCGGTCTGACGGTCGGCGATGCCGACGCTGCCGGCCGGGACTTTCGTCCGGGGACGGTCGAGACGCGGCGTGGCGATACGCTCATCGAGCCCGCCAAGGTATGGGAAGCCCGGGCTGAAGCCGAGCATGAACACGGGATAGTCGCGTCCGGTGTGGATGTCGATGACCTCGTCGACAGACAGCGCGTGCACCTCGGCGACGTGCGCGAGGTCGGGTCCGTACTCGCCCCCGTAGACGGTCGGCAACGTGACACGACGCACCATCCGTGTCGCATCCGTGCTCACCGGCGCAGCCCGGGCGCAGGCGACGATCTCGTCCGGGGTCAGCCGCGCCGGGTCGAACTCGACCAGCAGCGACCGGTAGGTCGGCACCGTCTCGACCACGCCGCTGAGGCTGTTCAGGGCCTGCGCCAATGCCAGGACACGACGGTTCAGCGCGAGGTCGATCGTGTCGCCGAGCTCAATGGTCAGCGCCCGATCGCCGCAGGGAAGACACCTGAGGTCTGTCAACTCAGCCATTCGCGCAGCGGGCGGACTTCGATCCCGCGTTCGACCAGAGCCTGGCGGACCGTCACGGCGAACGAGACCGCCGACGGCGAATCGCCATGGACGCAGACACTGTCAGCCTTGACTGGCAGCTTGGTGCCGTCGATGGCTGTCACAACCCCGTGTTCGACCATCTCGAGGACGCGCGCCGCAGCCTCGCGGGGATCCGTGATCATCGCCCCGGGCAGCTTGCGATCCACCAGGCGGCCTTCCGCCGTGTAGGCCCGGTCGGCGAACACCTCTGCCGCCACGCGCAATCCCAGGGCCTGTCCGGCCGCGGCCATCGCCGATGTCGCCGGCGCGACCAGGATCAGCTCCGGGTCGAATGCCTTGATCGCGCTGGCGATCGCCTGCGCGAGGCGCGGGTCGACGTCGGCCTGGTTGTACATCGCCCCGTGCGCCTTGACGTGCTGCAGTTCCACGCCCGCGGCCCGGGCCATGGCGTGAAGCGCGCCGATCTGATAGAGAACGTAATCGTAGACTTCGTCCGGGCTGACGGCCATAGCGCGCCGCCCGAAGCCAAGCAGGTCCGGGTAGCCGGGATGGGCTCCGGGCGCCACGCCGCGCTGTTTGCAGATTGCCAGGGTCCGCCTCATGACCGCCGGATCGCCGGCGTGATAGCCGCATGCGACGTTGGCCGATGTCACTGCTGCAAGGACCGCCTCGTCGTCGCCGAGCCGGTATGTGCCGAAGCTCTCGCCGAGGTCTGAATTGAAGTCGACAACACGTGCCACTGCTGCTCCCTCCTGTTTCCCTGACTCGAAACCGCATCTCCCGTATGATTCTTGCTGCTGCCCGGGGTTCCTGCGCCGTGGCATGACCGCACCCGCAGGCAGCAACTACCGGGCATACCCCGCGACGAGGCGCGGCAGGCTAGCGAAAAGAGGCAGCCTCTGGCTGCCCCTTGGAGAAGGGGTGAGTTCCGTGAAGCGCGCCCGGGCGTCCAATGTCAGGCCGTTTCAGAGACCGCGTCGCATCACGCCGGCCGATGAAGAAGTCAGCGACGAACTCCTGCACATCTTCCACAACCCGGTTCAGGGTTGGTGGTCGAACCGCTGGGTCGTCGACCTCGAGAACGGTCGCGGCAGCCTTGAGAGCGAGCACCATCGGGAGCAATAGGTCGTTCAGTCGTGCTGCGCCCGCCCCTCGACAAGTCGCAGCCCGTTGTCCTGGTACACTCGTCGGAGGCGTTGGTTCTCAGCGCGCAGTTGGCTGATTTCTGCCCGCTTCACCTGCTCCTGAGTGAGCAACAGGTTCATCAAGACCCGTCGCCCGAGCCGCAGGCGTTGAACCTGCTCCTCAAGCGAGGTCAGGCGCCTGCGCAAGTAACTAAGCTCGTCCGCCTCGGTCAACGCGGGCACCTCCAATGGATTCTTTGGTAAGATATTATAGCTGGCAGTCTGCTGCAATATGCGCAGGCTGCGCAGCGCTGTGGACGCCGCCCGGCACGGGCGGCGTTGCTCACGTTTCATCACGCTCCTCTGCCGTTGGCGCGCGGCGCCGGCCAGCCCGTCCGGTGTAGGCGAACTTGCGGCGCCACGCACCCGCGACCTGCAGTCTGGCAGTGGCCCGTTTGAGTGCCGCCTCGGCACGCTCGTGGTCGCGATCCGAGAGCTCCCGGTCGAGCCTGGCCCGCGCCTGTTCGAAAGCGGCACGGGCGCGCTCGACATCGATTTCATCGCTCCGTTCCGCGCTGTCCGCCAGTACCAGCACCCGCGCCGGCGTCACCTCGCAGAAGCCGCCGCCGACTGCGAGGCGGAGCGTCTCATGGCCGCGCGTGTAGGACAACACCCCGGGAGCCATGGCGACCACCGTCGGCGCATGACCGGGGAGAAAGCCGATCAAGCCGTCCTCCGCCGGCAGGACGACCATCTCGACGTCCGTATCGACGACAGTCCGCGCCGGACTGATGACTTCCAAGCGAATCACAGATGCCTCTCGACCGCGGGTCATGGCGCCAGACCCAGCTTTTCGGCTTGTGCCACGGCCTCCTCGATCGTCCCGGTCATGTAGAACGCCTCCTCAGGCAGGTCATCGTGGTCGCCGGCGAGGATTTCCCCGAAGCCGCGGACGGTGTCGGCAACCGCGACATACTTCCCGGTCCGATCCGAGAACGCGCTCGCGACCGAGAACGGCTGCGTGAGGAACCGCTGGACCTTGCGGGCACGGGCAACCGTCCGGCGGTCCTCCTCGGACAGTTCATCCATCCCGAGGATGGCGATGATGTCCTGCAGCTCGGCGTATCGCTCGAGAATGCGCTGGACGCCGCGCGCGACGTCATAGTGGTCCTGACCGACGATGCGCGGCTCGAGAATGCGGGAAAATGAGGCGTGTGGATCGATTGCCGGATAGAGGCCAAGTTCGAACACGGTTCGTGAGAGATAGATCGACGCGTCGAGATGGGCGAACGTCGTGGCCGGCGCCGGGTCGGTGGGATCATCGGCCGGGACGTAGATCGCCTGAACCGACGTGATCGAACCCTTGCTTGTCGACGTGATGCGCTCCTGAAGCGAGCCCATCTCGCTGGCCAGCGTCGGCTGGTAGCCGACCGCCGACGGCAGCCGGCCGAGCAGGGCCGAAACCTCAGAGCCGGCTTGCGTGAAGCGGAAGATGTTGTCGACGAACAGCAGCAGATCCTGATGCTGCTCGTCGCGAAAGTACTCGGCCATCGTCAACGCGGTCAGGGCCACTCGCAGGCGCGCGCCCGGCGGCTCGTTCATCTGGCCGAAGACCAGCGCTGTCTTGTCGAGGATGCCGGCTTCGCGGACCTCTTTCCAGAGCGCGTGCCCTTCCCGCGTCCGCTCGCCGACGCCGCAGAAGACGGAATAGCCGCCGTGGTGGTAGGCGACGTTGTGGATCAGCTCCATCAGAATCGTCGTCTTGCCAAGTCCGGCGCCACCGAACAGGCCGATCTTGCCGCCGCGGGGAAACGGCGCCAGCAGATCGATCACCTTGATCCCCGTCTCAAGCAGTTCCTGCGCCGGCTTCTGCTCGGCGAACGGTGGCGGTGCCCGGTGGATCGGCAGTCGCAGTTCGGCCTGGAGCGGGTCGCCGGCATCGATTGGCTCGCCGAGCACATTGACCATCCGGCCGAGCACGGCATCGCCGACTGGAACGCTGATCGGCGCGCCGGTATTCCTGACCAAGAGGCCGCGCTGGAGGCCATCGGTCGACGACATCGCCACGCAGCGGACGACGTCGTTGCCGAGGTGCTGGGCGACCTCGAGCGTCAAGCGCAACCCTGGGTCTACTCCGGCAGCCGTCTGGTCGCTGCCGGAGATGAGCAGAGCGTCGTGGATCCGCGGCAGCGCCCCCGCCTTGAACGCAACATCGACGACGGCACTGATGACCTGCTTGACACGACCAAATGTATCGGGGCTGTCTGTCGGCAAGCCGAGGACCTCCAATCATCCGCCGCCGGTGTCGGCCCGTCCGCCGACGATCTCGGCCAGTTCAGCGGTGACCTGCGTCTGCCGGGCGCGATGAAGCGACAGTGTCAGGCGGTGGAGCATCTCCTCGGCGTTCTCTGTCGCGGTTCCCATAGCGGTCAGACGGGCACCGTGTTCGCTCGCGCGAGATTGGATCGCAGCCCAGTAGACCTGGGCCTCGAGGAAGCGCGGGATCAGCCGGTCGAGCACGGCCTGCGAGGACGGCAGATAGTCATAGATCGACTGCGGCTCGGCCGGCGTCCATTCCTCCGGCGACAACGGCAGGAGCCTCAGAACCGTCGGGCGCTGGACCAGTGCGTTGACGAACTCGTTGTAGACGAGAAAGACCTCGTCATAGACTCGACCGGCATAGTCCCGGCTGACTTCGGTCGCGATCGCCGCGGCGAGTCGGTACGAGGTCTCAGCGGAGACCGAAGTGTAGCCTTTTGTGAGTGGCACGCCGAGTCGTCGGAAGTACTGCAGCCCGCGCCGGCCGATCGGCATCACAGTGTGCTCGGTGGCGCGGTGCCTGCCCATCGCGGCGAGTGTGGCCTGCACGAGATTGTGGTTGAAGCTTCCCGCCATGCCGCGGTCGCTGGCGAACACGATGTATAGATCGCGCTTCACGTCGCGTGGCGTCTGCAGCGACGCCAACTCCCGCGGCCGGTGCCCGGCCGCGGCGAGATCGGCCAGGATGGCTCGAATCGCGTGGGCGTATGCCCGGGCGGCGCTGACTCGCTGCTCTGCCCCACCCAGGCGTGCGATGGCGATCATCTTCATCGCCTTTGTCAGTTGCTCAGTGCCGCGGATGGCTCGAATCCGCCGCCTCAGTTCGCGGATGCCGCTTGGCAGGTCGATCACCATCCCGTCCCGACTGGGTGTCGAACACTTGCTTGAACGCCGTGACCGCTGCTCTGAGTCGTTCGATGACAGCATCGCTCAACCGCTCGTCCGGGACGATCGACGCGAGCAGATCCTTGTGCTCGCGTCGCATGTACGCGAGCAACTCCTTCTCGAATCTTGCGACAGCGTCGACCGGCACGTCATCAAGATACCCCTGGACACCGGCGAAGATGGCGATGACCTGTTCTGCCAGCGGCATCGGTTGATGCTCGCCCTGCTTCAGGAGTTCGACGATCCGCTTGCCGCGCTCCAGCCGCGAGCGCGTCGCCTTGTCGAGGTCCGAAACAAACTGGGCGAAGCTCGCCAACTCACGGTAGCGCGCCAGATCGACGCGGAGCGACGGAGCGACCTGGCGCATCGGCTCGGCCTGTGCGGCACCGCCGACGCGCGAGACCGAGATGCCATAGTTGACGGCCGGACGGACGCCGGCAAAGAACAAGTCTGCCTCGAGGAACACCTGTCCATCGGTGATCGAGATGACGTTGGTCGGAATGTAGCTGTGGATATCGCCGGCCTGGGTCTCGATGATCGGCAGTGCCGTCAGCGACCCGCCGCCGTGCTCAGGGCTCAGCTTGGCGGCGCGCTCCAGGAGGCGGGCGTGCAGGTAGAAGACATCGCCCGGGAAGGCCTCGCGCCCAGGCGGGCGGCGCAGGAGCAATGACAACTCGCGATAGGCAACGGCGTGTCTGGTCAGGTCGTCGAACACGATCAGCGCATGGCCACCGTTGTACATGAAATGCTCACCCATCGCCACGCCTGCGTAGGGAGCGATGTAGAGAAGCGGGGCGGGATCGCCGGCTGAGGCCACGACCACCGTCGAGTATGTCATCGCGCCTGCCGCCCGGAGTTGGTCAACCAGAGCGGCTACCGCCGACACCTTCTGGCCGATCGCGACATAGATGCACTTCACCCCGGTGTCGCGCTGATTGAGGATCGTGTCGACGGCGATGGCGCTCTTGCCGGTCTGACGGTCGCCAATGATCAACTCGCGCTGCCCGCGCCCGATCGGCGTCAGCGCATCGATCGCCTTGAGGCCGGTCGCCAGCGGCTCGTGGATCGACTGGCGGTCGATGACGCCCGGCCCGGGACCTTCGATGGCGCGCCGCTGGTCGGTGGTGATCGGACCGCGCCCGTCGATCGGCTCGCCGAGCGGATTGACCACTCGGCCGAGCAGGGCGTCGCCGACCGGTACGTCGGCGATCCGGCCCGTCCGGCTGACCTCGTCGCCCTCGCGGATGTCCTCATAGGGTCCGAGGAGAATGCAGCCGATGCTGTCAACGTCGAGGTTGAGCGCCATGCCGTGGACGCCGCCCGGGAATCGAAGCAGTTCCGACGCCATCGTGCGGGAGAGGCCGTGGACGCGGGCGATGCCGTCGCCAACCTGGAGGACGCGGCCGACTTCGGCAACCTCGGCCCCCGCCCGGTACTGCTCGATCTCGGACTTCAGGATGGCGCTGATTTCCTCCGGGTCGGGGCGCGCCAATTGTCTCACCTCGCCGTCGGGCGTCAGTGGCCGACCATCTGTTCTCTCAGACGGTCAAGCCGCGTGCGAATGCTGAGATCAATGCGGCGGTCGCCGATTCTCACCACCAGACCGCCGATCAGGTCCCGCTCGACCGCGACCGACAGCCGCACTGTGGCGCCGGTCAGAACCGCCAGGCGCTGCTGCAGCGAGCTCTCCTCTGCCGCGGTCAAAGCAACGGCGCTGGTCACGTGCACGTCGACGACGCTCAGCTGCTCTTCCGCCAGCGTTCGGAAGGCGTCGGCAATCGCGATGGCGTGGGTGGCTCGCTGTCGGTCCACCAGCACGCTGAAGAAATCCAGCAGGACTTGCGGCGCTTCAGGCAGAGCGGTCGCGAGCAGGTGTTTCTTGGCCGCGTCGTCAAGCCCGGGATTCGACAGCGCAGCCGACAGCTCAGGTGTTAGCTTGGCCACCTCGCGCAGGCGGTCGAGCTGTGCCAGGATCAGCTCGACCTCGCCGCGCTCGCTGGCCAGGTCCAGCAGCGTCTCGGCATACCGCTGCGCGACCAGATCGTTGCTCATTGGAGGGACTGCAGGGAGTGCGTCGCTTCCCGGACCAGCTCATGCCGCAGCGCCTCATCAAGATTGCGCGCCAGCGCCTGCTGTGCGGCAGCGATCACAAGCTCGCCGACCGCGCGCCGGAGGTCGGCCACCATCATCTCCCGCTCACGGCGGCTGGCTGCGCGGGCCTCGGCCAGGAAGGCGTCAGCGGCCCTGCGCGCGTCGGCCATGATCTGATCGCCGACCTCCCGGGCCCGTTGGGCGGCGTCGGCGACGATTCTCTCCCCCTGCCGCCGGGCTTCGTCCAGAGCGGCTTCACTTTGCGCTTGCAGTTCCTCGGCCGCCAGCCTTGCCCGCTCCGCCTGTTCACGTTGGCGAGCGACGGCTTCCGCCCGCGCGTCGAGCATGGTGACCAGCGGACGGTAGAGCAGGCGCGTCATGATCACTGCGAAGACCGCGAAGTTGATGATCGACCAGACCAGTTCCGGACGTCCGAATTTCATCGCTCCACCCCCGGCTAGCGGACCCAGGCCGGAATGAGGAACGTCAGCAACAGGATCATCGCGAACACGAACAGCGTCAGTGTCTCCATGAAAGCGAGTGCGACGAGCAGCGTCGAGCGGATGTCGCCGAACGCCCCCGGCTGGCGTGCGATCGCGTCCATTGCCGAAGCCGCTGCCCGCCCCTGCCCGCTCGCCGACCCGAGGGCGGCCAGCCCGATGCCGATGACCGCCAGTCCCGCAAACACTCCGATGGCTACCGCCCCGTTCAAACGCGCCACGCTCCTCTGACTCTGGCTGACATCATTCTTCTATGGCCATATGGATGTAGATCGCGGTGAGAAACGAGAAAATGAGCGCCTGGATGAACCCGAAGAACGCTTCCAGCAGCATCGGCACCACTGGCAGACCGTATGGGAAGACTGACAGCAAGGTCTGCACCAGCGTCTCGCCAGCGAAGACATTGGCGGTCAGGCGGAGCGAGAGTGAGAATGGGCGCGTGAGCTCCTCGATGATGCCGAGCGGGATCATCACCGGTGCCAGCGCGCGCGGTTCGACGAACCGGCGGAAGTAGCCGAGCCGCCGCACCACCAGTCCATAGCCCGTCGTGGCAACAAAGGCGACAATCGCCAGACCGGCGGTGGTCCCCCAGTTGCTGGTCGGCGTCTCGAGCCAGCGCAGGTGGCCGGCGCCCGGAAGCAAGCCGGCGTAGTTAGAGGCAATGATGAGCAGGAACAGACTTGCGAGCAGCGGCAGGAACTGCCGCGCGCGAGCGCGGCCAAGAATGCTGGCGAAGAACGACTGCAGGCCCTCGATCATCAGTTCCAGGGCTGCCTGCAGGCGACCGGGCACCGGCATCAGGCGGCGCGTGCCGAGCCAAGCGGTCACGGCCACGACAGCCATAATCGCCCACATCGTGGTCACGGCTCCGGTGACCGGAAGGTTGAGGACCGGTATGACGAACAGCGAGTCCGTGCCGGCCGTGCTCAGGTCGCGTCACCCCACAATCAACGAAACCGGGCCGTTCCTGCCGGACACCTGCCAACGCCGATAGCTTAACCACAAAGGCGGCTGACAATGAGGCAACGGGACTCCCCTCGCGGGAATCCCGTTGCCGTTTCGCCGTATCGCAGTCTTCTCAAGCCGAAGCCACGGCAGTTTGCAGATCGACCAGTTGCTCCAGTGCCACGCCGCAACTGCCGAGTTCGCTGCCGTCAGGCCCGATGCCATGGAAGTCCGAGCCGCCGGTTGCCAGCAACCCTCGCTGCCGAGCGAGCCGCCGGTAGAAGCGGACATCCGCTGGCGTGTGCTGCGGATGCCAGACCTCGATGCCACGAATACCCTGGCAGATCACCGCCGCGACGACGCCGGCGTTGCCGATCAGTCCAGGATGAGCGAGAACCGGGACACCGCCGGCCAAGGTAATGAGTTCGATCGCACGCTGCGTCGACAGTCGGTAGTGGCCGACATATCCCGGTTTTCCGGGCGAGAGGTAGCGGCTGAACGCATCGGCGACGCTATCGACATAGCCGCGCTCGAGCAGAGCCTGGGCGATGTGTGGACGCCCGACGCTGCCGCCGCCGGCGAGCCTCATCACATCGGCGAGGTCAATTGTCAGGCCGAGGCTGGCGAGCTTGCTGACCGTGGCCTCTGCCCGGCTGTCACGGGCATTGCGCAGCGCCTGGAGTTCCGCAGCCAGTTCGGGATGGTCGGCAGTGCAGCCGTAGCCCAAGATGTGAACCTCTATCTCCGGGCGATTGTCCCAGTGACAGCCGAACTCGACGCCTGAGAGGACGGCGAGGCTGGTCGCCGCCGCCTGCGCCTCGGCGACGCCCGCCATCGTGTCATGGTCGGTCACCGCGATAGCTCGCAGGCCAAGCGCGGTGGCTTTGGCCACGCACTCGGCCGGTGAGAACCGCCCATCCGAGGCGGTAGTATGGATGTGCAAGTCGGCGACGACGTTCACATCGCCCGTCGCACTACTTGGCGGCAAGGTTCATCACGAGCTGTGCCAGCAACCTCGCTCCGAAGCCGGTGGCACCCTTGACACGATAGCCGGTCTCCTGATCGGTCCAGGCCATGCTGGCGATGTCGAGGTGGGCCCAGGGCCGATCGCCGGCGAAAGCGCCGATGAACAGGCCGCCGGTGATCGTGCCGGCGTTGCGGCCGCCTGAGTTCTTGAGATCGGCGACGTCGCTCTTGAGTTGCTCCTTGTATTCGTGGAAAGCGGGCAGTTCCCATGTCCGCTCGCCGGTCTGGGCGCTGGCCTGCTTGATCTGGCGCGTCAACTCATCGTTGTTGCTGATGATGGCCGCCGTCTGGTTTCCCAAGGCCACACCGCAGGCGCCGGTCAGGGTGGCGATGTCGATGATCCTGTCAGCTCCCAGCTTGACGGCATAGGCGACAGCATCAGCGAGAATCAGCCGGCCCTCGGCGTCGGTGCTGATGATCTCGATCGTCTTGCCGTTCATCGCCGTGACGACGTCGCCCGGCTTCAGCGCGCGCCCGGACGGCAGGTTCTCGGTCGCCGGCACGATGCCGTAGACGGTCGCGTGCGGCGCCAGTTGCGCGATGATGCGCATGGCGGCGAGCACTGCCGCGCCCCCGGCCATATCGTCCTTCATGTAGTGCATATTCTCGCCGGGTTTGAGCGAGATGCCGCCGCTGTCGAAGGTCAGACCCTTGCCGACAATGGCGATCTTCTCCTGCCCGCCACCCGAATGTTCGAGGACAATGAGCTTGGCCGGCTCATCGGAGCCTCTCGCGACCCCCATCAGAGCCCCCATGCCCTCTCGCTCCATATCGGCTTCCTCGAGGATCGTCACCTTGAGGCCGAACTCCTGTGCCATTTGCGCGGCAGCCTTGGCCATCAGCGCTGGCGTCATGTAGTTGCCCGGCTCATTCGTCAGGTCGCGGGCCCAGGCAGCAGCTTCTGCCGTCACCCGGCCACGCTTGGCGCCGGCCGCCACCCGTTCGATCTTCTTGGCGTCCCGTTCGACCAGCACGAATTCCCGCGGCTGGGGCTCCGCCTTCTCCTGCCGGTGGGCAGTGAACCGGTACAGCCCGAGATATGCTCCTTCGACCGTCGCCTGCGCGGCGGCTTCCACATCAAGCGTGCCGATTCCGGCGCCATGCACGATGCTGGCGATTCTGGAGCAGCGGGCGCTCCGCGCCGCCCGGGCGGCTGCGGCCGACACCTGACGGACGCGGTCGAGGTCGAATTCCTCGGCCTTGCCGAGCCCGACGACGACCACGACCCGAGCGTGAATGCGACCACCGCTCCTGACAGTTGCCGTCTGGCCGAGCCGTCCCGTGAACTCACCGCTGCTGATCAGTTCGCTGATGGCCCCATCGAGGGCCGAGTCGACCGCACCGGTCGCACCGCCTGGAGACGTCGCGCCTTCGAACAGGTTGA
This sequence comes from Chloroflexota bacterium, assembly GCA_050261235.1. Taxonomy (GTDB): domain Bacteria; phylum Bacillota; class Sulfobacillia; order JBFLWA01; family JBLNDB01; genus JBLNDB01. The sequence continues at coordinate 22,084 of JBLNDB010000040.1, forward strand.
CGATCAATCCGTCGCATTCCAGCTCTGTGCACGATTTTTGCACCACAAGAATGTCCATGGCATTGCCTCCTCCGATTATGGGCTACCCGTGATACGATGGTCCGGCGCCGAATGTTACACTCTAGTGTTGCATCGACGGGACCCGACTATCAGGTCGGCTCACCCGCGCCAGACCGCGCGCAGCACCCGCAGGTGGCTGCCGCCAAGGATCTTGAGGATGTTCTCGTCGCTGTAGCCGCGCTCTGCCAGCCGGCGCGTCAGGTTGGGCAGGCACGAGGCATTCTCAAGCCCCTGGGGAACGTCGGAGATGCCGTCGAAATCCGAGCCGAGACCGACGTGGTCAAAGCCGACCAACTCGACGATGTGGTCGATATGGTCGATCAACTGGTCGAGGGTGGCTTTGCCGTCCTTGGCGACGAACGGCGGGCAGAAGTTCATGCCCATGACGCCGCCGTTCTTGGCCAGGGCAATGATCTGGTCGTCGGTCAGATTGCGCGGGTGATCGCAAATCGCGCGACTGTTGGAGTGTGAAGCCATGATCGGGCTGGTGGACACCTCGATGACGTCCCAGAAGCCCTCATCGTTGAGATGCGATACGTCGACGACGATGCCGAGACGGTTCAGCTCCTTCACGACGTCAACGCCGAAATTGGTCAACCCGCCGTGGGTCCTCCGCTCACCGATGCCGTCTGCCAGGGGATTGCGCTGGTTCCAGACCAGCCCGAACGACCGCATGCCAAGCTTGTGGAGCATGCGCAGCGCAGCCAAGTCGCCATCGATGGCCTCACCGCCCTCGATCGCGACAACGCCTGCGACCTTGCCGGCAGCATGGATGCGCTCGATGTCAGCGACGGTCGTAGCGACCTCGATGGCGTCCGCATTGGCCTCGACCGCCTGGTAGAAGGCGTCGAGCTGCTGCATGACGCGCCTGAGTCCCTTGTCGGGCTTGTACTGAGGCTCGATGAAGCAGGCGAAGAACTGGGCGCAGACGCCACCTTCCTTGAGTCGTGGCAGGTCGATGTGGCCCTCGTCGCTGCGGCTGCCCAACGGGCGGCCCCGCATCAGGCTCAGGATAGTGTCGCAGTGCGTGTCGACCACGAGCGCGCTGCGATGCAGGTTCATGACATCGGTTTCGGACAAGGCCCGGACCCCCTTCTCGCCCATCCAGGGCTTCAGTCTGCAGAGATAGTTCCACAGTCGAAAGACAATCCCTGCCGCGGCCGGCCTGCCAGCGAGAATCCGCCCCGCGAGCAACAAGAACCGGCTGACGAAAGCCAGCCGGTTTCCCTCCGCTGCGGTTGTGCCCGGTGTCCCCTATCGCGGCTGAACGATCAGCTTCATGGCCGTGCGCTCCTCACCGTCGATCTGGACATCAGTGAATGCCGGAATACATACGAGATCGAGCCCACTGGGCGCCACGAAGCCGCGTGCGATCGCCACCGCCTTGACCGCCTGATTCAGCGCGCCGGCTCCGATGGTCTGGATTTCCGCCCCGCCGCGCTCCCGGATGACGCCTGCCAGAGCTCCGGCGACGGAATTCGGATTCGACTTCGATGAGACCTTGAGTACGTCCAACTGCAGCCCCTCCTGTTGGTTTCTGTGGGGGCTATTTCGCCGTCCTTCCTCGTTCTTCCTCCTCTTCCATCCGAAAATCGTCTGACATCGGGTCGACTACGGCAGAATACGGGAAATCCGCCTCACCCCAGTGGCGCGGCCGGAGAAATTGTCGATTTCTAGCGAAAGAGCCGAGAATATGGCCTCGCCTTGAGCCACTTCGAACCGGACGGGCAGCTGATTGAGGAAACGCTCGACGACCAGCTCCCGCTTCATGCCGATGACCGAATCGCGGGGGCCCGTCATGCCGACGTCGGTGATGTAGGCTGTGCCCCGGGGGAGAATGCGCTCGTCGGCGGTCTGGACGTGCGTGTGCGTGCCCAGCACTGCCGACACGCGACCGTCCAGATACCAGCCGAGGGCCGATTTCTCCGAGGTGGCCTCGGCGTGCATGTCGACGATGATGCACTTGGTCTCCTGACTAAGGGTCTCGATCAGCGCGTCGGCGGTGCGGAACGGGCAGTCGAGATTGGGCACCGAGAAAACCCGCCCACAGAGGTTGATGATGCCGATCTGAAGGCCGTCGCGAACCCGCAGCACGACGCCGCCGTTGCCCGGCGCACCGGGTGGGTAATTTGCCGGGCGGACGATGCGCCGGTCCTCTGCCGCGAGGTGCAGGGCCTCGCGACGATCCCAGGCGTGGTTGCCGAGGGTGATGGCGTCAACGCCGGCATCGTAGAGATGCTGCGCGGTCTCATATGTAATGCCGACGCCGCCGGCCGCGTTCTCGCCGTTGGCAATGACGAAATCGAACGCCTCATCGCGCATCAGCTCGGGCAGCAGGGCGCGCACTGCTTCGCGACCGGGCTCACCGACGACATCGCCGATGAACAGGACTTTCACTCGCACTCCCCCCTGATGACGGTTCGGACCCGGACAGAGAGAGTCGTTCCCGCCCGGGCCCTGAGAGATGCCTTCACTTGTTGAAAACCAGCACGCGCCCGCCGTCACGGAAGGCGATCAGATTGCGCTCCATCCGCCCATCCTGCAAATCCGCCAGCATCTCCTGAATCAACTCATCTTGAGCGAGCAGGTCTTCCTCGACCAGCGACTCGTTGTCATCGACAATCAGCTGAGATTGGAACCGGCTGAGAACCAGCTCGACGATGAGCGCCAGCTCGGTCTGGGTGAGCGAGGCGACATCGCGGGTGACCTCAAGAGTGCTGATGCCGTCATCGGATGAGACGACAACCGAGACCGTCGTCATCGTCAATCCCTCAAGAACGCTGTACGCCTCGAGACTCTCGTGGAGGCAGGCGGCGAAGCCGTCATCGCCGGTGTTCGGGACTGACCGCAGCAGGAACGTGAAACTGAGGGTCTGCAGCTTCGGGTCGAACTTGATCGTGCCAACTTCCGGGTAGCGGACGAGGATGGAGATGAGAAGCCCGACGCTGTTCGAGACATCGCGCCGGTCGACCCCAGTCGTCACCACAAAGCCCCCCCTTTGCGACTTTGCTGGTTCGCCCGAGTTCAGCGCAGTCGTATAGCAGATGTTCAACTACCGTCCGGACATATCCTGCCGAAGCAAGCGACCCCGGCAGACACCGGGGTCGCGGCGTGCTCACTTGGCGTATTCGACGGCGCGGGTCTCGCGGATGACCGTGACTTTTATCTGTCCCGGGTACTCAAGCTCCGACTCGACCTTCTTGACGATGTCGCGGGCCATCCTGACAGCCGCCAGGTCGTCGATCTTCTCCGGCTTGACGATGATGCGCACTTCACGTCCGGCCTGAATGGCGTAGGACTTGTCGACGCCCTCGAAGGAGTCGGCGATCTCCTCAAGCTTCTCCAGCCGCTTGATGTACGTCTCGAGCGTCTCGCGACGGGCTCCGGGCCTTGCCGCCGAGATCGCGTCAGCCGCCTGGACCAGAACGGCCTCGACCGACTTCGGTTCCTCGTCGCCGTGGTGCGAGGCGATGCAGTTGATGACGCCCGGCGCCTCGCGGTACTTCTTCGCCAGATCGACGCCGATGCTGACGTGGGTGCCCTCGACCTGATGGTCGACCGCCTTGCCGATGTCGTGGATCAGCCCGGCGCGTTTCGCCAGCGCGACATCCGCTCCAAGCTCCGCCGCCATGCCGCCGGCCAGGTAAGCGACCTCGAGCGAGTGCTTGAGCACGTTCTGGCCGTAACTCGTCCGGAACTTGAGACGGCCGAGGATCTTGATCAGCTCCGGGTGGAGGCCGTGCACGCCTGCCTCAAAGGTGGCGCGCTCGCCCTCTTCACGGATCTGCTGGTCGACTTCCTTCTTCGCTTTTTCGACCATCTCCTCGATCCGCGCCGGGTGAATCCGGCCGTCGGCGATCAGGCGCTCGAGTGTCAGACGAGCGACCTCGCGGCGGATCGGGTCGAACCCGGAGATGATCACCGCTTCAGGCGTGTCGTCGATGATCAGATCGATGCCGGTCATAGTCTCAAGAGTACGGATGTTGCGGCCCTCACGGCCAATGATGCGCCCTTTCATCTCATCGTTGGGCAGGGGCACGACCGAAACCGTGGTCTCGGCCACATGGTCAGCGGCGCAGCGCTGGATTGCCAGTGAGATCAGCTCGCGGGCGCGTTTCTCGCCCTCTTCTCTGGCCTCGGTCTCCATGTCGCGGATGACCTTGGCCGTCTCGGCCTTCATCTCGTCCTCGACGCTGCGCATCAGAATGTCCCGGGCCTCCTGCTGCGTCATGTTCGAGATGCGCTCCAGCTCGGCCAGTTGCTTGGAGTGCAGTTCTCTGATGTCCTGCTGGACCTTGTCGATTTCGCGGTCCTTGGCGACGAGTGCCTCTTCCTTCTTCTCGAGCGACTCCATCTTGCGGTCCAGGCTCTCTTCTTTCTGGACCAGACGGCGCTCAAGGCGTTGCAGTTCGGCGCGCCGGTCGCGCGTCTCGCGCTCCAGTTCGGCGCGCAGCCGGTGAACGTCTTCGCGGGCCTCGATGATCGCTTCTTTCTTCTTGCCTTCGGCCTCTCTGCCGGCCTGAGCGATGATGCGCCTCGCCTCATCCTCAGCGGAGCGGATCTTTGCTTCAGCCGTGGTCTTTCTTACCACGTAGCCAGCGAGAACCCCAACGGCGGCAGCCGCAGCAACGATTATCACAGTCACCAGCGGTGGAATGTCGGTCACCTCCCGTGTACCGTTTGCTCATGCATGAAACAGAGAAAAGCCGAGCTTGGACTCGGCTTTCTGGACGAGACTATGCATATACCCAATAGATCCGCGAACTGGTGGCATGATGGCCGCAGATGGGTACACCAACACCATACCGGGGAATGTCGCGGAAGAACCTGATCACCGTTCACGCCGGAAAGGCAATCTATAGCAACTGGGTTAGCAGAAGTCACGCTAAAGTCTTGTCCTTACTAGGATTTTAACTCCAGTTTCCTTTATTGTCAAGTTGGCATCCCGGGCACCACTTCCCCACCTCTGGGAACCAGTGACCCGCGTGCCACGGAGGCACGCGGGTCAAGCAATCGCACCGGCTACAGTTCGATCTCATCATAGCGCCGGTCGGCAAAGCCGAGCGCTTCATTCCATACCAAGAGAGCCGCGCCAGCCAAGAGCGCCAACCCGACCAGATAGCCCAGCGGTTCGCTGGCACGCGCCGTGAGGCCGGTGATGATCCCGATCGGACCGACGACCAGCGCGTAGAGAAGCAACGCGAACAGACTGTTGTAGTTGCCCTTGAACGCCTGCTGCGGCTCGGTCCAATCAAGACGGGGCGAGGCCAGGTCAATGCGCAGGCCAATGCAGCCAAGAATCATCGCCCCGAGAAGATTCGCGACGATGAAGACCAGCACGTGCAGCGCATCGGGCCTGACGAACAGCACCGCCAACAGCGTGAACAGCAGCACATAGAGGCCGGAGACCGCCATGACATGCATCAGTTTGCCGCGCATCTGGTCGCGACCGCTGAGCGGCAGCGAGCGGGACATCCAGAACCGTCCGCCCTCACGGCTGAATGCAGTCGCTGCGATAGGCGTCATCGACAGCAGGAACTGCGTCAGGCCAACGCCCAGGATCAGCGTTCCCGGCGAGTTCTTGAGATTCGCGATGCCGCTCAGGGCGGCCAAACCGCCACGGGACAACAGCGGCATGACGATGTAGATGGGAGCCATCAGTGCAGGCATCAGACCCTGCATCAGGAAAACCGGCGTCCGGTTGAACTGGCGCACCTCGCGCCAGAAAACGGCCACCGCCGGTGAACTCGCCCGACTTGTGGCTGCCGCGAGTTGCTCGCTTGTCCGGCTGCGGCGGCCGGCGCGGCGCTCATCCCCGCCGACCAGGCCGCGGTAGAACAGGCGGCTGGCTGCGGCGGCAAGGACGCAGGCGACTGCCAGTGTGGCTGCAACGAACAGCAGCAGCGGCTGCCACTGGCCGAGAATGCCCCGTGTCGCCCAGACGCTCGGCGGAAAGTAGCGGCCGACCACCTCGAGCAGGCCACCGGACTGCAGGAGGCGCTGCATGGCGGCCAGCCCTTGGGGAGTCATGCTGCCACCGATACTGTCGGCGAGCCAGAGGCGCTGCAAGCTCTGAAAGCCCACCCAGACGACGATGAACGCGATGCTCAAGGTCACCCTCAGGGCGTCGCGGTTGACCCGTCCGTTGGTCAGAGCCATCATGCCCATCGCCAGCAGAGCAGCGACGCCTAGCGGGATGACGGGCAAGAGCAGCATCGTCAGGGTGGCGAGGAGCCAGAACGATGGGCCGGGGCGCATCACGACGCTGTACCCGACCATGGCCGGCAGGTAGAGAACCGCCACCGACACCAGTTCGTTCAGCAGGAGGATGACGAACTTCGCGTAGAGCACGCTCTCCGGTCTGATTGGCAGCGGTATCAGCAGTTGCAGGTCGGCCGAGTAGTAGAAGCTCGAGATGATGTAGGTCAGACCGAGCATGGCGCCGGCCAGCATCGAGACCATGATGGCCAATTCGATGCCCACCGCCGGCGCCCCAAGTGCTGCCCCGGCCATCGTGATACTCTGATAGAATTGCCCAAGTATCATGAAGAGCGGGATGAACGCCAGCGGCAGCAATAGCACCGCGGCCGATCCGAAGCGGCGCCCGCGGCGGGGCCGGAATTGCTGCTTGAGTTGTAGTCTGAGAAGACCGATGAAGGCTCTCATGCTTCGGTCAACTCCAGGAAGATCTTCTCGAGCGTCCCCTCGCCCTGCTTTGCCCGCAGTTCGGCCAAGCTGCCTTCCGCGATCAGCCGTCCCTTGCGGATTATGCCGACGCGGTGGCAGAGGCGCTCGGCGACGTCAAGGATGTGGGTCGAGAAGAAGACGGTGTTTCCCTTGCGGCAATGATCAGCCATCAGTTCCTTGAGCACGTGGGCAGTGTGCGGGTCGAGCCCGACCAGCGGCTCGTCCAGGATCCAGACCGGTGGTTGATGGAGGAGCGCGCCAAGGAGCAGGATCTTCTGCTGCATGCCGTGCGAGTACGCGCCAAGTTGCTCATGGAGCGCGCCCTTGATATCGAAGGCCGCGCTGAGCTGCTCGATCCGCTGTCGGCGGGTCGCCGCCGGAATGGCGAAGACATCGCCGACGAAGCCGAGGTACTCAAGGCCCGTCAGTTTGTCCCAGAGGGCGGGCGTGTCCGGCACATAGCCGATTTGGCGCTTAGCCGACAGTGCGTCTTCGCGGACATCGATGCCGTTGACCGTGATGGTTCCAGAGTCCGGACGCAGCAGGCCGACAATCATCTTGATCGTGGTCGTCTTGCCTGCCCCATTCGGGCCGAGGAAGCCGTAGATCTCGCCGGGGTTGACAGTGAGGCTGAGGCCGGCGACGGCTGGCTCGCTGCTGTTGGCGTAAGTCTTGGTGACATTGGTGAACCTGATCATTCATCGACACCTCGCAATCGGGGAGCTGCACTGAAGACACGGGCCCGGAGCGAGTTTGTTTCAGACAGAAAAGCGGACCGGTCAGAGCCGGCCCGCTCAGGTAGAGGTGCTATTGCTCGCCGCCACTGTCCTCGCTGGCAGCAGCCGCTTTGATCGCACCGATGCTCAGCGCTTCACGGATCTTCTGTTCGATTTCAGCGCAGACATCGGGGTGCTGCTTGAGGTAGTCGCGCACGTTCTCCCGACCCTGGCCAAGGCGCTGATCGTTGTACGAGTACCAGGCGCCACTCTTCATGATGATGTCGAGGTCGGTGCCCATGTCGACGATGCTGCCCTCTTTGGAAATGCCCTGGCCGTAGATGATATCGAAGTCGGCCTGCTTGAACGGCGGCGCGACCTTGTTCTTGACGACTTTGACGCGGACGCGGCTGCCGATGATGTCGTTACCTTGCTTGAGCGTCTCGACTTTGCGGACATCGAGCCGGACCGACGAGTAGAACTTGAGCGCCCGACCTCCCGGGGTCACCTCCGGATTGCCGAACATCACGCCGACTTTCTCGCGCAGTTGATTGATGAAGATGGCGATGGTCTTCGACTTGCTGATGGTGCCGGTCAGCTTCCGCAGCGCCTGCGACATCAGCCGGGCCTGAAGGCCGACATGGGAATCGCCCATCTCACCCTCGATCTCGGCCCGCGGTACCAGCGCGGCGACCGAGTCGACGACGACGACGTCAACGGCGCCGCTGCGGACAAGTGCTTCGCAGATCTCGAGCGCCTGCTCGCCCGTATCCGGCTGCGAGATCAGCAGGTTGTCGATATCGACGCCCAGCTTCTTCGCGTACACCGGGTCGAGCGCGTGCTCGGCGTCGATGAACGCCGCGGTACCCCCTGCGCGCTGGGCTTCGGCGACGACATGAAGAGCGACGGTCGTCTTGCCGGAGGACTCGGGGCCGAACACCTCGACAACGCGACCGCGCGGCATGCCGCCGACGCCAAGGGCGATGTCGAGGGAGAGCGCGCCGGTGGGCACGACTTCAACCGCCATCTTGGCTGAGGCCTCGCCCATCTTCATGATGGAACCCTTGCCGAATTGCTTTTCGATCTGGGCCAGCGCCATGTCGAGCGCCCGCTGCTTCTCCAGTGTCATGGATACCCTCTCCCCCTCGAACAGACTGGGAACCACTGGAAACAGTATACCATCCCTGCCGTCTGCTGACAAGCCCCGGTTCGTGTCACTGCTTTCGCGCGCCGAAATCGTACTCTCCCTGAACAGTGTAGACCGGTCCGGTCGGGCGCAGATCGCTCCGGTAGAGCGTCATGCCCGACACCGGGACGACGCCGAATGATGTGTCGGCAGCGGCCCGAATCGCCTCGGTGAGCGCTGTCTGCCGGTATGCCGAGCGCTGCCGCCCCAGCGTCAGGTGAGGCGAGAACGGTTTGCGCTCGCGAGCGAAGCCGATTCGCGCACAGTGCTCCTCTACCCGCTTCCAGAGCGCCGTCAACTCGCTCGTGCCGGCCGCCAACCCAGCCCAGATGACATTCGGCTCGGTCAGCGACGGGAACGCCCCGAGGCCGGAAATGGTCAACTGGAAGGGCGTCTGTGCCGCCGCGAGTTCAGTCATGCTCTCCTGCAGGCGGGGCAACCGCTCAGGCGGAACGTCGCCGAGGAACTTGACCGTCAGATGGAGGTTGCGCGTCTCGACCCACTTGACGTCGGCCTCGCTGCTCGCCAGCCGGGCCGTGACGGCCGCCAGACTGGCGCGGACGCTGGCGGGCACGTCAAGCGCGAGAAACGACCGGATGCCGGCCATCGTTCAACCCCCCCGTTCATATGTTCGCCCCCGCCCGGCGCTAGTCCTGCCGCAGGCGTCGCCAGAGGCCGGCAAGGGCCAGCGATACCGTGCGATTGCGGACGCGTGCCCGGTCGCCCTGGATCAACTGCTCCTCGACCTCTGTGCCGAGCGGTCCGGCGAAGGCGATGTAGACCAGGCCGACGGGCTTGTTGTCGCCGCCGGTCGGGCCGGCAATACCGGTGATGGCCACGGCGTACGTGGCACCCGTCTGGCGCAGCACGCCGCCGGCCATGGCCGCGGCGGTCTCGCGGCTGACCGCTCCCCGATCTCGCAGGACAGCCGCCGGGACGCCCAAGAGACTGTGCTTGATGCTGTTATCATAGGCGATGATGCCGCCAAGGAAGTAGGCCGAGCACCCTGGAACGGCGCTCAGTCTGCCGCCGAGCAGGCCGCCGGTGCATGACTCAGCCACCGCGACAGTGGCGCCGCGGCGCTTCAGTTCCTCACCAACCGCCGCCGCGAGATCCTGGTCGTCGATGCCGAACAGGTACTGACCGACCCGCTCCCGCAACTGGCCGACGACGGGCTCGATCAGGCGTTCGGCCGTCTCGATATCGCCGGCTTTCGCAGTCACCCGCAGCGTCACGCCGTCATCGGCGACCAGCGGGGCGATCGTCGGGTTCGACTGAGCGTCGATGATATCCTTGACGCGCGTCTCCAGTTCCGACTCGCCGATGCCGCAGAAGCGCAATACGCGCGAGTGGATGACCTGGGTCTGTCCACGCCGCCTGAGTTCAGGCAGGACGGCGCTCTCGACCATCGGCTCGAGTTCGCGCGGCGGCCCGGGCAAGAGGAAGACGAGCTTCCCCTCGTGCTCGAGAAAAACCCCGGGGGCGGTACCGTTGGGGTTGGGCAGCGCCTTGCCGCCTCGGGGCATCAGCGCCTGCTTGCGGTTGTTCGGCGTCATCACCCGCCCGCGGGTCCTGAACCAGTTCTCAAGCGTGGCCAGCGCCTCGACGTCCATCTCCAGCTCGCGGCCAGTGACGGCAGCCAGCGTCTCCTTCGTCAAGTCGTCATCGGTCGGTCCGAGACCGCCGCTCACGACAATCAGATCGGAGCGGTCAAGCGCGCGTCTCAGCACTTCTTCCAGCCGTGTGGCGTTGTCACCGACGGTCGACTCGAACAGGACATCGACACCGATCGTGTTGAGCCGCCGGGCTATGTAGCGTGCATCAGTGTTCGTGATCTGACCGAGCAGCAGTTCAGTGCCGACGCAGATGATTTCGGCCCGCATGGCTAATCAGCTCCCTTCATACCTACCTTCCAGCATAGCACAAATCGGGCTCGCCGCAACGGACGGGCTGGCAGAAAACGAAGCAGAGCCGCCCGCGGGGGGGCCGCTCTGCTCAATGCGATCCGGGCCTCAATCAGCGGCCTTTGCCGCCGGGGCGATGACCGCCCGCAGGCTGTCGCCGCTCAGAGTCTCGTCTTCGAGGAGCCGCCTGGCGATGATTGTCAGGCGGTCGCCGTGTGGCGCCAACTGGTCTCGCACGTCTTGTTCGATGTCGCGCAGGAGTTCCGCCACGACATCGGACAACACTTGATCAGGCAGCAGATCACGGTCGATGATGCCAAGCTTGGACATGCCGGACTCGACAATCTGACGTGCCAGCCTGGTCGCCTGATCGTAGTCGCCGACGGCGCCGGTGCTGCGCTGGCCAAGTACCAGTTCCTCCGCCAGGGCGCCGGCGAGCGCGACGCGGATCTGTCCCGTCAGGTATTCGTACGTCGCGAGATAGGTATCGTCTGCGGGGTTGTGGCGAACATAGCCAAGGCTCTGGCCGCGCGGGGCGATGGTGATCGTCGACACCGACCCCGGTGTGACCAGCTCGCTGATGATGGCGTGACCTGCCTCATGGATCGCTACCCGTTCCAATTCCTTGAGCGATGGGCGGCGCTCGACCTTCTCGCCAAGGATGACCTTGTCCACCGCCTCGACGAAATGACGTTGACAGATGACATCGCGCTTCTCACGCAAAGCGAGGATGGCCGCTTCGTTGGCCATGCTCTCGAGATGGGCGCCGGAGAAGCCGAATGTCTGCCGCGCCAGTTCAGCGATGTCGACATCGTCGGCCAGCGGCTTGTTGCGTGTGTGCAGCGCGAGGATCTGTTCGCGTCCCTGGCGGTCCGGCAGGTCGACCTGGACGATCCGGTCGAACCGGCCCGGCCGGGTCAGCGCCTGGTCAAGCAGGTCGACGCGGTTGGTGGCGCCGATGACCAGCACCCGCACTTCATCGGCGAGCGACAGACCATCCATCTCGACGAGAATCTGGTTGAGCGTCTGGTCATACTCGAGGTGGCTGTTATGACCGCCGCGCTTGCCGCCGACGACTTCGAGCTCGTCGATGAAGATGATCGCGTGGCGCTTCTTCTCGCGGCGCGCGATATCGCGGGCGCTGCTGAACAGGCCGCGAACGCGCTGCGCGCCGACGCCCGCGTACACCTCGATGAACTCCGAGCCGGCGATGGCCAGGAAGGCGGAATCGGTATAGTTTGCCGCTGCCTTGGCGAGCAAGGTCTTGCCGGTGCCCGGCGGCCCGACCAGAAGGATTCCCTTCAGCGGCCTGATGCCGAGCTTGCGGATCTGCTCTTCATCACGCACGAAGTCCAACGCTTCGAGCAATTCCCGTTTGGCTGCCTCCTGGCCGCCGATGTCGGCGAACTGCACTCCGCCGGATGCCGGCCGCGAGCTGACGGCGACGAAGCTCTTGCTGCCGATCCCGCGCAGCCCGTTCTGACTCAGGAACAGGACAAGGCCGGCGAGAATCAGGACCGGCAGAATGTCGACGCCGATGTAGGCGAGGAATACCGACACACCCGCGACCAGTCCGAAGACGACTTCCTGCCTCTTCATCTGGTCTCACCCCCTGTCGCCGGCGTCCGCGGGACTATCACGTAGAGGTAGTGCCCGTCGCTGCTGGCGGCCTGGAGAAACACTCTCTCCGCAGTGACTGCGAAGCGGGTGCCGGTGAGACCGCGGGCTTGCGCATCGGCCAGGATGGCGGCAGCCATGTCGGCATAGTTTCCCTGCTGGATGCTCTGCCAGACGTAGTACTGCGCGTTCGCGTAGAAGTCGTCGAGCTGCTGGTCCGGGTCGCCGCTGACGCTGAGCGCATAGCGGCCCTCGCCGTACGTATGCTCGACGACCCGCTCCAGCCCGCCGTAGACCTTGCTGATGTCAGGCACGAGGCCTAGCCTTACGTCGACATACGCCCGGTTGTTGTAGTATGTCACGCTCACATCCCGAATCGGCGCCACTGCTGCCAAGTCACGCGCCAATGGACGCTCCTGATGCTGCCGGCGGTACAAGTACGAGGCGCCGAACAGTGCGCCAAACGTGACCAACATCACCAGGACCGCGATGTGAACCTTGAAACCGCGAAAGTTCACGCACAGGCCCCCTTTCGCCTCGGTGCGGGCGAAGCACGACGAGACAGTTTTACATAATCTCAGTATAGCATGTTCAAACGCAACTGTAGCTGCATGTTTTTCCCGTCGATGGCTATCCGGGCGCCTGGCAAGCCATATTAGAAGACTGGCCGGCGCCAGCCGGCCAGTCTTCAGTCGCCACGTTATTGAGGGGACACTTCCCTGCCGTAGAGGTCATATGGCTCGGCACGCTCGATGAGAACGCGGATGAACGTTCCCGGAACCGCCTCGGACTGAACATGCACGGCGCCATCGACCTCCGGCGCGTCCATCTCGCCTCTGCCGACGGCCAGCCCGGCCTCGTCGCGGCCCTCGACCAAGATATCGATCTCCCGGCCGATCCAGCGCTCGCGGCGGGAAAGCGCGATTTCCTGTTGGCGCGACATCGCCCGGTGGAAGCGCTGCTCCTTGACGCGCTGCGACACCTGTCCGGGCCGGGTCGCCGCCGGCGTGCCTTCTTCGACTGAGTAAGTGAACACGCCGGCGTTGTCGAACGCCAGGTCGGACAGTGAATTGAGGAGTTCGTTGAAGTCACGGGCGGTCTCGCCGGGGAAGCCGACGATGAACGCCGTGCGCAGCGAAGCGTCAGGGACTCTGGTCCGGATGCGATCGATCAGGTCATAGATCGACTGCCGGTCACCGCGGCGGTTCATGGCCTTCAGCATGCGATTCGTCACGTGCTGGAGCGGGATATCGAAGTACTTGCAGATCTTCGGTTCGCTTGCCATGAGATCAAGCAACTCATCGCTGATGCGCGTCGGGTACATGTACATGATCCGAATCCAGCGGAGCAGCGGCAGTCCGGCCAGGGCGCGCAGCAGATCCGGAAGCCGCGGCGCGTTGCCGACCGGGCCGAGGTCTTCGCCATAGCGCGTCGTGTCCTGAGCGACGACGACCAGTTCCCGCACGCCGCCGCGGACAAGTCGTTCCGCCTCGCGGACGACCGAGGCGAGCGGCCGGCTGCGGAACGAGCCACGGATGTCGGGTATCTTGCAGTAGGCGCAACGATTGTCACAGCCGTCCGCGATCTTGAGATAGGCGGTCGCGACGCTGCTGATCAGCTGCCGGGGCAGGCCATCAAGGGTCGGCGGCTGCGGGTCGCCGACGGCGACCAAGCGCTCGCCGCCCAGGGCGCGGTCAAGCAGACTGCAAATCTGCGGGAACTCGCCGGTGCCGATGATGGCATCCACTTCCGGCAGTTCGTCGAGCAATTCCTGCTTGTAGCGCTGCCCGAGGCAGCCGGTGATGACCACGGCCCGGCAGCGGTTCTGCTTGTATTGGGCGGCGGCGAGGATCGCCTGGATCGACTCCTCTTTCGCGGCGTCGATGAAGCCGCAGGTATTGACAATGATCGCATCGGCCTCGTCCTGAGCGCTGACCAGTCGGTATCCGCCTTCAGCCAACAGGCCCGCCATCATCTCCGCGTCGACCTGGTTCTTCGGACAGCCAAGGCTGACGACCGCAACGGTGCGGGTGGCGTTCTTGCGCACAGTCACCGAATCATCCCTCCTTGCGAACAGCACTCCTAATTTTAATGCATCGGACCAGCTTTGGCTAGCTGCGAAGATAATCGGTGGCAACGAATTGTCGGCATCGGCAGTCAACTGCAGACAGGGGAACGGCTGTTCGGTCACGAATCAGGATACCGGCAAGGAATGTCTTGACCGCGCCACGGAGGGATGCCGATGAACCTCGAACAACTGCTGACGCAGATGAAGGCTGAGCTCGCGGGCGACCGCGTCGCCGCCTGGCGTGTCCTGCCGGCTCGGCCCGCCAAGTACGCGGAGTTTCCCGAATTGGCCCCCGGGCTGGCCGACGCGCTGCGCGCCAAAGGCGTACGGCAGCTCTATTCGCACCAGCGCTTGGCCTGGGACGCCGTTGCAGCTGGTCGCAACGCTGTCATTGTCACGCCGACCGCGTCCGGGAAGACGCTCTGCTACAACCTTCCAGTGCTTGATGCGATTCTTCGCGACCAGTCGGCGCGGGCGCTCTATCTCTTCCCGACAAAGGCTCTTGCTCAGGACCAGATGGCTGAAGTCCATGAACTCATAACCATACTCGGCGCCGACATCAAGACCTTCACATATGACGGTGACACCCCGGGAGCGGCGCGTCGCGCCATCCGGACCGCCGGGCACATCGTCGTCACCAACCCCGACATGCTTCACACCGGCATCCTTCCCCATCACACGAAATGGGTCAAGCTGTTCGAGAGCCTGCGTTACGTGGTCATCGACGAGATGCACCAGTATCGCGGCGTGTTCGGCAGCCATATGGCGAATCTGATCCGGCGGCTGAAGCGCATCTGCGAGTTCTACGGCTCGCGCCCGCAGTTCATCCTCTCCTCCGCGACCATCGCCAATCCGCGCGAACTTGCGGGCCGTCTGATCGCGGCCGAGGTCGACCTGATCGATGACAACGGCGCGCCGGCCGGCGAGAAACACGTCATCCTCTACAACCCGCCGGTCGTCAACCGCGAACTGGGCATCCGCAAGAGTTCCGTCATCGAGGCGCGCAATCTGGCGGCGAATTTCCTCCGCAACGGCATTCAGACGATTGTCTTCGCGCGCAGCCGGACGACCACTGAAGTGCTTGTCACGTACCTCAAGGAGGCGATGGCCGGCCGTCCGGGCGGCAGCGAGTCGGTGCGCGGCTACCGGGGCGGTTATCTGCCGCTCCAGCGGCGCGAGATCGAACGCGGACTGCGCGAGGGGCGAATTCTCGGTGTCGTCAGCACCAATGCTCTCGAATTGGGAATCGACATCGGCAGGCTTGACGCCACCGTCATCTGCGGCTATCCCGGCAGCGTCAGCAGCACCTGGCAGCAGTTTGGACGCGCCGGCCGGCGGGCCGGGACATCGGTCGCGGTGCTGGTGGCCGACTCGAGTCCGCTCGATCAGTTCATGATGGCCAATCCCGATTACTTCTTCGGCAGCGCGCCGGAGCACGGGCTGATCAACCCGGACAACCTCCACATCCTGCTCAGTCACCTCAAATGCGCGGCTTTCGAACTGCCGTTCCAGGATGGCGAGGAGTTCGGCGTCGAGACCACGCAGCAGGCGCTGGCGTTTCTCGAGGAGGAGCGGATCCTCAGGCACGTCGGCGGCAAGTGGCATTGGGCGGCCGACAAC
>JBLNDB010000041.1:0-127064 GCA_050261235.1 Chloroflexota bacterium
CTTGGCTGATGGCCATCGCAACCACCCACTACCTTGTTGGCCGGCGGGGGCGCCGTCGCGCGCCGGTATGGCTGGCGGCGGCGGTCGACGACGTGGTCGCGACCGCCGCGGAGCCGGCGGAGTGGCAGGATCTGCTCACCGCCATGCACCGACTGCCGCGCGAGGTCGTGCTGCCAATCGTCCTCAAGCACTACTACGGGTACGCATACGGGGATATCGCGGCGGTCATGGGCGTCCCCGTCGGCACGGTCAAGTCTCGCATTCACAACGGGATGGCAACGATCAGAAAGGAGCTGACCGGCGATGCAGGATAGACCCACGGTCGACACCGACGAGTTGGAGCGCAGGCTGCGCGACGGGTTGCGGCGGCTGTCCGACGCCGTGACCGACGATGCGCCGAGCGCCGCGACGCTCGTCAGTCTGGTCGAGCAGGTCAAACAGGACGAACGGCGTCGTGAGGCGCGCGAACTGGTGCAGTTCCTGGCTTGTGCCACGGTCCTCGTCAGCGGCGGATTGCTTCTCTTCGCCCGGGTGCCGAGCTACTACGCGGCTCTGCAGGCGGTCTTGGCGGTTCCGACCGCCGTCGCGGCCGTCATGTTGACCGGCCGTCGGAAGCAGGTGATGCAGTGATGCGGCAGTTTCTCAGTCATCCGCCCTGGTACGCCCTGGCAGCGGTCGGCGCCGTGGTGCTGATCCAGGGGACCTGGCTGTTCCTTGACGCGCGGCGGCGGGGCAATCACCCGTGGCTGTGGGGGCTCTGGGGGCTGACAACGGTTCCGTTGCCGTTTCTGCTCTATTACTTCCTGGTCGTGCGGCCGGGAAAAAGACATTGATGGGGGTGCCTGCTGTGACTCTGCTTGAGATCATCAGGCTGATCTGGCCGTTGCTCGTCATCGAAGGCGTAATCAGGATCTACTGCTTGGTGCTGATCTGGCGCCAGGGCGTGCGCAATCTCAGCAAGTGGGGCTGGACAGCGCTGGTCCTGGTGGTGAACCTGTTCGGCTGGGTCGCTTTTCTCACCCTTGGCCGGAAGTCTGCCTGAAAGGCCGGACGGATGGAGGACCTCAGATGGATGCGATAGTCTGCAACGGTCTCAGCAAGCGGTTCGGCGCTTTCCTGGCTGTCAACGGTCTCACTTTCAGCGTGCCTGCCGGGTCGGTGTTCGGCTTCCTCGGTCACAACGGTGCCGGCAAGACGACGACGATCAAGATCCTGGCCGGCCTCAGCCACCCGACTGCCGGCGGCATTTCCGTGTTCGGCCGCCCATGGTCGCGCAGCAGCCTGGACGACATCGGCCTGCTGCCCGAGAACCCCGTCTTCTTCGGCTGGATGAGCGGTCGCGAGTATCTCGCCTTCCTGGCCAAGCTGGCCGGGATTCCGGCCGGCGAGCAACTGCCGCGGGCCGACGAGATGCTTGCCCTGACGGGCCTCACCGAGGCGGCGAAGCGCCCGTGTGGCAACTACTCGCGTGGCATGAAGCAGCGGCTCGGGTTGGCGGCCGCGCTGATCCACAAGCCTCGGGTGCTGCTCCTTGACGAGCCGACCTCGGCGCTCGATCCGGAAGGGCGTCGCGAGGTGCTTGAACTGATCGCCAGCCTGCGCGAGCAGGGCCTGACAGTGTTCCTGTCCAGCCACATCCTGGCGGACATCGAACGGGTCGCCGACACTGTCCTGATCATCAAGAACGGTCAGCGCGTCGCTGGCGGATCGCTGTCCGAGCTGCTCGCCGAGCAGGCCAGGCCGCTGATCGACATCGACTTCGCGGCCGTGCCGCCGCCAGACGCAGCGGCGCGGCTGAGCGCGCTGCGCAACGTCACCCGCGTCACCGGTGAGGGCCGGCGCGTCACCGTAAGGCTCAGAGACCAGAACGAACAGCAGGAGTTGCTGGCTGCCCTGGCTTCAGCCGGGCTGGCCATCGACGGGTTCAACCTCCGCCGGCCGACGCTCGAGGATGTGTACATCAGCGTCACGGCCAGCGAGACGCCGATGGGAGGGGATGATGGCGATGAGTGACGCGACCCAGGTCGTCCGAGCGGCCAGCCTGCCGGCATTCCTCAGCAAGGAATGGCGCGAGCTGTTCCGCCAGGCGCGGGTCTTCATCATCCTCGCGCCGCTGTTCTTCTTCGCAATCCTCAACCCGGTGATGATCAAGCTCCTGCCGCGGATCCTCGGCACGCAGCTGGGCCAGCTCGCGCAGGTGATCCAGGTCAGCGCGGCCGATGCCATCCAGGGCTACTTCAAGAACGTCGGCGATATCAGCCTGTTCGTCTTTGTTCTCGCCCTGATGGGCACAATCGCCGAGGAGCGTGCGGCTGGCGTCTACCACATCCTGTTCAGCCGCCACGTCCGGCGCTGGCAGTCGGTCGCTGCCAAGTATCTGGTCAACTTCGCGGTCGTGACGGCGGGCCTCATTGGCAGCGCCCTGCTCGCCCGCTACTACGTCGGCGTCCTGTTCGCCGCGTCGCTGCCGGCCGCCGACTTCATCGTCGCGGCCCTGATCGATGCCGCCTACTACGCGTTCGTTCTCGGCATGCTGCTCCTCTTCAGCGCGGTCATGAAGCGCGGCTTCACCGCCGGCATCGCCACGCTCGTGTTGACGATGATGCTGCCGCTCCTCGGGTACATCCCCGAACTCGGGCACTACCTGCCGCACTCGCTGCTCGGCAGCGCCATCAGCATGGCCGTTGCCGGCACAGCGCCGCCGGCCACCGCCGGCGCCGTAGCGGTGGCCCTGTTCCTTGGTCTGGCCGCTGCAGCCGGTGCAGGAGTGGCAATCGAACGGGCAGAACTATAGCGGAGTCGCTGAACGGGGTCAGGCCAGAGCGGCCTGACCCCGATTGCCTCGGTTGGGGGTGGCAGGATGTCTCGACGAATCTATCTTGGCCTCGATATCGGCGGCACGAACCTGGTGGCCGGGGCCGTGCAGCGGGCCGAAGACGGGGCGCTCGCCCCGGCGACGGCGCTCCTCAGCCTCGAGAAGGCGCCGACGCTGGCTGCTGAGGGGCCTGATGCGGTCATTGCCCGCTCGGCGGCCTTGCTCCGCCAAGCGCTCGCCAAGACCGGTTGCCGGCCTGAGGAACTGGTCGCCGTGGGCGTCGGCATGCCAGGGCCGCTCGACGTCGGGCGGGGCGTGGTCGTCTACGCGCCGAACTTCCCGGGCTGGCAGAATGTGCCCCTGGTGGCGCGCCTGCGCGCGGCCATGGGCGTGCCGGTCCACATGGAGAACGACGCCCGCATGGTCACCTATGGCGAGTTCCGCTTCGGCGCAGGCCGGGGCTTCCAGAACCTGATCGGCATCACCCTCGGCACCGGCATCGGATCAGGCCTCATCATCGGTGGCGAGCTGTATGTCGGCGCCCTCTCGGGCACGGCCGGCGAGATCGGGCACATGACCATCGAGCCTGACGGGCTGCGCTGCGGTTGCGGCAACCAGGGGTGCCTCGAGACGCTGGCCGCGGCGCCGGCGATTGTCGCGGCGACGCACCGGCTGTTGCTCAGCGGCCGTCCGAGTGCGCTCGCCGAGCGGGACCTCGGCACGCTCACTGCCGGTGACGTCGCCGCCGCGGCGGCGGCCGGCGATGAGGCCGCCCGCGAGGTGTTCGCCCGCGCCGGCTACTACCTTGGCATCGCGGCAGCGAACCTGATCAACGCGCTCAACCCGGAGGCGATCATCTTCGGTGGCGGCGTGGCCCAGGCGGGAGAGCTGCTGTTCGAACCGATCCGCCGGACCGTCAGGCTCCGCGCGTTGCGCGGCATCGGCGACCGGACGGCGATTCTCGCCGCCGAGCTCGGCGACCCGGGCGGCGTTCTCGGCGCGGCGGCCTGGGCGATGCGCTGCGCGGACAGCGCTCCCGCGCCGCGCGCGGAAGGGGAGTGAGTCAGTGGCCAGCCAACCTGTGAATGTGTCGGCTGAGGTCTGTGATCAGTTTTCCGTCGTCTTTGCGTTCGACTGGCCGGCGGCCTGCGGCTGGGGACCGACGCTCGACGCCGCATTGGCGCACCTGTGGCCCGACATCGCCTTCATGGCCGACTGGCTGACCAAGCGCGGTCTTGATGTGCCAGCGCCGCCCGCCGCGTTCGAGCCGGCCATCGGCGAGCGACTCATCGCGACCGGCGATCCGGCCGTCGAATGCGACAGCGAGGGCTTCTACTCCTGGGATGCTGAGCCGTTCAGTGACGGCGAGCTGGTGCAGACGGCCATGCTGCTCGGTTTCAGCCGGGCCGAACTGATGGCGGTGGTCAATGGATTGTCGGATGCCGCGCTCGATTTGCGACTGGTCGAGGGCAAGCGGACCATCCGCGAGATTCTCGATCACATCGCCATCGCTGAATGGTGGTATACGACCCGCGTCATGGCCGACCCGGGCGCCGCCCGGAGCTGGCGCGACTACGGCACTGACGCCCACAGCCGGCTGGCTGCGGTGCGCGACCTCTACCTTCGCGAGCACCTGCCGCGCCTGGCAGGGATGACCGAAGAGGAGCGCCGCCGGCGCCTGACACTCGGGCGCGAGACATGGTCGGCGCGCAAGACTCTGCGCCGGGCCTTCTGGCACGAGATGCTGCACTACAAACAGCTGCTCCGGCTGGTTCCCAAGGTGCTGCGCGCCGTCAGCGACTGAACCGGACGGACAGGGGACGGGGAAGAGCATGCGCGACTATCACACTCACCTTGAGCGCGGACCGCTGACCATCGACCGCCTGCAGTTGTTCCTGGCGCAGGCGGCGGCTGTCGGATTGCGCGAGATCGGCGTCACCGAGCACCTCTATCGCTTCCGCGAGGCAAGCTCGATCCTCTGGATCGACCATGTCGCGGCGCGCTGTGTCAACACGGTCGACGACTATGTCCGCCTGATCGAGCAGGCGAGGGCAGCCCGGTTGCCGGTCAGATTCGGCCTCGAGGCCGATTACGTGCCCGGCCGAGAAAGCGAGACAGCGCGAGTGCTCGCGCTGTTCCCGCTCGACTATGTCATCGGCTCGGTGCACTGGCTGGGCGGCTGGGGCTTCGATCTCGACCCCGACTCCTGGCGCGGCAAGTCCATAGCTGACGTCTATCGTGAGTACTACGAGACCCTGGCCGGGGCGGCGGAAAGCGGTCTGTTCGACGTCATCGGCCACCCCGGGAACATCGCCTACCACGGGTTCCGGGCCGATCCCGACACGCTCGCGGAGCTCGAGTCCACCTTCCTGGCTCGCGCCGCCCGCTCCGGGGTCGTGCTCGAGATCAACAGCGGCGGCCTCCTGCGTCCGGCCCGCGAGCTGTTCCCGCGGCCCGCCTTCGCTCGGCGCATCATCGAGGCAGGCATCCCTGTCACGACCGCATCTGATGCGCACCGGCCCGAAGACGTCGGACACGCTTTTCCACAGCTCTATCAGCAACTCATGGAGTGGGGCGGGCGCGAGATCACTGGCTTCGTGGGACGGAAGCGGGTGGCGTACGCGATCGCGGACGAAATATAGGGGGGTCCAGACGAGCCGGCCGTTCACGCGGCCGGCTTTTAGTCTGCGGGTGAGCCGGTCCCGTCCGTCAACTGCCCGTCGAGTGGTAGTGACGGACGCCGAAGTGCCAGAAGCCCAGCGCTGCTGCGAAGAACAGCGGCCCGAGCGCCGGCGCGCACCACGGAAACCAGGCCGGCAGGAGGGTCGCGTCGGCCTTGCCGAGGATCGCCAGTAGCGGGTAGTAGGTGATGCAGGCAAGTGGCACGACGAACGTGAAGAAGCGGCGGAAGAAGCCATTGTAGACCTCGATTGGGTACTGGAACATGTCGAGCGTGTTGTTGGTCAGCACATAGGCCAGTTCGACGCTCTCGACCGTCCAGAACGACAGCGTCGCGAAGATGACGAACACGCCCGTGTAGACGAAGGCGCCGCTGATCACCGCCGCGACGAGCAGGCCCAGCTTGGCCGGGGTCAGGCTGACATCGAGACTCCCCAGACACCAGGCGCAGAGGAGCGCTCCCTGGATGATTCGACTGACCTTGCTCAGTTCGAAGCGGGTGCCGAGCACCTGCAGCACTGTCGAGCGGGGCCGCAGCAGCACCCGGTCGAAGTCACCGCTGGCGACGCTGGCCGGGAACTTGTCGAACCCGCGGCCCAGCCATTCGGCAAAGCCGAACGCCATGCTGGCGATCGAGAACAACAGCAAGGTCTCGGTCATCGTCCAGCCGCCGAGCGCCTTGAAGCGCGAGAAGAGGATGATGATGCCGATCCATTCCGTGATGCCGATCCCGAACGTCGACACCATGCGCGCGATGAACGAGGCGCGATACTGCATCAGCCCCTCGCCATAGACCGACACATAGCGCCAGTACAGACGCAGTCCGCTCATCGCTTCACCCTCCCTGGACGACCACTGATCTCAGGGCCCTTGCCAGCAGCAGCCTGCCAAGCGCGACGAAGCCGGCCGTCCACAGCAGCTGGCTGAACAGCTGCGGCAGCGCTGCCAGCGGTGGGATGGTGCCAAGGTAGATCTGGGCCGGCGTGTCGATCAGGGCCCGGAACGGCAGGATGTTGATCACCCGTTGCAGCGCCGGCGGGAACAGCGGCAGCGGCACGTTGGCTCCCGACAGGACTATGAACACCACCGGGAACAGATAGTAGAGGCCATCGCCGTTGATCGTCCAAATCGTCACGATGCTGAGAATGTTCGACAGGGCGGCGCTCATCAGCACCACACCGACCAGCGAGAGCAGGAACACCAGCGCCGCGCCGGGCGACACCGGCGGGCTCATCCGGTAGTGCGGCGGCATCGCGAACAGCGCCACCGCTGCCAGCGGCAGCGAGTTCACGACCAGCGGCACCAGACGGTGTGCGGCCAGGCGACTGAACCATTGGCCGTAGAGGTCGAGCGGTCGGCAGAGCTCATAAGCGATGTTGCCGTTGCGGATGATGGCCAGTGCCTCCGGGTCGCCGCTCCAGGGCTGGACATGGACCAGCAGTTGGATGATCCAGCAGTAGGTGATGGTCTGGGTCAGGGTGAGCGGCTGACCGGCCCCGGCGTTGCGGTAGAAGGCCGAGAAGAACATTACCTGGATAAGCCCGACGAACAGCGGTGGGGCCAGCTTCGCCAGCGCCGCCGTACGGTACTGGAGCGAGGCCAGCAGCTTGATGCGGAAGACCGTGAGATACGGCCTCATAGGGCCATCTCCCGGTACATGTTGGCGATGATCTGTTCGATCGGCAAGTGCTCGACGACCAGGTCAGCTACGGGATAAGAGCGCGAGAGGCGCGCGATCAGGTCGGCGGCGCTGATCAGGTCGGGGTCGAAGGCGATTTCGGCGTGGTTTCCCGTCAGGGTCACCGCCTGCACACCGTCGAGACTCAAGCCGGGCGGCGCGCTGACGAAGTCCACGCTCAACCGCCGCAGCCCACCGTAGCTCGCGCGCAGGCCCTGGAGCGGGCCGTCGTGGAGCAGCGAGCCGTGACCGATCACCATCACCCGCGAGCAAAGGGCCTCGACATCATCCATGTCGTGCGTCGTCAAGATGACTGTCGTGCCGCGGTCGCGGTTGAGCTGGAGGATGAAGTCCCGCAACGCCAGCTTTGATACGGCGTCGAGGCCGATCGTCGGCTCATCCAGGAACAGCAGATCCGGACCGTGCAACAGCGAGGCCGCGACCTCACAGCGCATCCGCTGGCCGAGGCTGAGTTGGCGCGCCGGCACCTCGAGCAGTTCGGCCAGGGCGAGCCGGTCAGCAAGGTCGCCCAGCGTCTCGTGGAACCGCGCCGCCGGCACCGAGTAGATGTCGCGCAGGAGCTCGAACGAGTCGAGGACCGGGATGTCCCACCAGAGTTGCGACCGCTGGCCGAACACGACGCCGATCCGCCGCACGTGCCGCAACCGGTCGCGCCAGGGAACGAGCCCCATGATCTCGCAGCGGCCAGAATCCGGAACGAGGATGCCGCTCAGGATCTTGACAGTCGTCGACTTGCCGGCGCCGTTCGGCCCGATGTAGCCGACCACCTCGCCCGGTTGGATGGAGAAGCTGATGCCATCAAGGGCGGTGACCTGCCGGTAGTCGCGGCTGACGAGGCTCTTCATGGCGTTCAGCAGTCCGCTCCGGCGCTTGGCGACCCGGTAAGTCTTGCGCAGTTCTCTCACGTCGATCAGTGCCATGGTCATCCCCCTTTGGATCGGCCAGTCATCCAGACAAGTCTACCCGCGGCCACTGCGAAAGCCAAGCTCGTCTGCCACGGGGCTTAGCTGCTGTGCTCCCGCCCCGCCGGGCGACGCCCGCGGGTCACGCGCAGACGCGGCAATTCGCAGCCTATCTTGACTGCCTCCCATTTGCCAGCCATAATAGCATCATGCTTTGGGGCGAGGCCCCACCCCTGCTATGCCTGTATCTCGAGCCGGGGTTACATAATCTGTTGGGTCACCCGGAACCATTGCGGTTCCGGGTTTTTCGTTGCCACGCAGGAAATCAGCCGTCCCGGCGGAAATATGGTTGGGGTCCGGACCGCTAGCCGTCGCCGGTCGGCTGCAACACCGGCGGTCACGCGGCAGCGCGGACAGAAAGGGAGGAGAGCTGGTGAAGGAAAGGCTGAGAGCCGCCCTGAGCTTGGCGAGCGCGGACTACTGCGAGATTCGCTTTGAGGAGAGCCATCTCCTGTCCATCGCCTTCCAGGGTCGCGGGCTCGATCGGATCAGTAACGAAGTGCATTACGGCGGCGGAGTGAGGGCCCTCTACAAGGGCGGATGGGGCTTTACCTCGTTCAACGATCTGGCGGATCTGCCGGCAATGGTGAAGTCGGCCTGCGACCAGGCCCGGTTCGCCGGCGAGCGTCAGAACGGCGTCAGCAAGCTGGCGCCGGTGCCGGTCGTGGAAGAGGAGTACGCGCCAGCCTATACCCTCGACCCGCGTGGCATCTCGCTCGATGAGAAGGTCCGCATCCTTGAGCACTACAAGGACCTGATCCTCGGACATGACCCCGCCATTCAGGCGGCGAACATCGTCTATAACGAGAAACTCACCACGCTCTACTTCGCCAACAGCGAGGGCACGTACATCAGGCAGGAGAAGCTCGACATCGGCTCCGGCATCAACGCCGTCGCTCGGCGGGGCGCCATCACCGTCACCAAGGGCATCGGCCGCGGCAGCTCGATCGGCTTCGAATGCATGGTCGGCGCCGACGACGATCTCCGTGAGGCCTGCGATCTGGCGGTCAGACTCCTCGACGCGCCGCAGGTCAAGGCCGGCGTCTACACTGTCGTCTGCGATCCGGCGCTGGCGGGCCTGTTCGTCCATGAGGCGTTCGGCCACCTGAGCGAAGCCGACAACGCCTACAAGAACCCCGAACTGGCCAAAGCGATGACGCTCGGCCGCAAGCTCGGCCGCGACATCCTGACCATCTTCGACACCGGCGAATTCGCCGCCAACCGTGGCTACCTCAAGTATGACGATGAGGGCGTCCGCACGCAGCGCACGTATCTCGTCAAGGATGGCGTCCTGGTCGGACGCCTGCACTCGCGCGAGACCGCCGGCATCATGGGCGAGCAGCCGACCGGCAACTGCCGGGCGCTCAACTACACGTTCCCGCCGCTCGTCCGGATGCGCAACACCTGCATCGCTCCAGGCGCTGCCAGCCTCGAGGAGATGATCAAGGACATCGAGATCGGCGTTTACGCCATCGGTAGCGGCGGCGGCGAGACCAACGGCGAGATGTTCTCGTTCAACGCCGGTCACGGATTCATGATCCGCGACGGCAAGATCGCCGAGTTGGTGCGTGACGTCAAGCTGATGGGCAACGTCTTCACCACGCTCGAGAACATCGACCTGATCGGCAAGGACCTGAAGGGCCGCGATGGCCCGGGCGGTTGCGGCAAGGGTGGCCAGATGCCGCTGGCGACCAGCGGCGTTTGCCCGGCGATCCGCATCCAGAACGTCATCGTCGGAGGTGCGAAGTAATGGCGGACCTGTTCGGCAAACTCCCGGCTGGCGCGCAGGGGGAACTCTACACCCGCACACTTCGCTCCAGTGCGGCACGGTGGAACGACAGCGAGTTCGAGGGCACGACCGACAGCGTCAACCGGTCGGCCGCGCTGCGCATCATCGCCGGCGGGCGGATGAGCATCGCCACCAGCACCAAGCCCGGCGACGAACAGACCCTGCTCGACAACGCCCTCGCGGCGGTCAAGTACGGCACGGCGGTGAACTACGATTTCCCGGGAAAAGCGCCACTGTCTGATATTTCGCTCGTCGACGAGCGGGTCTCCCAGGTCGACCTAGCGCGCATGGTCGAGATCAGCGAGGACCTCGTCCAGGTCCTGATCCGCCATGATTCGCGGATCAAGGTCAACGGCGGCGTCGAGCGCCACGTCGTCGAGGTCAGTCTGGCAAACAGCAACGGCTTCAGCGGTTCCTACCGCAAGACCGTCTGGAGCGCCAGTCTCGGCGGCCAGCTGATCCAGGGTGACGACTTCCTCTGGCTCGGCGAGAGCAGTTCGTCGACCGGGCCGGATCTCGACTATGATGAACTGAAGCAGTTTGTCATCCAGCAGTTCGAGTGGTCCAAGAACATCGTCCCGTTCGAAGCAGGCACGTATCCAGTGCTGTTCGCGCCGGAGCAGGTGAGCTTCCTGATGACGCCGTTCCTCGCCTGTCTCAATGGCAAAGCGTTCACCCGCGGCATCTCGCCGTGGCGGGAGAAGCTCGGCGAACGGCTGCTCGACCCGCGGGTGACGCTGGTCGACGACGGCACGCTGCAGCGTTCTGAAACTAGCGCTCCGTTCGACCGCGAGGGCGTGCCGACGC
Organism: Chloroflexota bacterium; assembly: GCA_050261235.1. GTDB lineage: Bacteria > Bacillota > Sulfobacillia > JBFLWA01 > JBLNDB01 > JBLNDB01. Next base: position 10,752 of record JBLNDB010000041.1, read on the forward strand.
GGCGCAACATCCTGATCGACCGCGGCGTCGCCAGCCAGTTGCTGCTCGACCTGCAGACCGCCAAGGAACTCGGCCGCCAGTCGACCGGCAACGGCACCCTGACGGGGCCGCAACCCCACCGGGCTTTCCTGTTGCCGGGCGAGACCGCGCACCAGGAGCTGATCAGGGGCATCGACAAGGGGCTGCTGATCTTCGGATCGATGGGCGCCTGGACCGGCAACCCGTACAGCGGCAACGTCAGCGGCACGGTCTCAGTCGGCCTCAAAATCGAGCATGGCCAGATCGTCGGGCGGGTCAAGAACTGCATGTTCTCGGTCAACGTCTTCGAGGCGTTCCGCGACCGCCTGATCGGCCTCAGCAGTGACACGCGGGGCATCGGCGGCGGCATGGGCGCTCCCGGTGCGACGTTCCCGTATGTGGCGCTGAATGATGTCGTCATTGCGACGAAATAGGAAATACCAAGCGAGCCCGTTACCCCGCTGGGGTGGCGGACTTCTTCGCGTCTGGCAGGGTAACCGCCGCCCACTGTCAAACCTGTCCTTAGCTGGAGGGAGGCAGGGCTCATGTACCGCATCATGATCGTCGAGGATGACGCCACTATCGCTGAGACCGTCGCAGAGCATCTCAGTCGCTACGGCTTCGACGCTCTGCGCGTCACCAGTTTTCATCGCGTCGAGAACGAGTTCGTGGCCGGGAAACCGCACCTTGTCATCCTGGACGTCAACCTTCCTTACCAGGATGGGTTCCACGTCTGCCGTGCCTTGCGTCGCCGCTCGTCGGTGCCGATTCTCTTCGTTTCAGCCCGCACCGGCGACATGGAGCAGGTCCTGGGCATCGAGAGCGGCGGTGATGACTACGTCACGAAGCCGTTCCAGCTCGATGTGCTGCTGGCCAAGGTGCGGGCTCTGCTGCGCCGCGCCTATGGCGAGTACGCGCACAATGAAGAGCGGGCCGTGCTTGACGTTGGTGACCTGAGGCTGGACCTCGACGCCGGCGAGGTCTGGCGTGGTGACGCGGTTCAGACGCTGACCCGCAACGAATTGAGGCTGCTCGCCCTGCTGATGCGGCGGGCCGGACAGATCGTCAGTCGCGAGGAATGCCTGGAGGCACTCTGGGACGACATCGCCTTCGTCGATGACAACACGCTGACCGTCAATGTCACGCGCCTGCGAGCGAAACTCGAGCAACTCGGGGTTAAGGACGCAGTCGAGACAAGACGCGGTCTTGGCTATCTGCTCGACCCGACCAGACTGGGGGAGATGGCATGACCGGACGCCTGCTCCGGCTGTACTTGCACGACCGCGTCGGCCTGATCATAGCGCTCTACGTCAACACCGGGCTGCTTCTCGGCCTCGCGTCCCTGCTGCTCGCGTACGGCGCCGCCGGCGCAACCGCCATCCGCGCCAATGTCGCCTATGCGCTGCTCCTGACAACGCTTGCGCTCGTTGTTTACCTCGCAGCAGATCTCGTGCGCTGGTGGCCGTTTGCCAGGCAGATGGAGCACCTGCTGTCGCGCGACGCCAGTCTTGGCGAGCTGGTCAGCTTGCCGGCCGCAGGAACCGCGGAGCAGGAAGAACTGCGCGCTCTGGCCGAGAAGGTCTACGCCGGCGCCATGGCAGAGCTTGAGCGGGCCCGCGCCGCGCACCGGCAGCAACTGACGTTCATGCAGCTCTGGGTGCATCAGATGAAGACGCCGGTATCGGCGCTCAGCCTGATCGCACAACGCGGTCAGGATGGCGCGGATCCAGAGGCACGCGCAACGATGGCGGCTGTCGAAGAGGAGGCGGTCAAGCTGGCTGATGGGCTTGATCTTGTCCTGACGATGGCTCGTCTCGGGGAGTTCGCCACCGACTACCATGTCCGGCGCGTCGATCTCCTGTCTCTTCTGCGGCGGGTGATCAACCAACGGAAGAAGCAGTTCATCCGCCTCGGCGTTTTCCCCGAGATCGTCGCGGACGGGGAGGGCGACTGGACCGTCCTCACCGACGAGAAATGGGATGCGTTCGTCATCGACCAGGTGGTTGCCAACGCGCTCAAGTACACATCGCAAGGCGGCGGCGATGACCGCCGGTTGACCTGCGGGCTGTCCCGCTCTGCTGACGGCGTCATCCTGTCGATCACCGACCGCGGTCCGGGTATTCCGCCCGAGGATCTGCCACGGGTCTTCGAGCCGTTCTTCACCGGCGAGAATGGTCGGCGTTTCGGCGGCGCCACGGGCATTGGGCTCTACCTCGTGCACCAGATCTGCGACCGACTCGGGCAGGCGGTCGCACTCGATTCCAGGCCCGGCACGGGAACCGTGGTGACCATCGCCCACCGGGTGCCTGATGTCTCAGTCGGGTCCGCGGCGTTGCCCGACCTTTCAGAAACGTAAGGCAGAGCGTCGCCGCTGAAAGGCATTTCGCTGGTTTGGGCCCCGGCAGGGCGCTAGACTTGGGGCAGTACCAGCGAAGGAGGCTATGTACATGGATGTCGTTCGTGCGTCCAACCTGACCAAAGTCTATGGCGGCCAGCGCGGCATCGCGCCCGTGCGGGCGCTCGACGCCTTCGACCTGACTGTCAGTGCCGGCGAGTTTGTCGGCATCATGGGCCCTTCCGGCAGTGGCAAGACAACGCTGCTGCAGATCCTGGGCAGCATCGATCGACCGACGTCGGGCGAGGCAATCGTGGCCGGACAGGATCTCGGCAGCCTGCGCGGCAGGGAGTTGGCGCAGTTCCGCAGCCGTAAGCTCGGCTTCATCTTCCAGGAGTATAACCTGCTCGATTTCCTGACGCTGCGTGAGAATATCGTCCTGCCGCTGGCGCTCGCCGGTCGGCCGGAGGCCGAGATCGAGCAGCGCGTTGACGCTATCGCACGCGAGATTGGCATTCTCGATGTGCTATCGCATCATCCCTATGAGGTCTCTGGTGGTCAGAAGCAACGCGCGGCCGCGGCGCGAGCGCTGGTGCACCAGCCGGCGCTGGTGCTCGCCGACGAGCCGACCGGCAACCTCGATTCGAGATCAGCCAGGGCTCTGATGGAGACCCTGAACAATCTCAACCGAGACGACAAGGTGACCATCGTCATGGTCACGCATGACCCGGTAACCGCCAGCTACTGCCGCCGCATCATCTTCATCAAGGACGGCCGGCCATTCACAGATCTGCGCCGTGGCGAGGATCGGGGCGCTTTCCTGCAGCGGATCCTCGATGTTGTCGCTACCATGGGAGGTGACGGGCATGCTGCTGTCACTGGCAGCTAGAGATCTCCGCCACCGCGCCCTCAGCTACGCCGCCTATTTCCTGAGCAGCACTTTCGCAGTCTGGCTGTTCTGTGTGTACGCGACTCTGCTGGCGCATCCGCAGTTGCGGGCCAAGGTCGTCGGCTGGCAGCTACGTGTGCCGCTTCAGGCGGCACTCTGGATTGTCGGCGTGTTCGCGGTCCTGTTCGTCGGCTTCGCCCACTCGACTTTCCTCCGCCTTAAGCAGAAGGAGCTCGGCGTACTGAGCTTGCTCGGCATGCTCCCCGGTCAGGTCGCTCGTGTCGTCTTCGCGGAGAACATGCTAATTGGCGCGGGGGCGCTGGTGACCGGCATCAGCCTCAGCGCCGTGCTGGCCAAGCTGCTGTTCCTGGCGGCGGGTCGTGCCTTCGGAACCGCCTCGCCGCTTGCCTATCACTTTGCCCCAAGCGCGGTACTGCTGACAGTGGCCCTGTTCGGCTCGACGTTCGCCGGTGTCTCCATCCACGCCTACGTCCGCATCGTGCGGACGCCGCTCGCCGTCCTGATTCGCGATGCCGCGGCCCCGAAGCGGCCACCCAGAGCATCGCTGGTCCTGACTGCTATCTGCCTGGCTGCCCTCGGCGGCGCCTATTGGCTCGCATTGACCGCGACCAGCGCCAACTTCGAGCGCCGCTTCCTGACCGTCGCCGGGCTGTTACTTGTCGGCACCTATCTCCTGTTCAGCCAACTCTCGGTGGGCATCCTCAGCTTGCTCCGCTGGCGCCGCGGGCTGTACTACCACCGCAGCAACCTGCTCACCCTGGCGCAACTCGGCTACAGGGTCCGCGACAATGTCCGTTCGCTGTTCATGGTGTCGATCCTGACGCTGTTCGTCTTGTTCGCCGTAAGCACCTATTACAGCGCGGGCATGAGCCTCGAGCGCTACACGCTGGAGCAGATGCCGCAGTCGCTCCTGGTCGTCGCGAAGCCCGCAGCCATCGACGCCGACGCCATCACCAGCGTGCTCGCGCGCCACGAGCTTTCGGTTGGCCGCGAAGCACACATGCGCCTGCTGGTCAGTCCGGTTGATCTGCCCGACGGCAGCATGCGCTACTCGGGCATGACGATCGCCGCAGTCAGCGAGGTCAACGTGTTCGCGGCGGCGGCCGGCATCCCACCGCTGTCGCTTGACCAGGGCCAGGCGCTGGTCGCCAAGAGCTCCGGCGGCGACCCCTTCCTTGGCCGGGCTGAGCAGATTGTCCTCTCCCGGGCGGGAGGAACCAGCGAGACGCTGGACTACGTCGGCATGCGAAATGTCCGTATCCTCAACGAGAGCAATCTCACCTACGAGATGATCGTCATCCCGGACGAGACGTTCGAGCGCATCTATGCGGCGGCGGATGACGCACTCCGGGTGGCCGTGCACGGGTACAGCCTGTCTGACTGGAAGGCGAGTGGCCCGGCCGTGACCGAGCTGAGACAGATGCTCGGCATCGACTTCGGGCCGCAGGCCAAGCCGCCGGTTCAGGCCTCGCCTACTCCCGGCGACTCCGCGGAAGAGCATGAGATGCAGATCAGGCCGGCTGTTGCTGCCGCTATCAGCAGCTATGATCGCGGGCGGCAAGATGCCTCAACGATGCTGTTCCTGACGATCCTGCTCGGGATGCTGTTCTTCCTTGCAGCGGGCAACATGCTGTACTTCAGGTTGTTCAACGAACTCTACAGCGATCGCACCAACTATCAGGCATTGAGCAAGCTCGGCGTCGGTCGCGAGGAGTTGCGCCACATTATCTCGGTTCAGACCGCCGTTCTCTTCTTCGCGCCGCTGGCGGTGGCGGGCATCCACGCTGCTGTGGCGATGACGGTCGTAGCCAAACTGGTCGTCGGCTTCAGCCTGCTCCGACCGACGCTGGCCGTGTTGTTGGGCTATGCCACACTGCAGGGTGTCTACTTCCTGATCACGCGGCAGACATATCTGGGGATGGTGTTGCGGTCGGAGCAATAGCGTCAACGTAAGGACCCGTTGCCCGGCAAGGGCAACGGGTCCTTTGTGCTATCTGGTTACTCGCGCCTCATGTATGTGTCTGCGTACGCCGCCTCAAACCCGAACCGCCGCACATTCCGCTCCGAGTCGCTGTCCGGCGTCGTCAGCACCACTGCCAGATCACACCCGGCTTCCTGCGCAGCCGCGAGCCGCGCCAGCATCAGCGCCGATTGCACGCCGCGGCGGCGGTGCTCCGGTACGGTGCTGGCAGTCGACAGCAGCGCCGTCTTGCCGACCAGGCGCAGGGCTCCGCCACCTACGGGTCGTCCGGCGATCAATCCCAGCCAACAGCGGGCACCGGCGAAGGTGCTGAGATAGATCCTGCGGTCAGCCGGTGAGGCCGGCCCGTGGTCGGCGAAGCCGGCGGCGACCGTGTCCGCCCAAACCGCGGCTGACGCTGAGTCATTCTGTAGGGCGATCAACTCCAGGCTCGCCGCGCCTGCGCCCGTGTCCATCGCCGCGGTAAGAGGCTCGCTGAGCGGCAGGACGTTGATGTTGAGCGTGTGACTCTCCACATAGCCGCGTTCAGCCAGCAGCGCGCCCAGACTCCCGTCAGCGAACGGGCACAAGTCGACGCGCGGCACGGCACCACGACGGACGAGGAACTGCTCGGCCAGGTCGAGATCTGTCGGCTGCACCGGTCTGTCAAAGCCCAGTCCGCTCGCCCGGCTGAGCGGCGAGCCGACGCCGGCGAATGTCACCGCGCCACCGCCGACATGCGCATAGCCGGCACCTTCGTTCGGGAAGAGACGCTCATAGGCGAGCACGTAGCGGATATTGGTCTCGACGAGCACGGCCTCGACGCGGGCCGCCAAAGCACTGTCGGCATGCGCTGCTGTCACTGTCTCAGGCATCCTTTCGCCGCCGCATGATCAGCTCCGCCAACGGGTTGACCCGCTTCAGTTCAACGGCTTCGTGGCGGCAGAGCTCATGGCAGCAGAGGCAACCGATGCAGGCAGCATAGTCTATCCGCTTCGTCGCCCGCTCAATTGCCTTGACCGGGCAGCTCTCGACACACATGCCGCAATCCCTGCACCGGCTCCGGCTGATGACCGGGCGGGAGCGGAGGAAGCCGATGGTGGCGCCGAGCATCCACCCGGGGCCGCGCATGTGCCCACGGCTATCCGGCAGCTTCCAGCCCCGGACGACCGGAATCTCATCGTAGTCGCCGGCCAGTTCAATCTCAGCCAGATTCAGTGTGCCAAGTCCGGCGGCCCTGGCCTGAACGAGCATTTTGACCTGCTCGGCGGCGGTGCCCATCATCCGGCAGGCGACGGCGTCGAGGGCGAGCGGGTCAGTGCTCATCAGCAGCGCGCCGACCGGATGCGGCTGGCCGGCGGTCGGACCATTACACTCGTGACCGATCACCGCGTCCATGATGTTGAGATCGACGCCGCAGGCCCGGCGCAGATCGGCAACCAGCGCCCCGAGGTACCCAAAGCACTCGGCATCAGGCGACAGGGGAGGGGCGAACATGGCACTCAGGATCAACCGCGCGGCAGCCGAAGCCATCGTTTTCGGCGGAGCCGTTCTCGGCGGCGGTGGCGGCGGCTGGCTCGAGCACGGGCTGGAGATGGCGCGTGACGCGATTGCCGCAGAATTTGACACAGTGCTCGACATCGAAGACTTCGCCGACGGGCTGCTTGCCACCGCCTCGATGGTCGGTTCGCCGGCCGCGCCCGAGCGGCACCTCGAAGCCGAAGATTTCGCCCGCTCCGTCAACTTGCTGGACTCGTTGCTCGACGGTCAGCGCGTACGGGGCCTGATCGCCAGCGAGTGCGGCGCGGTTGCCTGCATCAACGGCTGGTACCAGGCAGCCCGGCTGGGGCTGCACGCGGTCGACGCGCCCTGCGATGGGCGAGCTCATCCCAGCGCCCAGATGGGGTCGCTGGGTCTGCACCTCGACCCGGCCTTTGTCTCGCGTCAGTCCGCGGCCGGTGGTCTCCGCAGCGCCGGCAGATACGTCGAGCTTGCGGTATCGGCATCGCTCGACCGGGCATCGGCGCTCGTCCGGCAATCCGCCGTGCAAGCCGGCGGGCTCGTGGCCGTGGCCCGCAACCCGGTGCCGGCTGCCGTTGTCAGGAGCGGCGGAGCGCTGGGAGCGATCCGTCAGGCGCTAGCTGTCGGACAGGCGCTGCTTGCCGGCGCGCCTAACACTGCGGCGGCGCGGGTCGCTGAGTCGCTTGGCGGCAGGGTCGTCGCTCGTGGCGCCGTGAGCGAGGTCCAACTGGACAGCCGCGGTGGGTTCGACCTCGGGCTGGTGCGCCTGGCCGCCGGCGGGCAGGCGCTCGAGGTGTCCTTCTACAACGAGTACATGACTCTTGATGGCGACGGCGAGCGGCTGGCGACGTTCCCGCATCTGATCATGCTGATCGACCCGAAGCGCGCCAGACCGATCATCAGCGCCGAGGTGACGGTAGGCCTTACCGTCGATGTCATCGCCGTGCCCCGCGACAGGCTGATCCTCGGGGCGGGGCTGCGCGACGAGCAGCTGATGATCGAGACGGGGAAGATCATCGGCCGGTCACTGACCTGAAAAGCCGGAGGGACGGGAGGAGAGGCTCATGCCAGTCGGATTCGTGACCATCGGCCAGTCGCCGCGCAGCGATGTGCTCGACCCATTCCGGCCGCCACTCGCGGGCGTGGAGATCATTGAGGCCGGTGCACTCGATGCCTTGACGCGGGATGAGATCGCCGGCCTGGCGCCGGGCGGGGCCGGTTCGGTGCTGGTGACCAGGCTGCGCGACGGCAGCCACGTAGTTCTCGATAAGGACCGCCTGATGCCCCATCTCGAAGGCGCTATCACGGGGTTGTTCGACCGCGGCCTGCGGGTCGTCGTCCTCCTATGCACCGCCGACTTCCCTGCCCTCATGCCACCGGGGTTGCTGATCCCGGCGCAGGCCGTCATGAGGCGTACCGTTGATGCGGTGCTGGCTCGCGGCCGGCTGGGCGTCTTGATCCCGCTCGCTGAGCAAGCGCAGGAGAGCTGCGCCCGCTTCATCGCCCCCGGCCGCGATGTGCGGGTGTTCACCGCGTCGCCGTACGACAGTGACTCGCCGGCTCGAGTGGCGGCGGCCGCTGACGAGCTGCGCGCCTGGCGGCCGGACTTGGTCGTCCTTGACTGCCTCGGTTACTCCGAGGCAGCGCGATCAATCCTCGCGCGAACTGTCACCTGCCCGACCATCAGGCCGGCATCGCTGATCGCTCATTACGTCTAGGAACTGAGTGCGGCCGAGCGGACCCGTGAGGATCGGTCTTGACGCCGGACAGGCTTCTGCAGCGCATTCGCGCAGACACGGCCACTAATGTGAAGACAGACCCGGCTGCATGCCGCAGCCGGGTCTGCTGTCGTGCCTGACTATCCCTCCACCGTGCAGGTCATCGACAATCTGTAGGTCTTGAAGCCCAGCTTCTCGTAGAGGCCGATCGCCTGGGCGCCGGCCAGCACGCCAAGCGTCACCAGGCTGATGCCCTTCTTCCTGGCGTAGGCGATTCCGTGCCGGACCAGGGCGGTCGCCACTCCGCGGCGACGCTGATCGGGCACGACGTAGACGTCGCTGATGTGGACCTGCGGCTTCTGTTCGAACAGACTGTGGGGGAACTGCAACCGGATGATGGCGAAGCCGATCGGCCGGTCGCCGTCACAGGCCAGATGGACGTGGGCGAAGTCATCGGCTATGGCTTCGCGCATGAAGTCGAGGCCCTGCACGGGATACGATTGCGACAGCTTGTAGACGGGGTCGAGCGACTGCATCTCCTCGGCGAGGGCCAGCCAGAGCTTGTGGACGGTCTCAAGGTCCTCCGGCAGGGCTTCGCGGATGCTGATCGGGTTGTGCTCAGCCATTCATTCGTCCTCCTCGGGCGGGGTCCGGGGTCGGTCCGGCGTGGTCCGTCACGCCTGGTGAACCAGCACGCCGCCCTGCCAGACGGCAGCGACGTTGTACAGGGCAGACGGATCGGCCAGCGGATCACCCTTCACTGCCAGCAGGTCGGCGTACTTGCCCGGCTCGATGGTGCCGATGCGGTCCTCGAGACCGAGACAGGCAGCTGCCACTGATGTCGCCGCGTGCAACGCGTCGACGACCGGCATGCCGGCCTTGACCATCAGCTCGATCTCGAGCGCCAGCGTGCCATGGGCGTTGAGCGGCGTGCCGGCATCGGTGCCGGCAGCGATCTTGACGCCGGCGCGGCGCGCCTTGTCGAAGCTGGCGACGTGCGAATCGATGACGCGCTTCGACTTCTCGACCGCGAACGCCGGGATCCCGGCCTCGATGCCGCCACGGACGATATGGTACGGCGCGACGAGCGTCGGCACCAGGTAGACGCCACGGTCGAGCATCATCTGGATCGCTTCATCGTCGAGGAAGATGCCGTGTTCGATGCTGTCGAGACCGGCACGGATGGCGTTCTTGATTCCCGTGGTGCCCTGCGCATGCGTGGCCGTGCGCTTGCCGGCCTTGTGAGCTTCCTCGACGGCCGCCCGCATCTCCTCCTCGGTCAGTTGCGGCGACCCGGGCTCGACGCCCGGCGTCATGACGCCGCCGGTGGCCATGATCTTGATCACATCAGCGCCGGCCTTGAGTTGCCGGCGCGCTCCCCGCCGCGCCTCGTCCGGGCCGTCGACTTCGCAGCCGCCGTCCCAGCCGTGCCCGCCGGTCATGCAGATGCACTCGCCGGAGACGAGCATCCGCGGGCCGCGCACAGTGCCCGCAGCGACCGCCTTGCGCAGGGCGATGTCCATGAATCCGGAAGCGCCCATGTCACGCACCGTTGTCACACCTGCGCGCAGCGTCTTCTCGGCGGCTGCCACTGCCTTGTAGGCGGCGCCGAACGGGCCGTCGGCGCGCGACGTGACTGTCGGGTTGGGGCTGCCGTCCATGGTCAGATGGACATGTGCGTTGATCAGGCCAGGCAGCACTGTGCACCCGGCCAGGCTCATGACCTGCTCGCCGGCAGGCGTCGCGCCCGGGGCGACGATGGCTTTGATGCGGTCGTTGTCGATCAGAATGTCCGCCGGCGCGGCCTTGTCGCCGCCGGTCCAGACCAGTGCATCAGTTATTCTCAGCATCTGCATCCCTCCAGCGCATAGACTACCCCATCATTCCGCAACCGAGGGGCAGCTTCCTGCCTCGTGTCGGGCCCGCCCCGACAAAGCCCAACGGTGGCGCGCGTCGCTGCAGGCTCATATGGTATATCACGGGCATCAAGTTCATCGCGGGGGTGGGGGACGGGTGTCGGCCTGCAAGCATGTCGTGCTGGATTTCTTCGGCTGCAACCGGCGAATCGGTGAGGGTGAGTCTGTTCGGGCGGCGTTGGTTGCGGCCGCGCTGGCGACGTGCCAAGAGGTCTGCGATTCATGGATGCGCTCCGAGACCAGGACCGGGGCGGTAGCCGTAGTCGTCATCCCACAGGCGCACCTCATCATCCACGCCTACCCGGACTACGGCTATGCCGCTGTCGATATGCTGTTCGCCGATCAGGACTTCGACAGCGAAGCGTGTCAAAGCTATCTGGAGGAGTTCTTCTCGCCAGCGGCGGTGGTCCGGCGTGAGTTGTTCCGCGGCGGAGAGCACCAAAGTCAGGCCTACCGGCAGTAGGCCCGACGAATCACCAGACGCCGCCCGCTTCTCCAGTAGGCGGCGTCTGAATCCGCATCTCACGGCGGGCTCCGCCCGCCTCCGTTGAGCCCTCGCTACCAGCGGACTGTCCGCGGCAGCGTTCCCTCCAGCACCGTGTACTCGCTCTGACCCGGCGAGCCGTCGCGCGCTTGCGCAGTGATTGCCGTGCCGTTGAACGCCTCGATTGGCAGGCCGGTGCCGCCGACGTTCTCCCCGTCGACCTCGCGAAACCCGGTTCCCGTCCCGTCGTCGCTCACACTGATCGCACCGACCGGCACCGCCACTCGCACGGTGCCGTCCTCATCCACCTGCTCCAGCCAGGCCTCATAGAAATACAGGCCCGGGGGAAGCGGGTCGAACAACGGCAGTAGGTTGTGCACCGTAGTCGTCACGCCGACCCGGTTCTCGCTGCGGGTCATGATCATCTGTCCGCGGGCCGCGCACTCTGCGTGCAGGCGCAGGTCGCCGCGCGCCTCACTGAGGAATGAACAGACCGGGAACTGCAGCTGCACGCTGAGATCGACCTCCTCGCGCCTTGCCGGGCTTTCGCCACCAGGCAGCGCCTCGCTTTCCGGGCCGCGGCCGGTCACGGTTTCGTCACGCCAACCAGCTGACGCATCACCCGGCTGCGGTGTCAGCGGACGTGACTGATCCGGGTTGAGCGGGAACGGCGCATATGCCATGACGTAGCCCTGGCCGCCGGCGGCATCGGCCGGGCACCAGGTCGGCCGGGAATTCGCGGTCGGTTGACTGGTCGGTCCTGTTTGGGCGGACATCGCCGCAGTGCCGAAGGCGACCTCGAGCGGCCGCCCATCGCCATCGAGCCGCAGGCCGAACAGGCGGCCGGGCGCAACGTACCACCAGCGGAAATCGGCGAGGCACGACGCGGGGGCCGTCGACGGGAGCGGCAACACACCGATCACTGCTGTTCGCCTCCCGCCGCGGCAGGGGTCACCGGCAGGTGAGCGATCCAATAGCCCCACGCGCCCTCCGTGGCTGTTGCACCGGGGAGCGGGTGCCAGGTGTCATAGCCGGTCAGGCCACCAAGTGGCCGGTCGCTGGCCAGCAGCCGGCCGATCGTCCCGTGAGTGACCGCGATTGCACGACCGGCGCTGTCCACGCGGACCCCGATGACTTCGCCCGGCCCGATCAGCCACCAGAAGTAGCCCGGCTCGGTGCCGACGAACGCCTGCGGTGCGTCGTACTGCGTCGCCGCAGGCGCGGGGGGCCGATATGCGGCATTCATGCTTGTTTGTCCTCCCGTCTCACCATTGGAGCAGGGAACTTCCAGACCAGTCGCCGGCGCTCGCCGGGCGCGATGGTCGTTGTCGGGGCGCCGGCATCCGGCGGCGATACCGAAGCCGGTGCCGGCGGCGACGCCGGCGGTGGTTCGACGGCTGGTTGGGCTGACTCCGGCGTTGCGGGCTCGGTCGGCGCCGGCGTCTCCGGCGCCGTATCCGGGAGCGCATCCGCGTCGCCGGCCGGCGTCTCAGGCACCGTATCTGGGAGCGCGTCGGCGTTGCCAGCCGGCGTCCCAGGCTGACGCGGCTCGCGCCGGCGTGGCGGCAGCGGCTCCTCGAACAAGTAGGGTTCGGCCAGCGGCAGCCGGCGCCTGATTCTCAGCGGCGGCTCGACGACATCCGGCTCGCTGGGCTCAACCCGCCCCTCTTCCATGGCGGGCTGTCGATCGTCAGGCGGCGAGTCGCCCAGGACCCCGGAGTCGTCCGCGGCGTTCGCCGGAGACAGGCCATTCGCCCCGTCGGTTAGCGGCGCCGCCGGCCATGATTCGGCCTCGTTTTCAAGCACAGTGGCCGCGCTGGGGAACCGCTCCTCAAGACAGCGAAAGGCATCAAGGAAGCGGCGCTCGGCCTCGCTGTTGGCGACGGCCTCCATGAGCCTCGCCCGGGCGTTGATCCCCTCGCGGTAGTAGGCATTGGCGGCTCGCCAGCAGTCGCGCGGGAAGCGCAGGTATGCCTCGACCAGACGCACATCTTCGCGGGTCAGTGGGAACGCCCCATGATAGCCCGTCAGGACTGCGTCGGCGCGGCTGGCATCGCAGTTGTGAGTCGCCCGGATCAGTTCCGCAATGTCCGCCGCCCGGAGGTCGAAGCGCGTCATCTCGAGGTCGGTGATAATCAGCTCGCCCTGGGAATCGACCGCAAGCGCTGACGGTCGGAAGTCGCCGTGACAGAACTGCCGCTCCTGCCTCGCGACGTTGACCATGCGGGCGAGCGGCACGTCGGCCACAATGTCGACGGCCTCGCGGGCCGCATCGACGATGTCGTTGAAATGCTCCAGGTAGAGGACATCGAAGCGCGTCGGCCGCGGGCGATCGATGCAGGTCTCCTGGAAGTCGTAGAGATCCAGCAAGCGTTCTTTGAACTCTCGCTCGCAGCTGCCCCATTCTGTTCGGATTGCCGTCAGGCCGACCGGCGGGTCGAAGGCGCGTGCTGCCAGATGCAGCCAGCCGAGTCGTGCGCCGGCGGCACGCAGGTCGTCTTCCGTGCCAAGCTCGGGAGCCGGGCCGGGGGCGGCCTCGACGAGATGGAACAGGACCCGCCGGAAGCGGATGCCTGGCGAGCCGTCAGTCAGCCTCAGGCAGCGGGTGAGAAAGGGGAAACCGCGCTGCACCAGGTGTTCTGACGCAGCGACGACGAACGACAGCTCTTTCTCGCTGCCGGCGAACGGCTTCAGCCAGTACTTGCCGGTGACCGCTTCGAGCAGGTATCCGCCCGGGGCGGCGGCGTAGTTGGTGACCTCAAGTCCGTAGCCGAGCGCGACCGCCAGCACCGACGGGTATTCGCGGACCGCGGCTTCAGGATTGCCCATGCCTCATCACCTCCTGTGCGTTGGTCATTCCTCACTATATTCACGCCCCTTGTCCCGGTGACTAGCCTTTTGCCCACTGTCGACCGAACGGCATAGGATGGCTCCGGAGGTGAGCCGGCCTTGGCTGATAGGGTGACGATCGTCCCCGTCCTGAGCGGATGGAGTGGCGGACGGGAAGTGCGCTACGTCGATCTCGGCCCGGTGAGTACCACAATCGGCGATGCCTATGTGCCGATTCACGGCATCGACGCCGAGGGCAACCCGCTCCCGGTACAGGGTCAGCACGTGATCTTCGACTGCCAGCCGGATGAGCCCCACTACAGCCCGATCTGGCTTGTCCACTACGCGGTTGTCGGCAAAGACTACCAGGCGAACGGCATCCGCTCCGAGGATCAGATCCTGCGCGGCGGATATCCCGTCGTCAAGTCGCGCCTCACCGTCAACTGCCCGCTGTTCGCCGGCGTCCGCGTTCAGGGCGCTGACATCCCCGCGAAGGCAGGCTGGTGTGAGGGGAAGCGACTGTGGTATCTCGATTTCGGGCAGACCACCATCCACCCCGCGAACGTCTATCAGTTCGCCTATTGCCGGCTGCCGGGCGGCCTCTGGAGTTGGGTCCGAGAACAGGCGCCGGTGTTCGACTCGCTCCCCGGCGACCCGAACTACAGCTCGCTGCGACGCATCAACCTCGTGATGACGACATCGTCCTACCGCTCCAACGTCATTCGCGATATCGAGTCAATCCACCGCCACCGTCTCTCGGTCCAGCCGACGGCTGAGATTCGCAACATGCCGCTGCTTCCCCAGTCGCCGTAACACGACGAGGCGCCCGGCAATCGCCGGGCGCCCATCTGTTGCTGTCAGGGCAGCTCTTGCTCCTCCTCATCCTGCCGCGGGGCCGGATAGCCCGGGCCCATGCCGGGGTAGCCACCCATCCAGCCGGGGAAGCCGCCGCCCATGCCGGGGTAACCGCCCCAGCCGGGGTAACCGCCCCAGCCCGGGTAGCCGCCCATCCAGCCTGGGTAGCCGCCGCCCCAGCCGGGGTAACCGCCCATCCAGCCGGGGAAGCCGCCACCCATGCCCGGGTATTGCAGACCCTCGTCAGCGCTGAACAGCCCCCAGCGCCATGGCCGGCGGAACGGGAAGCCGAAGAACGGGAACCCGAAGAACGGGAAACGGAAGAATGGGAAGCCGAAGAACGGAACACCGAACGGGAAGCCCCACCACTGGCTTGGTGTGAGGCCTTGCTGTGCCTCGTTTTCCGCCATGTCCCTGCACTCCTTCTCGAATGGCTTTCAGGCGCTACATAGTATGTTGGCTGACGGAAAGGGGTTACAGGGCGGGACTCGGCAACAGTGTGGTATAATTGTCCCTCGGGGGTGGTCGCTGTGATTGACCTCGAGACAGTAAGCGGAATGCCGCTTGCCCTCGATGAATCCGGTCGCCTGGTCATGAAGCCAGGGGCGGTCGCCGTCGAGCCGGTCCCGCGCACCGTCGCCGAGCTTAGGCGCGTTCTCGCGGCGCCCGGTCAGGCGCCCGATGGCGTGGCTTATCTGATGTACCGCGGCGTTGCGCCGCTCGGCTTCGCCGCCGACCTCGCGGCGCGGAACGTCCGCTTCGACGTGACGGTCCTGTTCCCCGGCACCCTCGGGCGCGAGTACGTCAAGACCGCGGGTCACTATCATCCAGCCGCGGCGGACGGCGTTGCCTATCCGGAAGTATACGAGGTGCTGTCCGGGCGGGCGGCGTTCATGCTTCAGCGGGCTGGCGCGGACGGTATCGAGGATGCCGTGCTGATCGAGGCGGGTCCCGGAGACAAGGTCAACATGTTGCCAGGCTATGGCCACGTGACGATCAACACCG
This sequence comes from Chloroflexota bacterium, assembly GCA_050261235.1. Taxonomy (GTDB): domain Bacteria; phylum Bacillota; class Sulfobacillia; order JBFLWA01; family JBLNDB01; genus JBLNDB01. Next base: position 26,303 of record JBLNDB010000041.1, read on the forward strand.
GTGAACAGCCGCTGGTGATCAACAACATCGTCGCCGCCGACTTCGACTCGGTCTACGGCGACTATGTCAGCCGCCGCGGAGCTGCTTACTATCTGCTCAAGACGCCGGCCGGGCCGGTCAGCGAGCGTAACGCCAACTATCCGCAGACCGCGCCGTTGCGGGTCTCGCAGCCGATGCTCGACGCGCGCATCGGGCTCACCGGCGAGCCACTGTTCACGGTCTGGCGCCGGCATCCGGAACTGTTCGCCTGGCTGGACAAGCCATCGCTCCTGCCGCCCGGGATGCGGCCATAAGAACGCGCAAGAGCAGGGCATCCGCCCTGCTCTATGCCGTCGTGCCGGCGATCAGCCGAACCGCTCCGTGAAGCCTTCGCCGACCACCTCGCGGGCGTCGCTGATGACCACGAACGCGCCCGGGTCGACGGCGTAGACGATGTTCTTCAGGTGTGTGACCTCGCTGCGCGGGATGACCACGTACAGGACATTGCGGTCTTGACCGGTGTAGGCCCCCTTGCCCCGCAGGATGGTGGCGCCGCGCTCGAGCGACTCGGTCACCGCCGCAGCGATTTCGGCCGGCCGGTTCGAGATGATGGTGAACGACTTCGCCAGGGTCGCACCTTCCTGAACGGCGTCGATCACCCGACTGGCGATGAACATCGCTACCAGCGAGTACATCGCGGTATCATAGTCGAGCAGCATGGCGTTCGCGACCATGACAATCAGATCGCCGGCGAACATCGTCCGGCCGATCTCGATGCCCCGCCGGTGCCAGAGGATGCGGGCGATGATGTCGACGCCGCCGCTCGTTCCGCCGCTGCGGAAGATGATGCCGAGTCCGAGGCCGCTGACGGCGCCCGCATAGAGCGCGCCGAGCAACCGGTCGGGCGACGGCAGGGCGTTGGTGCCGATGAACTGGGCGGCAACTGAGACGATGAGCACCCCGTAGAGACTGCGGACGACGAATCGCCAGCCGAGGAAGTGCCAGCCGAGCAGGAACAGTGGGATGTTGAGCCCCAGCAGCAAGGCGCCGATCGGCACCCGCAACAGATAGTGCAGTAGCAGTGCCACACCGGTGACACCGCCTTCAGCGAGCCGGTTGGCGATCGTGAAGTAGTTCAGGCCGATGGCGAAGATGACGGCTCCGACTGTGATGCCCAGGTATGGCTTGAGGCGGTTGACCATGCGGCCCACACTCCTTCCGCTGGACTGGCTCCATTGTATGGGGCGGCAGGGAGGAGGGTCAATGGATTGACAAGGCTGTCCGTTTTTGCTGAACACTGTCGCACGGGCTGCAGGAGTTCACCAGTTCTCGCCAAATCTGTTCTTGTTGCGACCTGAGGGACGCCGGGAGGGTAAGCAGATACCATGAGACGTGGATTTTCGACGGAGAAATACCTTGCAGCACAGACCCAGGCAATTAAGGATCGCGTCGCCAAGTTTTCCGGGCGCCTCTATCTCGAGTTCGGCGGCAAACTGATTGAGGATTACCATGCCGCGCGCGTGCTCCCCGGCTACGATCCGGATGCCAAGATTAACATTCTCCGGGCGCTGCAGAAGGATTCCGACTTGGTCTTCTGCGTCTCGGCCCACGACATCCAGCGCGGCCGGATCCGCGGCGACTTCGGCCTCACGTACGACAACGCGACCCTCAAGACGATCGAGGATCTCGGCGAACGGGGGCTCGAGGTGACGGCAGTCATCATCTCGCGCTTCACCGGCGAGGAGAGCGCGCAGCGATTCCGCGACTATCTGGAGAACCGGGGTGTGCGTACCTATCTGCAACCCGAGATCACCGGCTATCCGACGGACATCGACCGCATCGTCAGCGACGCCGGCTACGGCGCCTATCCCTACATCCAATCCGACAAACACCTGATTGTCGTCACCGGGGCCGGACCGGGCAGCGGCAAGATGGGGACGTGTCTGGCCCAGGTCTATCTTGACGCCCGGGCTGGCCGGACATCCGGCTATGCCAAGTTCGAGACCTTCCCGATCTGGAATCTCAGCCTCGCGCACCCGGTCAACCTGGCCTATGAGGCGGCTACGGCCGACCTGGCTGACAAGAACATGATCGACCCGTTCCACCTCGAGGCGTACGGCATCGAGGCCGTCAACTACAATCGCGATGTCGAGAATTTCGCGATCATGCGCCAGATCATCTCCCGGATCATCAGCCACGACAATCCGATGGCCCAGTACCGCTCGCCCACCGACATGGGCGTCAACATGGCTGGCGCCGGCATCATCGACGACGCTGTCGTGCGCGAGGCCGGACGTCAGGAGATCATCCGCCGCTTCTTCCGCTACAACTGGGAGGTGCTGCGGCGGGTCGAGAATCAGGAGACGGCCGATCGCGTCCGCCTGCTGATGAGTGAGCAGGAGATCGCTCCCACTGACCGTGCGGTCGTCCAGCCGGCCCGGCGGGTCGCCGAGGATGCCGAGGCGCAGGGCGAGGGACATCAGGGCGTGTTTTGCGGCGCGGCGATCGAGCTGCCGGACGGGACCATCGTCACCGGCAAGAACTCGCCTCTCCTGCATGCCGAATCTGCGGCGATCATCAATGCCATCAAGCAGCTGGCGCAGATCCCGGACGGCATCCACCTGCTTGCGCCCGGCGTGCTCGAGAGCATCAGTCATCTGAAGATCGAAGAGATGGGCGGCCGTGCCCCCAGTCTGAACGTTGCCGAGACGCTGGTCTGTCTGGCGATGAGTTCAGCCACCAATCCGACCACCCAGGCGGCGATCCGCTGCCTGAGCCGGTTGCGCGGCTGCGAGATGCACACGACGCACGCGCCGAGCCGTGGCGATGAGGATGCCTTGCGCAAGCTCGGCATCAACTTCACGACCGACGCCAGGCCGGTGTTGCACCGCTTCCTGGTGCGATAACTGCCGCTTGCCGGAGCTTCCTGTCGGACGAAAAACCTCGCAACGACACGCTTCGCAGCCTGATCGGGGAGGACTTGGCGGAGTCCCGTGGAAGCCTCACCCCTACTTCCGCTGGCGGAGGGTCAGGCGTGGACGTGATCGGTGTTCTGACTCTGCTATTCGTCCTGGCGGCCGGTGTGGCCGCCGTTTTGCTTCTCCGCAGGCCATTTCTGCGGCGCCTGGCCGGAGTGGTCCTCGGGTTGGCGTCGCTGGCCACCTTCGTCACCACCGTGCAGCCGCTCTGGCACAATCCTGAGCGGGGGCCGGGCGGACTGCTGACCGTGTTCATCGTCTGGGTCGCAGTGGCCTTCGGCGGGCTCGGACTGGCCTGTGGCCTCTGGTTCGGTGCCGCGCTGTTCGGACGCCGGCCGACCCTCGCGAGTTGGGCCGCAACCATCGCTGTCGGCGCTCTCGTCACCGGCATCATCATGCCGCCCCTGCTCTACCTGCAGGTTGAGATCCGGACGGCGGCGCACAGCGCCGATCTCAGTGCGTCGATCGGCAGCGCCTCGGCCGAGTTGTTCGCCCGATCGCACCCAGCTCTGCTCAAGGTGTTCCACTATACGGCAGGCCGCGCTGAGGCGTTGGTCGGGTACGCTCAGGGCAGCGATACCGGACCATTCTACTACCTCTATCTGACGCGCGACGGCGCACGCTGGCGCGTTACCCGCGTCGAGTCGGTCGACAACCGCACCGACGCCGTGGTTCAGTGCTTCACCATCCCGCCCTATCGCTAGTTGCCCTGATCACGTCACACACGAAGGGCGCACCCACCTTGCGGTGGGTGCGCCCGGTCTTGTCGGTGTGCTTTTCAGTCGTCGACCACAGTCGCGCCGTGCTTGACCTCGACGACCGTCGACTGACGGTTGGCGGCGTGCGCCGGACTGGCCTTGCGCAAGTAGGCGAACCAGTAGAGGGTGCCGACGAACAGCGCGCCGCCGATGATGTTGCCGATTGTCACCGGAAGCAGGTTCCTGACCAGAAAACTCGTCACGTTGAGCGAGGCGAGTTGGTCGGCGGTCAGGTGAGTCAGCGCCGCCACGGCAGGGTGGGCCTTGGCGACGATGCCCGCCGGAATGTAGTACATGTTCGCGATCGAGTGCTCAAAGCCGCTGATGACAAACGCGGAGATCGGGAAGAAGATCGCCAGCACCTTGCCGGCGATGTCCTTTGCGGCGTACGCCATCCAGACGGCAAGCGTGACCAGCCAGTTGCAGAGGATGCCGCGGGCGAGCGCCTCCATGAACGTCAGCGACAGCTTGCCGTAGGCCGCTTTGACCGTGGCGGCCGCGAACACGCCGTTGTTGACCTTGTACAGGCCAGCCCCGGCGACCAGCGCGACGACCAGCAGCGAGCCGATGAGGTTGGCGCAATAGACCCAGCTCCAGTTGCGCAGCATGCGACCGACGCTGAAGCGCCGCTGCAGGACGCCGATGATGAGCAGCGAATTGCCGGTGAACAGCTCGCCGCCGGCGATGATCACCATCATCAGGGCAGTGCCGAATATGACTGACGCCAGGTACTTGCTGAGGCCGAACACGGTGATATCCTGGGTCGCCATGGTTGATGCCTCGCCGCCGAAGGCCACGAAGGCGCCGGCAGCGATGCCGAGGACGAGCATCGTGGGAATGGACAATGCGGCCTTCTTCTCAACGGTCGCAACCGTCGCTTCGGCCACCTCAGAAGGCGCGGAGTACGCCATTTCTATCTGCCACCTTTCCAGCGCTTTCGGAACGAGAATGTGATTGCTGTTACCCATTCATTCTAGCAACGGGCGGCCGCCCGCGTCAAGAAAAGCACGCCACTACGCGCGTAATCTGCAATCCTGCGACATCTCCGCCAATGCTGCAGCGCAGGAGTCGCGGACCGGGCGCGGAATCATATCGCGTGAGGGCCCGCCGCAAGGGCAGGGCAAGCGGGAGGGGACAGCATGGACCAGCTGTTGATCAAGGACGGGCGCATCGTCGCGCCCGCGGGCATCATCGCCCGTGGCTGGGTGTCGCTGGCTGCCGGGAAAATCGCCGCCATCGGCTCCGGTGACGCGCCGGCAGCGGTCGCGCGCGGAGCGACGGTCGTCGACGCATCGGGCCTCACCGTCTGCCCGGGGTTCATCGACCTTCACGTCCACGGCGGCGGTGGCGGGCATGCGCATGGCGGCTCGCCGGCGAGCATCCTCAGAATGGTCGGCTTCCACGCCCGTCACGGCACGACCGGTATGCTCGTGACAACCGGGGCAGCGCTCCACGGCGAGCTCCTGGCCGCCATCCGCGCGGCCTGCGATGCGGCGGCCAGCCCGGACGGCGGCAACATCCTCGGCGTCCATCTCGAGGGGCCCTACCTATCACCCAAGTACAAGGGTGCGCAGCCCGAGCGGTTCATCCGCCCGGCAGCGCTGACGGAACTTCAGCAGCTGTTGCAGGTGTGCCCCGGCTTCGTGCGCCTGGTCACACTGGCGCCTGAGGTTCCGGGCGGACTGGCCGCCGTCGACTACCTCCGCCGGCAGGGCGTCATCGTCGCGATGGGCCATACCGACGCGACGTATGATCAGGCCGAGCAAGCCATCGCCGCCGGCGTCAGCCACGCCGCGCACATGTTCAGCGCTATGCGCCCGTTCCATCACCGCGAGGCCGGGGTTGTCGGCGCCGCGCTGCTCGATCAGCGAGTGACGGCCGAGCTGATCTGCGACAACATCCATGTCAGGCCGGAGGCGGCGCGCATCCTCCTGACGATGAAAGGGAGCGCGGGAATCTGCCTCGTCACCGATGCCATCGCCGCCGCGGGCCAGGCAGACGGCCCGGCGGAGCTGTTCGGGGAGCCGATCACGGTCGCGGGCGGCGCCGCGCGGCTCCCTGACGGTACGCTGGCCGGCAGCACGCTGACGCTCGATCGGGCGGTCGGCAACCTCGTCCGGTCGGCTGGCGTCTCACTGTCGGATGCGGTCCGAATGGCTTCCTCGAACCCGGCCCGCGTCCTCGGGCTGGCTGACCGCAAGGGTGAGCTGTCCGCCGGCTTCGATGCCGACATCGTCCTCCTTGACGACGACTATGCCGCCCGGATGACCATCATCGCCGGCCGGGCAGTGGGACCAGACGTCGACGCCTGAGACCGGGCGTCGAACAGTTCGGCTTGCGAGCGTCGATTGACGCCAGTCCGGGCGGGGCGCCCGCGCGGCGTTCCACCAGCCCTGACTGCCGCCTTCCGGGCGGACGGGCGAAATCAGGCGCCCTGCTGCCCGTTCTGCCGTCGCCACAGTTCGCCAGACAGCGAAGCTCATCTCTGCCGGGATGGGCTTCTTGGTTTGTCGTCAGCTTGCCCCGGTTCGACGCAAAGCCTCATTTTTAGGTCGTTGTGGCGCCTGCGGCCCGTCCGATATGATGAGGGCAGAAACGCTGGGAGGTGTAACCATGGGAGACGGAAACCGTTCTCTGCTCTGCCCGAAGGATCGTGACATGGTCGAGGCCGGCCTGCTTGCTGAGCTCCGCCACCGGATCGAGCAACTGGGCGTGCCGGGAGTCGACGACTGCCTGACGCTGCTCAGCATGCTCGGCAAGCTGGTGTTCGAGCAAGACGACGCTGTCAACCGGCAACTGACACACTTGGTCATGCCGTTGCTGAAGGACGGTCTCGGCCGCCTGGTGGAGCGCTTCTGCGCTCTCGAGCCGGGCGAATCGGACAGCGAGTGCCTGAGCGAGGCCATCCAGAACTATGCCAAGGCCATCTCATTGATTGCCAACTGGAAGTTCGCCGAGGTGCCACCCGCGACCCGCAGCGAAGAACAGGCCTGTTGCGCCGAGACGCAGCCGGAGTGCTGCCCGGAGGAAGAGAAGCCGGCCGATGAGCCCTGCTGCGGCGAGGACCAGCCGGAGTAGACATCAGTCCCTGCAAGCGAGAACGCTGGGGCCGCCCTCACAAGGACGGCCCTGAGCTTGGGGGGTCCCAAGCCAGTGCCGGCTGGGGACCCGCCTTTTCGCTCGTCTGTCTAGTGGGCCTTCCACGCGGCCAACTGCGCCTGCAGTTGTTCCTGATCCGCGATGAAGTAACTGATGCCGTCAACGTACTTCGCCTCGCCCGGCAAGGTCGACATGTCGACACCGTTGCCGTAGTAGCGATACGCGGCCAGCGCAAGCGTGATCCTGTCCGCCGCCGCTATGTCAGTCGACAGCATCTTGGCGGTCTCGCCGATCAGGGCCGGAAGCTGCGGCAGGATCGACGGCGTCAGAATCTGTTGGCCGATCGCTTTCAGGAACCCCTGCTGGCGGCCGATCCGGCCGAGGTCGCCCTGGCGGTCGCTGCGGAAGCGAACGTACTGGAGCGCCTGGGCGCCGTTCAAATGCTGCAGGCCGGGCTTGAGGTGGATGTAGAGGTCCTGCGTCGGGTCCTCGTAGTCCATTCGTTTCTCGACGTTGATGTCGACACCGCCGACGAGATCGACGATCCTGGCGAAGCCCTGAAGGTTTACCTGGATGTAGTAGTGCACCGGCAGGCCGGTCAGATCGGCCACGGCCTGCTTGGCCAGTTGCGGTCCCCCGTAGGCATAGGCGGCGTTGATCTTGTCCCGCCCGTGGCCGGGGAGACTGACCATCGTGTCGCGCGGAATCGAGACGACGTGGATGCGGCCGCTCGCCCGGTCGAGGCTCAGCAGCAGCATCGTATCCGAGCGCCCGTAATCGCCGGGTCGCTGGTCGACGCCGAGCAACAGGATGTTCGTGCTGTCATCCGCCGGCTCCGCCGGTTGTCCGCCAGCCGGTACCTGCGGTTGAGCAATCGACGACCCGATCGGGCGTCGCGTCGCGACGCCGTAGACGGCGCCAACGCCGATGAAGACGACCAGCGTCAACGCCAGGAGCGCGCCCAGCCAGCGCTGCCTGCGCCTGCGGGCACGCATGCCGCGCCTGGCGATGTTCATCTGTTCGTTCATGCACTCACCCCACTGTATGCGGAACTTCAGTAGACATAAAGATAGACGTCAGCCTGCTTCAATGATAACGCGGCTGCGTCACAAAACGGCCATCCTTTTTCTGCTGCCGGAGCCAGGACATGATGCTCTCTTGTCTGTAGTCCGATTCAGCGCTATAATCCAACTGGACATGTATTTCATACTTAGGCGCTGGTGATCAGGAGGGGATGATTGTGCGCGGCAAGTTCGTCGGTTCAGTGACGATCGGTGAACGCGGCCAGATCGTCGTCCCGGCCGAAGCCCGCAAGGAGTTCGGGCTCGAGGTCGGCGACAAGCTGCTCGTCTTCACCCGGCATCACGGCATTGTCCTGATGAAGGCCGATGATGTGATGCAATACGTCGAACGCACGCTGGCGGATCTTACGGAGATGCGTGCCGTCGTCAGCGATCCGGGCAACCGGGCGAGCGACGATGATGATACTGATCCTCGCACCAAACGGGGGGGCGGCGACGCGTGAGGATCATCCGCCGGCTGTTCGGCTATGTCCTGCACTATTGGCACTTGCTGCTCGGCGCACTATCGGTAGTCGCGGTCGTCACTTTTCTCGGAACTGTAACGCCGCAGATCAGCCGCTGGATGATCGATACCGGCATCGGTGAACGACGGCTCGATCTGCTGGCCCGCTGGGGCCTGTTGATCCTCGGCCTGTCGGCGCTGCGCGCCGTGCTGACGTTCGTGCAGCGATACTCGATGGAGTTCATGAGCCAGCGGGTCATCTTCGATTTGCGCAACAAGCTCTACGCACACCTGCAGCAACTGTCATTCGGATACTTCGACTCGGCGCAGACGGGCCAGTTGATGTCGCGCCTGACGGCGGACGTCGAAACGCTGAACCGGTTTCTCGGCTTCGGCATCATCCAGCTGACCAGCAACTCGCTCCTGTTCGTGATCATCCTCGTCAACATGCTGATCATGGACTGGCGCCTGACGCTCGTGTCGCTGCTCTTCCTGCCGTTCCTCAGCCACGCCGTGATGATCTTCGCCCGTCGCGTCCGGCCGATGTTCTGGGAGATCCAGCAACGCCTGGCCGAGATGACGGCGACGCTCCAGGAGAACGTGACCGGCATTCGCGTCGTCAAGGCGTTCGCCCGCGAGGACGAGGAGATCGAGAAATTCGGCAAGAGCAACTGGCGCTATCTCGACACGAACCTCCGCGCTGTGCGCTTGCAGGCCCTGATCATGCCCTACATGAGCTTCCTCTCCAACGCCGCAACGGCGGGCGTGCTCTATTTCGGCGGCCGCCAGGTCATCCTCGGCCGCGTCACGATCGGCACGTATGTGGCCTTCAATGCCTACCTAGTGCAGTTGATCCAGCCGGTCCGCATGCTCGGCATGCTGACAAACCTCTGGACGCGCGCCGTGGCGTCCGGACAGCGCATCTTCGAGATCCTCGACACCCAGCCCGAGGTCCGCGACCGCCCGGACGCCCGCGAGTTGCCGCGGCTGACCGGGCGGGTCACGTTCGAACAGGTCGACTTCGCCTACGACAAGGTGAACAAGGTCCTGAGCGGCATCGACCTCGATGTCCGGCCCGGTGAGGTGATCGCCATCCTTGGCGGTACCGGTTCAGGCAAGAGCAGTCTGATCAACCTCATTCCCCGGTTCTACGACGTCACCGGCGGCCGGCTGCTGATCGACGGTCACGACGTCCGCGACGTCAAGATCGAGTCGCTGCGCAAGCAGATCGCTTTCGTATCGCAGGAGACGTTCCTGTTCGCGACCAGCATCAAGGACAACATCGCCTATGGCCGCAACAACGCGACCATGGAGCAGATCATCGCCGCCGCCAAGACGGCCCAGATCCACGACTTCATCGCCAGCCTGCCGCAGGGTTACGAGACCCGCGTCGGCGAGCGCGGCGTCGGCCTCTCAGGGGGACAGAAACAGCGCGTTGCCATCGCCCGCGCCATCCTGATCGATGCGCCGATCCTGATCCTTGACGAATCGACGTCGAGCGTCGACGCCGAGACCGAGTACCGCATCCAGAAGGCATTCGACGCGGTCATGAAAGGGCGGACGTCGTTCGTCATCGCCCAGCGCCTGTCGACGGTCCGCAATGCTGACCGGATCATCGTCCTCGACCGCGGCCGGATTGTCGAAGAGGGCACGCATGAGACGTTGCTGGCGCGGGGCGGGATCTACACGCAGATCTATGACCTGCAGTTCCGCGGTCAGGAAGACATCGCCGCTGTAGCGTCGCAGGCGAATGGGGGTGGGCAGGCATGATGATGCACGGTGGCGGCATGCACAGCCATTTCGACGAAGAGATCGACGCCTCCAACCTCGATTCGCGCCGCCTGCTGCGCTTCTGGAAGTACGTCCGGCCCTACGTCTGGCACATCATCCTGTCCGTGACGCTGATGTTCGTCGCGTCCGGAGCGGGGCTGCTGGGGCCGTTCCTCATGCAGCGGGCGATCGACAACTACATCCTGTCGAAGACGCTCGCGGTGGCGGAGCGCCTGAGCGGCTTGACGCGGATCGTCCTCTTCTACATCCTGCTGTACGGCATCAACTGGCTCTGTACGTACTGGCAGACCTACGTCGTCTCCTGGGCCGGTCAGCGGATCATCTTCAACGTCCGCAAGGACCTGTTCGGTCACCTGCAGCGCCTCGGCCTGAAGTTCTACGACAAGCTCGAGGCCGGCCGCATCATGTCGCGCGTCACCAATGACGTCGAGGCGGTCAACCAGCTGCTCTCATCCGGTCTCGTCAGCCTGCTCAACGACTTCTTCACGATCATCGGCATCATGGTGATCATGCTGACAATGAACTGGCAGCTGGCCCTGTGCGCGTTCCTGACCATCCCGCTGCTCTATGTGGCGACGAACGTCTTCCAGCGCCGGATGCGCAAGGCGTACCATCGCGTCCGCCGGCGGATCGCCGATGTCAACGCCAACCTGCAAGAGAGCATCTCGGGCATCCGCGTCACCCAGTCGTTCACCCGCGAGGCCGTCAACATGAACCGGTTCGAGGGCACGAACCAGGGCAACATGCAGGCCAACCTGGAGGCGGCCACGCTGACGGCGGCGTTCTTTCCGCTCGTCGATTTCATCGGTCAGCTCGGCACGACGATCGTCCTCTGGGCCGGTGGCTGGTTCATCGTCACCGCTACGGCCGGGAGCGCCAGTGCGGGTCTGACGATCGGCATCCTGGTCGCCTTCCTGAACTACGTCGCCCGCTTCTTCATGCCGATCCGCGACCTGTCGCAGTTGTACAACCTCTACCAATCGGCCGTCGTGTCGACGGAGCGCATTTTCGAGTTCTTCGATGAGGTCCCCGATGTCCAGGACGCGCCCGACGCCGTCGATTTGCCGCCGATCGTCGGCAACGTCCGGTTCGACGACATCGAGTTCGGCTATGAAGAGAACAAGCCGGTGTTGCGGGGCGTGAGCATCGTCGCCAAGCCCGGCCAGACCATCGCCCTGGTCGGACCCACCGGCGCCGGCAAGTCTACGGTCATCAACCTGCTGACGCGGTTCTACGATCCACAGGCCGGCAGCGTCACCATCGACGGGCACGACATCCGGCACGTCACATTGCGATCGCTGCGGCGCCAGCTCGGCATCGTCCTTCAGGACACCTTCCTGTTCTCAGGCACGATCCGCGACAACATCCGCTACGGCAGGCCGGACGCGACCGACGATCAGGTCATCGAGGCGGCCAGGGCCGTCAATGCCCACGAGTTCATCAGCGGCCTGCCGCAGGGGTACGACACGGAAGTGCAGGAGCGCGGCAACAAGCTGTCGGTCGGTCAGCGCCAGCTGATCGCCTTCGCCCGCGCGCTGCTGGCCGACCCGGCGATCCTCATCCTCGACGAGGCGACCTCGAGCGTCGATGCCTACACCGAAGTCCTGATCCAGCGGGCGCTTGAACGCTTGCTCCACAACCGCACCGCGTTCGTCATCGCCCACCGCCTGTCGACGATCCGGAATGCCGACCGCATCTACGTCATCGACTTCGGGCAGGTCGTCGAGAGCGGCACCCATCAGGAGTTGCTCGCCAAGGACGGCGGGCGCTACCGCGAGCTGTACGAGAAGCAGTTCGCGGCAGAGACGGCAGGGATATCCTCATAGGAGGGGAACGGCGGGCCGCTTGGGCCCGCAGTCATGTCGTCGGGCGACATCAGTCCTTTGACCTGCCAAACGCCTGGCACTAGTTGCCGCGCTCTTGCAGGAGATGGCGACTGCAGTGCGAACACCTGTGGCGGGTAGAAATGGAGGTGTCGCCTAGTGAACGAGCCCTTGGTGCGGAGCTGGATGCGCAAGCCGCAGAGCGAGAGCCTTGACAAGGGTCATTGCCGCAGCGCCAGTTGATCCGAGTCCCAAGTACCGATTTCGAGTTGAGTTTCAGCCCGCTTGGAGCCCGGGTGCGTGGAGCGTCGCCCTTGTTGAGCAGGTTCGGGTCCTTTCGGTGGACCGAGCGCTGTTCAAGTGGCAGGTCGGGTCGCGTGATGCGCAAGTGCCGCCTGAGGTGCTCAAGGCTGTTCAGCAGCGCCTTGCGATGATGGCTGCACCGCTTGTCTACGACATGCTGGAAAGCAGGGAGGCCACGATTCGAAAGATCAACGCCAAGAAGAACGTCCTTCTTGACACCCTGAAGAAGACTCAGAAGCGCCTGTCTGAGCTGGAGCGCGAACGCGACGCTCTGCGAAAAGAGTTGGAAGCTTTCACGCAGTCCGCTGCCGGAGAGCAGGCATAGATGCGAACGATGCTGGATATGGTTGTGTGTAGGGCACATCCTATGGTGGGGAATCGCTGAACGAAACAGTGAGCACAGAGCAGTGGACTAGGGCCATTGCAAGGTGCTCAGCGGGAGAGGACCGGAATGGGTTCTCTTTCCGCTCATGCAGGAGTATCGTAGGCACGCGTCGAGAAGTCATTGCCTTGCTTCTGGGATGGCTTGACACATTGGGATATATCTTGGTATATTGTAGCTACAGGGAAGGGGTGCGTACGGACTAGGGCCGCCACAAGCCCCTTCAGTCTCGGGTCGTATCTTGTGAATGTAGAGCAGTGGACTAGGGCCACTGCGAGGCATTCAGCGAGGGGGAGCCACAGAACGGCTCCCTTTTTCGTTTGTCAGGCCGCGAAGTTGACGGGATCCCCTGCCATCAGGCGGCGAACGCTGGGTATCGCCAGCGTCCAGCTTCCTTGACAAGCACTGACCCTGAGGCTATGATAAATAACGGCAAAACGGGCTACGCGGTGGGTGCCTTCGCGGCACCCACTTCGCACATCTGGAGGAAGCAACGATGGAGCAGGAGCGGATCAGGAATATCGCCATCATCGCGCACGTCGACCACGGCAAAACGACCCTGGTCGACGCGCTTTTGAAGCAGACCGGCACATTTCGCGAGAACCAGCAGGTCGCCGAGCGGGTCATGGACAGCAATGACCTCGAGCGCGAGCGCGGCATCACGATCCTCGCCAAGAACACCTCGATCCGCTATCGCGACCACAAGATCAACATCGTCGATACGCCGGGCCACGCCGATTTCGGCGGTGAGGTCGAGCGCATCCTGTCGATGGTCGACGGGGCGCTCTTGGTCGTCGATGCCTTCGAGGGGCCGATGCCGCAGACGCGCTTCGTGCTGTCGAAGGCGCTGCAACAGGGCCTGAAACCGGTGGTCGTGGTCAACAAGATCGACCGCCCGGACGCCCGACCGGAGGAAGTCGTCGATGAGGTCCTCGACCTCTTCATCTCGCTCGGCGCAGATGACGACCAGATCGAATTCCCGGTCGTCTACGCCGCGGCCCGGACCGGCATCGCCAAGCTCAAGCTCGACGAGGAATCGAGCAACGTCCTGCCGCTGCTCGACAAGATCATTGAAGTCATCCCGCCGCCGCCCGGTGACCGCGCGGCGCCGCTGCAGATGATGGTGACGACGCTCGACTATGACGACTACATCGGCCGCATCGCCATCGGTCGCGTCAACAGCGGTATTGTCAAGGCCAACACTGCTGTGGCGATCGCCGACCGCGACGGCAAGCTCCGCACCGGCAAGATCGCGCGCATCTACAACATCGAGGGCTTGAAGCGGGTCGAGCAGCAGGAAGTCGAGGCGGGCGAGATCGTCGCCATCTCCGGCCTGGCCGAGATCAACATCGGCGAGACCGTGACCGACCTCGAGCATCCGCAGCCGCTGCCGCCGATCCAGGTCGACGAGCCGACCCTGACGATGACATTCCGCGTCAACGACAGTCCGTTCGCCGGCCGCGAGGGCCAGTACGTCACGTCGCGACACCTGCGCCGCCGGCTCGAGCGCGAACTCGAGTCCAACGTCGCCCTGCGCGTCGAGGATACCGACAGCCCGGATGCGCTCAAGGTCAGCGGTCGCGGTGAGCTGCACCTGTCGATTCTCATCGAGACGATGCGACGTGAGGGCTATGAACTGGCAGTCACGAAGCCGAAGGTCATCCTTAAGGAAATTGACGGCGTCACCCAGGAACCGCTTGAGGATCTGACCATCGAAGTGCCTGAGGAGTTCCTCGGTCCGACGATGGAGCAACTCGGCATGCGCAAGGCCGAAGTCACCGGCATGCACCACCACGGCGACGGCCGCGTCCGCCTCGACGCCATCATCCCGGCGCGCGCCCTGATCGGTTTCCGCTCCGAGTTCCTGACCCAGACCAAAGGCTACGGCATCATGTATCACAACTTCCACGGCTACGGTCCGTACCGCGGCGACGTCCCCGGCCGCCGGCGCGGCGTCATCGTCGCCTGGGAAACCGGCACGACGACCGGCTGGGCGCTGCACAACATCCAGGAGCGCGGCGTGCTGTTCGTCGGTCCGAGTGAAGAGGTCTACGAGGGTCAGATCGTCGGTGAGAACAGCCGTCTGAAGGACATGGACGCCAACGTCTGCAAGGTCAAACACGTCAGCAACGTCCGCAAGGCGCAGGGTGACGAAGGGTTCCGCCTCGAAGCGCCGCTGCGGATGACGCTCGAGCAGGCGCTCGAATACATCAATGATGACGAACTGGTCGAGGTCACGCCGAAGTCGATTCGCTTGCGCAAGGCGACCCTGAGCCGGGTCGTCCGCCATGCCCGTCGCGGCACTGCAGACATCGACGAGGATGAAGAAGACGATGAATAGGCCGGCACCGACCCTGACCGGGAAGCGCGTCCGCCTGCGCCAGGCCCAGGAGAGCGACGTCGTGCCGCGGTTGCGCTGGCGCCTCGACGAAGAGGTGCAGCGCTACGACGGACGACCGATGCCGCGCACGATCACCGAGGTCGAGGCCATCACCGCCAACTTCCTCGCCAGCTACCGCCGCCACGGTTTCAACCCGCCGGCCAGCGAGCGCGTGCTCTACATGATCACGATCCCACGGGCGGCCGGCGCGCCGGAGCTGGAATGGAACACCGATGCGCCCGGGCGTGTCAACGATCGGCCGATCGGCATGATCAGCTACTTCGGCTTCACTGCCGACGAACGCGAAGTCCAGCTTGGCATCCTCATCGGCGAGAAGGACTGCTGGGGCAAAGGCTACGCCTCAGACGCAGTCTGGACCGTCCTTGGCGAGCTGTTCGGCGCCACCGGCCTGCAGCGGGTGACGGCCGAGACGCGCGCCGACAATCAGGCCGCCGTCCGGCTGTTCGAACACTGCGGCTTCCGCGAGGCGGGGCGTGCGACCAAGCGCGCTCAGGATGGCGAGCACCTCTGGCTGACGATGGAACTCGTGCGCAGCGAGTTCCTTGGGCAGGGAGAGTAGACCGGCTGGGCGAAGCGATGTTGACAGGGAGGGGTTATCGATGCAGGGCAGGACCAACAACCACACCAGGGCAATCGTACTCGGCGGGCTGTTCTCGGCGCTCGTCCTCGGGGCGACGCTGATTCGCGTGGCACCCACGGACAAGGCCTACTTCCACCTCGGCGAGGCGGTCATCTACGCCACCGCCGTGGTCTTCGGCCGCTGGTACGGCGGTATCGCCGGCGCTATCGGCTCGGGGTTGGCCGACCTGCTGAGCGGCTACGCTTTCTGGGCGCCGGTGACGGTCGCCGTCAAGTTCGTCGAGGGCTACGTCGTCGGCACAGTCGGGTATCAGGCCAGACCGGCGAAGGTGCTGTTGGCAATGGTCGGCGGTGCGCTGATCCTCATCGCCGGCTACGGCATCGCGGCCTACGGCTTCTTCGGCATCGCCGGCCTGCCGACGGAACTGATCGGCGACTCGATCCAGGGCCTCGCCGGCATCGTCATCGGCATGCTCGCGTCGCGCCTGCTGCTTCGGGCGACCAAGCAGTACCGCCCGAACGAGGACTGAGCCGCGCACGCCACGAACGCTCGGACTGGGGGTGCTGTCGGTGAAGGCCGGCAAGCTTACGCCAGAGAGACTGAATGCGATTATCCTGTCGCGGCTCGGCGCCCGCCGGCCGGAGACGCGCCTGCGCGCCCGGCTCGGCGAGGATTCGGCCGCGCTTGAGTTTGGCGGCGACCTGATCGTCGCCTCGACCGACCCGATTACCGGCGCGTCGCGCGAGGCCGGCTGGCTTGCCGTCAACGTTTCCTGCAACGATCTGGCGACGAACGGCGCGGAGCCGGTAGCAGTGTTGCTGACGCTGATGGCGCCGGTCGGCACTGATGAGGAAACGCTGCGCATCCTCATGGAGGGGGCGCATCAGGCGGCAGTCGACCTCAACGTCGAGATTGTCGGCGGGCACACGGAGATCGTTCCGGCAGTGACGCAGCCGGTTTTCTCGGCGACGGCGCTTGGCCGCGTCAGACCGGACCGCCTGATCACCACGGCCGGCGCCAAACCGGGCTACCAGTTGATCCTGACCAAAGCCGCCGGGCTCGAGGGAACGGCGATTCTGGCGCTCGACTACGGCGACCGCCTGCGCTCGCTTGAGCCCGCGCAACTGCAGCGGGCCCGCGCCTTGAGCGCGGAACTGAGCGTTGTCCGCGACGGCCTGATCGCTGCCCGGAACGGGGCGACGGCGATGCACGATGTCACCGAGGGCGGCGTCCTCGGTGCGCTCTACGAGATGGCCGAGGCAAGCGGCGTTGGCGTCACGGTCTGGGAGGAAGCCCTGCCGATTCTCCCTGAGACCAGGCTGATCTGCGATGAACTCGGCCTCGATCCGCTGCGCCTGATCAGCAGCGGCGCGATGCTGATCTGCTGCCCGGACGGCCGGCGGGTGATCGATGCGCTTCACGCTGAGGACATCCCGGCTGCCCTGATCGGCGAGGTCACGACCGGCGGCCGCTACGTCGTCAACAAGAACGGCGAGCGGCGCGCGATCACGCCGCCGGAGTCGGATGAGCTGTGGCGGGCGAAGGCGTTGCTCGATGCGGCCAAGTGAGGTTTGCGCCGCCGTCCCGGTGGGCATTCTCATAGATGAATGCTGCACCGGGAGGCGGGGAAATGGCACGGATCATGCTTGATTTGCGGAACATCATCGACCACGATGACATCCGGCATGTGCGCGATGTCGTCGAACGGATCGGCGAGGGCGAGGAACTGACCGTCATCGTCGAGCGCGAGGATGCGACCCAGACCGACCCGATCTTCGGCATCCTCGATGAGTACGGGTTCGACTACCAGCCGAAGTCGATCGGCGCTGAGGGCTACGCGATCAACGCCCGCAAGCGCCGGCCGGTGCACTGACTGAGCGAAGCGAAGGGAGCCGCGATTGCGGCTCCCTTCGTCTTTCGTTGACAAGCCAGAGGCGACAGCGTAGCATGGTTATGGAATCTCCTTGGAGCCAACAAAACTGCAGATAAAACGGCTATTGGGGGTGGCCGAGTGGCGAGCGTGCAGGCGAGGCTCAAGGCAGTACAGATGACCAGCGATTTGGCTGAACTCATCGCGGCCCTCAGCGATCCCTCACCGCTGGTCATCGAGGCTGCGGCGAAGCGGATCAGCGCTCCCGCGGCGGCGGGGCCGTTGCTGGATGCGTATCTGCGGCTCGACGCCGGCGGCCCGAAGACGGACTCCGGCTGCTGGGGCCGGATGGCCGTGCTGGAGGCGCTCGCGCGAACCGGCGAGCCCGCTGCCGAGCCCGCTGCCCGGCGCGCCATCAAGACGGTTCAGGTCGAGGGGCTGAACCACAAAATCACTGACACCGCGACCGGTCTCCGCTGCGCCGCGGCTGCGCTGCTGGCGAATCTGCGCGCGGCTGGCGCCCTGATCGACCTGGCGATTGTCCTCAACGATTTCGAGCCGAACTTCGGCTGCTCGGCGCAAGAGCGACCGTACGCCAAACTGGCGCCGCGCGTTGCCGCCGCGAAAGCGATCGGCGCACTCGGCGACCCTGCCGGTGCGGCGGTGCTGGCGGTCAAGCTGGCCTACCCGGGCGAGGAACTGCCTGAGGTGCTGGCCGAGTGCATGGATGCCCTGGTTGCGCTGCGCGAGCCGCGGGCAATGGAGATCCTGTCGCCCTGGCTCCGCCACGCCAACGCCTACCTCGTATCGGTCGCTGCCACCGGGCTGGCGCGCAGCGGCGGCGCTGCGGCAGTGGCTGAGCTCGAGCAGGCCGCCGGCGACGTCGTCGCCGATGCGCGCGCTTCAGTCGTCTACGCGTTGGCCAGCATCCGTGCCGAGGCGACCCTGCCGGCTCTGCGCCGCCTTGCCGAACATGACGATCAGCGGGTCAGCCGGGCTGCCCGCGAGTACATAGCCGACTGACCGGTCAGAGGAGGAATCGCCAGCATGGCCAGCATCTTCGACATCATCGGTCCGGTCATGATCGGGCCGTCGTCATCCCACACCGCCGGCGCGGTCAGACTCGGTCTGGCCGGCCGGGCGATCATCGGCGGCCAACCGGTGCGGGCTGAACTCGGGCTGCACGGATCGTTCGCGCAGACCTACCGTGGCCACGGCACCGACCTCGCTCTGGTGGCCGGTCTGCTTGGCATGGCCCCGGACGACCAGCGCATTCCCACGGCGCTTGAGCTGGCGCCCGCGCAGGGGCTCAGCGTCGAGTTCGCGACAGTCGATCTCGGTGATGATGTCCACCCGAACACAGTCCGCATGGCCCTGACCACGGCCGCCGGAACGGAGACGATCATTGTCGGCTCGTCGATCGGTGGCGGCCGCATCCTCGTGACGCGCATCAACCAGTTCGAGGTCGCCTTCCACGGCGAGTACCACGCCTTGATCCTCGCCTATCAGGACCGGCCCGGCGTGATTGCCAAGGTCACGTCGCTGCTTGCCACCGATGAGGTCAACATCGCGACGATGCGCGTTTCCCGCGAGGCGCGCGGTTCGCAGGCGCTGATGATCATTGAAGTCGACCAGCCGGTGTCTGCCGAGGTGAGGGCGATGTGCGCCCGCATCCCCGGCGCGACGGCCGTCATGACCGTACCGCCGATCGCCCTTACCTGAAGGCCAAGCCGGAGCATCCGGAGGAGGGGGGACCTGCCACATGCGCCCGACAACACTCTCTGAGCTGGTCAAGACCGCTGAGGAGCGGGGGATCTCGATCGGCACCCTGGCGCGCGAGCGCGAGGCCGCCGAGTCGGGCAACGACTGTGACGCGCTGACGTCGCAGATGGCCCGCAACCTGCAGGTCATGCGCGAGGCGGCTGCCTGCGGCCTGCGCGGCGTCGAGTCGCGGAGCGGCCTGACGGGCGGCGACGCCCGCCGCGTCGCTGAGGCCCGCACGGGCAAGCGGCTGATCGCCGGCGAGCCGCTGGACGCCGCGATTGCGCGGGCGCTCGCAGTCAGCGAGGTCAACGCGGCGATGGGTCGCATCGTCGCCGCGCCGACTGCCGGTTCGTGCGGCGTCCTGCCAGGAGTGCTGCTCTCGGTGGCCGAGCGGGTCGGCGCCGGTGAAGCGGCCCTTGTCGACGCACTCTTCACCGCCGGCGCCGTTGGCGCTGTGATCGCCCGGAGCGCGACGCTGGCCGGAGCCGAGGGTGGCTGCCAGGCCGAGTGCGGATCGGCCGCCGCCATGGCCGCCGCTGCCGCTGTCCAGCTGGCCGGTGGCAGTCCGGCGGAGTGCGCCGAGGCTGTCGCAATCTCAATGAAGGGCATGCTCGGTCTGGTCTGTGATCCTGTCGCCGGTCTGGTCGAGGTGCCCTGCATCAAGCGGAACGCTCTCGCCGCCGCGAACGCCATCGCTGCGGCAGACATGGCCCTCGCTGGCGTGAAGAGCGTCATCCCCGCGGATGAGGTCATCGCCGCGATGGGTGCTGTCGGCCGGGCGCTGCCCGCATCGCTGCGCGAGACCTCGCAGGGCGGGCTCGCAGTCACGCCCACCGGGCGCCGACTGGCGAGGCAGTTCGCAGCCGGCGGCAAGGTGGCGCCGACCGGCGGTGCGATCTCCGGTGGCGGCGGCGAGGAGGAGTAGCTGCGAGGGGGAGTGGCGAGCATGATGCGGATCGGCATTCTGCTGTTCGATGACGTCGAGGTGCTGGACTTCGCCGGACCGTTCGAGGTTCTGGCCGGCGTCAGCGCTGGCGGCACGCCGCTGTTCAGCGTCTTCACCGTCGCGCCGGCCAAGCGCGTCACATGTCGCGGCGGGCTGCGAGTCGAGGCGGACCATGACTTCTCCGACTCTCCGCCAATGGACATGCTGGTAGTTCCCGGCGGGCCCGGGGCGCGCGGCACGGCCGCGGAGCTTGCGCCGCTGGCGGCGTTTGTCCGCGAGCAGGCAAGCAAGTGCCGCTACGTCGCCTCGGTCTGCACCGGCGCGTACATCCTCGCCGAGGCCGGTCTGCTCGCCGGACGACCGGCAACCACCCATTGCTCGCGACTGGACGATTTCAGGCGGCGGTTTCCGGGCGTCAAGCTGCTGGCGGAGCGGGTCGTGGACGATGATACCGTGATCACTGCCGCCGGCGTATCGTCGGGCGTCGACCTGGCCCTGCACGTCGTGGCGCGGTTCGGATCGGCCGAGATCGCAGCGGCGGAGCGGCAGCGGATCGAATGGCCGACAGCATGGAACCGGTAGCGGGTGAGGCAAAGCAAGGCCGGGTCGCAACGTCCTCTTGCGGGGATTGTTGCGCCCGGCTTCGTTATTGCCTGCACCCTGTGCCGCGGCTTATCCTTTGACGATGTTGTAGCAGGTCTGCAACAGACGGGGCGAGGTCCGCGGCAGGTAGGCTTTCAGTTCCCGCAGTGCGTCATCACTGACCGTACTGGTCTGCGCGTCGCCGAGGATGAGGGCGCAGACCCGCCGTGTCGCCGGCGCGTGCTTGTAGCGCTCGACGTAGGCGATGATCTCATCGACCGCTTCGCTGACGCTGAGACGGGCTCGCATGCCACTCACCTCCCCATTGCCATAATCATGTGATAGTGTGTCCGGCAATGGGGCGCGCGATTCCGATCGACGATCACCGGCGACCGTAAGCGTCATCGAGCCGGACGATGTCATCGGGATGCGGCGTCGAGACTTCGAACACCGTCAGTTCGCTGTCGGCATCGGCTTCAAGACGATGGACGACGCCCGCGGGGATGTCGACCGCAACGCCCGGTTCCATGACGATTGTCCGCTCGCCCAGTTGCAGCTTGCCGTGACCGGCAGAGCAGTACATCGCTTCGTGCTTCTGCCTGTGGTACTGCAGGCTGAGCCGCGCTCCGGCCTTGACGGCGAGGATCTTCGCCAAGTAGTGCTCGCTGTCAGCCCACCAGATCTCCTGACCCCAAGGCTTGTCGATAGTCCGCATGCGCTTCCTCCGTTCGCGTGAGTATGCACCAGCCCAATTATACCCTGTTCGCAGCCTGCCGGACAAAGGGTTGTCTGTCAAGTATTCCTGATATGTGGTAAAGCAAACATCGCACTTAACAACTTGTTTAGCTGGTGCGATACATATTCACAGAGGCTTATTACCATTCATGCCAGGGAGGACGTCCCGTGAACGTAGCCGACGCCTGTGAACTTATCAATCGCTATCGCGGCAGCGCAGTCACAGCAACGTTCGTTGTCCATCAAGTCACATCCGGTCAGCCCGACCTGGTCGGCAGGCTTCAGACCAGCGGTCGTGTCGTCGAAGCACGGGCTTCCTCGCCGCATCTGTTCGAACTGACCATGGCCGGTGTCAGCAGCCACCACCGGCTGATGCTTCGGACCCGCAACCGCGAACTCGTCTGGTACGCTGACAGCGAACGGCTGGTCATCACCGAACGGACCGACAGCCGCCTCGAGGTCGTTGCTGAACTGACGTTCGGCGTTCACAGCGGCGCCGACATGCAATTCGGTCTGACCGTGTCGAACTAGGAGGACGGTGCTACTGCAGGATATCACTGGGCGACAGGGAAGTAGACCATGGGCCGGAGCGTTGGCTCCGGCCCTATCCTCATCCGGGAGGTCAGGCTATGGGACAGGCCAAAACCCTTGTCGTGGTGCCACATACCCACTGGGACCGCGAGTGGTACCGACCGTTCCAGGACTTCCGCGCCCGCTTGGTCCAGACTGTCGACCGCATTCTCGATCTGATGGACAGTGATCCCGAGTACGCCCATTTCAGCCTTGACGGGCAGACGGTCGTCCTCGAGGACTACCTTGAGATCCGCCCCGAGCAGCGGGAGCGGCTCGAGCGGTTGATCCGGACTGGGCGGATCTTGGTCGGGCCGTGGTACATCCTCCCGGACGAGTTCCTGGTCAGCGGTGAGGCGCTGATCCGCAATCTGCTGCGCGGCGACCGCATTGCCGGGCAGTTCGGCGCCAAGATGAACGTCGGCTACCTGCCCGACCAGTTCGGGCACATCGCCCAGATGCCGCAGATCCTCCGCGGCGCCGGCCTCGACGCGGCGACGCTCTGGCGCGGCGTGCCCGCTGCCGTGAAGCAGGCCGAGTTCGAGTGGCAGGCGCCTGATGGATCGCAGGTGTTCTGCATCTACCTGCCTCAGGGTTACGGCAACGCGGCGCAGCTCGAGCTCAGCCCGGACGACCTCAAGGAACGACTGCACCGGATCATGCACGACCTCGAGCCGTTCCAGGTGACCGATTTCTACCTGCTGATGAACGGCTCCGACCATCTGCCGGCCCAGCCCGGCCTGCCGGCTGCCCTCGCCGCGGTGGAAGAGGACCTGCGCGTCACCCTCAGGATTGGCACGCTGCCGCAGTACATCGAAGCAGTCCGGCGTAAGGTCACGGCAATGCCGCGCCACGTCGGCGAACTTCGCTCACCGGCCCGGGCGCCGATGCTGGTCGGCTGCTCGTCGGCACGGATCGGGCTAAAGCAGCGCAACCACAGGCTTGAGACGCTGCTCACCCACTACGCGGAGCCGCTTGCCGCCTGGACCGGAGTGCTCGGCGGCGGTGGCCTGCCGCAGGGGTTCCTGCGCGAGGCCTGGAAGCTGCTCCTTCAGAACCAGCCGCACGACAGCATCTGCGGCTGCAGTATCGACCAAGTGCACCGGGAGATGGAAACGCGCTACGACTGGGCGGATCAGATCACCAGCCAGGTCGTCGCCGAGAATCGCCAGTGGCTGGCCGATCAGGTCGATACGTCATCGCTCGGCGGGCATGAGGGTCTCCTCATCTGGAACCCGACTGGCGCCCGCCGGACCGACATCGTGACAGCCATCCTGCCGAGCGGACAGGGCGGCAAGCGACTTGAGCTGGTCGATCCGAGCGGTAACCGCATCCCGGTCCAGTCCGTGGCCCGCGAAGGGCGCGACCTGTTCAGCATGAGGCTGTCACCGCTCCAGTTGCGTGCAGCGCTGGCCGGCATCCACACGCGCGAGATCATGGGGCTGTGGTGCAATGACTACAGCGTCAGTCGCGCCGGCGACACCGCCGTCATTCAGCTGTTCTTCGGCGCGGCGCCGATTGGCGACCTCGACGTGCGGAAAGTCAAGAAGGACGTCGCGGCCCTGCTTGAAGACAAGGAGATCAAGCAGTTCCAGGTGCGGGCGATCGCCGCTGCCGAGACGACGCTGATCTTCCGCGCCGACGACCTGCCGGCACACGGCTGGTCGCTCTACCGGCTCGAGCAGGCCAGTGGCGGCGCGCCCGCCGGCGTGCTCCAGGCGAGCCCGGAGGGACTCGAGAACGACTTCTACAGAGTCGGCGTCAATCCTGACGGGTCGCTCACCGTCCTCGACAAGGAGACCGGTGTCATCTATCCTGCCGTCAATCAGTTCGTCGACGGCGGTGACCGCGGCGACGAGTACACATACTGCCCGCCCGACAAGGACCAGCTGATTGCCGAGCCACAGCCGCCGAAACGGCTTGGCGTCCTTGCCGGCAAGCTCCAGGGGCGAGTCGTCGAGGCCGGCCCTGTCCGTGCCACCATCGAGCTGTCACTCGAGTTCCGCGTTCCGGCGTCGCTCGCGGCCGACCGCAGCGCGCGCAGCAAGGACACTGTGACCATCCCGATCACCACGCGGGTCAGCCTGATCCGCGGCCTGAAGCGAGTCGACTTCAATACCACCGTTGATAACACGGCCCGCGATCACCGGCTGCGCGTCCAATTCACGGCGCCCTACCGCATCGACGGCATGTCGGTCGAAACTCAGTACGGCGTCATCCACCGCGATCTCGACCTGGCCGCGGGCGACGACTGGCCCGAACTGCCGACTGGCACCGCGCCGGTCAAGACATTCGTGACGATCAGCGACGGCCACAGCGGCCTGACCGTGATCAACCGCGGGCTGCCGGAGCATGAGGCGATTGCAGGCGACAACGACGCGACGATCGCGCTGACCCTGATCCGCGCCGTTGGCTGGCTGTCGCGCGAGGATCTCAAGACGCGGCCCGCCGGGCACGCCGGCCCCGGCCTGGAGACGCCGGAAGCCCAGTGCCTTGGTACGCACTCGTTCGACTACGCCCTGACCAGCCACCGCGGCGGCTGGAACGAGGCCATGGTCTGGCGGACCGCGCACGACTTCAACCAGCCGGTCGCGGTCCAGCCGGTGGCGGCCCATGCGGGCGCGCTGCCGGCCAGCGGCAGCTTCGTCGCGATCGACGGCGACGGCATCGTCCTGGCCGCCGTCAAGCCGGCCGACGACGGCGATGGCATCATCGTCCGCGTCTACAACACGACGCCGCGAGCCTGCAGCGGGTCGCTGACGTTCTTCCGGCCGCTGGCCGACGCAGTGCCCGTCGACCTGCTCGAGCGCGCGGTAGACATGAACGTGGAGCGGGTCGGCGCGAGCGGCATCAAGCTCGCACTGTCGGCTTGGCGCATCGCCAGCTACCGTTGTCGTTTCTAGATTCGCAGGATAGCCAAGGCGCCCGGACCACCGGGCGCCTTCTCCATTGGGCGGATGAGTTTTCCGCATTAGCCATGTCATTTCGCGTTTTTGCGGCAAGACCGCGGCAGGTAACGCCCGAGCCACGTCTAAATACCCAGAGGATTATGCACTGCCAAATGCGGGCTCTGCCCGGGAGGACAAATGCAAAGACATGCAAGGTCGATCGTCACGCTGCTGGTGATTCTGCTCGCCATCTCAGTCGTGACCGGTTGCACCGGCTCCACGCCGCCCGACAATCCGCCAGTCACCCAGAACCCGACTCCCGATCCGCCCGCGCCGCCACCGCCCTCGCCGGGCGAGCCCGACGAGACCGCCGGTCTCCGGCCGAACGAGGCCGGGCGGATACTGATCCTTGAGTACCACGAAGTCGGCGACCGCGAGGCCGATTGGGAGCGGCACTACGACAACTTCCGCAAAGATCTCGAGCGCCTCTACAAGGCGGGTTACCGCACAGTGCCCCTCCAGGACGTCCTCAACCGTCGCATCAATCTGCCGCGGGGGACCAGCCCGGTCGTCATCACCTTCGATGATGCCGATGCCGGCCAGTTCCGCTACGTCATCCAGGACGGTCAGCCGGTGATCGATCCCAACTGCGCCGTCGGCATCCTCGAGGCGTTCGCGAGGGAACACCCGGATTTCGGCAAGGCCGCGACGTTCTACACATACGTCGTCGCTGCGCCGTTCCGCCAGAAGGACTACGTTGCCGACAAGCTGCGCTTCCTGGCCGAGAACGGCTACGAGATCGGCAATCACACATACGGCCACTCCAATCTGTCAAAGCTGACCCCGGAGGGCATCCAGGCCGAACTGGCGAAGCAGGTCAAGGCTGTCCAGGCGGCTGTCCCGGGGTATCAGGTCGCCAGCCTCGCCCTGCCGTACGGCGGCTATCCGAGTGACCGCTCGTTCCTGCTCGACGGAACGTTCGACGGCATCGCCTACCACAACGCCGGCGTGCTTCTGGTCGGCGCCGAGCCGGCGCCGTCGCCGTTCTCGACCGGCTTCAAGTCGCTGGCGATACCGCGTGTCCAGGCGCGCGACAGCGAGCTGGACAAGTGGCTGCCCTATCTCGAGTCGCACCCGCTCGATCGCTACGTCAGTGACGGCAATCCGGACACTGTGACTGTCCCCGACCTGCGTGCCGAGCGCATCGACAAGGCGACGCTCGGCGCGGCACAGCTCGTCACCTACACGATCCCGAAGTAGAATCAGTCGGAATCGGCAAGCAGCAAACCAAGGCACAACGCCGGACGGAAGTCCGGGCTTGGAGGGACCATTCATGCACAAGCCAGTGTTCATCGGCGTTGCCGGCGGCACCGGTTCCGGCAAGACCACAGTCACGCAGGCGATCCTCAGCCGCCTGCCCGGCGAGAGCGTCGCCCTCATCGAACAGGACTCATACTACCGTGACCTCAGCGACATCCCGTTCAGCGAACGGGTGAAGAACAACTTCGACCATCCCGACGCCTTCGAGACGGAGCTCCTGGTCGATCACCTCGACCGCCTGAGTCGCGGCGAGACGATCCAGAAGCCCCTGTACGATTTCCGCACCCACACCCGGCGCAGCGAGACGATGCCAGTCGGTCCGCGCGACATCATCGTCGTCGAGGGCATCCTCGTCCTCGAGGACAAGCGCCTGCGCGACCGGCTGGACATCAAGCTGTTCGTCGACACCGACGCCGATGTCCGCATCCTCCGGCGCATGGTCCGCGATATCAACGAGCGCGGACGGACGATGGAGTCGGTGATGAACCAGTATCTCAGCGTCGTCCGGCCGATGCATCTCCAGTTCGTCGAACCGAGCAAGCGCTATGCGGACATCATCATCCCGGAAGGCGGCGAGAACAAAGTCGCCATCGACATCATCGCAGCGAAGATCAGCTCGATCATCACGCTGCGTGACCAGCAGTCCGACAGCCTGTAGTTTCCAGTCGATTACGACCGGCCACGCGGCCGGTCTTTTTCATTGCCACAAACCGGGCGGGCATACTATCCGCAAGCATGTCGAAGGAGGCTTCGCAGCTATGTTTGGATTGCCTTCCGGTGCACTGATCTTATTGGCGGTTTCGGCGCTCGTCGTCTTCGGCGTCACCGAGCGCGTCCTCGACCGGATGAAGATGACCGACCGATCGGCGCTGCTCATCCTCGCAGCCCTGATCGCCGGCATGTTCCTGCCGGCGGTGCGGATCACGCCGACCATCGCCATCGATCTCGGGGGAGCGGTCGTCCCGGTGATCGTCGCCATCTGGCTGATCGCGACGGCCGGGACGAACAAAGAACGCGGGCGGGCGATCATCGCGATGATCGTCACCGGCGCCGTCGTCTACGCTTCTGAGCGGTTCATCCCGGGCGAGCCAGGTCGCCGCGGCCTGCCGATCGACATCGACCCGGTCTGGTTCCCCGGCATCGTTGCCGCCATCGTCGGCTACATCGTCGGCCGGTCGCGCCGCTCGGCGTTCATCGCCGGCATCATGGGCGTCGTTCTGGCTGATCTGGCCGCCGGCATCAGCAACGCCATCGCCGGTCGGGCCGGGGCGGTCGTCGTCATCGGCGGCGCCGGTGCCGTCGACGCCGTCGTCATTGGCGGCGTGCTGGCGGTGGCGCTCGCGGAAGCGTTCGGCGAGCTGCGCGAGTACCTCGCCGGCGGTCCCAGTCGCCGGCGACCCGATGAACTGGTCGACAAGTTGTCCGACCACGATAACGCCCACGCCAACCCGCGCCGCCGGCGGGCGAATCCGGCGGCGGGCGCGCTTACGGCGATCGGTCTCGTGCTGGTCCTCGTCCTGGCCAACAACTTCCTGTTCAGCGGCGAGGGCGCCGAGGGTGCGAACTATCAGATTCTCGACGCGAACGGCAGGGTCATCACGTCGATCGGACGCCAGGTCGGACGCGGCGACCGCTACCTCGACGTCGACAACATGATGTACCGCGTCTACTCGGTGAAGGGAACCAACGCCTGGGCGACGGCGACCGGCACGGTCGACCTGAAGCAGGCCGCGGCCGAATTCTATGAACTGGCGGGCCTTGACGGGTTCGCGAGCCAGGCGGCAACCACCGCCGGTGCGGCCTTTGCGCCGGTCAACATCGGCATCTACTACACCCACAACGATGAGTCCTACGTGCCATCGCAGGGCGTGCCCAGCCAGCCCCGCGGCCAGGGCGGCGTCCACAACGTCGGCGCCGCTTTCGCCGCCCGCCTCAAGGCAGTCGGGCAGGTTCCCGTCGTCCGCGACGATCAGCACTACCCGCATGACGCCGGCGCCTACCGGCGATCGCGCTCGACCGCGATGGAGCTGCTCAAGTGGCGCCCGGCAGCCATTTTCGACGTCCACCGCGACGCCGGCCCGGCGAGCGGCTACGCGGCGTTCGTCAACAAGCAGTGGGTGACCCAGATTCGGCTCGTTGTCGGGCGCCAAAACCAGAACATCCGGCAAAACACGGCCTTCGCGCTGTCGCTGAAAGGACTCGCCGACCAGATGTATCCGGGACTCATCAAGGGCATCTTCTTCGCCCGCGGCAACTACAACCAGGACCTCTACCAGCGGGCGCTGCTGCTCGAAGTCGGCACCGAGAAGAACTCCGAAGAAGCCGCCAAAGCAGGCATCACCATGTTTGCCGACGTCGTCTCGCGCATCTTCGGCGGCAAGTAGCCGGGCATGAGCAAAGGCCGGACGCAAGCGTCCGGCCCGGGGCTCGCGAGCACGCCTGAGGCGTGCCCATTGATGGATGGACGCCTTGCGTTCATCCGAGAAGATGCGCAGTCACTTCGTGAAGCGGTGACCGCCGATGGTTACCGTCAGCGGTCGAGCCCAGAGGAACTTGTTCGTCACCTTCGCCGGATCGAAGAAGTAGATCGCTCCGTTCGAAGGATCCCAGCCACGCATCGCGTCAAGCGCTGCGTTGATTGCGGTCTGGCCTGGATCGGAGTTAAAGTAGTAGTTTCCTACGGATTCATACTGGCCTGGCTGGTAGATGACACCAGCGATTGTGCTGGGAAACTCTCCGCTTCTGGTCCGGTTCAGGACGACGGCGCCTACCGCCACCTGACCGCTGTATGGCTCGAGGTTGGCCTCAGCGTAGATCAGGTGGGCGAGCAGCATGACCTCATCCCAGGTGTAGCCCGGTGGCGATCCGTCATTGCTCCTCACCGGCGGTCGCGCCGCGCCTCGGCTGACCGTTGCCTGGCGGTCGCGCTCCGACGGGGCCGGCGTCTGTGCCTGAGCCTGAGCGGCCGGGTCGGCCGCGACGGCCTGCTGCTGCAGGGCCAGCCGCGTCGCCGCACGATTGTGTCTGACGCTGATTACGGCGCCAATCCCGGTCGTCAGCACGAGCGCTGCCGCAAGTGCCGCGGCGATGATTCGCTTGCCGCCCGCCTTGCGGGCGTGCCCGCCAAGGACTGCGATCTTCTTCGTCAGAGTCGGGAGCGTTGTCGCAAACACTCGCCTGATATCTGCAAGCCTGGTCATTCTCATCGGAAGATACCTCCTTCCTCCGAACCTGACCGCATCTGCTTATTTTACATAACTACACTCTGCCTGTCGACGCGCAAATCATGGCAATAAGGAGCGAAACTGCATGAACGACTATGGTAGACGCCGGTTTCGACTGCCCGATTTCCGCACCG
Source organism: Chloroflexota bacterium (assembly GCA_050261235.1). GTDB lineage: Bacteria > Bacillota > Sulfobacillia > JBFLWA01 > JBLNDB01 > JBLNDB01. Next base: position 55,954 of record JBLNDB010000041.1, read on the forward strand.
GCTGGTGGATTTACGCCGCCGCGGCAGCGGGCGTCCTCGCGCTGGTATTGATCATCCGCTCGCTCACGCCCGGCCCGCAACTCCAGCCGGCGCCGAAGCTGCACGGCCCGGTCCCTGAACCGACGATCAGCCTCTACCGCACCAAGACCGGCACAAAGGAGTACCTTAAGGTCGACGACTACATCGCCGGTGTCGTCGCCGGCGAGATCGAGCCGACCTGGCCGCGGGAGGCGCTTGCCGCCCAGGCGATTGTCGCGCGCACATTCGTGATGCAGAAGTACGAGAGCGGCTTCAAGACCGAGCAGGGTACCAACGCCAGCGATGACCACACCACCTTCCAGGCATACGACCCGGCGCTCATCAACGATAATGTGCGGGCAGCAGTCGCCGCGACGCGCGGCCAGGTGCTGACCTACGATGGAAAACTCATACTGGCGTACTTCCATTCCTCTTCCGGCGGCATTACCGCGACTGCCGCTGAAGGCGGGCTCGATACGGGAAACGCGCCGACGCCGTACTTGACCCCTGTCAAGGACCCGCCAGGTCCGGACCCGAAGGAGGAGAACTGGTCGAAAAGCTTCAGCGTCAGCCAGATTGCGCAGGCGGCGGGGATGAGCAGCTTCAGCAAGATTGACTACGGTGAGAAGGGTCCGTCCGGCCGTGTGCTGACATTCCTCCTCGATGGGAAACCGGTCAAGGCCACCACGCTGCGGGCCGCCCTCGACCCGACGCACGGCTTCCGCTCGACGCTGATCACGGATATGCGGCTTGAGGGGGGACGGGTCTACTTCGCCGGCAAGGGCTGGGGCCACGGTGTCGGCATGTCCCAGCAGGGCGCCCGCAACCGGGCGCTCGCCGGGCAGACCGCGGCTGAGATCGTTCAGTACTACTATCCTGGTGCCCGTGTCGAGCAACTCTGGAAATAGAACTCAAGGAGGTCTGGCCCAGTGAAAGCCCGCGTCGAAAAGGACAAGTGCATCGCCTGCGGTCTTTGTGTCTCGACGTGCTCGGCCGTGTTCGAGTTCGATGACGACGGCCTGGCCAAGGCCAAGGAGGGGGCGATCGACAACACACTGGCGGCTGATGTCCAGGCGGCTGCAGATGGTTGCCCGACGAGCGCCATCGAAGTCGATCCGGAAGGCTAGTCGGAGCAGCGGAAGCGACAGCGAGAAGCGGAGGCCGGTCGCGGCGTCCGCTTCTCATCGTTCTTGGCGCCAGCGCCTGCTCATAGAATCAGTCCAGCAAGAGCGGGGGAGGTGTGCCGTGCACGTTATCCGCCTGAACCGCCGCCGACTGGCGATGTCGTTCGTGGCGCTGTCGATCGCGGTGTTGGCCGCCTGCAGCCTGAACGACGCAGCCGTCAGGTCGACCACGGCCGACATCGACTCGGCCATCCGCCACGTGCCGGTGTCTGAGCGGGTCATCGCGCTGACCTTCGACGACGGGCCTGACGCCGACTTCACGCTGAGCATCCTCGCCACCCTGCGGGCGCATGGCGCAAAGGCGACGTTCTTCGTCGTCGGCACGCAGATCGAGTACTTTCCTGACGTCCTGCGGCAGATGAGCGCCGAAGGCCATGAAATCGGGTCGCACACATACAGCCATCTGCGCCTAAGCGGCGTCTCCCCGGAGCGCTTCCGCAAGGAGCTGACGCGCGAGGCTGACCTGATCGTGAGGATCTGCGGTGTGACGCCGGTCTGTTTCCGCCCGCCATACGGCGCGATGAACGCAGCGCAGGTCGAGGTCTTGCGCGAGTATGGCTACTCCCTGATCATGTGGGATCAGCAGCTGGACAGCCGTGACTGGGAACGGCCCGGTGTCGGTCGCATCGTCGAGCGCGTCGTGCGGAACGCCCGTCCCGGCGGCATCGTCCTGATGCATGACGGCGGCGGGCACCGGTCGCAGACCGTGGCGGCGCTGCCGGCCATCCTCGAGCAGTTGAGCGCGCAGGGATATCGCTTCGTCACTGTCTCAGAGCTGCTCCGGCTGAGCGACGAGGCACGCGCGCGCGGGAGTGGACGGGGCGACGGTGACGGGCAGCGGTGATCGGTGACTGGCGCGGCTGCCGCCCAACTGAAGGAGGCGCAGGCATCAGCCTGCGCCTCCGCTATTCGTGGCCTAGAATGGCGAACTCTGATCCCAGCCAGGCAACCCGGCCAGTTTCATCACGTCTTTTGCGTCGCTCCCCGGCGGATTCTCGTTGCTCTTCAGCCGGGAGCGCCACGGGTACCTGGCGATGTACTTCGCGAGGTAGAGCATGTCCATCCGCGGCACGCCATCGACGCTCAGCGTCAGCGCGTAGCTGCGGCGGCGATTGTGCAGCCAGCGGAACACCTCGGCCGAGCGGCGGTCGACCTCCGTCTCCAAGTACACGGCCTCAGTCAGGTCCTTGTCGGAACGGCGCCCCTCGAGAATGACCCTGACCCGCTCCGGATCCTGCTCGCTCAGGAGGAACGAGAGCCTCAGCGCCGTGTCGCCGAACAGCACGCTGTCGCCGAGGGTGGCCAGCGTCGCCTCGCCGTTCTGGACGATGCGGAGCATCTTCGCCGTCATTTCGGCCTCGCGCGTATCGCTGCAGTCGATCAGGACAATCGCCATCGGCTCGGCTTCACCAGCCATGCGGGCAGCCTGGATCGCCAATCGCACCGTCACCGCCACGCCTCCTTCCACCTGTAGCCATTGTTTTCATGTTACCACGCGGCCATTCGTGCCGCAACTGCCGCTGCCGCGCCCCGAAGCGATATTACGGAATCAGAAGGAAACCTGGTTGTCCCGGCGTATCTATGAATCAGGGCACTCAGGGAGGTAGCACTATGCCATACGGATATCGGGGAAGAGTCCTTGAGTTCGATCTCAGCACCGGCTCGCACAAGGTCGTCGAATACGACGACGACTTCTACCGCACTTACCTTGGTGGGCGCGGCATTGGCGCCTACTATCTCCTGCGCGAGCCGATCACCGATCCGCTGGCCCCGGAGGCGCTGCTGACGATCGCCGCCGGCGCCATCGTCGGCGCGCCGGCGCCGGCAGTGTCGCGATTCAGCGTCGTCGCCCGGTCACCGCTGACTGGTGGCTACGGCGAGGCAGAGGCCGGCGGTTTCTTTGGTCTTGAGCTGAAACGGGCCGGTTACGACGCGATCGTTCTCCGCGGTCGCGCGCCGCAGCTCAGCTATCTGTATGTCAGCGACAGCCGCGTCGAGTTGCGCCCGGCCCCTGAGATGGCGGGCTGGGACACCGGCGCCGTGGAAGAAGCGATTCGCGGCGAGTACCGCGATGACCTGATCCGCGTCGCCGCCATCGGTATGGCCGGCGAGAACCAGGTCCGCTATGCCTGCGTCATCGGCGACAGCAAGCACGCCGCGGGGCGCACTGGCATGGGCGCCGTCATGGGCAGCAAGAATCTCAAGGCAGTCGCGGTCCGCGGCCACACGCCGCCCGCACTGAGCAATCCGCAGGGCGTCAGCGCATTCGCCCGCTGGTATGCGGAGCAAGTGCCCATCCAGCCGCTTTCGAAGAGCCTGCGCGACTACGGCACCGCCGGCGGCCTGCTTGGCCTGAATGCCAGCGGTATCCTGCCGACGCGCAACTTCCGGCAGGGCGAGTACGAGCATGCCGAGGACCTGTCCGGCGACGCGATGAAAAACCGGATTCTGACCGGCCGCAAGGGCTGCTTCGCCTGCCCGGTGCAGTGCAAGCGCGTCGTCAAGGTCGACAAACCGCGGCTCAAGGTCGATGAGCGCTATGGCGGCCCGGAGTACGAGACGCTCGGTTCGTTCGGCTCGGTCTGCGGCATCAATGACATCGAGGCCGTCGCCAAGGCCAACGAGCTCTGCAATCGCTACGGCATCGACACGATCTCGGCCGGTGTGACGATCGCCTTCGTCATGGAGTGCTTCGAGCGGGGCATCCTGACCGCCGCCGATACGGGTGGTTTTGTCGCCGAGTTCGGCGATGTCGCGGCAATGCTTCAGGCCGTCGAGATGATTGCCCGGCGCGAGGGATTCGGCGCTGCGATGGCCGAGGGCAGCAAGCGTCTGGCCGAGAAGATCGGTCGCGGCGCCGAGAAGCTGGCGATCCAGGTCAAGGGGCAGGAACTGCCGATGCACGAAGGCCGTGGCAAGACAGCCATCGCCATGGGCTATGCGTTGGCCGAGAAGGGTGCCGACCACCAGACCGTGCCGCATGACACGTTCTTCACCAACCCGGGTTCTGCCACGCTGGCCACGGTCAAGCCCCTCGGCATCAACCGCGCCATCGGCGCGCGCGACCTGTCACGCGACAAAGTCCGGCTCTACTACTACACTGAGAGCCTCTGGAGCGCCTTTGCCGGCTTCGGCGTCTGTACCTTCGGCTACGCGCCGCGCGGCATCGGCACGCTCGATCAGCTGATCCAACTCGTCCGCGATGTCACCGGCTGGGATTTCAGCCTCTGGGAGTTCGAAAAGGCCGGCGAGCGTCTCGTAAACATGATCCGTGTCTACAACTGTCTGCTCGGCCGGACGACCGCCGACGATGTCATCCCGGAGCGGCTCTATCAGCCGCTTGAGAATGGCGTGCTGGCCGGCAAGAGCATCGACCGGGCGGAGTTCGCGGAGGCCTTGCGCCAGACGTACGAGGTCAAGGGCTGGGATCCGGTGACCGGCATGCCGAAACCGGAGAAGCTGAACGAGCTTGATCTTGGTTGGGTCGCGGACAGGCTGAAATAGGGCGGACAGAAGACAGTGAGGCCACGCGTCGCGCGAGCGATGCGTGGCCTCTTTGAATGATGCGATCTGCCAGAATCAGGTCGTCGCCGGCCGTTGACAGCGCTCTCTGGCGGGACTATAATGGGCTTACACCGAACATATGTTCGGATTATGGACAACGGAGCGAAGTCTATGCTCTGGGCGGTTTTCGTTGATATCGAAGGGTTCTTCGCCGCCGCAGAACAACGGATGCGTAAGGTCACCGCGCCGGTCATCATCATGAAGAACGGGCTCGTCCTCGACCGGTCAGCCGATGCGGCGGGAGTGACGCCTGGCAGCAGCCAGCGTCATGCCCGCCAGAATTGTCCCGCGGCCGATTTCCTGCCCTATGAAGCCGAGCGCTACCGTGAGGCGGCCTGTGCTTTCTATGACCATTGCCTGTCGTTCACGCCCGGCATCGAGCCGGTCAGCGAGCATCAGGTCTTTCTCGAACTGGCCGGGGGTGATGAGCAACGGGCGATTGCCCGCCGGCTGGCCGATAGTCTCGTGCCGCGCTTCGGTCATGGCGTCAAGCTCGGTCTGGCTGCAAACAAGCTGGTCGCCCGCATCGCTGCCGTCTGGGATGCTGAGCGAGCGACCGCTGCGGCTGCCGTGGCCTGCAAGTTCGTGCCGCCCGGCCGTGAGGCGGCGTTTCTCCGGCAAGTCCCCCTCGAACTGCTCTGGCCGGTTCCCGCCAAGACTCTGGAACGCCTGTTGCGTCTCGGTCTGCGCACCTGCGGTGATCTGGCGCGCATTCCCGAGCGCGACCTGCTGCACCAGTTCGGCGGCGCTGGTCGGGAATTGTCGGCCCTCGCCGCCGGTCACTATCCACAGGCGGTACGGTGCCTCTATCCGCCGCCGGCTGAGGAGTATCGGCGCACATTCGCCGGCGGTCTGGCCGATCAGACTCAGCTTGACACCGCTCTCGCCGCTGCCGCCGCCGAACTGCAACGGCGCATCGAAGGGCGCGGCTACGGTACGCAGCGCCTTGCGCTCACACTCAAGCTGATCGATGATACCGAACTGAGCGGCGAACGCAAGCTGCCCCGCCCCGAGAGCACAGCCAGCCTGCTTGCCACGGCGCTCCAGCGCCTCGCCCGGGAGCTGCCGGTCAGCGAACCGATAGGCGAAATCATTGTCACAGCGGGCAATCTGCGGCCGCTGATCGGTCGCCAGCTTTCCCTGCCCGGTTTTGCCGGCGGTGATGAGCGCCGCCTGGCGCGTGATTCGCTCGACCGGACAATCACCGCCCTCGGCGCCCGCTACAGTGAAGCCGCTGTCAGGCTGGGTGACGCCCACGCCCCCAGCCGCCGGGAACGGTTGCTGGCACTGTTCGATCCGTACCGCTTCGGCGGCGGAGGTGAGGGCAACGCCTCGCATCATTAATCGCCCTGTCACTGTAATCACCGGCCCGCAAGGGGCGCCGCAGCAGTTCACTTATCGCGGCCGTCAGCGCATCAAGGCGATCGTCGACCGCTGGACGGAGATCGGGGAGTGGTGGGACGGCGAACATGAGCGCCTTGTCTACCGCATTCTCAGCGAACGCGGCGGCATGTACGAGCTTGAGCTGCGCGACGGCGAGTGGCGGCTCTACAAAGAGTACGACTGAGCGAAGAGAAAGCGAAACCGCCGCCCGGCAACGCCGGCGGCGGGGGCAATCCGGATCATCAGCGCAGGTAGATCGGGTTGGTCAGGGCCCAGGGCCTGAGGGCGCGGCCATCGTGCAAGTGCGCTTCGAGCCGGTAGGCGCCGCGATGCCTCGGCCGGTAGACCAGCTCATCGCCGCTCGCGGCGGCGACGACTTCGCCGGCCCGCATCAGACGGAGCCGTGAGGCGCCGGGTACCGTGGCCACGAACTCGGCATTCGCCCCGAGCGAGCCCTCATCGCCCATCAGCAGCGTGCCACTGCCACTGCGGCAGGTGAAAGCGACTTTCGCCGCATTGTCGCCGATCTGTGAGGAGATATAGACGTGGCCGGCGGCCAGTGCCTGCAGCATCAACCCGCGCCGCATCGCCAGCGTGGCGTCGGTCCAGTCGTCAAGGACCAGCAAGTGGTTGCGCAGCAAACGGAAAGCCTCTGCAAACGGCACTTCATCGCTGCGGACGCCGCTCCCGGCAACGCCGACGACGCGGCGCCGCGCGGTCAGGTTGTCCCAGACAGCCATTGTCGCCGAATCGGGGCCGCGCAGCGATGCCGCCAGGGCAGTCCGCTTGGCAGCCAGTGCGGCTTGGTCGGCGTCGTCGCCAACGTCCTGATGCAGGTTCCAGATTTCGATGCCGGCGAAATCGGCCTGCCACTCGCGCCAGGGGTGGGCCGAACCGGGCTTGAGCGGCGCGCCGCGCGAGAACGGGTGGGCGATGATGCACAGGCCGCCCTGCTCGCGGATGCGCGCCGCATACTCGCTGACCGGAGCATCGACTGGCACCAGTTCGTCATAGCCGAGCACCAAGCAGTGGTTCAGGGCGGGGCTGACCTCATAGCCGGCGAACAGCGTCACCGGGCCGTATTGCCCTTCATCGCCGGCCGTGCGCGCACCCAGGGTGTTGTGATCCGTCAGGACGACAAAATCAAGCTCGGCGGCAGCCGCGGCGGCAACGATATCCGCCACCGAAGCGGCCACATCCGGCGTGTAATTCGAGTGAACGTGCAACGCGCCCTTGATATCCAACATCGCTCTCACCTCCAAGCGGGTGCCCTGCAAAGATTATATGCCTCAGCGCTGGTTTTATCCAGAAGCAGGGGCGATTGGCAGGGTTACTCCAATTCCGGCGCCGGATTCACGCCGAGCAGCGCGCACAGGCGTGTCAGGGTCGGCCCGGCGGGCGTGGTGAAAGTCGCCGTCGCCGTCTGGTCATAGGTCGTCTGGCCGAGGTTGATCAGCACTACCGGGTGGCCGTTGCCGAGCACGATGCCGGGCAACTGGTTGGCCGGACCGACGGTCAGCGACGAGCCGATGACGAGCATCAGGTCGGCAGCGCCCGCCTCGGCCAGCGCGTCCGAGACCGCCTGATCGGGCAGGTTCTCATCGAACAGCACGACATCAGGCTTGATCAGGTCGGCGCAGTTGACGCAGCGGGGCAAGGTGCCTCCAGCCAGCGCGTCATCGACGACGGCAATCGGGTGGAGCTTGCCACAACGGGGGCAGGTCGCATAGCGCAGATTGCCGTGCAGTTCGATGACCCGCCGCGAGCCCGCAGCCTGGTGCAGGCTGTCGATGTTCTGCGTGATGATCGACCTGATCAGGCCGTTGCGTTCAAGTGCAGCCAGGGCGCGGTGCGCCGCGTTCGGCCGGGCGGTTCGCCAGGGGGCGAGGATGTCGCGATAGAAGCGGAAAAACCGCTCCGGGTCGGCATAGAACGCGCGCAGTGAGAGGATCTCCGCCGGGTCGGTGCCCGCCCAGAGCCCGGTCGGTGAGCGGAAATCAGGCAGTCCCGATTCGGTGCTGATGCCGGCGCCTGTCATGATGACCGTCCGCGCTGAGCGACCGAGCAGGGCCGCAAGGTCATTGAGTTTCATCTGTCCTCCCTCGCTGAGTCGCACCCGCGAGGGTGCGTGGATTGAAAGCCGGGAACCGGCATGCCGTCACGGAGGTGGGGAAGCCTTGCCGGAGTTCGTCCATCTGCATCTCCACTCGCAGTATTCCTTTCTCGACGGCGCCAGCGACCTTGCCGACCTCGTTCAGGCTGCGGCTGAGTGCGGCATGCCGGCCATCGCTCTGACCGACCATGACAACGTGGCGGCCGCGGTGCGACTGCAGAGCCTGTGCCAGAAGCACGGCATCGCTCCGATCCAGGGCGCCGAGCTGACGCTCGCCGGCGGACACCATCTCGTTCTGCTGGCTCGCAATGCCGGCGGCTATGCCAACCTCTGCCGACTCCTGACCGCTTCCCACCTCGGCAATATCCGTGGCCAGCCGGCCCTGCCGCGCGCTGAGCTGCAAAAACACAGCGCCGGCTTAATAGCCCTGTCCGGCTGCCGGCGCGGCGAAATACCGGGACTGATTCTCCACGGGCGCTATGCCGACGCCGAAGCTGCGGCGTTGTTCTATCGCGATACGTTCGAGCCAGGCTCATTCTACCTCGAGCTCGAGGGCACGCCGTTGCCGGGGACGCAGCGGCTCAACCACGATCTCTGCCAACTCGCCGACCGGCTTGCCCTGCCGGTCGCGGCGACAGCCAATGTCCATTATCTCCGGCGCGACGACTTTCCCATCCACGATTTGCTCGTCTGCACCCGCACCCTGACCAGGCTCAGCGATGTCAACCCGGAGCGGCGCCTGAACGCTGAGAACTACCTGCGCACGGCGGAAGAAATGGCGGCCATGTTCGCCGATCGGCCGGATGCCATCGCCAACACGGTGGCAATCGCGGCGCAGTGCGAGCCGGCGCTGACGCTCGGCGCGCGCCTTCACCCGCAGTACCGCGACCCGAGCGGCGAGCCGGCGGGCGTTGCCCTCCGGCGCCTCGTCTACGCCGGCGCCGAGCGTCGCTACGGACGGGTCACCCCTGCCGTGGCCGCGCGACTTGACCATGAACTGGACATCATCAGTCAGCTTGGCTATGAGGACTACTTTCTCCTCGTCTGGGACGTCGCCCGGTACTCTCGCGAACAAGGCATCCGCTACGCCGGGCGCGGTTCGGCCGCCGATTCCGCGGTCGCCTATTGCCTCTACATCACCGAGGTCGACGCCATCGCCCGCGGGCTCCTGTTCGAGCGGTTCATGAGTCTCGAGCGGGCCGAGAAACCGGACATCGATATCGACTTCGACGCCCGTCACCGCGACAAGGTGGCCGAGTATGTCTATCAGAAGTACGGCCAGCGCAGGGTGGCCGCTGTTTGCACCTACAACACCTTCCATGGCCGTTCGGCCCTGCGGGATTTCGGCAAGGCGATGGACTTTCCGCCTGAAGAGATCGACCGCATCGCCAAACGCCTGCCGTATTACTTCGCGCGCGATCTCAGACGCGCTCTCGCCGAGGTCCCCGAGTTGCGCGACAGCGATATCCCGGTCTGGAAGTATGAGCGCCTGATCGAGGCCTGCGAGCGGGTGACCGGCTTCCCGCGCTTCTTCGGCACGCATCTCGGCGGTCTGGTGATCTCGCGCGATGACCTGACCGATGTGACACCGTTGCAGATGTCGGCCAAGGGCGTCGTGATCAGCCAGTTTGACAAGGAATTCGTCGAGGACCTCGGTTTGATCAAATTCGACTTGCTATCGCTCCGGACGCTCAGCGCCGTCGACGTGGCGGTGAACAGCATCCGCGAGCGCCGGCCGGAATTCGACTACGAACGCATCTCCCTTGATGATCCCGCCACCTACCGGCTCCTCAACAGCGGTCAGACAGTCGGCATCTTCCAGCTTGAGAGCCCCGCTCAGCGGGCGCTTCAGGCCCGGCTCGGCGCGCGCAGCTTTGAAGACATCGTCGCCAGCGTCGCCATCATCCGTCCCGGGCCGATCAAGGGCAACATGGTCGAACCGTTCATCCAGCGCCGGGCTGGCCGTGAGCCGGTGACCTATCTTCACCCCAAGCTTGAGCCCATCCTCGCGAAGACCTATGGCGTCGTCCTGTTCCAGGAACAGGTAATCGAGATTGCCACCGCTGTCGCCGGCTTCACGCCGGGCGAGGCTGACCGCCTGCGCCGGGTGATGACGCACAGCCGATCGCAGCGCGATATGGACGAAATCGGCCGCTTCTTCATCGGCAAGGCGGTCGAACAGGGCGTCGAACAGGCCCTGGCCGAGACGATCTTCTCGTACATCGTCGGCTACGCCAGTTACGGTTTCTGTGAGGCGCACGCCGCTGCGTTCGCCAGCACCGCATTCAAGACCGCCTACCTGGTCAGGCACTATCCGGCCGAGTTCTTCGCGGCCATTCTGTCGCAGCAGCCGATGGGCTACTATCCCGAGCACGTCATCTGCAGCGAGGCGATCCGGCGCGGGGTCGCCATCCTGCCGCTCGACATCAACCGCAGCGGGCGGGAGTTCATAGTCGAGGACGTGCCACCGGGCAGCGTCGTCACCCCGGCTGGCGCCGGGCGCGGCATCCGCATCGCCCTGCGGCAGCTCAAGGGCATGAGCGAGGCGGCGTTGAACGAGATTCTCGCTGCCCGGGAGAACGGGCCGTTTGTCTCGTTCGCTGACTTTTGCGCCCGCGTCAGCATCGACTGCGATCTGGCCGAGAATCTCATCCTCGCCGGCGCTTTCGATGCGTTGGCGGCCAATCGCCGCGCGCTCATCTGGCACAGCCGGCGACTTCTGCAGGAAGGCCGCAGCCTGCGTGGCAACCCGCTCGGACTGCGGGTCGGTGAGGCCGGGGCGGATGCTGCCACGGGCGCCGGCGATGCCGCGGCGACCGCGGCGATGCCCGACTTCGAGGCGCGCGAGAAGTTCGTTCGCGAATACGATCTCCTCGGCATCAACGCTCGTGGTCACTTCATGCAGTTCTTCCGCGACCGGTTGCGGTCCCAGGGCTTCATCGACAGCGCCGAAGCGCGGCGGAGTGAGACAGGCGACATCGTCAGAGTCGCCGGGCTGGTCGTCAGGCCGCACCGACCGCCGACGAAAAGCGGCCGCATCATCGTCTTCTTCAGTCTGGAAGACGAGCGCGGCTTGATCGATGTGACGGTCTTCGAGAGTATCTACAACCGCTATGGCAAGCTCATCTTCGCCGACCCGTGTCCGCCGCTCAAGGTGATGGGCAAGATTGAGCGGCGCGGGCGAGGGGTCAGCGTCATCGCCAGCCGCATCGCCCCACTTGACGGGAGCGACCGCGTCTAGTCGCTTCGCCTGCCGGGCCAGGCGCTGATGACGCTGGGGTCACGCAGGAACGCATGGATAAAGCCGGCGCCGTAGCGGATGATCGACGGCACGAGCACGGCGGCGGCGCCGGGAAACCGGGCCTGATAGCCTGCGTTGTGCTTGTCGACGGCGGGCAGGAGCGACTTCGCGGTCGCCGCTGCCTGGTCGATCCAGTCGAACGGCCGCCCGGCGACAGTCACGTGTACCGCCTGGCCGCAGCGATGATAGCTCCGCCACGGCGCGTAGTAGCCGCCGCTCGTCACCGCGTAGCTGCGCCAATGGTCGCCGTCGCGCAGCCAGTTCTCGAAATCGCGATGCCCGTAGGGATCCCTGACTAGATAGCCGATGCCGGCGGCGTGGTGGGGGATGCCGCCGATATCGCCAAGCAAGTGCAGGCACCGGCCGATGTGGATCATCGCCAGTGTCACGTCACCGCTCTGCCAAGCCGCCAGCGCCGCGCGCCAGACCCGGGCGGCGGCATCGGCGCCACTGTAAGGAAACCAACCCAGCCCCCGATGGCTGCACGGATCGTGAAAGTGGGCGCCGACGTTGACCCAGAACCTCGATGTGGGGTAGTCGGCCTCGCGGGCGCCGGTCATCAGCCCCGCAAGCGGCACCTCGCCAGCAGCGACCGGGCTGTCGATGAACTCCGCCAGCGCCGCATGGCCGTCGTTGCGCAGGCACGCGACCATATAGGGCACCAGATCAGCATGATCGTGTGCGTCCCACGTCAGATCAGGGCGCGTCGCGTTGACCACTTGACACCCTCCCGCCGGCCGCTGCCGCGGTTGCTACAGCAACCGCTTCTCCAGCTTATGACGGCGTCCGGCCGGGCGTACCGCCACGCGCCTGCCGCGCTACTCAGTCGCGGACGATGCTTGCCAGGAGATCGGTCAGGATCTGTGCGCCGTTGCCGCAGTCGTCAGCGGTGGTGAACTCCGCCGGCGAATGGCTGATTCCGTCGCGGCTCGGCACGAAGATCATCGCCGACGGCGCCAGCGGCGCCAGCGATTGAGCATCGTGCCCGGCGCCCGATGGCAGTGAAGCCGTGCTGTATCCGCGGGCCCGGCAGAGGTCGGCGATGCGGGCCTGGAGGCTTTGGTCGAGCAGCGCCGGGCGCGCCATATCCTTCAGCGTCAGGGAGACGGTCAGCCCCTCGGCCCTCGCCGCCTGATCGGCCGCCCGCGCGACTTCGTCCGCCATCGCTTTGAGTACGTCGCTCGACAGGTCGCGCAGTTCAACCGTGAGTTCCGCCACGCCCGGGATCACGTTCGCCGCACCAGGTCGGGCGCTGATCTGGCCGACCGTGCCGACGCTGCGGCCGCTGCCGTGGCGCTCCGCGATCCCGGGGATGGCGGAGATCAGCCGGGCCGCGCCGCGCAGGGCGTCATGACGGAGATGCATCGGCGTCGTGCCGGCGTGGTTGGCCTGGCCGGCGAACACGACCTCATAGCGGACGATGCCGACAATGCCCTCGACGATGCCGATCTGAGTCCCGGACGAGGCCAGACTCGCCCCCTGCTCGATGTGCAGTTCAAGGTAATTGCGCACCGCCCCCTGCGGCAGGCGCGCCGCGGGGAGCGCGTCCGGATCGAGACCGACCTGGCGCATCGCTTCGTCCCTTGATACGCCTGTCGCGTCGCGGCTCGTGGTCAGTTCGTCAGCAGTCACGTCGCCGGTTGCCGCCCGGCTTCCGAACAGGCCGGCGCCGAAGCGCGCGCCCTCTTCATCGGCCCAGCAGACGACTGTGAATGGCCGCGCCGCGCCGCCCGAGCCGACGATCGCCCGCGCCGCTGCAAGCGCGGCCGTGACACCAAGCGCGCCGTCATAACGGCCGCCATTTGGGACGGTGTCGAGATGCGAGCCAAGGTAGACGGCAGGCTCCGCCGCGGCGCCGGCCGGGCGGAAGCTGCCGAAGACATTGCCGGCGGCATCCGTTATAACCTCAAGGCCGATCGCCGCCATCCGCGCCCGCAGCCAGTCTTGTGCCTCCAGGTATTCCGGGGTGCAGTAGAGGCGCGTGTTGCCGCCGTCGGCGGTGGCGCCGATGCGGGCAAGGTCGGAGAGATCCTGCATCAGTTGGCGTCGGTCAATGGCAGGTGTTGACAAGACATTCGCCTCCGAGATAGCATACTGGGGCGGGTGAGGGTCTGCCGCCCAAATCCCGCTATTCGCATTCTGTCCCGCGGCGCGCATTTCCTTGTCGCTGGCGGGTCTCGGCGCAGAACAGCCAGCCGCAGCCGGCGAGTCAGCAATTGCAGAGGAGGAGCAACCCGTGCATCATCAGATCAAGGTTCATCTCACGTTCCCACCGGGCCCCGATCGCGACGCGACCAGAGCCTATATGAGCCGTTGCCCGTTCGCCCTCGCCAGTACGGCTGTCGGTGAGCTGAACCTGACCCTGCATTTCTGCGTCACCGATGAGAAACTGGGGTGGGCCAAGGCGCTGGCGAACAATCCGCGCTACGTGGGCGCCACGCAGGGGCGCTACGAGATCGTGGCCAATGAGCCCGACCGGAGCGGCGAACTGCGCCTGACGCCTGCCGACAACCCGCCGTGCGGCAGCAGCTGCCAGAAGTGCCAGTCGTACCTCAGAAACTGTGGCGGCTGCCCGGTGACGCCGTTCTACCGCAGCGGATACCGATTCGAATAGAAACGACCGGTTTGCGTGGGCGCAGCCAAGAGGCTGCGTCCACGCATTTTCCTGCTGTCATGGCAGGAAGCCGGGCTCATCGCACAGAAACCCTGCCCCGTGATTGGTTCTGGATGCGAACCTTCTTCACCGACAACAATGCTCACGGGGAGGCGTCTTGAGTGAAGGACGACAGGGAATTGCTCTATCCGGCCGATGGCGCGTCGGCCGGCGACGCGCTGGTCGAGGACTGCAGCGCGGTCATCGTCGGCAAGAAAGTATCCGCCACTGGCGAGATACTGTTTGGCCACAACGAGGACGATGCCGGCAACAATGTCATGATGCAGTACCGCGTCCCCCGCGCGACCCACAAGCCAGGCGAACTGCTCACCTTCGAGCCGGACTGCGCGAAGATTCCGCAGGTCGCCGAGACCTGGGCCTATCTCTGGTCAGAGACGCGCGCCAATTGGAAGGCCTCATTCAGCGACACGTTCATCAACGAGTGGGGCGTCGCCATCGCCAGTGACAGCTGTGCGTACTCCCGCGAGGATCGCCCGGACCTGGTCAACGGCGGCATCGGCTATGGTCTCGGCCATCTCATCGCCCAGCGGGCCCGCACGGCGCGCGAAGGCGTCGCCCTGGCCGCCAGTCTGGTCGATCGCTACGGCTACACCGGCTCCGGCCGGGCCTACGAGATCGTCGACAAGGACGAGGCCTGGATGTTCCAGGTCGTGCAGGGCAAGCACTACGCCGCCAGGCGCGTCGCCGACGACGAGGTGCTGTTCATCCCCAACTGGTACACGATCCATCAGGTCGACTTCAATGACCGGGAGCACTACCTCGCCTCGCCGGACCTCATCGACTACGCCATCGAGCGTGGCTGGTACACTCCCGCCAAGCCCGGCGACTACAGCGATTTCGACTTCGCCGTCGCCTACCAGAATCCGACCCACAACCAGGACGGCAACATCGTCCGGCACAAGAACGCCCTGCGCCTGATTCTCGGCCGCGAGCCGGAGGATGTGCGCGCCTTCTCGGTACGGCCGCCGCGCAAGCTCGGCCTGCATGACGTCAAGACGATCCTGCGCGCCCATTATGAGGGCACCGACGACGACCTCTCCAATCACTACGCCATCAACCCGCATCGCGCCGGCAAGCGGACCATCTGCACCGGCACGACCCTCGAGAGCTTCGTCATCCAGTTCCGCGAGCAGCCCGAGTTCACATGCATCTGGCGCGCCACCCTCAACCCCTGCACCAGCGTCTACGTGCCGTGGTACCTCGGCGCGACGAAGGTGCCGGCCGGCTACAACTGGCTGCCGCCACAGGCCGGCATGGCGTCGCACTTCAACGTTCCGGCCGGCGATCTCTCGTACCGCCCCGGCCGCGCCTGGTGGGCGTTCCAGGACGTGCAGGACTTGGCCGACGGCGCCTACGCCGATGTCATCGCGGCCATCGCCCGGCGCCGCGACGCGCTCGAGCAGAAGTGGGGGGCGCAGCAGGCTGAGGTCGAGGCCCGCGCCCGCGAGGTCTACCAGCGTGATCCGGCCGCTGCCGCGGCGATCCTCACCGACTACACCAACGCCCAGGCCAATCTCGCCTGGCGCACCTGGAAAGCCCTGTTCAGCGAGCTGACCGGACCGGAGCAGGCGGAAGCCGAGCCGGCCGGCACGAACGGCTGAGCGGGCGGCGCCCGAGTCCCTGCCGACAAAAAAAGAGCGGCCTTTCGGCCGCTGAACCATGGAGTGGGTAACCGTATCACCAAGGGAGAGGTCCCTGATGACCAATGTGATTGGTGCCCGCGTTCGACCGTGCGTCAGTGGTACTCCACCCGCACGGTCTTCTTCATGCCGGTCAGGACGCGGACGAGATCCTCGACCACCTTCTGCTTGAGGCCCAGGCTGACCGGCACCTCGGGGCTCTGATGGGCGGGGTTGAGGGCCCGCCCGACAATGATGTCGATCTGGTCGGCCTCGAGCAGCAGCTCGGTCAGCCGGCTGGCGCCGTCGCGCCGCCAACGCAGATCCTTCGGGCGAGCGCCGCCGCGCAGCTTCTCGACAGCGTAGGAGACTGTCAGCATGCCCTCGGTGACCAGGTCGACGCCGTCGATGACGCCGACTGGCGGGACCCGCTCATCCATCGACGCCAGGTCGACCGTGATCGGTCGCCCGAGTTCGCGCGCGACCAGATTGCCGGTCGTACCGCCGCAGATCGCCCGCTTGCCCGGCGCCGCCATCAGCTTGGCGACCACCTCCGGGTCGTCGGCGCGGTCGCGCGGCGGCCCGACCAGCACGGTCAGGTGGTGCGGATCGCGGATGCGCACCGTCAGCACGGTCGCGTCGTCTCCCGGACTGCCGTCATAGAGGCGCTGACAGAGGCCGGCAATTTCGTCGGCGACCGTCTGGGCGTCGTCGCCCCGCGCCATTGACTGCTTTAGATAAGCTGCGATCTTGTCCAACCCCCAGCCGAGATTCCAGATGCCGCCGATGCCTGCGTGCGGCACGCCATCACTGACGATGGCCAGCCAGTCGCCGGCGCCGACGCTGAACAGGGCCTCGCGGATGGTCCGTTCGCCGATCGTCCGCTCAGTCCGCTCTATGCTCCATAGCTCCTGCCCGCGGCCGATGATGGTCGCGGGATTGTCGTATTCGGCCAGATAGACCCGGCCGTCGTCGAACATCTGCAGGATCGTGAAGGTGCTGTACGCCAGATGACGGACCTCGCAGACCGGCAGCGTGTGAGCCAGCGACTCGATGACCTCCTCGAGCGTGCACCCGCCGACCAGCATCGTCGTCGCCATCTTGGTCGTCAGCGAGGAGAGGATGTTGGCCTTGACGCCGCTGCCAAGCCCGTCCGAGACGACTACAATCGTCGAGTCGGGCGCCCGCGCCACCTCGATGCTGTCGCCGCACAGCTCTTCGCCGTGCTTGTTCAGCTGGCGCTTGCCGATCTCGATCTGGAGGGTCATTTGCCGTTGCCCTCCTCGCGCATCACCCGCATCAGCTTGGTCAGCAGGACCTTCGTCTCCGCCGTCGTCTCGCCGAGCAAGCTGGCGATCTTCTGCGCCACCTCCATCTGTTTGTCGATGACGCCCTGCGCCTTGTCGAGCGTCTCCTCGCGGACCTTGGTCAGCTGTCGCTCGCGCTTCTGCTGCTCGGTCCGGTCAGCGAGGATACCGATCACAACCTGTTGCTCCTTGGCCCAGAAGATCGTCTGGTGCGTGCTGAGCCCGTACTCCGGGTAGTCGACTTCCAGTCGGATCAGGTTCTTGTCGCGCAGGACGCGGCGGAAGTTGTCCGGGGGGATGAGCGTCTCGAGCTTGCGCCCGACGCAGCGGTGGCGGGGGCGTTGTAGCATGCGCTCGGCGGCGGCGTTGACATCGAGGACGATCTCATCGCCGTCGATGACGATGACGCCGTTCGGCGTCGACGCCACGATCAGGCTCGACATCGACTCGGCCCGCTGGCGCATGAACGGGATGCACATCTCCGGGTCGGCCATGCCGTGGAAGACAGCGATCGCCTTGTCGCGGCAGGATGTGTAGCCGCAGGCGCCGCAGTTCAGTTCATCCTCCGGCCGGGTCTTGCCGGTGCGGGCAAGGATGGCGCGAATCGCCTCCTCGTCAGGTTGCGGCAGGACCGGCTTGCGGTCAGTGAACCCGCGCCGCAGCAGCTCGGCCGGGAGCAGGGAGGAGTCGACGGACGGCCCGTCGCTCATTGTCTCGCGCTGCGTCTGGACGTAGCGCAAGACGCGCCGGCGCCGCGCGTACTGGTCCTCCGGGTTGCTGTTGAGCGGGCCGCCGATGCAGCCGCCCTCGCAGGCAACCAGCTCGACCAGCTGCGGCAGGCCGTCGCCCTGAAGGAAATGTTCGATCATCTCGCGGCAACGCTCGACGCCGGAGACCACCATCACGCGCTGTGACAGCATGTCGGCGCCAAGCCCGACCGCTTGCAGCATGCCGCCGTCGATTGCGAACAGGCGGGCGTGGTCCGGTCGTGGCCCGGTGAATGGCTCCGCCGGCAGGTTGGCCGGCGTCATGCCGGCCGTCCGCAGCCAGTCCCGGAGTTCCTCAAAGGTCAGTACGACATCCACAGCGCCGGCCAGTTCAGGCACTTCGATCTCCTGGTGCTTGGCGACGCAGGGCCCGATGAAGACGGTCTTGCAGTCCGGATAGCGCCGCTTGAGCGTCCGCCCGTGGGCGATCATCGGCGAGACGACCGGGGCGAGGAACCTGATCGCCTCGGGATAGTGCTGTTCGACCAGGTTGACGACGGCCGGGCAACTGGTGGCGATCAGCGGACGCTCCGTCGTGGCTGCCAGACGGGCGTGCTCGAGGCTCACGAGTTCGGCGCCGACTGCCGTCTCCTCGATGGCGACAAAGCCGAACCGGCGCAGGGCCGCCGGAATCTGCAGCGGCTCGAACGCGGGGAAGGCGGCCGGGAATGATGGGGCGACGCTCGCGACCAGCCGTTCACCCCTGGCGATCATCGCCTGCACGCGTTCGAGATCGCGCCTTACCCGCTTCGCCTTCTGCGGGCAGACATCGACGCAGCGCCCATCAAGGATACAGCGCTCAGCGACGACCCGCGCGTGCAGTTCATTGGGCAGCGCGCCGCGCTCGACCTTGATCGCCTTGACCGGACAGGACCGCAGACATTTGTAGCAATCGCGGCATTTGGCCTCGATCGTGTCGATGACGTTCACTGCCGTCACTCCCCTTTTGCGGGCGACTCGCCACCGGGCAGCGCCGGCTGGACGTAGCTGGCATACAGTCGCGGCACGTCATCGGCGTGGACGCCGGGGAAGAGGCGGTCGCCGATGCGCACCGAGACACCGTCGCCACACTGCTCCATGCAGAAGCTCCCCTTCAGGATGACCTCTGCCGACGCGGAGGCAATCAGGCTCTGGAAGCGCTCGATGACCGCGGGTGCTCCCCTCAGGTAGCAGGAGCTGCCGACACAAACCTCAATCGTGATCACGTGCATCCCCCTCTGCGGAGAATCGCGCGAGGCCGTGCTGCGGCTTGGCTGCGATGCCCGACGGGGCGGGGCTCCGAGAGGAACCCCGCCCGCGTCAGAGCTTCTGCGTTATTCGGTAAGCTGTGGGACGACTTCCTTCAGGAACACTTCCTTGGCGTTCGCGGGCGAGACGCCGGTGACGATCCGGTCGCCGACCTTGACCGAGACGCCGCGGTCGCAATGCTCGAGGCAGAACGTCGCCGTCAGGTTGATCTGACCGGCATAGGCCGGGCTCTCACTGAAGGCGGTGAACTGCTCCAGCACGTCATACGCGCCGCGCAGGTAGCAGCCGGTGCCGACGCAGACCGAGACGTTCAGGGCCTTCGCCTGCTTGCAGCCGTTGATCGTGATCGAGCCGTTGGCGAGGCGGCGCCGCGGGCCGTAACCGGTGTGGATGACTTCGTGACAGATGTGCTCGTCGGTGAGATGCTTCTCGTACAGCCTCTCGACGACCAGGTTGTCCTGCGGGTTGCGCAGCTGCATCATCTTGTCGCTCTGGTAGAGACCCTTGGCACGGCTCTTGCGCGCCGCGGTGTCGTTCGGATGCGGCTGACCGCCGCCGCCGATGCAGCCGCCCGGGCAGGCCATGACTTCGACGATGTGGTACGTCCGCTCGCCGTTCTTGATTGCGTTGAGCAGCTTGCGGGCGTTGCCGAGGCCGTTGACCACGGCCAGCTTGAGGTCGACGTCGCCCAGCTTCACAGTGGCCTCGCGGATGCCCTCGAAGCCGCGGACTTCCTGGAAGTCGACGCGACTCGGCTTGACGCCGAGGATGCCGGCTGCCGCGCGCAGTACCGCTTCAGCGACGCCGCCCGTGGCGCCGAAGATGACGCCGGCGCCGGTGGCCATGCCGAGCGGGGTGTCGAATGCCTCGCCCTCCAGCTCGGAGAAGACGATGCCGGCCTGCTTCAGCAGTTGGGCCAGTTCGGTCGTCGTCAAGACGGCGTCGACATCGGGACGTCCGTCCGTGGACAGCTCCGGCCGCTTGGCTTCGAACTTCTTGGCCGTGCAGGGCATGATCGAGACGACGTAGGTATCCTTGGCGGTAACGCCGAGATCCTCGGCGAAGTAGCGCTTGGCGACCGAGCCGAACATCTGCTGCGGCGACTTGCAGGTCGAGAGGTTGTCGAGGAACTCGGGGAAGTACTGCTCCGCGAACTTGACCCAGCCCGGGCAGCACGAGGTGAACAGCGGCAGTCCCTCGCCCTTCTGGAAGCGGCCTAGGAACTCGCGCGTCTCCTCGATCGCGGTCAGGTCAGCGGTGAACACGGTGTCGAAGACCTGGTCAAAACCTGCTTTCTTCATGCCGGCGACGATCTTGCCAGTGACGATGTCGCCGGGCTTGCCGCCGAACTCCTCCGCCAGCGCGACGCGGACGGCCGGGGCGATCTGGGCGATGACGACCTTGCTCGGATCGTGGAGCGCCTTCCAGACCTTGTCGACTTCCGACTTCGCCTGCAGCGCGCCGGTCGGGCAGACGGCGACGCACTGGCCGCAGTTGACGCAGTCGACGTCCTTGAGCTTCTTGCCGAACGCGGGGGCGACCATCGTCTGGCTGCCGCGGTTGACGAAATCGAGGATGCCGATATTCTGGACTTCCGAGCAGACACGGACGCAGTCACCGCAGAGGATGCACTTGTTCGGATCGCGCACGATCGACGGACTCGACTCGTCGAGCGGCAGCTGTTCGGTGCGCTCGCCGAAGCGGACCTTGCGGACGCCGAGACGGTAGGCAAGGTCCTGCAGCTTGCAGGCGCCGCTCTTGTCGCAGGTGGTGCAATCGCGGTGGTGGTTGGCGAGCAGCAGCTCGATCACCATGCGGCGCAGACGCAGCGTCCGCTCGGTGTTGGTGAGGATGACCATGCCGTCGCTCGGCGGGGTCGAGCAGGCCGCCACCAGGCCCAGCTTCTCGACCTCTACTGTGCACATCCGGCACGCGCCGTACACTGACAGCTCCGAGTGGTAGCAGAACGTCGGGAGGTCGATGCCGGCCTTGCGGACGAGTTCGAGGATATTCTTTTCGTTCTCAATGGCCACGACCTGGCCGTTGATAGTAACCTGTGCCATGTTCCTCAGCCTCCCCTAAGCCAGCGTAATCGCGCCGAACTTGCACTTCTGCCGGCAGGTGTCGCACTTGATGCACTTGTCCTGATCGATGGTGTGCGGCTTCAGGCGCTCGCCGCTGATCGCCTCGACCGGACAACTCTTGGCGCAGACCGTGCAGCCCTTGCACTTGTCGGCATCGATCGCGTACGCCTTGAGGGCCTTACAGGCGCCGGCCGGGCAGCGCTTCTGGTTGATGTGCGCCTCGTACTCGTTGCGGAAGTACTTGAGCGTCGTCAGCACGGCGTTCGGGGCCGACTTGCCGAGGCCGCAGAGCGCGCCGTCCTTGATCGCCAAGGCCAGTTCCTGCAGCAGGTCGAGGTCGGACGGTTCGCCCTTGCCGGCGACGATCTTCTCCAGCAGATTCAGCATCTGCTTCGTACCCTCGCGGCACGGGACGCACTTGCCGCATGATTCGTTCTGGCAGAAGCGCATGAAATAGCGCGCCGTCTCGACCATGCAGGTCTGCTCATCCATGACGACGAGGCCGCCAGAACCGACCATCGCGCCGACCTTCTTCAGCTCATCGTAATCGAGCTTGAGGCCGAGGTGTTCGTCCTTGAGGCAGCCGCCGGACGGGCCGCCGATCTGGACGGCCTTGAACTTGCGGCCATTGCGGATGCCGCCGCCGATGTCGAAGATGACCTCGCGCAGCGTCATGCCCATCGGAATCTCGACGAGACCGGTGTTCTGGACCTGACCGGCGAGCGCGAACGTCTTCGTGCCGGCGCTGACCGCGGTTCCCATCGAGCGGAACCACTGCGCGCCCTTCAGGACGATTTGGGCGACATTGGCGTAGGTCTCAACGTTGTTGATGTTGCTCGGCTTGCCGAACAGACCGCGGACCGCCGGGTAGGGGGGACGCGGGGTCGGCATGCCGCGCTTGCCCTCGATCGAGGCCATCAGAGCCGTTTCCTCGCCGCAGACGAACGCGCCCGCGCCCTCGCGGATGATGATATCGAACGAGAAGTTGCTGCCGAGGATGTTCTTGCCGAGCAGCCCCATCTCGCGCGCCTGCTTGACCGCCTGCTTCATGCGGGCGACGGCGATCGGGTACTCGGCGCGGACGTAGACGTATCCTTCGTCGGAGCCGATGGCATAGCCGCAGATCATCATGCCTTCGATGACGCGGTGCGGATCGCCCTCCATGACGCTGCGATCCATGAACGCGCCCGGGTCGCCCTCATCACCGTTGCAGATGACGTACTTCTTGTCGGCCTGTGAAGCCTTGCAGAACTTCCACTTCTGGCCGGTCAGGAAGCCGGCGCCGCCACGGCCGCGCAGACCGGAGTCGAGCATCGTCTGGATGACGTCGTCCGGGGTCTGGCAGTCGAGAATGCCGGCGATCGCCTGATAGCCGTCGCGGGCGATGTACTCGCGAATGTCGTCCGGGTTGATCCGCCCGCAGGCAGCGAGAGCGACGCGGACCTGCTTCGCGTAGAACGGGATCTCCTGTTCCGTGGCGCAGGGGCGATTATCGGCGGTGTGGTAGAGCAGGCGGTCGATGATCCGGCCGCCGATAACTGTCTCATTGACGATCTCCGCAACGTCCTCCGGCTTGACGCGCGTGTAGACGACCTGCTGCGGCTCGATGCGGACGAGCACGCCCTGGTCGCAGAAGCCGTGGCAGCCGGTGTGGACGACGTGCGTGCCTTCTTTGCCCTCGATCAGCGTATCGACGTCGACGAGCAGGCCACGGTCGGCGACCTGCTTCTTGAACTCGTCGACGACCTTCTGCGAGCCCATCGCCAGACAGCCCGGCCCGGCGCAGATCATGACGCGCGCCCGCTGATGGCTGTATGCCTGCTGGATCTTGTCCCGCAAGCTGGTGAGTTCCTGGTGTGTCCTGATCATCATCAGTTGCTGCCTCCCTCCGATGCCGACCTCGACTGCGCGAGCAGTTGGTCGATGACGACATCGAGCGCTTCGCGGGTCATCCGGCCGTGGACCTCGTCATCATTGATGGTGATGACCGGGGAGAGTCCACAGGCGCCGAGGCAGGAGACCGACTCAAGCGTGATCTGCAGATCGTCGGTCGTGTCCTTGCCGTTGCCGAGGCCAAGCCGTTCCTCCAGACGATATTTGAGCGGTTCGGACCCCCGGACGTGGCAGGCCGTGCCCTCGCAGACCTTGATGACGTACTTGCCCTTCGGCTTGAGCGAGAACTGGGCGTAGAACGTCGCCACGCCGTGAACCGTCGCCGGTGAGACGCCGATCGCCGTCGCCACGTAGGCGAGCACTTCCTCGGGCAGGTAGCGGTATTCCGCCTGAATCTCCTGGAGCATCGGGATCAGGTTCGACAGCTGGTTGTCGTGGCGCGCGATGATCTCGTTCACCTTGGCGAACTTGCGCTCGACATCCGTCATGGGATCTTCCTCCTTGTATCTGGTGCTGGAATCGATATTGTGTCATCGCCGCACAGAAGCGGCGGGACCTCAGTTGCGGCCCGCCGGCGGTGGTGAGACCACCCAGAGTGCCTTGGCGGTGGTGGAACCGGTGTTGCGGACGGACGTCGGATTGGTGAACGCGAAGTAAGCGCTGTCACCGCTCTCCAGCCGGTAATGCTGGCCGTTCACCTCGAATTCAAGTTCGCCCTCAAGGACGTAGAACAGGTCGTCCCGCTCGTGCTCGAACACGAGGTCGCTGCACGTCGCTCCCGGCTCCAGCTGGAGTACCGCCGGCTGCATCCTCTTCTCGCGCGAGCCGAGAAACGCCAGCAGCCCGATGCAGGCGCCGGCATCATCGGTGACGATGCGACGCCTCTGGCCGGCCCGGACGACCACCCACTGCTCGGGCAGCTCATCCTCGGTCAGCACGGAGACGCTGGTCGAGAGGACGGCGGCGATCCGCCTGAGCGTCGAGAACGACGGCGATGTCTCATTCTTCTCAAGCTGATAGATGAAGCTGGGGGAGACGCCGACCCGCTCGGCCAGCGCCCGAACTGACAATCCGGTGTTGCAGCGGATCTTCTTCAGGCGAGCGCCGAAATCCATACGCTCCCTCCGTCGCTCAATATTGTGAAAGTATTCACTTTCACCCCGGTTCCAGTCTACACGAACGGTTCACAAATGTAAAGTAGTATTGCAAATGTTGGAAGCGTGCCAGAAAAAGGGTCGCCGGACGGCAAAGAAAAACGCCGGCGCACGGCCGGCTTTCACTCGCAGGAGCCTCAGTTGCCCTTCATTGTGAGCAGTTTGTCGAGACTGACGAGGCTGAACCCTTTCTGTTTGAGTCCGGCGATTATCGCCGGCAGCGCCAGATGGGTCTGTTTGCAGGTGTCGCTGGCGTGGAGGAGGACGATCGCGCCATTGTGGGCCTTGTTCAGGACGCGGCTCTGGATCGTCTCGACGCCGGGATTCTTCCAGTCCAACGAATCGACTGACCACGTGACGAGGACAATTCCCTGCTCGGCGGCGGCGGTGATTGCCTGGTCGTTGTAGTCGCCGTTCGGCGGACGGACGAAGCGAATATCACGGCCGCTGATGTCCTTGAGAATCGCGCAGGAATCGCCGATGTTGGCCTGGACGCCGCCCCTGGTCAGTCCGCTGTAGTTGACGTGCGCCTGGCCGTGACTCTCGAGCTGATGGCCGTCGGCGAGAATCCGCTGCACGACGTCGGGGTGCTTCTTGGCCCAAGGTCCGGAGCAGAAGAACGTTGCCGTCACCTTTTCCTGCCGCAACACGTCGAGGACCTGCGTCGGCATGACCTCGCCCCAGCTGATGTCGAACGTCAGCGCCAGGGCCTTCTCGGTCGTGTCGACCTGGATCAGCGGCAGGAGCTTGCTTCCCACCACCGGCTGAGCCAGGTTGTGCTCACTCACGACCGGCAGCCCGGTGAACCGGCTCGCGATGAGCACCAGTGCCAAGGCGATGGCGAAGCCGGCCGCCACGAACAGGCTGCGCCGCCTGAAGACGAGAATGTACAAGCGGTTCCCTCCCTTGTTCAAGGTTTCCAACCAGCGAGAGGCGTGAGGACACCGACCGGCGACAGGAGTTCAGAGATCGTGACCAGCGCGAACCCCTGCTCTTGCAGCCCCTCGATCATGGCCGCCAGAGCCTGTTCGGTCTGGTCCGTCGGGTGCATCAGGATCACGGCCCCGTTGTGCGCGCGCGTCAGGATCTTGCGCGTCATCGCCTCGACGCCGGGCTTCTTCCAGTCGACCGTGTCGATGCTCCAGAGGACAGTCGTCAGTCCCAGTTCCCGGGCGATCACAGGCACCCGGGCATCCCACTCACCGTACGCCGGACTGAAGAGCCTCACCGGGCGCCGCGTGATCTCCTCGAGCAGCGCGGAGCAGGCCGCGGTATCCTGACGGATGGTCTCGGTCGTGGCCCGCGACAGGTGAAGGTGGGCATACCCGTGGCTCGCCACCTCGTGGCCGGCGGCGGCGATCTCCTGGACTTTGGTGCGGTTCTTGTTGGCCCAGCTGCCGACGAAGAAGAACGTCGCCTTGACGTTGTGCTCTTCGAGGATGGCGAGCATGCCGGGCAGATACTCGTCGCCCCAGGCGACATTGATCGCAAGGGCGATCTGGTTCTTGGCCGGATGGCCACGGTAGATGACTCCCGGTGGCAAGTCGGCCAGCGTCTTGGCAGCCTTGAGCGGGCGGAACGCCGGCGACACCGCCGAACCGGGCCGGGCGGTGAGCAGTGCGGCGATTGTCGAGTCGACATCCAATTCCTGCCCGTACAGATCAGGAATCAGGCCTTTCGTGTCGGGGTCGACGCGGGCATCCGACGGCTCACGCCGGAGCGCCGGCGCGAGCTCCCTGAGATAGGCGCTGAGCTGCTGCGCGTCGTAGCCGCTCAGGTCGCTCCCGAGGAATGTCACGCCATTGGCTACGCGCCCGGCGCTCAGCGCAGGCAGTGACAGGGGCTCGAGCAGCACGAGACGGTCGATGATGACGCCGCCGAGGAGCGAGACGACTACTGCCCCGAGCAGGACCGGCCAGAGGCGACGCAGTCGAGACAAGCTTCTGTCACCTGCCTTCCTGCGAAAGGGTATTAGCGCCAACTCGCCAGTATGACACGCGGGCGGCCATGCAGGAAAACATCTTTCGTCATGCGAACAATAGTCTCAACGCATGCGGGGCTGGTCCCCCGAGAAAGAGGTGGACTGTGAGCGAGAAATTGAGAGCCGCAGACTTCGCCAGGTACTACAAGTATCAGGAGCTGGTCGACGACCTGCACCGGCTGGCCGCGACCTACCCGGATCTGACCAAGCTCTATTCGATCGGCAAGAGCTATGAAGGGCGCGATCTTTGGGCCATCGAGCTGACCAACAAGGCGACCGGCAAGGCGGAGGACAAGCCGGCCTTCTACATCGACGGCAACATCCACGCCGGCGAGGTGACGGGCTGCGCCACCGCCATGTACACGGCCGCCTATCTGCTCAGCAACTACGGTTGCGACCCGCAGGCGACGCGCCTCCTCGACCGCTATGCGTGGTACATCATCCCGCGCATCAGCGTCGACGGCGCGGAGGTCTACATGACGACGCCGAAGACGCCGCGCTCGAGCATCAGGCCCTATCCCGACGACGACCAGAGCGGCCTCATCCTTGACGACGTCAACGGCGACGGTCTGATCCTCCAGATGCGCATCGAGGATCCGGACGGCGAGTGGAAGATCTCCGAGAAAGACCCGCGGCTGATGGTCCGCCGTCGCCCCGATGACCTCGAGGGAACGTTCTATCGCATCCTGCCGGAAGGCATGATCAAGGACTTCGACGGCGTCGAGATCAAGTTCATCGGCAACCCGTTCGGTCTTGACGTCAACCGCAACTGGCCCTCGAATTGGGAGCTCGAGTACAAGCAGCGCGGCGCCGGCCCGTTCCCGCTGTCCGAGCCGGAGACGAAGGCGGTCGCCGACTTCATCCTCGCGCATCCGAACATCGGCGGCGTCATGGCCTACCACACGCAGTCCGGCGCCATCCTCCGCCCGTCGTGCACCAAGACCGACGCGCAGATGAACCAGAAGGACGTCGCCGCCTATCGTGCCATCGGCGAGATGGGGACCGAACTCACCGGCTATCCGGCCATCAACACGTTCGAGGACTTCACCGGCAAGGTGCCGCTGAAGGGCGTGTTCATGGACTGGATCTATGAGCACCTCGGCATTCTCGCCTTCTCGACCGAGCTCTGGAACCCGGCCCGGCGCGCCGGCATCACCCATCCCTGGGGCTCGCCGAACACCGACGACGATAACCTCAAGATGCTGCAGTGGAACGACCGCGAACTGGGCGGCGAAGGGTTCGCCAACTGGCAGCCGTTCGAGCACCCGCAGCTCGGCAAGGTCGAAATCGGCGGCTGGAAGAGCAAGTTCTTCATCCAGAACCCGCCGGTCGGGCTGCTGCTGGCGGAGGCCCACAAGAACATGCTGTTCACGCTCAAGCACTGCGACACGCTGCCATATCTCGGCATCGACAAGCTCAGCGCCGTCGCGGTCGGCGACGGGGTCTACAAGATCACCGCGATCGTCCGCAACCACGGCTTCCTGCCGACCAACATCTCCGAAGTGGCGAAGGACATCCGCGTCGCCAAGCCGGTTACCGTGGAGCTGAAGCCGGGCGCCGGCGCGAAGCTCATCCACGGCCAAGCGAAGACGGATGTCGGGCATCTTGAAGGTCGCGTCTCGGCGCCATCGTTCTATGGCTCGGGCGCCGCGACGCTGTCGAAGGAGAAGCGCGTGGAATGGCTCGTCCGCGGTGAGAAGGGCAGCGTCGTCACCGTCGTCGCCTCGTCGCCGCGGGCCGGCGTGACCACCCGGGAGGTGACACTGTGAACATCGACTGGACCAAGTACTACCGCTACGACGAGATCCGGGACATTCTGAACGGTCTGGCCAGCGAGCACCCCGACCTGGCGAAGGTCTACTCGATCGGCAAGAGCGGCGAGGGACGCGACTTGCTGATGATCGAGATCACCAATCAGGCGACGGGTGAGGGCAGCACGAAACCGGGCGTCTACATGGATGGCAACACCCACGCCGGCGAGGTCACAGGTTCTGCCTGCTGCCTCTACACCGCGTGGTATCTGCTCTCGAACTACGCCAGCGACGAGCGCGTGAAGGGTCTGGTCGACACGCGCGTCTGGTACATCCTGCCGCGCATCACCGTCGACGGCTCGGAAGTCTACCTGACGACGCCGGAGATGCTGCGCAGCGCACCGCGGATGTACCCGGAGCCGGAGGAGAAGGACGGCCTCTACCCAGCCGACGTCAACGGCGACGGCATGATCCTGATGATGCGCGTCCCCGACCCGAACGGCGAGTGGAAGATCTCGGACAAAGACCCGCGGCAGATGGTGAAGCGCGCCCCGAACGAGAGCGGCGGTCAATATTACCGCATCTACGGCGAGGGCCTGGTCCGCAACCAGGACGGCGAACTCAAGCATGCGCCGCGCAAGTGGGGCCTCGACTTCAACCGCAACTACCCCGGCAACTGGGCGCTTCAGCACCGCCAAGCCGGCGCGGGTCGCTACCCGTTCTCAGAGCCGGAAGTCCGCGCCGTTGGCCAGTTCTACCTCAGCCATCCGAACATCGTCACCGGCATGGCATTCCACACCTCGGGCGGCTGCCTGCTGCGGCCGTTCGCGACGATGGGCGACGACAAGATGCCGCGCCTCGACCTGGCGGCCTACAAGGCGATTGGCGAGCTCGGGACGAAGGTCACCGGCTACCCCACTTGGGGCGTCTGGGACGGCTTCACCGCCGACAAGAACGGGGCGTATCCGGTCGGCAGCGATCTTGAGTGGGTCTACGAGCATCTCGGCGTGCTGGCCTGGGAGACCGAACTGTGGGACATCCAGTCCCGCGCCGGCATTCCGAAGCGCACATACGCCCAGCAGCACAATCTCAGCGACAAGGAGCGCGAGGAGGACGAACTCAAGCTCCTCGCCTGGAACGACCAGGAACTCGGCGGCAAGGGGTTCATCAACTGGACGCCGTTCGACCACCCGACGTTCGGCAAGGTCGAGATCGGCGGCTGGAATCCCAAGTTCGTCCGCCAGAATCCGCCGCCGCATCTGCTCCCGGACGAGGTCGAGCGGGCCAACGCATTCAGCTTGATCCGCGGTGAGACGACGCCGCTCCTGCGCATCAAGGAAACGGGCGTCGAGGACCTTGGCGGCGGTCTCTACCGCGTCACGGCCTGGGCCCAGAACCAGGGCTATCTGCCGACCAATGTCACCGAGATGGCCCTCCGCGTCAAGCAGGCGAAGCCGGTCGTGGCCGAGCTGAGCGGCGAGGGCATCGAGTTCGTGATGGGCAAGGCGAAAGAGGACATCGGTCACATCGAGGGTCGCGCCAGTGGCGGCTACGTGCCGGCGAGGACTGAGAAGCGCGTCCAGTGGGTGATCAAGGCCAAGCCTGGCACCTGCATTACCGTCGCGGTCAGCAGCCCGAGGGCGGGGCGGGACAGCCGCCAGGTCACACTGGCATAGTTGGGTACGCTGAGGCTCCCCCGAGACTTCGCTCGGGGGAGCCTGCATTTGTGGCGTGTGGTTTGTGCAGCTTAGGTGCAGCAGATGTCCGGTCAGTCCCCGGAAGACCACCTGAGCACCTGAATCATCGGGCCCAGATAGGTTCTCTCGCGTTGTTCCTCGTCGACGCCAACTATGAGCGGCCGGTAGACGAAGCACAGCGGTGAACCGGCGGGACTCCCAACGGTTATTGACCAGGGTGTCCCCTGGTCGCCGGTCATGACTGTGGCGACGCTCGACACGTCAGGCAGCAGACGCTGTATGCGAACTCCCTTGTCGAGACCCACATCGAAGCTGGCGCTGGATCCCGCCGGCAAGGTTGCGTATCCGGTCACAAGTGTGGTGCATCGTCGGGCGACTGAGTCGGCATCCGCACTGGTCAGCTGTATGTGCCCCAGCGGGATCAGAGCGGTTCTCCCGCCTGACCGCACGATCACCCCCGAGGCCGCGGCTCCGACGGAGACGGCAGACCCCACTTGGACATCCACGTGTCGAGATGACCTAAGCGACCAACTCCATCGCTGAGAAGAGCCCAGGGCAGCCAACTGCGTCTGGTCGTCGCAGACGAGTGAGACCACCTCCATGTTCACTGACCGCCCGACAGGCGCGATGTAGTTGAGCCTGAGGGTCAGCGGCTCGTCGGGGACGACTGCGACAGCGCCGACATGGTAGACAAATCTGGGCCCCACAGGCACGAGGCACCAGGCGAGGATCGCAAGCAACACGGCGCCAGCAACAAACAAGGTAGCCCGAATGTTGCGCTTCACGACTTGTCACGCGCCCCTCACTGAGAGTCTCGATACTTACGGCAGCACTCCCGGTCGCAGGATTGCCATTAGACACCTCTGATGCTAATTCCTCTCAGTCAGGACCAAAAGCTGTCGATCACGGCCAGACACCCCGTACGCGTGCGCCGGGCTGCCCGATGGCGTGTCCCGTCGCCTTTTGTCGATTCGGCTCGGCACGCGGGGAGGACTGGCGCGGCTGGCGGAGAACTAACCAATGCAGTCACACCAACAGAAACGGGGAGCGTCGGGACTAGTGGGCTACTTGGAAGTCATCTGCGGCAGCATGTTCAGTGGCAAGTCCGAGGAGTTGATCAGGCGCGTCAGACGCTGGATGATCGCCAGGAAACGCGTCCTCGTCTTCAAGCCGTCCATCGACACGCGCTATGGCACCAACGTGACGTCGCACGATGGGAACAATGTCGAGGCCCAGATGGTGCTTGGCGATTTCCCCGCCGTCATACTCAACATGGCGATCGAGCAGCAGGCGCAGGTGGTCGCCATTGATGAGGCGCAGTTCTTCAGCGCCGAGCTGCTGCAGGTGGTCGACGAGCTGATCCGGCACGATGTCCGGGTCATCTGCGCCGGGCTCGACATGGATTTCGCGCGCCGTCCGTTCGGCATCATGCCGACGTTGATGGCCATGGCCGACGAAGTGACCAAGCTCAAGGCGATCTGCCAGGTCTGCGGCGAGCCGGCCACCTTCAACCAGCGGCTGATCGACGGGCGGCCGGCCAGCCGCAGGGATCCGATTGTCGTCGTCGGCGGGCGGGAAGCCTATGAGGCGCGCTGCCGCAAGTGCCACGTGCTGCCGGACTAGAGTACGCACAAATGGGTCGGGACGCGCGCGCGGGCGTCCCGACTTTGTTGTCTGACGATGATCTCGGTTTGAACTGCACGGCGGGGCGGCAGAATAAACCTGCATGGGATTCCACAGTTCACGCGCAGGGAGGTCATCGCCACGACAGATACGAATCGCTACCGTCGCCACGATCACGACCACTCCCTTGAGCACCGCGTCAAGGATGCCATTCGCGCTCATGCCCTCTCATCCGCGCCAGACATCGGCGTTGTCGCCCACGATGGCGTCGTCACGCTGACCGGTACCGTCGACGTGTTGGCCGAAAAGCGAGCGGCAGAGGAGATCTGCCAGCGCGTTCCCGGCGTCGTCAAGGTCGAGAACGGGCTCACGGTGAGCTTTGACGGGCAAGTCACCGACGGCGACATCGAGCAGTCGCTGCGTGAAAAGCTCGATGACTCGGGCCTGGCCGAGGTCGGCTTCCGCCTCAGCGCCGGCGCTGTCGAACTCGTCGGCGAGGTGGAGACGCTCGACGACGCTCACACGGCCGTCCGCGCCGCCGAGGCGGCGCGCGGCGTGAAGGCAGTCCGCTCGTCGCTGAGCCTCGGCAGCGAGTCCGACGATGCGACCATCGTCAACGAGGTCGAGCGGCTGCTCGCCAACAGCGGCCTCGGCGCCAGTTACATCAACACCCGCTGCCGGGGCGGCACGGTCGAACTCGAAGGCTCGGTCGCCGACCGCGACGAACTGACCACCGCCGAGAGCCTTGCCCGCAGCGTCCGCGGCGTCACCGCCGTGCGTTCGCGCCTTACCATCCGCGAGGAAATCTGAGCCGGCCGGCAGGTAACCCGCCGCCACCAGTGAATAGAGAAGCGGCGGGGAATTGCGTTCTCCGCCGGGTGATGGTGATTCTGGGAGGGAGAGCAGATGCGAGACGTCGGATACCTGAAGTACGCCGAGGTGGAGTCGTTCCTGCGCCGATTGGTGATGGATTTCCCGCAGTTGGCCTCGCTCGACACGGCTGGCAAGAGCTTCGAGGGCCGAGAGCTCTGGGTCTTGACGCTCACCAACAGCGCCACTGGCGCTGCCGACACCAAACCGGCGATGTACATCGAAGGCAACATGCACGCCGGTGAGGTTACCGGCTCGGCCGTCTGCCTCTACACCGCCGCCTACCTCTGCGAGCAGTACGGGCACGACGCGGAGGCGACCCACCTGCTCGACACGCGCACTTTCTACATTCTCCCGCGCGTCAGCCCGGACGGCGCCGAGCTCTACCTGACAACGCCGCTGACGACTCGCTCGGGCGTCCGTCGCTACCCGCCCGAACAACCGCGTGAAGGGCTTGTTGCCGAGGACATCGACGGTGATGGCCTGATTCTCCAGATGCGCATCGCCGACCCGCAGGGCGAATGGAAGGTCTCGCAGCGCGACCACCGCTGTATGATCAAGCGCCGTCCCGGTGAGACCGGGGGGCAGTACTACCGCATCGTGCCCGAAGGCATGATCCGCAACGCCGACGGCACGTTGCGCCAGGATGCGGACCTGCGCGCGACACGGGTTGCACCGCCCTACTGCGGCCTCGACTTCAACCGCAACTACCCCGCGAACTGGCAACCAGAGGTGGTTCAGCGGGGAGCCGGCCCATATCCGCTGTCCGAGCCTGAGACGCGCGCCGTCGCGGATTTCCTGCTTGGCCATCCGAACATCGTCGCGGCTATGTCGTACCATACCTCGGGCGGCGTCATCCTGCGGCCGTTCTCGACCAAGAGCGACCAGCACTTTGACGAGCGGGACCTCGAGCTGTATCGGCACCTCGGTGAAGTTGGCCGCCAGACGGCCGGCTACGACCTGATTTCCGTCTATGGCGGGCTGAACGGTGACAAGCCGAGCCATGGCGACTTCAAGGACTGGGCGTACGAGCAACGCGGGCTGATCGTCTTCACGACCGAACTCTGGAATCTGCGCGAGCGGGCCGGCATCGATCTCGACTGGACGGCCGACTACGGTGAAGAGGAGTACCTCAAGCTGTTCGCGTGGAACGACCGTGAGCTCGCCGGCAGCGGCTGGGTCGACTGGCATCCTTATGCCCATCCGCAGCTCGGTCAGGTCGAGTTGGGCGGTTGGCGGACGAAAGAGATGATGCAGAACCCGCCGTTGGCCCTCCTTCCTGAGGAGTGCCACAAGAACATGCTGTTCACCCTGCGAGTCGCCGGCCTGACCCCGGAGATCGCCATCGACGACGTCACCGTCCGCCCCGTCGGCGTCGATGTTTACCGCGTCGAGGCGGCGGTCTGCAACCGCGGCTACCTGCCGAGCAACGGTTGCGATCAGGCACTCAAGGCCGGCGTCGCGCGGACCGTCACGGCGGCCTTCCATCCGGCGACCGGCACGACGGTCATCGGCGAATCGACGATTGATCTCGGGCACATGGCCGGTCACTCGACGCGGCTGGTCGGCTGGACCATCACCGCTCCCGGCGGTGCCGCGGCGGCCGGCGTGCTCGAGGTTGGGGCGCCGCGGTGCGGCACCGTCCGCGTAAGCGTGACCAGCCGCGCCTGACGGCGGAACATCCTGAACCAGCGAGCGTAACAATGAAGCGTAACGAGCGTCACTGACGCTCCGTCGATACCGTAGGGGAGGTCGTCCCCGCATGTGGGTCGTCTACCTGATCGTGCCAGCGGCATTCGCCGCCGATCGACTCCTCCGCTATAAGTACGGTCGCCGCAGCCGGTTGGCACTGGCAGCGACGGCGCTGGCCAGCTTTGCGCTGGCCTTCGCGTTCGTTCAGTCACAATGGCCCGGGCTCGACACCGGCACTCGCCTGCTGCTGGCGGCAGGCGGGACCCTGCCCCTGTTCCTCATCCTCGCTGTCGTGCTGGTCGAGGTCTGGCGGCTGCACAAGCTCAGCCTGTTCACGGCTCAGGCGCGGGCGCTCCGCGAGCAACTGACGACGGCCGAGGAGCAGGTGCACGCCCTCGAGCGCCGCCGCATGACCGTCGACGGGCGCCGCAAGGACATCGACGAGCGCCATCGCGGTCGCCTGACCGAACTGGCCGAGCTGAAATCGCGCATCGCTGCCTGGGAGGAAGGCGGCGGCCTGACGCGCGTCCGCAGCGTCAAACTCGAGGAGTGGCGGACCGAATTCCGCGACCTGTCGGCGGAAGAGCTGGCCGAGCGGCAGCAGCATCTGGACAGGGAGTTGGCAGACGCCCTGGCGGCGGCCGATGAAGAAGCCGTGGGGAGCATCAGGACGCGGCTGGCCCTGCTAAGGGCCATGCAGCTTGAGGGAGCGACCGCCGTCGTCAAGGAAATCGAGACCCTCGGTCAGGTGACGCTTGAGCTGGACCACGAACTGGCCAGCCGTCGCGCCGAGGTCGAACGGCTCAAACGTGAACTCGATGACTGGGAGAAGCGGCGGCTGCAGTACGTCGAGACCGGTATCGCCCTGGACTGAGGAGGGCTGTCATGAGCCACATCGCTCAGTACACGACCAAGATCGTCATGCCCTGGACCATGTCGGAGGCGATGCGCCAGCGCGACCCCGTCTGGCGCCTCCTGCGCGAAGCCGTCGAACTGACGGCCGAAGAGATGGGCGGTCGCGTCGTTCCGTATATCATCGACTACTACAACGCGGCCACCGACTGCGACTTCGGCATCGTCACGCCGGAGTTCCGCCGCGGTGTCGGCATCCAGGTGCAGCCCGGCACTGGTGAAGTCCGGTTCCTCTACGACGATTACGGCGGGTACAAGCTGCAGGCCCTCAAGGTCTGCGAGCGCATCCAGCAGAACTACGCCTCGTTGGCGGTCACCCGCGCTCTCCAGGCGCTCAACTACGAGGTCGAGGTCACCGAGGAGCGCGATGACGACGGCGCCCGGCGGGTCACCGTGAGGGGGGTATCCTGATGCCGCGGCAAGTAGTCCTGAAGGTGGGGCGAGACGGCGGCGTGGAGACCGAATTCTCCGGCTTCCCTGGCCAGGATTGCATCAGCGAGGCCGAAAAGCTCCAGCAGTTGCTTGCCGGATTGGGCCTCAGGCTCAATATCGATGACATGGCCATGAAGTCGCCTGAGGCGATCGCCGCCGAGACAGGCGCAGACGAGCAGCGCAAGGCTGGCCGGCGCCAGAAGTGACTGGGGGTGCACCACTCTGAAGAACGGACAGCTCGACGACCGTTGGATCGAGGAGGGTCTCCTCAAGCGGCGCAGCAACTACTCACCGATCATCGTCTATGAGACGGCGGACCCGCGCCGTCTCTATCAGCTCAAGCAGTATGTCCTGGCCATTAAGGGACAGGAGCGGGCCGAGTACATGTTCGTCTACGACCAGTGGGAGGGGCTGGCGAAACTCGCCGCCGGCTCAAGCGGTCCGGTCAGCGAGGCGTACCGGAAGGCGACCGGCAGTTCGGCGCTGGCGCAGCGCGCGGTCGAGGAGACCGGCGGCCGGATGACATCGTTCAAGTCCGTGCTGCGCGAGGTCGACCCGTTCCTCAAGAAGTGGCGGAGCATCTTCATCATCCAGAACGTCGCCGAGAACCGCGAAAACGAGACCGGGCTGGAGAGCGCCCTCCGGTCATGGGCGATCGACCCGGACATCATCCGCAAGGGCTCGACGGTGATGATCGTCACCGGCGATGCCAACGAGCTGCTCGGCGAACTGACCCGCGAGCTCGCCGTCATCGTCCCGGTCGATCCGTCGTCAGCCGGCGAGCGGCAGCTGATCGTCTCGGTCACCGGGCGGGAGCTCGAGGTCCCGCTCGACGAGGAGCAGGTCGGCGAACTCGTGCTGGCGACGGCCGGCCTGAACCTCCACCAACTCGAGAGCATCCTCCTCGAGGCCTACCACAGCGAGCGGCGCTTCGATCTCGGCACCATCAAAGTGCTGAAGCAGGCGTTGGTCAAGCGCTCCGGTCTGCTCGAGGTCAAGGATCCGCATTACGGCTTCGAGTCGATCGGCGGCTATCAGGTGGTCAAGGAGTTCATCCGCCGCTACGTGCTGAACGTGCTCAAGTACAGCGAGCGGGCCCGCCGGTTCACAGTGCCGCTGCCGAAGGGGCTGCTCTTCTTCGGCCCGCCCGGTACCGGCAAGAGCTTGTTCGCCAATGCCCTCGCCCGCGAGATCAACCTGCCATTCATCAACCTCGTGACCGAGAACATCTACTCGAAATGGCTCGGCGAGTCGGGCCAGAACCTCAAGAACGCCATCCGCCTGGCCGAGAAGATGTCTCCGGCGATCGTCTTCGTCGATGAGATCGATCGCTTCGGCAAGCGCAGCGGCGGTGGCGCCGACGGCGCCGGCGAGGAGACGCGACGCGTCTTCTCGCAGTTCCTCGAGTGGCTCGGTCGCCCCGACCGCCAGGCGATCATCATCGGCACGACCAACGTTCCCGAGCACATGGACGAGGCTTTCCTGCGCACCGGTCGGTTCGATTACAAGATCCCGTTCCTCTACCCCGGCGCGACCGCCCGCTACGAGATCCTTGCCGTCCACCTGGGATTCGGTGGCGACAAGCCGATGCCGCCGCTCGCCGAGAGCCGCGAGCGGATCGCGGCGTTCCTCAAATCAGATGTTGTGCCGCTGACAGTCAACTTTTCGGGCGCCGAGCTCGAGGAACTGGTCAACCGGGCCAAGCGGCTGGCCTTCGACCGCGGCGGGGCGGGCCTCGAACGGCGGGACTTTCTCGATGCCGCCAGCAGCTTCCGCATTGACAGCGAATCGCGCAAGCAGGTCATCCGGGCATGCCTAGACCAGGCCCGGCGGTTCACCGATGACCAGGCCTTCCTTGACGGGCTGGAGAAGGAGAACGAGGTGGATATTGACGGGACTGTGAGGTAGGGGCATTCATGCCGGCGTGCTCGGTGCGAGGCGCAGCGCCGCCATCCTGCCGAGCCGCTCGCCTGATCTGCTGCCGAGGCGCGGTTGGCCCAGCTTGCGGAACAGCGTCAGCGCCCGCTGATAGTACTCCAAGGCGCGCTCCTTATCGCCCGCCTGCATCTGCAGGTCGCCGAGGTCATGCATGATGTTGGCCAGTTCCTGCATGCTGTTCGTCTTCTCGATCAGTGAGGCGGCCAGTTCGCACTCCTTGACGGCCGCCGCGAGATCATTGCTGTCGCGGGCAATCAGCCCCATGACCTGATGGATGCGGGCCGCTTCGAGGTCATCCCCCTCGGGGGAGATCAGCTCGAGCGATTGGCGGCAGCAGTCGAGCGCCCGCGCCGCATCCTTCTTGTGGCGATAGTACTTGGCCAGTTCGGTCAGCGCATAGGCCTGATTCCGGGGCGAGTTGACGCGCTGGCTGATCCGGATTGCCTCGCGGAAGTGCTGGGCGGCGACCTCCCATTGGTCCTTGTCGGCATGGATGATGCCGATGTTGACGTGAAGCGTTGCGATGAAGCGGAAGTTCTCGAGCGACTCGAAAATCTCCATTCCCTTCTGTGAGCAATCGAGCGCCCGCTCGAGCTGTCCGTCGTCGCGATAGACAAGGCTCAGGCTCATGTAGTTGTGGCCCATCTGCAGGAAGTCGTTGACATCGGCCGACAACCGCAAGGCCTCTTCGTGGTAGAGGATGCCCTGCTCGTAGTCGCCGGCGCGGCAGAAGGCGTTGCCGAGGTTGCCGAGGATCTTGATCTTGAACGGCGTGTCGCGCAGACCAAGCTTGTTGATCAGATCCAGCGCCGCGAGATAGTGCTCGATCGCCTGCGCATAGTCATTCTTGAAGTGCCAGACCGAGCCGAGCGAGAAGTCGCAGGCGGCGACCTCCTCCAGATGGCCTTCACCCTGGAACAGCGCCAGCGCCTCCTGGAAGTGCTCGAGCGCGGCGTCATAGGCACCGGAGTAGAACTCGACGACCGCCATGTGTTTGATCGCCTGAGCCTGCCGCAGGTCATCGCGGATCTCGGCGGCCACTGAACGGGCCCGCTGCAGATTCTCCGCCGCTTGCGCGAGATCGCCGCGGGCTGTGAATACCTTGCCAAGGTTGGTGAGAAGGTCGACCTCGTTCTGTCGGTCGCGCAGGTCGGATTCCAGGAAGAAACTGACCGGCCGACCCAGCCGGTCAGCGATGATCTTCAGCGACGCAAGCGACGGCGTGATGATGTCACGCTCGATCTGGCTGATGAAGGCCGCCGAAAAACGCTCGCCGGCAAGGTCTCGCTGAGTCATGTTGAGGGCTTTTCGCGCGTCGCGGATCTTGCTGCCAAGGGCCAAAGCGATCACTCCCGCGTTGTTAACTAATACTTATTCTTCGCGTTAAGGGCGAATATTCCTTTCGTGGGGTGGGCTGATGAGCGACTGGCTCCGTCGCGTCCTCTTCCCGTACATGGCAACGGCCGTGCCGATCTACCTGGTCGCTACGCAGCCTGTCCGCGCAGAGACGAAGCTGGCGGTAGCCTATTCGTTGCTCGCCGTGTTTCTCGTCGCCCTGAAAGACAAGGCGCGCCGTCCTGAGTTGCGCCCCTACCGACGTGACCGACCGCTAGTGCTGCTCCTGACCACGGTCGGCTACTTCCTGCTGATCATGGCCGTCCGCCTGCCAATCTACGCCGATGTGCAGCAGATCTGGGAGAAGACGCCGATGATCGTCCTCGTCATGTCATCTGTCCTGCTCTGGGAGCGCAATCGCCCGGCGGACTTCGGCCTCCAGGCGCGTGACTGGCAGCGACAGGCCGGCGCCGGTCTGATCCTCTTCGCCGTCACGTGGTGCGGCGTGGCCTTCGGCTTCCTCATTCGCGAACTCGTGTTCAGCGGCATCCCGGAGGTCGGCATCGGGTCGAGGCTCGCGGGTGCGCTGTTTCAGCTGCTCATGTTCGGCTACGGCAACTTCGCCGAGGAGCTGTTCTTTCGCGGCTACGTCCAGACGAAGCTCCGCCGCGCCGTCGGGGCGACCGCGGCGATCGCCCTCCAGGCGATCCTGTTCGCTCTCTACCATGTCAACTACCGCATCTTTCCCCGTTTTGACGCTCCGGGGCTGGCGCTCTACCTCTGGTTCACCTTCACCTTCGGCGTCGTCATGGGCATCATCGCCGAGCGGACACGCGGGTTGGTCGCCCCGACGATCGTCCATGTCGGCTACAACATGACCTGGCCCGGCTCGCTCCTCTATGTCGGCTACCGCTCGGCGCGGCCGTTTGCGGACACTCTGCTCAGCGCCGCTTTGCCCTGGCTGGCCTTTCTCCTGTTCGCGGCACCGCTCTCAGCCTGCGTACTGAGGCTGTTTGGCTATCGGCGCTCCGGCGCAAGGGCTGGCAGCGATGAAACGGCGCGCGCATCAGCGGTGTAGGGAAGAGGGAAAGGGAGATCATCAAAGGGGGAAGCCGCTATGATTGATCCGAACCACGACGGCAAACGGCAGTCGCTGCGCTCACTCGGTATGGTACTGACTGCGGTCGGCGGCCTGATGCTGGCCATCGGGATGATCGACTTCTTCTCGGCGTTCGGCTCGTTCCGGCCGCCGCAGCTGTTCTGGTGCGCATTTGTCGGCATGCCGCTGCTTGGGTTGGGCGCACGTCTGCTCAAGTTCGGCTACATGGGTGCCGCCACCCGCTATGTGGCCGGAGAGATCGCGCCGGTAGCTAAAGACACGATCAAGTACATGGGCGAACAGACGGAAGACACGATCGCCGATATCGCGCGAGCGGTCATCACCGGCGCCGATCCGCAGGGGCGGGCGGTCGATCCGGGAGTCGCCCATTGCGCTGCGTGCGGCGCCGACAACCCGCCGGACGCGCGCTTCTGCAGCACCTGCGGCGCTGATCTGAACCAGAGCCGACGTTGTCCGAAGTGCGGCGAGGCGAACGCCCCCGACGCGAAGTTCTGCCACCACTGCGGTCGACCGCTGGG
This sequence comes from Chloroflexota bacterium, assembly GCA_050261235.1. Classification (GTDB taxonomy): domain Bacteria; phylum Bacillota; class Sulfobacillia; order JBFLWA01; family JBLNDB01; genus JBLNDB01. The sequence continues at coordinate 96,132 of JBLNDB010000041.1, forward strand.
CTGAGTGTCGCTTCGCCTCCTGGATCCGGCAGCAGTGCCGGGTCTATCTTCTTTGACAGGCGCTTCGGCGGGGCAAACTAGGACAAACCCCGATAAGGAGCGAGCACATGCTGAACTGGATCATGAACCCGGTCGACACGCTTGTCAAATCGATGACCAGCAACCGTTACCCCGACAACCCGTACAATGTCGTCACCGCCATCACCAAGCTGCAGCCGAAGAACATGGTCGAGGCTTGCATCCGTGCCGCCACCGGCACCACCGTCGACCGGCCGCTCGGCAGCCCGAATGTCCAGTCGCCGTGGGAGAAGGTGTTCCTCAACCCGCGCCAGCTGTTCCAGCTGCCGCCGACGGACGTCCAGACGATCGAGACGCGCACGGTGATTGGCAAACGGGCGCGGCGACCGCTGACGCTCGACATTCCGATCATGGTCACCGGCATGTCGTACGGCGGCTCGTTGGCGCTGCCGATCAAGCGCGCCCTGGCGCGCGGAGCGGCGATGGCCGGCACGTCGACCAACACCGGCGAGTCAGCGGTGACCAATGAGGAGCGGGACGAAGCCAAGTTCCTGGTCGGCCAGTATCATCGCGGCGGCTGGCTGAACACGCCGGATCAGCTTGAGCGGGTCGACGCGATTGAAATCCAACTCGGTCAGGGCGCTTGGGGCGGCGCTGTGCCTTCCGGCGTCGAGGCCAAGTGGATGGATGAGCACCTGCGCGCCGCCTGGCACGTCAGCGAAGGCGAGGACGCGACGATCGAAGCCAGACTGAAGGAAGTCCAGTCGCCGGCCGATCTCGCCAAGCTCGTCAAGCGACTCCGCAGCGACTACCCGGTTCCCGTCGGCATCAAGATCGCTGGTACGCACTGGCTCGAGCGCGAACTGGCGGTGGTTGCCGATACCGAAGCCGACTACATTGTCATCGACGGTTCCGAGGGCGGCACAGCCAACTCGATGTGCACGCTTCAGGACGATGTCGGTCTGCCGACCCTGTTCTGCATCGCCCGCGCGAGCAGTTGGCTGGAGGATAATGGCCTGCGCGACGACATCGACGTCATCCTCGCCGGCGGTCTGCGGACCCCGGGCGAGTTCCTCAAAGCCATGGCGCTCGGCGCGGACGCAGTATACATCGGCTCGATCGCCCTGACCGCCGCGCTTGCCGATCAGATCACCAAAGCGCTACCCGACGAGATGATCGCCCAGCTTGAGATCTACAACGGGCGCCTGACCGACCAGATCGACATCGAGACGTCGGCCAGGAACCTGGCGCGGTTCCTCATCTCCTGCACAGCCGAGATGAAACACGCCACGCTTGCCGTTGGCAAGGAGTCCGTCCATCAACTTGGCCGCGAAGACCTTTGCTGTGTCGATTACCATCTCGCTGAAGCGCTGCGGGTCGGCTGGGCCGGTGTGCCGGCAAGTGAGAGCAGGGAGCGCACGCAACGCGCACATCGCCACCGGAGCGCCGTCAGACAGCCGCTGGAGCGCGCCGGTGCCGACGTCCACCTGCAGAGCGACACGGCGCCGATCCACTGACTGCCGCATTGCGGAACCGGGCCGCTTCCCGAGTGAAGGGCCCGGTTCTTGCGTGCCACGGGGCGCAGGCGGCGCAGGATATGTCGCAGTGCACGATGGCGTGCTCGTGCTCGCGGGGACGGAAGTCCTGAACGACTATGGTGATTTCCTTGTCTTCGGCGCGCCCGGTGACGCCGCGCAGCGCCGGGACGGAGCTGTGAGCTGGCGACCGCACTGGCGGCGCGGCACGGCAAACCTGTCACCGGCGGCAGCGACGCCCACCGGCACGGGGACGAGTTTCGCACTGCCACGCGCTTTTCTGATCCGATAGCGAGTGTCGCCGACCTCGTGCGGGCGGTGCGGGTCGGCCGCTGCGAGCCGGTGCGCCTGCGCTGAGCCTGGTCCTGTATGCACTCATGGAGGCCCGGACGGCATCCCGTCCGGGCCTCATTGGCTTGGAGTTAGCATCTGACATGTCGGCCCACAGACGCTAGCAGTCAGCGTTCCGGCCGATACCCCTCGAAGATGACGGCGTCGAAGTCCCGGCCAAGCTCCCGCTCGGCAGCGTCATCCCTGACCGTCCAGGCCACGGTCAGTGCGCCAAACAGCCGGCGGGTAAGGCGGAAGCTGAGATTGGTCCGGTCACTGTGGCAATAGGCGATGAACTGCGGCCTGGCCGCGATGTTGAGAAGCATGTTCGTCAGTACCGTGCGCAGCAGCCACGAGCGCAGCTCGCGGCGGTCGAACCGGGCCGCCAGTTGGCCGCGCAGGATATCAGGGGCGTTCCTGCGGAACCAGGCGACGATGAACGGGTTGAACGACTCGATGCAGTAGGTCCCCTGATACTCGCGGAGCAGGTCGAGCGTCGCCCGACAGAGCTCGTCGTTGCGCGGTCCGGTCTTAAGCTCGACAATCAGCGGGACTTTGCCCGCCACAATTGCGAGCACATCCCGGAACAGCGGCATGGTTTCCTTCGTGCCGAGCAGTCCGAGCTGCGACAGCTCGGACCAGTCGAGCGCATCGACGCGCTCCGGCCGGCCGCAGACGCGCCGCAGGTCATCATCGTGGAAGACGACGACCTCGCCATCGCGCGTGAGCTGCACGTCCAGCTCGATGCCGTAGCCCGCAGCGACCGCCTGCCTGAACGACGGCAGCGAGTTCTCAGGCATACCCCGCTCGATGTCGTGCAGGCCGCGGTGGGCGTAGTACCCGGCGAATCGCTGGCGCGTCGCCGCCGGCACTGCCGCCGGCCTGATCAGCAGCAGGTAGAGCGCAGCCAGCGCCAAGGAGACAATCGCAATCCCCAGTCCCATCGGCTCACCCCGTTCCCGCGTTTCCTCAGCCCCATCCTACCAGCAGCCTCCGAGGGCTGCAAGAGTATAGACAGACCACCCTTGTTCTGGTAGTGTTGGTGCTAGGAACCGCCGCGACAGTTGGTCACGGCGTGAGAGGATCGGCTTGAGGAGGCTTGCTCATGGGTGACAAGGCTGGCGGACTCCGGCTCGACTGGAAGCGCACCTTTCTCATCGGCTTCGGCTTCCTGGCGACATCGATCGCCTGGTCGATGTACAACGCCAATGTGCCGTTGATCCTTGACCGTGCCTACGGCCTCAGCACGCTGACCATCGGTGTCATCATGACATTCGACAACATCTTCGCGGTCATCTTCCAGCCGCTGTTCGGCGCGCTCAGCGACCGTACCATCACGCGGTGGGGCCGGCGCATGCCGTACATTCTCATCGGGCTGCCGCTCTGCGCCGCGCTGTTCGTTCTCATCCCGCGGATGTCGACGCTGTTCGGCATGATGGGCGTCATCATCCTCTTCAACTTCATCATGAGCACCTGGCGGTCGCCGGTCATCGCCCTGATGCCGGATCTCACCCCGCCACCGCTGCGCTCGCTGGCCAACGGCGTCATCAACCTGATGGGCGGCGTCGGCGGCGTGCTGGCGTTCCTCGTTGGCGGCATGCTGGTCAACCGCGGTGGCGCCGGCCTTGCCTTCATCTTCGGCGGCTTCGTCATGGTGCTGGCCTGGGTGGCCCTGTTCCTGTTCGTCCGCGAGCCGAAGGTCCTGTCCGCGGCTGAGGCGGAAGTCGTGCGCGAGCAGGAGATGGCTGAAGAGCGCCACGACAAGCGCGGCATCAACCGCAGCCTGCTGCTCATCCTGTTCGCCATCCTGTTCTGGTTCGTCGGCTACAACGCCATCGAGACCTTCTTCACCCTCTGGGCGGTCAACGTGCTCGGGCTGTCCGAGGGCTCAGCCTCGATCACGCTGACCTTCTTCACCCTCGCCCTGGTCATCGGCGCCGTCCCGGCCGGCATCATCGGCACCCGCTTCGGGCGCCGCCGCACCATCCTCGCCGGACTGGTCGGCATCGTCGCCCTGTTCACCCTCCAGGGCTTCATGACCAGCCTCAACGTTGTCCGCATCCTGCTCGCCCTCGCCGGCTTCTCCTGGGCGCTGATCAACATCAACTCGCTGCCGATGGTCGTCGAGATCGCCCGCAGTTCCCGCATCGGCAAGTATACCGGCTACTACTACTTCTTCTCCGCCTCGGCCGCGATCATCGGGCCGTCCCTGTTCGGCTGGATTCGCGACCTGACGCAGAACTATTCGACGCTGTTCGTGTTCGCGAACGCCGCCTTCGCCATCGCTCTGGGCTGCATGCTGTTCGTGCGCCACGGCGAGGCGGTCACGTCGCCGGACGGAGTCGCCAGCGCAGCCAGGGTCAGCGAGGCGGCCTGACGGAAGGCGTCGGCACCCCCGAAGCAGCACCTCGCAGACAGAGAGCCGCACCCATCAAGGGTGCGGCTCTTTCGATGTTCACTGACGGTTCCCGGTTCACCTGCCGCACAGCTGGTTCCACATCTGCATCCAGCTCTCGCGGTTGTAGTGCGGTTGGTACTTGGCCTTGACTTCCTTGGCCAGCTTGGCGCCGTCGGCCAGCAGGTCGATGACGGTGTAGGCCATCAGCTTGGCAGCGGTGATATAGGCCAGCTCGGGGTCGACGATCTCGTACTCCTCGGAGTGGCCACGCCCCCGCACCGCGTTGAGGTGCGGATGGATCGCCGGCAGGAGGTGGGCGACGTCGGCCATATCGGTGCTGCCGGCGCCATGCTGGCCTTCTTCGATGTTGTCGGCGCCGACGAGGTCGATCGCGTTGGCGCGGAAGATGTCGGACAGGTTGGGATCGTTGAACTGCGGCAGGAAGCCCGGGATCTCGTCGATCTCGACCTCGGCGCCGACGGCCATCGCGCCGGCCCTGAGGGCGCGGTTGGCCTTCATGCTGCCGTCCGCCACTGCGTCCATCGTCCGGCCGCGGACATAGGTCTCGATGCGGACGTCGGCCGGGACGATGTTGACCAGGTCGCCGCCGTGGGTGATGATCGGGTGGATACGGATGTTGTCAGGATCCTTGAACGTCTCGCGGTTGGCGTGGATGCCCATCAGACCGAGCATCGCCGCGTTGAGGGCATTGACGCCCATATGCGGGGCTCCGCCGGCGTGCGCCTCACGCCCCTTGTACTTGATCAGCTTGGCGAGGAAGCCGTTCGACGAACCGCCGACGACGACTTTCTTCTTGTCCTCATTGAGCGTGCCGAGGTGGCAGAGCATGGCGGCGTCGACATCATCGAACTCGCCCAGCTTGATGAACTCCTGCTTGCCGCCGAGATAGCTGATTTTGCCCTCGGTCATCAGCCGATGGCGGAATTCGATCTCGACCGGCTCTTCGGCCGGCACCGCCATCAACTTGACCGAACCGCCGAGTTCCGGCATCACGCCGGAGTCGACGAGCCCCATCGCGACGCCAAGCATGGCGGCGATCTGCGCGTTGTGGCCGCACGAGTGGGCGGCGCCGGTGTTCGGGTCGGCAAACGGGTGCTTCGGGCAGAGGACTGAGTCAAGCTCGCCAATGACCGCCACCTTGGCCTCGCGGCCGCCTGGCAGGTCGGCGATGACGCCGGTCACGGCGATGCCGTCACGGTAGGATAGTCCGAGCTTCCTGAACGTTTCCTGGACCACTGCCGCGGTCTTGTGCTCCTTGTAGCCGAGCTCCGGCTGGTGCAGGATGCGCTCACCGATGGCGATGATCTCCTCGCGGCGGGCATCGATCGCCTTGCCGACGCGCTCCTTGAGCTCCTGTCTGGTCACCTTGATCCCCTCTTTCGCTGAGATGTCGGGTTGATTCGTCACTCAAAGTTTCTCCCGGCGGCCGTCAGTTCCTGCTGCCAACGCCTCCTCGGCGACTATTATGCCCGCCGTCTGGCGCCGGCCCACCGGCCACGGCCGATTGCCGGGGTCAGGGGCGGCGGCCGGCGGCTTTACAGCCGGCCCGCAGTGCGGGTATCATGATGGTGTGGGAGGTGCGAAAATGATTGCGCGCTACTTGTTGTTCCAGAAGGCCGAAGCCGCGCTGCTTGAAGAGAAGGGGGACAAGCTGTTCGGCATCGCGCGCCTCCTTGATGCGCAACTGACTTCCACCTTCGCGGACATGTACCGCGAGGCCGGGCTCGGCGACCAGGCGACGCGGGCTGACAAGCTGGCGGTGCTCAACCGGCGCCTCGCCCCGTTCTGCGACGCGGTCGCAGCCTGCTTCCCCGGCGTCGCCGTCGGCTATCACGCGGCTGACCTCGACTGCATCGTCTGTTACGGGCCGAGTAGCGATTATGGCCACACCGTCGGCATCACCCTCGGGCCGGATCATATCGGCCGCCGGGCGATGGCCCACGGACGCGAGGTGGTCGGCGTCGGGTCGATGGTCCGCGGCGACATCATGAACTGTGTCCGACCCCTGCTGCGCGACGGCAAAGCAATCGGCTTCGTCTGGGCCAATGAGACTGTCGAGGGGATCTACCAGCAGACGGCCGAGCGGGGGCGGCGCATCTTCTTCTCACCTGACATCGAGCCGCTGCTCGGCCTGACCGGCCTCATGATCTCGGCCAGCAACTCGCTGTTCGAGAGCCGGCGACTGGCCGAACTGGCGCGTGCGGCGGGCGGCTCGCCGGGCGGATCCGCTGCCGACGCTGGCCTCATCAAGCGATTCGAGGATTTCGGTGCCTACGTCGACCGCATCGGTCGTTACCTGCGGCTGTTCCTCCACAGCCTCGCCATCGGCACCATCGTCGCCGACCCTGAGGGGCGGGTCGTCTTTGCCAGCCGCTGGCTCGAACGCCGGGCGGGCATCAGGGCGGAGTCTCTGCAGGGGCTGTCGCTCGATGAGGCCACGGCCCGCCTTGGCCTAAGCGCGCTGGCCGGTCGCATGCGCGGCGAGGGCGGTGGCTTTGGCGTCGTCGACGGGCGCATGGTCGCCGCCGCCGGCGATGAGATCGAAGTGACAGTCATTTGGTCGCACCTGCACGGCGACAGCAGTGAGCCGACCGGCACCGTCGTCCTGATCGAGGACATCGAGCGGGCGAAGGGCGAGGAGGAGCGCCTCCGCCGGAGCGAGAAACTGTCCGCTGTCGGCGAGCTCGCCGCCTCGATCGCCCATGAGATCCGTAACCCGCTGACGATCATCAACGGGTCGCTGCAGCTGCTTCCGGACCGCCTCGGCGACCCGCAGTTCCTCATTGATTTCGCCCGCATCGCCGGCAGCGAACTCGGCCGGGTCAACAGCACCGTCGAGGCCTTGCTCAACTTCGCGCGCTTCTCGACGCCGCAGATGGCGCCGATCAGCCTCGGCGACACGCTGGCGCGGACCGTGGACCTGATGCGCGCTTTTGCCGGGCGCAACAACGTCACCATCCGCGAGGACTACGATGCTCACCTGCCGACCATTCGCGGCGATGGCGAGCACCTGCGCCAAGCCTTTCTCAACCTGATGCTGAACGCCATCCAGGCGATGCCCGAGGGCGGCGTCCTGACGCTGAAGACGGCCTACGTGCCGGGGGCGCACTTCGTGACCGCTTCCGTGGCCGACACCGGCAGCGGCATCAAGCCCGAAGACCAGGAACGCATCTTCAATGTCTTCTACAGCACCAAGTCGGGCGGTACCGGGCTCGGGCTGCCGCTCGTGCATCGCATCGTCGACGAGCATGGCGGGTTCATCGAGTTCGACAGCGCGCCAGGGCAGGGGACATCGTTCGCCATCCACCTGCCCGTCGGGGCTGGCATCGAGGGGAGCGTTGAGCCGTGAGCGAGATCAGGGTCAGACCGCGCGTCCTCGTTGTCGACGATGAGCCGAACATGACCTGGCTGTTCGAGCAGGCATTCGGACAGGACCACGCCGTCATCGGCGCCCGCGACCGCGATGAGGCCGTCAGGGCGCTGCGACAGCGCGGGGCGGACATCGTCTTCCTCGATCTCCGCCTGCCCGGCATCGACGGGATGGGCATCCTCAAGGAAATCAAGCAACTGATGCCCGATCTGCCGGTGATCATGATGACGGCGCACGGCACCGTCAAGAACGCCGTCGATGCAATGAAGGCCGGCGCGTTCGACTACGTCACCAAGCCGTTCGATCTCGACGAGGTGCGCCTGATTGCCGCCAATGCGATGCGGCTTGGCAGCCTGACGCGGGAGGTCGAGCAACTCAGGGCGGCCCTCGCTGAGCGCAGCGGCCTCGACAGCTTCCAGGCGGTCAGCCCGAAGATGCTCGAAGTCCTGCGGATCATCGAACGCGTCGCACCGACCGACGCCAGCGTGCTGATATCGGGCGAGAGCGGCACCGGCAAGGAACTGGCCGCCCGGGCCATTCATCAGGTCAGCCCGCGGCGCGACGGTCCCTTCTTGCCCGTCAACTGCGCTGCCCTGCCGGATGCGCTGCTCGAGAGCGAGCTGTTCGGCTATGAGAAGGGCGCGTTCACCGGGGCCACCGCCGCCAAGCCCGGCCGCTTCGAACTGGCCGGCGGCGGGACGCTGCTGCTGGATGAAGTCGGCGACATGTCGCTCGGCACTCAGGCCAAGTTGCTGCGCGTGCTCGAGGAACGTCAGATCGAGCGGCTCGGCGGGACGAGACGCATCACTGTGGATGTCCGGATCGTCGCCGCGACGAACCGACCGCTGACCGAGCTGGTGCAGCGGGGGCAGTTCCGGGAAGACCTCTACTACCGGCTGGCGGTGATCCCGATCCAGATGCCGCCCCTGCGTGAGCGCCCAGAGGATGTGCCGGTGCTGGCCAATCAGTTCCTGCGGGGGTTCGCTCAGCGCCACGGCCGTCCGGTGCGCGGTTTCGCGGCCGACGCGCTGGCCCGGCTGCAGCGCTATGACTGGCCAGGCAACGTCCGCGAGTTGCGCAATCTGGTTGAGCAGATGGTGATTCTGGCCGATGGTGAGATCATCGGCGTCAACCACCTGCCGCCGTTCATTGCGACTCCGGGCGGCGCAGCCGCGGCCGCCGGTGGTGGGGCGCTCAGGGCCCGCCTCGGCGCTCTCCAAGAGCAGCTTGAGGCTGACCTCATTCGCGACGCCCTGGCGCGGTGCGGCGGCAACCGGACGCGGGCGGCGGAGCAGCTCGGCATTTCACGCCGATCGCTGCAGATGAAAATCAAGAAATACGGCGCCGGAACCTGAGTGCGAACCCCTTTGCGCAGTTTGTGTCCGCTTTCGCATTTGCCGGCTCTCACCGGGTCAGCCGGGAGCCCGTCCAGGACGGGCTCCCGGTTTTGCTCATCTCTGGCATGAGTCTTGCATAAGGCAACCTCACAGCGCACCCGCGTGGGTGCAGATGAGGAGGTGGAGCATGAGCAAGGCAGGGACCATCGCCGCGGCCTGCGAGCATGTGCAGGACGGCGCCACGGTGATGATCGGCGGCTTTCTTGCCGTCGGCTCACCGGAGAACATTATCGACGCCCTTGTCGCCAAGAAGGTGACCGGCCTCACGGTCATCGCCAACGACTCGGGCTGGCCCGATCGGGGCATCGGCAAGCTCGTGGTCGCCAGACAAGTCAAGAAGCTCGTCGCTTCGCATGTCGGCACCAACCCCGAAACCGGACGGCAGATGAACGCGGGCGAGATGGAGGTCGTCCTCACCCCGCAGGGCACTCTGGCTGAGCAGATCCGCGCCGGTGGCGCGGGCCTGGGCGGCGTCCTGACGCCGACCGGCGTCGGCACCGTTGTCGAGAAGGGGAAGCAGAAGTTGACCATCGACGGGCGCGAGTTCCTGATCGAACTGCCGCTCAGGGCAGACGTCGCCCTGATCAAGGCGAGGAAGGCCGACAAGGCAGGCAACCTCGTCTACCATCGCTCGGCCCGCAACTTCAACCCGCTGATGGCGCTGGCCGCGGACTTCGTCATCGCCGAGGCGGAGGAGATCGTCGAAATCGGCGAGATCGACCCGGACGAGGTCATGACGCCTGGCATCCTCGTCGACATGGTCGTTCAGGGCTAGGAGGGAAGAGAACATGGATAAGCGCGAACTGATCGCCCGCCGCATCGCCCGCGAGTTCAAGGACGGCGACGTCGTCAACCTCGGCATCGGACTGCCGACCATGGTCGCCAACTTCATCCCTGAAGGCGTTCACATCATTCTCCAGTCCGAGAACGGCTTCGTCGGTGTCGGTCCGGCGCCCGCGCCCGAGGCTGTCGACAAGGATCTCGTCAACGCCGGCGCCCAGCCGGTCACGATTCTGCCGGGCGGCGCCTGCTTCGACAGCGCCACGTCGTTTGCCATCATCCGTGGCGGCCATGTCGCCGCTACCGTCCTCGGCGCCCTCGAGGTCGACGCCATGGGCAATCTCGCCAACTGGATGATCCCCGGCAAGATGGTCCCGGGCATGGGCGGCGCGATGGACCTTGTCGCCGGCGCCCGGCGCGTCATCGTGGCGACCGAACATGTGACCAAGGACGGCAAACCGAAGATCCTCAAGCGCTGCAGCCTGCCGCTGACAGCAGCCGGCAAGGTCGACCTGATCGTCACCGACATGGCAGTCATCCGCGTTACCCCAGAGGGGCTGGTCCTTCAGGAGGTCGCCCCGGGCGTGACTGTCGAGCAGGTCATCGCCGCCACCGAGGCCGAGCTGATCGTCGCTCCGGACCTTGCGGAGATGGTCGCCTGAGCAACGCCGACAACCTTCTCCTCCATGGGCGAGGCCGGTGTGGACGGTTCTGCATCGGCCTCACCGTGAGACGCGAATTCGGACTGCGGGGTAGGTATCGGCGGCTTGTCGGAGAAGTATGAGACGGATTACTCCCGGCCCGTCTGCGGTCGGGTGAGGAGGGACCGACATGTCCAGAGTTGTCATTGCCGGAGCGGCGCGCACGGCTATCGGCACGTTCGGCGGCGCGTTCGCGAACACCCCGGCGGTTGAGCTAGGCGCCGTCGCCATCAGGGCCGCGCTGGAGCGAGCGGGCGTGAAACCCGAGGAAGTCTGCGAAGTCTACATGGGCAACGTGCTCCAGGCGGGACTCGGCCAGAACCCGGCCCGTCAGGCCGCGATGAAGGCCGGCATCCCCAAGGAGACGCCCGCAACGACGATCAACAAGGTCTGCGGCTCCGGCCTCAAGACAGTCACGCTCGGTGTACAGGCGATCCTCTGCGGCGATGCCGAGATCGTCGTCGCCGGCGGCATGGAGAACATGAGCATGGCGCCGTATCTGCTCGACAAGGCGCGCACCGGCTATCGCATGGGCGATGGCAAGCTCATCGACTCGATGGTTCATGATGGGCTCTGGTGCATCTTCGGTGATACCCACATGGGCATCACCGCCGAGAACCTTGCCGCCCAATACGGCATCAGCCGCGCGGAGCAGGATGCGTTCAGCGCCGCCAGTCAGAACAAGGCCGAGCGAGCCTGGGCGGAAGGCCGTTTCAGCGATGAGATCGCGCCAGTGACGATTCCCCAGCGCAAGGGCGATCCGCTCGTCGTCGCCAAGGATGAGCACTTCCGACCGGGCACGACCGTTGAAACACTGGCGAAACTGCGCCCGGCGTTCAAGCCGGACGGCACGGTGACCGCCGGCAATGCCTCCGGCATCAATGACGGCGGCGCGGCCGTCGTCCTGATGAGTGAGGAGACCGCGAGGAAGCGCGGCGTCAAGCCGCTCGCCACCATCGCCGGCTACGGCGCGGCGGGCGTCGACCCGTCGATCATGGGCATCGGCCCGGTCGAGGCGACCAAGAAGGCGCTGAAGCGCGCCGGCTGGCAGGTCAGCGACCTGGACCTGATCGAGGCCAATGAAGCCTTTGCCGCCCAGTCGCTGGCCGTCGCCAAGGACCTGCAGTTCAGGATGGACATCGTCAACGTCAACGGGGGCGCGGTCGCCCTCGGCCATCCGATCGGCGCCAGCGGCGCCCGCATCCTGGTCACTCTGCTCTATGAGATGGCCAGGCGCGACGCCCACAAGGGCCTTGCCACGCTCTGCATCGGCGGCGGCATGGGCATTGCGGTGGCCGTCGAGCGCTGACGGTCGGCCGATAACGCCTCACTCCCATTACTCCCACGCGACTGCGCCCCTGGGGCGCAGTCGCCTTTTCATGTCCGCCGTTCGTGGTGGGCGGCGGCGCACACCTGTGGCTCAGGTTGACATAGGATGGTACTGAAGGGTTGCAGCAAAGGGGGTTGGGCCTCATCAAACGGATCAAGCACGGCCTTCTGTTCTACGCCGGCAGTGACAGCGGTCTGCGTGGCCCGCGCGGGCCTGCCGGACCGCGGGGACCAGCCGGACCGCGGGGGCCACGGGGCCCGCGTGGGTACACCGGTGCGCCGGGCCACTGCGACTGCCCTTACCGCGACATCCTCAGCCGCAGGGCTGGTTTCGATGATCTCGACCTCGAGGATATCGGCCTCAGCGGCGACTCCCGCAAGCCTGGAGAACCATCGAAGGAGAGGTCGGTCGCACCGATGCCTGAACTCAGCAAGCGGACCGCTAATGTCATCTTTGAGCTGACCGGCGCGCAGATCAGCAACGACCTGCAGCAGACTATGCCGGTCACACCAGGCTGCGCCCACCGGTTCCAATTCCGGGCGCGGGGCGCGCAGGATGGGGGCGGGCTGGTCGCCGAGCTCTCATATCTGAACGCCGGTGGCGGCAGCCTGGCCACCTACACGGCCGGGGGGAACTCCGGCACCATCGATCCGGACGCGTGGATCTCCTACTACATTGTCACCTCGCCATCGCCGCCGGCGGCGACGCACGTCCGTCTGCGCTTCAGCGTCCAGGGGCGGACCAAGGCGCTCCAACTGGCCGACGTCATCCTCGCGGTCGAGGAGCATGCCAGCGCGTAGCAGCCAAGGCAGCTCGTGATGTCACGAGCCCGGGCCTGTCAGGCCCGGGCTCGCATTGTCTCCTCTCTCACTGATGCGGCGGGATGAACGCCACGGCATCCATCTCAAGCAGTGCGCCGTAGTGCAGCTCCTTTGCCGACACCACCGTCCGGGCGGGCGGATTGTCGGTGAAGAAGCGCGCGTAGACTTCGTTCAGCCTGCCCCAGTCCGCCATGTCGACGATGTACACTGTGACCTTGACGACATCCCGCAGCGTACCGCCGGCCGCCTCGACAATGCCGGCGATGTTCCTCAGCACCCGCTCGGCCTGCTCGGCGATGTCACCGGCCACGATCTGGCCCGTGGCCGGATCAAGTGGCAGCTGACCGGCAGTGAACAGGAACGGGCCAGCGTGCACTCCCTGCGAGTAGCAGCCCTTGGCTGCCGGCGACTTGTCTGTCCGGATGATCTTGCGTTCCACTGTCATCACTCCCGTCTCTGGTCCTCGCCTAATGGATTACTCACTTGCCACCGGTTTATCCTCGCCGGCGGCGAAAAAGAAAGAACCCGGCTCGACCGGGTTCTTTCCGATGCTCTGTCAGTTGTTGTCGGCGCTTTCCGGCTCCGCGACCTCCTGCTTGACCGGGAACAGCTCGAACACGAGGTTCAGGAGGATGCCGAAGATGGCTGCGGTGGCGATGCCCGGAAGCTGCATCCCGGCAATCGTGATCATGCCGTTCGGCATGGCCGCGCCGCCGAGACCGATGATCAGGATCGTGGCGACGACAGCAAGGTTCTTCGGCGTGAACAGGTCGAGCTTCTCGGAGACCATCAGGGCAGCGCCCTGGGTGCCGATGACGCCGAACAGGTAGATCGAGACGCCGCCGACGACGGCGCGCGGGATCGTGTTGACGAGCCCGGCGATGTGACCGAAGAAGCCCATGCCGATGGCGATGACGGCTGCCGTCATGAGAACCGGGACGGAGAAGTTCTTGCTGATCGCCATCAGCGAGTTGTTCTCGCCGTAGTTGGTGCCGGCCGGGCCGCCGATGGCGCCGGCGATCATATCGCCGATACCGTCGCCGATCAGGTTGTCGCCGAGCAGCGGGGCGATGTCATAGTGCTTCTTGCGGCCGAGGCGCTTGGCCAGGTTGTTGACGTAGAGGTCGATCTGGAACAGGTGGGCGGTGGATTCCGGGATGGTAGCGATGGCGACCGGCATGATCGCGGCCATGGCCATCAGGCCGTACTGGTTGAACGTCGGCAGGGTGAAGTGCGGCACGGCGAACAGCTTCGCGGTGGTGAGGGCCGTAAAGTCGACCTGGCCGACCATCAGGGCGACGATGTAACCGACGGCGACGCCGAACAGGACTGGCAGTTGGCCGAGGGTGCCCTTCAGGTAGACGGAGAAGAGAATCGTCGCGATCAGCGTCACACCGGCGATCAGCCAGTTGCCGCTGGCATCGCCCATGGCGGCTGAGGCAAGCGAAAGACCGATGATGATTGCGACCGAGCCGGTGACGGCCGGCGGCAGGATCTTCTTGACGATGTCCGGCCCGCCCTTGCGGATCAAGAGGCCGGCGACGATGCTGACGAGACCGGAGGCGACGATACCGGCCTGGGCGGCCTGAATGCCGGCGATCTTGCTGCCGGTGAGGCCGGCGACCGTGGCGGTGACGCCCGAGACGGCGGCGATGTAGGAGAAGCTTGATCCGTAGTAGAGGGGGATGCGGCGGCCGGTGACCAGCAGGAACCCGAGGGTGGCCAGACCGCTGGCGCAGATCGTGACGCCGATGTCGAAACCCGTGATGATTGCGACGAGCACGGTGGCAGGGAACATGACGATGACCTGCTGCAGAGCGAAGACAATCATCTTGCCGAATGGGGGTGTGTCGTCGGGAAGGTAACCTACCAGCTTGTCGGGCTCTTTGCGCACGCGCCAGACCTCCTCCGTGGTTGTCCGTGCGGTGGCAGGCAACAAAAAACTTCTTGCCTGCCAGCAAGAAGTAGTGTGCGCCGTTCTGACTACCCTTGCTAGCCTCACCGGACCAGCCTTAAAGAGTTTTTTTCCACACCCCATGTTACACGGTTCGACAACAGGAGTCAAGACCGGTTTTCGACTCGCGGGGCGGGATTGTAGGGACAATAGTAGCGCCAGCAGTCAAAGGGGGACAGCCATGCTCACACGCGAACAGCTCCACGAGTTGACCATCCTCGCCGTCAGCCGAGCCCTCGCCGGCGGCATCCGGGCTGGCGAGTCCGACCTCGAGCAGCGCCTCGGCGAAATCGTCGAGCGCATCATCCCGGTCGAGCGGCCGGACTGGCAGAGGGAGCGCCGGGTGCTGCTCAGCCGCGCACTGGCAGCAGTCACGGAGGACGGCTCCGAGCTGATCGTCCGGGTTCTCCCCGGCCTCTGCCAGTGTGAGGCTGGGCGGGAACTGTGCGCCGAGTCCTGCCCGGTGGGTGGCCTGGAGAAGGACGAACACGGAATCTGGCGCGTCGATACGGAGAAATGCGTCGATTGCGAGTTGTGCGCAGATGTCTGTGAGGCCGGAGCGATCGTCCGCCGCACCGACATCCTCAGGCTGACGCACATGGTCCTTGAGCGCCAGTCGGGACGCGAGCTGTATGCAATCCTCGCGCCGTCGTTCGTCGGCCAGTTCGGCGAGTCCGTTCATGACGGGCAACTGCGGTCAGCGCTCAAACGCCTTGGTTTCACCGACGCGTTCGAAGTCGCCCTGGCCGCCGATATCACGACCCTGCGCGAGGCCGACGAGTACATTGACCGCTACGATCACGGCGAGAAGTTCATGATCACCTCATGCTGCTGCCCGGCCTTTGTCAAGCTGGTTGAGAAGCGGATGCCGGCGATCGCCCACCTGGTCTCACATTCCGTCTCGCCGATGATCGCCCTCGGGCGTCTGCTCAAGGACCGCGAGCCCGGCGCGAGAGTCGTGTTCATCGGCCCGTGCCTAGCCAAGAAGGCGGAATCGCGCCTTGACGACCTCAAGGACGCCATCGACCTGGTGCTGACGTTCAAGGAGTTGCGGACACTGTTCGCCGAGTTGGGCATCGATGTCAGCCGCGAGCCGGATGACCAGCCGCTGCGCGATGCGTCCCACGATGGGCGAATCTACGCGCACACCGGCGGCGTGTCGGAAGCCATCGTCAGGGCGATCAAGCAGAAGCGCCCCGAGCTTGAGATCAAGCTGGTCAAGGGCAACGGGCTGAAGCAGTGCCAGGCGATCCTCTCGGCCGTGGAGCGCGGCGAAGTGACAGCCAACTTCATGGAGGGGATGGGCTGCCCCGGCGGGTGCATCGGCGGTCCCGGAACAGTCATCCCGGTCGACGCCGCGGCGCCCCTCGTCGATGCGCACAGCAAGGAAGCGCGCTGCCTGACGGCGGCCGAGAACAGCCTCGCCCGGTTGCTCGGCGAGAGCGTCGAGGCAGTGAGGTTGCGCACGGAGCACGAGTAGCAGGAGTGAAAGTTCGAGTAGCGAATGAGATTGTGGACACTCAGAGCGAGCACATGGAGGGAACGACAGATGGCAGATGGAGTCCTGTCTCTCATGCAGAAGCGTCACAGCGTCCGTGCGTTCAACGGACAGCCGGTGTCCGCCGAGCACCTGTCCTACATATGTGAGGCCGGCCGCTGGGCGGCGACATCCAGCAACAAGCAGGCCCGACACTTCGTCCTGATCACCGACCCGGAACTGCGCAAGCGCCTGGTCACTGACTGCAAGATGCAGCCGTTCGTGAGCGACGCCGGCCTGGTCGTCGTCGGCATTGCCACCAACGCCGAGAGCAACGGCTCCACGGCCGACGTCTTCATCTCAATGACGCAAATGGAACTGGCTGCTGTCGAGCTTGGCCTCGGCACCATCTGGCTCGGCATCTGGGATCGCGAGGCCGTCGCCAGCATGATCGGCCTGCCGGCGGGTCAGCGCATCGTCACGCTGATGGCCATCGGCCATGCGGCTCAGCCCGGCTCCCCAAAGGAGAAGCTGCCGGTCAGCCAGCTGTTCAGCGTCGATCACTGCAACAATTAGTACCGGCGGCACGACTTCCCGCCGGCAAGGTGAAGAGCGGACGGTCAGCCCGTCCGCTCATCAGCGTTCTTGCGGTCGCCGGCCCGGTGCAGCCGGTGCGCCACCGTGGTGAAGCAGTTCATCAAGCCTGGACCGGACCTCGTCGCCGGGAAAGCCGCGCAGCGAGACGGTGCCGTCAGGGGCGATCTCGACCTCGATGGCGGCCGGTTGCGGGCGGAAGTCCTGCGGGCCATAGCGGCCTGTCAGGAAGTGAAACTGCTGATTGGCAGAGCCGCGGTACCCGTCATGGCAGGGGGCTGTCGCCTGATAACGACCGTCAATCAGGACATCGGTGGCGGCAAGCACCCCTTCGCTCCCGTGCAGCGCGGTGATTTCCGCCAGGGTGTAGCCGGAGTAGAGGACGGTCGTCAACCCGGCGGCCTGCAGTTCGCTCAGCAACTCCGCCACTGCCGGCGCCTGCTGCAGCGGCTCGCCGCCCGAAATGGTCACGCCTTCGATCCCGCGATCGCCGATGATCGACTGCGCCAGCTCATGGACACCGTACTCTCTGCCGCCCAGCGGATCCTGCGCGCCAGGGTTGAAACAGCCCGGGCAGGCGAGCGTGCAGCCCTGGGTGTGAACCAGGCAGCGCAAGCCGGGGCCGCCGACGCGCGAGCGGCGGACGATGCTGTGGATGCGGATTGTCGCCTCGCCTGGCAGTCGGTGGCGAACCATGGCTACCTGACCTCCCACGACACCGTAGACGGCGCGGAATCCTCCGGGATGCCCGTCTCATCACAGTATGCGCCGATCGTGATCGGACGTGCCGACATGCGGAAAGTTCGGCAGTGAGAGAGCGCTATTCCTGCCGTCTTGACGCGCGCCGGGTTGGAGAACCTAGGCGTGTACGGATCCGACGTCAGGCAGAAGCCGGGAGGATTCCATGGACAGAGACGCGTTCGCAAAGGGCATGACCTACGAGCAGTACACCGCCGCGATGCAGGCCAACCGCGTCGAGGCGGAGGCCATCTACCGTGACGCCGGCGCGCCGGCGGATCTGCGCGACTTCCTTCAGGCCTATGCGAACCGACATGGCGGCGTTGTGCATGTGGCGGTGTTCAGCGATGATCGCTGCCCGGACTGCCTTGAGAATGTCCCCGTGCTCGCGCGGCTCGCGTCCGAGGTCCCAGGGTTCGAGCTGCGCGTGTTCCGCCGCGGTGAGCATCAGGAGGCGTTGGCAGCCCTGTTCCCGGAAGGCAAGGCGCGGGTTCCGGCTTTTGCCTTCTACGACTCGGACTGGCGCCACCTGATGACGTGGATCGAGCGGCCGGAGGGAGCGACCCGCTTCCTGGAGGACGGGTTGAAGGACCTGCGCCGCCGACTGCATGAGGAGTACCAGAACCGGTTCCGGGCCGAGATGCTGAATGAAGTCAGAAGCGGCCTGATGGCCGCCGAGCAATGACAGGGGGTGCGTCAGATGTCAGTCAAACGGTTCTATGAGCGACTCAGCCAGCAGTCAGACGCGATGGTCAGCACGCTGAGGGATTTCGTCGAGCGCGAAACGCCGTCCGACGACAAGCCGTCGCTCGATCGCTTCGCGGCGTACCTGGCCGCGCAGTTCCAGACGGTTCTGGGCGTCCGAGCCGAGATTCTCAGCCAGACCGAGCAGGGTAACCATGTCCGCGTGCGGTGGGGTGAAGGCGACGATCAGATCCTCATCCTCTGCCACTTCGACACAGTCTGGCCGCTCGGCGAGATTCAGCGCCGGCCGTTCACCAATGACGGCGGCAAGCTGCGCGGTCCGGGCACGTTCGATATGAAGGGCGGCATCGTCCAGACGTTGTTCGCCATGAAGACGCTGGCCGCCCTCGGCCTCAAGCCGAAGCGGCCGGTGACGGTCCTGCTCAACTCGGACGAGGAGATCGGCAGCCGCACATCGCGCCCGTATATCGAGGAGGAAGCGAAACGCAGCGCGGCGACGCTCGTCCTCGAACCGGCGATGCCCGACGGGTCGGTCAAGACTTGGCGCAAGGGTGTCGGTGGCTTCGCCGTCAAGGTCACGGGCGTGGCGGCACATGCCGGCGCCGACCCGGAAAAGGGTGTCAGCGCCATTCAGGAACTCGCCCAGGTGATCCTCAAACTGCACGCGATGACGGACTTCAAGGCCGGCACGACGCTCAACGTCGGCGTCGTAAGTGGCGGCTCGCGCTCAAACGTCGTCGCCGCCGAGGCTAAAGCCGCTGTCGACCTGCGCGTCATGACGCTTGAGGAGGGCGAGCGGGTCGTCCGCGATGTGCTTGCCATCAAGCCGACGACTCCCGGCGCGAAGCTCGAGATCACCGGCGGCCTCAACCGTCCGCCGATGGAACGGAAGCCGGGCAACGTCGCCCTGTTCGAAACCGCGCGCAGACTGGCTGCGGAGCTTGGCGTCGACCTGCGCGAGACTGGCACCGGCGGTGGCAGCGACGGTAATTTCACTGCCGCGCTCGGTTGCCCGACGCTGGACGGTCTCGGGCCGCTGGGCGACGGCAGCCACTCGGTGAACGAGCACGTGATCGCCGCCGGGATGCCGGAACGGGCGGCCCTCCTGGCAGCCCTGCTGATGACCATCTAGGAGCTGGTCGTCCTGCGATAGTGAACGACGCGAGCGGGGGCCCGGTGCGGGCTCCCGCTCGTTGTGCCACACGTCACACATTGCCCCCGCTGAACATAAGCTGGCGTAGAACCTGTGAGAGGGGGGCAAAGAAGACTTGCCAGAACACATGTATCCGCCGTACGGCGGTTGCCCGGCGATGCCCGGGACGCCGTGTCCGGTACCTGGCACGCCAGCCTGTCCGCCGGCGCAACCGGGGATGCCGGTGTTTCCGGGAGTGCCCTGCCCGGGCGCGCCGTCGCCCGGCATGCCCAGCTTCCCAGAGGAGCCGCATCCGCCGGGAGCGACGCCGGGCGTGCCGACGTGTCCGCCGGCTCCAGGCATGCCGATGATGCCGGGAATGCCGATGATGCCAGGCATGCCGATGATGCCAGGCATGCCGATGACGCCGGGAATGCCGATGACGCCGGGAATGCCGATGGAGCCCGGTATGCCTGCGCAGCCGCAGCCAGGCACGCCGCTACCGCCACAGTATGGCGTGCCGGGAGTTCCGGGAACGCCTGTCCCGCCGCCGTTTGGTAGCGTGCCGATGTTCCCGGGCCAGCCGACCTGCCCGGTCGTCCCGCCGATGCCGATGCCATGCCCGGCACCCATGCCGATGCCGTGTCCGGGCCCGATGCCGATGCCGTTTCCGCAGCTCAGCCCACAGGCGATTCTGCAGATGACCCAGCCCATCGTCGCTCACGGGATGCGCGAGGCCGAGACTGGAACGCCACCGCGCCATGTCATCCATGAGGCGGCCGCGACCGGTTTCCTGATGGGAATGGGAGCCTCGTATCCTGAGGCGGTTCAGCAGGTCGAGATGTGGGAGAACATGCACTTGTTCCGCGCGCCGAAAAAGTGATTGCGACAGATAACGTAGGCGCCCGGTGACGGGCGCCGCTTTCCTGGGCGGGGACGGGACGGGCCGTCAACGCACAAAAAAGGCACCCGCGCGTGCGGGTGCCTCCGGTTGCTGCGACTTACTTCTCGATCGGTTCCATGCGGTCCTTGAGCCTCTCGGCGACCTGCGGCATGGTGGTGTACTCCATCTCATCGAGCGGCAGGCGATGCGGCTCGAACGGACCCATACGGCGCATGTAGTCGGCGATCATGTTCGCCTGCGCGCGGGCGCCGTCCCAGGCCTTGTCGGCGAAGAAGTCCTGCGGGCCGACGAGGCGGCCGTTGCTCAGCTGGAAGCCGAGCGCGGTGACGCGCGGCGGACCGTCGAAGCGGGTCGGGGTCGCGTCCTTGGCGCCGACGGGCATCAGCGGGCCGTTGTGCGAGCCGCGCATCCAACCGGCGACGAGGTGCGGGTAGGAGAACGGCTCAAGCGCCTCGCCAACCGCCGGGAGGCCGCTCTGGCAGCGGACGATCATTGCCGGGTCATCCTTGCCGACATAACGACCGGCCATCAGGTTAAGACGCTGCGTCGTCGAGGTGGCGGCGATCTCGCCGGTCGTCCTCGAATAGATGTTCTTGATGCAGTAGCGACCCGGCGCGCCGATCAGGCACAGGAGGTCGTAGGTCTCCTCGGGGAGTGAGAACGTGACCTTCTTGTTCTCATACAGGTCGTGCACCTCGAACTTGAAGCCGGCGTGCATCTTCGGGTCGATGACGAGGCCGATGGTGTTGAACGGATCACCGAACATCTTGTACGCGGGCAGGTTCCACGCGCCCGGCTCGGTCTTGTCGGCCATGAAGACGATGATCGGCTCGCTGCCGCGCTCGGTGAACTCCATCTCCGCGATGCCGGGGCCCATGCCCTTGATGTTGCCGGAGAAGGCATCGGCCAGCAGGTCCTGTCCGGCGCCATACAGCTTCAGTTCCTTGGCCACTTCGGTGCAGGAAAGGAACGTGTTCCAAGCGAGCTTGTGGACCTCTGCGTTGTCGACGCCGTTGCGGTGGGTCATGATGAGGTTGATGTCGTCACCGACAGTGCCGACATAGAAGTCGACCAAGAGATCGCCCTTCGCCTGATCGAGACTGACCTTGGCCCGCTCGATCAACGATGGATGGACTGTCGAGTGTCCGACGAATCCGCCGATGTCAGCCTTGATAACGGATAGCGTGATCTTGCTGCTCATGCCTGCAATCCCTCCATGGGCGATGTTTCGCCGAGTGCGGACAGATGCTTACACCTGCCATTATACCAGCCGAAATCCGCGATGCTTGCCAGCGGTTGGATGAAACTTGTCAATGGGAGCCATAGACAGAGCAAATGACTACACAACTGCCAGCCATAGAACATCTATAGTCGACCCGGCGACGTGGCTTTCTTGACAAGCGACAGGCGTTGGAACAGAATTGACAGTGGAAACCGTTGACGGAGATGAGGGATGTCCGTGACCACCCGCGAAGAACTGCTGCGCCGCCTGCCAGCGGTGACGATCCTCCTGACGACCGAACCGCTCGCCTCGGAAGCCGCCGGCAAGCCGCAGTCCGAGGTGACTGCCGCCTGTCGCCAGGCGATTGACGAAGTGCGGGCGCTGGTCATGAACAAGCCCGAGACAGCCGAGGCTGCAGGTCCGCTCGAAGTCGGCGAAATCGCCAAGCGAGCCGCCCGCATTCTCGCGGAGCGCGTGCGGCCCAACCTGCGCCGTGTCATCAACGCCACCGGCGTCGTTCTCCACACCAACCTTGGCCGGTCGCTGCTGGCCGGCGCCGCTGTCGCCAATGTCGCGGCGGTCGCTGAGAGCTACACCAATCTTGAACTTGACCTGTCTTCGGGCGAACGTGGCCTGCGCTACTCGCATGTCGAGGAGTTGCTGACCCGCCTCACCGGCGCCGAAGCAGCTCTGGTCGTCAACAACAATGCCGCGGCGGTCCTCCTGTGTCTGACGGCGCTTGCCCGTGGTCGCGAAGTTATTGTGTCCCGCGGACAGCTGGTCGAAATCGGCGGCGCCTTCCGCGTTCCCGATGTCATGGAGCAGGGCGGCGCCCGCCTCGTCGAGGTCGGGACGACGAACAAGACCCACCTCGGCGACTACGAGCGCGCCATCAGTGAGAACACGGCGCTGCTGCTCCGTGTCCACACTTCGAACTACCGCATCATCGGTTTCACCGAGTCGGTCCCGCTGGCCGACTTGGCGAAGCTCGCTCACGACCGGGGCATCGCGGTCATGGATGACGTCGGCAGCGGCGCATTGGTCGACCTTGAGCGCTACGGACTCCCCGGCGAGCCGACGGTACAGGCGAGCATAGCCGCCGGCGCCGACATCGTCACGTTCAGCGGCGACAAGCTGCTTGGCGGGCCCCAGGCCGGCATCATCGTCGGGCGGCGCGAGTTCATCGAACGCATCCGCAGACACCAGCTCAACCGGGCGCTGCGCATCGACAAGCTGACGCTGGCCGCCCTCGAGGCGACCCTGCGCCTCTATCTGGACGACAAGGCCGCGACGATGCGGATCCCCACGCTGGCGATGATGACCGCCGATCCGGACAGCTTGCGCGATCGCGCGGCGGCGTTGGCGCGCAGCATTCGCTCGTACCTGTCCGAGGTCGCATCAGTCGAGACGATCAACGGCTTCTCGACGGTTGGCGGCGGGTCGTTGCCCGGCGTCGAACTGCCGACCACGCTGATCGCCATCAAGCCGCTGCGGATGAGCGTCGATAACCTGGAGAGCGAACTGCGCCGGCGGGCCACGCCGATCCTCGCGCGCATCCAGGACGGCGCCCTGCTGATCGATGTTCGCACCCTGCGCGACGGGGAAGAGGGAGAGGTCGTCCGCGCGCTCCGGGAAATCGTCGTCGGTCGACAGAATTGATAACCGTTCGACACGCCCGGCATCTGTCGCCCTGTCTACCCCGGGTGGGTTGTCCACTGCTATTCCACATAGAGCCCGGTTTCCAACCTCAAACAAACCCATGGCAAACGGGCGTTCTGGCGAACGCCCGTTTGACTTATCAACAGGTTGTTAACAAAATGGGGATAAGTGTGTGCGAAAACGCCGAAACGACAAGCTATGACAGGGGGAGACATAAGGACAGACCCCGCTGCCCAGCTTGGAAGGTCAACCCAGAAGCACGTCGAATCAGTGGTAGAGGTGATGGGTCGTGGAACGCATGCCCGTAGATACATTCGTTCGGACCATGGTGCTTGCAGGCTACACTCTAGACTCGGCAAATGCCGATGAAGGATACGTCGAACTCGAGTTTCATCGGAACGATCGTTTCGGCGTGCTTATTCCGTACGACTTCGTTCTCTATGGTGCGATCTCCAAGGCCTCCGTTGACGCCATCTCGAGACAATGCGCGGCAGATGGTCGAATCGCCGTCTTTGTAGGCCCGCCTACCGGGGATGTAACTGCCAATCACATGACCTTTGACGAGGCGATGTGCCGCCTCGGGGGTCCCGCCAACTCGTGGATTGCACTAACCCCGAACTTGGGTACGGTTCTCCATGAACTGGGGTGCGGCAGAGTCCCAGACGGGCTTGATGGCACGGCAGATGCGCTTTTCGAGGGTATGGTGAAGGCTTCACTGCAGTATCTGCTGGGGAATCGCGTTCTCGGCTACGGGCACGAGAGGTTGTTCGAAGCGGTGCCTGATGGGCTAGCCATATACGGTACCGGACCAGCTGCCCTATACGACTGCAAGGCATACAGCAAAGGATATTCAGTCTCTTCAGATGATGTACGAAGGTTCAGTGACTATGTGTCCGACTTCAACAATCGCTACAGAGGGAGAATCGAGGTGAGCCATTTCATCGTCGTAACAGGGGAGTTCCTTGACTCACCGACCAGCCTACAGGCGCGCGAGAGGGAGCTCCGTTCCAAATGCGGCGCCCAGCTGACCGTGGTAACCGCATCCGATCTGGGGACCATGGTGAATCTCATCGCTAAGGTGCCAACATATCGGGGATCAGTCAACTGGAGCCTTCTGCTGTCAGGCAACCGCGTGTTTCCCAAGGATCTAGAACGTGATCTAGAGAGGATCCGCAGAGACGGGGTCATGGAGGAGTAGCCATGGGTACTTCGACGAACCAGCCGTCGCCAAATAGGCCGACGTGGGCAGCGGTTAGGCGGGTGCTCGCTGACTCTAGTGTACCGCTAGGTCGCGCGGCTAACGAACTGTGGACTATCGCATGTCGCGATGGCGAAGTCGACGTGCTGGAGATTCTCGGCTCGCAGACTGTCTATGACCTGGCCATGACGGCGGGGGTCTGCGAAGAGCCGACCGCTGCGATAGATGCTTGTGATCAGATCATTGCGACGGCAAAGACGAGTTCCACAATTGTCGAGCTAGCCAGGCGTGCGTTGGTCCGCGCATCGGTGACGAAGCGAGATGATCGCATTGCGAGCTTCGCTGAGGCCTTGTTTGCAGAAGTGATAGGATATTATGTATCGCGCGATATCTCAGGCATGGTTGGGCGTTCTGACAGGTTCAAGTCCGTTGACGATGTTATTCGGTTCAAGAAGGGCATTTCAGAAGCTGTGCGAGTGATGGCTGGCCAACACAAGCCTTCAACATCAAGCCTGGAGGCATGGAGGAGTTACATCACGGCAGTGACTGGCTCACTGACAGGAGGCAGGGTATGACAACTGTACAGCTCGTCCGGAACCCAGCTGATACAAGACACGGGGCCACCGATCTGGTGATCTGCCCAGATGTGAACTTCCAGATTGGCCGGCAGCAGTTCACGGTCTCTTTCGGCGAGCCGACATCGCTTGAACTAGACTTGCTTGCGTTGGCCTCGGCAGTCTACGGATCCGACATTGCCATCAAACGTGGTGAGAGGGAAGCCTTCGCCCGCACGATCGAGGTCTTTGTTCCGGTAGTGAACTATGCCGTGTTAGAGATGGTGAGGCCCAAGATTGAAGTCGCTCTGTATCGCCTTACTGGTGACAATTGGACAGTGCGACTGCTACAAGTCCCAGGCGAAGTCGAGGTCGCCGAGTGGTATGCGGACGGGCAAGACGAGGTCTTGCTCTTCTCCGGTGGGCTAGACTCGCTGGCCGGAGCTTACAAACGCCTCACAGAAGGGGTTAGTCACCTCACTCTGGTCAGTCACGTCACTCACAATCCGGCTGTGTTGGCGTCCCAGGAAGCGCTGTTTCAGCAGCTGCAATTGACCTTCGGGGACAGGGTCAGTCGCAAGCATTTCCACGTCTCTGGTCGAGATCACCCCGGCTTCCCGTTTCCGGCAGATGACGAACGCGAGGAGACCCAGAGGAGCAGGTCGTTCCTCTTCCTGATTCTAGGTGCCCTAGTAGCTAGGAGGCTTCGCGCAGGCAAGCTACTCATGATGGCTGAGAATGGACAAATGGCAATCCACCTCCCGCTTAACCAGGCTAGGACCGGGGGCTTCTCGACAAGGACTGCACACCCGGACTTCCTAGCTCGAATGCAGGACATATTGCGGTCGGCTCTCAGGTATGAGGTGACGATCGTGAACCCTTTCTTGTACATGACCAAAGCTGAGGTCATTAGCCAGCTAGTCGCGGAACGCCCTGACCTGATAGGTTTGTCCGGAAGCTGCTGGAGGGCTGCACGGGTTGGCTCCAAGCATTGTGGGGAGTGCGTTCCGTGTCTCATACGAAGAATCGCGCTTGAGCGTCACGGCATCGTCCCAAGCGATTATGCTCGCGATCTTTTCAGCGAGCAAGTGCCCGGTCTCAAAGAGGATGATCGGGGAAAGCGCAATCTTTACGACCTAGTTGAGTTCTGCCGCCACTTTCTGGATGATGCTCTACGAGCAAGTGTCGTTGAGGACTATCCGGAGATAGTAAGTCGCCATTTCGACGGCGCCCGGGCCACCGATATGTATGCGAGATTCGCGCATGAGGCGCAGGGGGTTCTGAGTCGATATGCGGGTACGAGGGATCTGCTGGCATGAAAATACGGCATCGCGATCTTGAAAGCGTGAGGTCCGACCCCACTCGGTTCCACAGGCTACGAGGTGGTGGTCCCCCCTACGGACCAGCCACCGTTCTCTATCAAAGCATCATGTACCTACACAACAATCGAGATGACATTGCTGAGGCACGCGACCACTTCCGGAGAGTCTGCGCAAGCAATGGGTTCCCACCCGAGAAGTCAAAGCTCTATGAGGATCGCCTCAACCGGTACTACGAGGCCTACATGGCTACGGATGGTCGTGTTGCCTGCGTAGGGCTCAATCTGAACTATCGTAGCGCAGGCGGGAATTATCTCGCAGGCCAGATCCACAGAGTTGATCTGGTGCGAGAGCCGCCCCCGTGCTACAGGGCACTGATAATCGCTAGCGAGGCGTTCCCGTGGGCAAACGAGCTGAGATGGCCCATGATCCAGCTCGCTGTGTCTGTGTCGCTGAGGTGCGCAGTTGGAGAAGTGTCAGTCGGGGCGTATTTCCATGATACGGGACAGCATGAACTCACAACATATTCCCAAGAGCAGATCGGCGTTGCTGCACGGGAATTCGACCAGCTGTGCGCACACGTGAGCGCTATGCTGAGCTCTGCCGATTCTTCGCTATAACTTGCCGTCGCCGTTTGCTTTTGCGTGTCAGCTCGGTTATAATGAGCAATGTAGCCGCGCCCGTAGCTCAATTGGATAGAGCGTTGGCCTCCGGAGCCAAAGGTTGTGAGTTCGAGCCTCGCCGGGCGCGCGAAAGCCGCGATCATTGAGATCGCGGCTTTTCTCTGTCTTCTTCAATCTTCAATCTTCAGCGACAATCTTGCGGACTGCAATCGGCACGTTCGGCGCCTCGCGCTCGCTGAAATTCATGTCCCTGATCATCGTCGCGACTATTTCGTCGATCGGCCGGTTCCTCATCGAGCGAACTTCCTGGTAGAACCGCGTCAGCCAACCAGCCAGCGAATCGAGGATCTCCGGCCCGGACGCCTGCCCGTGTCCGGGCACGAGAGCCTGAATCGGCAGCTTGCGCAAGTCGCGCAGGATGTTGATCCAGTCCTTGATGTTCGCCGACCCGATGTAGGGATTGCGACCTTCGAACACCAGGTCGCCGGTGAACAGGACGCCTTCTTCCGCGAACCAGACATAGCTGCTGCCGGGCGAGTGACCGCCGACATGCCTGACATTGATCAGCTTGCCGCCGATCTCAAGGTCGAGTTCGTTCTCGAACCTTATGTTCGGGTAGGTCAGGGTGACGTCTTCGGGGAAATCCGTCCTCTGCTCGCGGGCGCGGACCATGGCGCTGTGGCACGTCCGGCTGGCGATGATATCGCACTTGAACACCTGATTGCCCATCACATGGTCGAAGTGCTCGTGTGTCGTGATCAGCGCCCGCGCCGAATGCGGCGCAACGACGCGGACTTCTTCATAGAAGGTCATGGCCTGCGCTGGGCCGAGCATCGAGTCGATGAACACGGGCCCGGCGCTTGTCACGATGGCGCCCGCGTTGACGCGACCGTCGTTGTAATAGTAGCAGCTGGGTGATACCTGTCTCACGGCTGCAACCTCCCTTTCGAAACGATGGGAAGGAGATTCGACGCGCGAAACAGTCCTCCTGCGTCAACCAAAGATGATGACGTTGGCAAGGAGAGTGGACAGGTTAGTGAGCGAGTGACATGAAGAGAGTGTGTGCGGCAAGCACACACTCTCCCTCCACAAATAGGGGTATTCCCTGCTGCGTGACGTCCCGCAGATCGCTGGTCCTACTGCCTGACCACCCGATGCCAGCCCTTCTTGCCCTTGCGAAGCATGACCACGCCGTCCCGGAAGTCCGCCTCGGTGATCATCCGGTCGCTCGTCTCGACGCGGTCACCGTTGATCTGGATGCCGCCGCCGGCGATCAGCCGTCGGGCCTCGCTCTTCGATGGGGCGAGTTCGGTCCGGACCAGCAGGTCGACGATGTTCAGCGCCGCCACAAGCTCAGCGGCCGGGATGAACGTCGTCGGCGCGGCTTCGAGGTCGCCTTCGCCGCTGAACAGGGCATCGGCGGCCGCCTGGGCCTTGCGCGCCTCGGCTTCGCCATGGACGATCTTCGTCACCTCGAACGCCAGTCGGCGCTTGCTCTCGTTGATCTCCGCGCCCGTGGCAGCGCCAAGACGGCGGACTTCATCCATCGGCAGGTGCGTGAACATGGCTGCGAACCGCTCGACGTCGGCGTCGGTCGTGTTGCGCCAGTACTGGTAGAACTCGTACGGCGTCGTCTTCTCGGGATCGAGCCAGACTGCGCCTGAGGCAGTCTTGCCCATCTTCCGGCCGTCCGACGTCATCAGCAGGGGGAAGGTCATCGCGAACGCCTCGCGGCCTTCCTTGCGGCGGATCAGATCGGCGCCCGACAGGATGTTCGACCACTGGTCGTCGCCGCCCATCTGGACCTTGCAGCCGTAGCGGCGATTCAGCTCCAGGAAGTCGTACGACTGCATCAGCATGTAGTTGAACTCAAGGAAGGTCAGCCCCTCCTCGCGCTCGAGGCGGGCGCGGTAGCACTCCGCCGCCAGCATCCGGTTGACTGAGAAGTGGACGCCGATCTCGCGCAGGAAGTTGACATAGTTGAGTTCGAGAAGCCAGTCGGCGTTGTCGACGAAGATCCCCTTGTCCTCCGACGACAGATCGAGAATCTTGCTGAGCTGCTGCTTGAACCGTTCACCATTGGCTTTGATCTGCCCGCGCGAGAGCAGCGATCGCATCTCGGTCTTGTCGGTCGGATCGCCGACCATCGTTGTGCCGCCACCGATCACCGCAATCACGCGGTGCCCGGCCCGCTGCAGGTGGGACAGCGCCATCGTCGGCACGAGGTGACCGACCGTCAGGCTGTCGGCCGTCGGATCGTAGCCGACGTATGCCGTCACGCGCTCGTTGGCGAACAGCTTGGCGAGCTCCTCCTCATGGCTGACCTGCTTGATGAAGCCGCGTTCGCGCAGAATGTCCAGGGCTGTCATTGTTGTTGTTCCCTCCGTTTGTCCGGTCCCGTCGCGGCACCCCTTGCCATCTGCCGCGCGGGCGCGTCTGTTGTTGTCGCCGGGGTCGGCTCGCGGTGCCGCCCCGGGAGAAGCCGAACCTACAGGTAGATGATGTCGGTCTGGGGCCGCGACAGGTACTCGGCGCCGGTTGCGGTGATCACGACATCCTCCTCCAAGCCGACATAGCCGACCGAAGTCATGATACCCAGTTCGAGCGTGAAGACGTTGCCGGCCTCGGTCCGCATCATCGGTGTGCGCCCATATCGCGCCCAACGCGGTCCGAGCAGCGGGCCACCGTCGTGAGCGTTGCGGCCGAGCCCATGGCCGAGCGCATGCTTGAACTCGGGGTAGCCGGCATCCGTGATGACGCGCCGGGCGGCAGCATCGACTTCCCAGCCGACGACGCCCGGTTTCAGCGCCGCGAGTCCGGCCTCAATCGCCCTGCGACAGGTGTCGAAGGCATTGCGCACCTCTGCCGGCGCCTTGACCTCGCCCGGCCGCCGCAGGTACCAGACCCGCTGCAGGTCACTGCAATAGTCGTTTTCCTTGACGCCGAAATCGAGGTGGATCACATCGCCCGGCATCGCCTTGGCGTCCGACGGAATCGCATGACCGACCGGTGATGCGGCGCCGCAGTTGACTGTCGGGCAGTGGCCCCCATCCCACGCCATCTCGAGGTTGCGCCGTCTGACGCGCTCGCTTACCCACTGGTGGATCTCGACCTCGGTCATGCCGGCGCGCAGGGTCTTGGTCAGTTGCGACAGGATTTCCTCGGCCGAGGCCACGGAGCGCCGGATCCGCTTGAGTTCCTCCGGCGTCTTGACCGAGCGCAGCGGCGCGACGATCGGCGCCGCCCACGTCAGCCGGTCGCCGTAGGGCGCCCCGGCCAGCCGCTTCAGCAAGAGGCGGTACATGCCGTGCGTCAGGCCGTCGGCGATCACGTCGTCCTCGGAGTAGTTGATGGCGATCCGCCTCGGGTTCAGTCGGTTGAGGACATGCCGCAGGACCGGGCCGATGTCCTCGTCGTACGACAGCACCGTGTCGAATGCGCCCTTGGCCTTGAAGGCCGGCGCATCGGGGCCGCCGACGATGGCGATCGACTCGCCGCCGACACAGACGATCAACGCTGATTCCCAAACGACCGGCGTCCCGGCGATGACGCTCAGGGCGGGCTCGGCAATCTCGCTCGTCTCGCGGCAATAGGTCAGCCAGACGTCGACCTCTTCCCGCTTCATCAACTCCCGCGCCTGCGCCATCTTCTCCCGCTCCAGCATCTCCTGCGGCCTCCCAGGTGGGCAAAATAAAACCCGCCCCTGCTCTGCAGGGGCGGGGAAAATCCCGCGGTACCACCCAATTCGGCCTACGGCCCTCATTCGCGGGTCCGGATCAGGCAGTGGACACTGCTGACCGAGACCTTCTCCTCGCTAACGGTTGAGATCCGTCCCGGCTTACGGCAGTCACCGGCTGCTTTCGGCGGGAAGCTCCCGGGTGTATTCGTCCGGTTCAGCGCGAGGTCTTGCACCGACCGACCTCTCTCTTGTGCGGCGACACCGGATTACTCTCCCGTTCATGGCTTGTGTCTCTGCTGTTGTTGACATTGTAAAGCCGACCCGAGGATGTGTCAAGAATGGAAATTCGACGGGGCCGTGTCAAGAATCAGTAGGTGCTTCAACACAAGTCTGCGTTTTTATGGGTGCTCAGGCAGTCAGCGCACTGCCGCGAGCGATTTGGCGTAGCACGTGCTTTACGAGCAGGCTGCCCGC
>JBLNDB010000042.1:0-13590 GCA_050261235.1 Chloroflexota bacterium
CAAGCCTCCTTGAACCGCGCCGCAGGACCGAGCGCGCCCTGCTCTCCGTCATCCAGGAAGCGTATGTCCACGGCGTCAGCACCCGCAAGGTCGACGACCTCATCCAGTCCCTCGGCATGACTGGCGTCAGCAAGAGCGAGGTCTCGCGGATTTGCGGCGAGCTCGACGGGATGGTGGACCAGTTCAGGAACAGAAGGCTCAGCGGGGAGTATCCCTATGTCTGGCTGGATGCCACCTACATCAAGGTCCGAGAGGACGGCCGCGTGCAGAGCATGGCCGTGGTGATCGCCATCGGAGTGAAGGAGACCGGCGAACGGGAAGTTCTCGGCCTGGATCTCGGGCCCGGCGAAGACGCAGCGTTCTGGCTTGCCTTCCTGCGGGGCCTGGTGGCCAGGGGACTGCGCGGTGTCCGCCTCGTGATCAGTGACGCCCATGAGGGACTCAGGCAGGCCATTGAGGCGATTATGAACGGCGCGACATGGCAGCGCTGCCGTGTCCATTTCATGCGCAACCTCCTGGCGCACGTACCCAAGGGAGCCCAGTCTGTCGTGGCTGCCGGTGTCCGGATGATCTTCATGCAGCCCGATCTGCCTTCTGCCAAGGCCCAACTGAACCAGATGGCAGCGAGCCTCGAGCGGAAGTTCCCGCGGGCTGCTGAGATACTCCGCGACGCCGAGGACGAGGTTCTGGCCTACATGGCGTTCCCGAACGAGCACTGGCGCCAAATCTACTCGACGAATCCGCTGGAGAGACTGAACAAGGAGATCAAGCGGCGCAGTGACGTGGTTGGCATCTTCCCGAACCGGGCCGCGGCTCTGCGGCTGATTGGCGCGGTCTTGCTTGAGCAGGATGACGAGTGGGCAACCGGCCGGCGCTACTGCAGCCAGCAATCCATGGACAGGCTCAGGCCCAGCACGCCTCCGGAGCCTCTGGAGTTGGCCGTAGCGAACGTCGACTGACCCAAGCGCACCTCAGGGAGCCTGAACCGAATTTACACCACGTCCCGGGACGCGACCTTGATACGTGACAATCGAGACTTGCCGCCTCTGCCCCTTGCTGTTCAGTCTTCTGCGGCTTGGCCTAGATTGAACGTGGTGTAGAAACGGTCAGAGTCCACGAGGAATGACACACGAGGATCTACTATGACATATTGGTTCACTGGCCGGTTGCGCCCGTTCACCTTTCGCATGACGGACTCAGTCTGTTGGATGACCCCGGATGATATCCATGCCCTGACAAGGTTTCTGGCACGGTTTGTGGCCGTCATCTCGTCCAACTGCTGACCACCAGCGATTCTGAAAGTAGCAGCGACATCGGCGATAGTAAACTCTATGCGATTGAGTCTTTGCAGCCGGCCAAGTAGCTCTTCTCCGTAGAGTTCCTTGCTACGTTGCTGTGCGAACTTTGTTATGCCCTCGTGCAAGATGTCAAGCGTGATGTACGGATTCTCCTCCGTAGCCCCTGGAAGTACCTCTGCTATGATCGCTTCCATCAGCCGGTTCACATCTCTTGGTGACTTGTGGCCCAGGTAGATCAGGGCGTCGGTGATTGTCGGCCGCAGCACGGGCTCGAACAGATCGACTACGGCAGTCCGATCGCTGCTGTATGCCTTGATCCTCAACTCAAGCATTCGCTTTAGGTCCACATCAGTCCACTCGGTCTGTTTCATTGCTATTCGGTCTTGTCTCAGGTCCTCGCCAAAATGGCTCCGCACCTTGTCCCACAGAAAGAGCTTAAACGCACAGGAATCTATCTCAAGCAGCCTGATGTTGGTGATTAGCGTGTGAACCAACCTAGCTGCTTTGGAGCTGTCTCCGCCGGTCTCGTCGGTCTCGTCGACCCTGTCCACTAGCACGTATACGGCCGTATAGCCAACTTGGACGGCCAGTCGTACGAATACCTCCAATACATGCATGGAGCTGTTCGCGTCTCTTCTAGCCCTTGGAGTGTCGACAGGTTGAGTAGGCTCAATCTTCTCGAGTTTCAGCACGCTGATGACTGTGTTGTAGACCTTAGTGGCGTCTCCAAGGAGTCTCTTAGCTGTCTCTGCCCTGGTTCGGAGGCTTCGCATGATCTCATCGATCTCAAGGCGCGATAGGTCTGACATGTACTCATCAATGTACCATCTGAGCAGGCCGAGAACATCTGTTGGCAGCTCATCCCCGACCTTCCCTTGGTCGACCAGGGAAACGACCAGCTTTGGAACACCGCGCTTGAGAATCTCGTTGACATGGTCGCCAAGCGTGATCGATCCCAGTTGGCGCAAGTTCAGTGCTGAGAAGTCATCGTAGGTAATCGACAGAACTTCCCCGCCAATGTCGTTCGCGGCACGTGGATCGTTGCAATATGTCTGAATCATTGACCTGATCGCGCTTTTTCCGCCGCCGCGTGGACCGAACACCACATACGACTTCGGGTGTCGAGCCTCGCCTAGAGCCTCGGAGAAGTACCGTGGCTGAACAAAGTAGCGTTGCAGCAGCTCCTCTTTCTCGGCCGCGTGCTTCCCAAACGGGTGCTCCGTGAAGTTCAAGAGCCGCAAGTACTGTCCTGTCAGCATTTCGGATTTCCCCCTCGCGTTTTCACAGCGCCCTGTATTCCGATATTCTCCAGAACGGTGGCTTCCCCTCCAACGGCAACCGTAGTCAGACTGCGGGGGTCTGATATGTCATCTCAAACACCTTCTCAGTGACAAACCGCCGGAAGTCCTCGTCGTCGCTAAAGCGCTTGAAGAACTGCGTGTCATCCTTTAGGACTCCGATCATTACGCGCTGCAGCGCCTTGTCGTGCTCGATTCTGGCGTTCTGCCTGTCCGAGTGCTGCATCGCGTTCTGATACGCCTTGTCAGCAGCCACTCGAGCCGGGATGTCCTGAGTCAGGAGTCGATGGACACGGTCTGCGTCAGTCCAAGGGATGTTGCCAAAGTGGTCGTTGAACTGCTGGATTATGGCCGAAAGACGCTCAAGCTCCGGGTCCGGCTTGTGGCCAGCCCCACCCGTGGGAACGGGGTCGATTTCCGCATCCTCATCTTCAAGCAGGATCTTCATCGTCTTCTTTTTTTCCACCCGGTAGCTATCCATGTCGATGGCTTCGAGGATGCCCTTTGCCAGGTCCTCATCGGCCGGCGCCGGCAGCTTCGGGACAAGGAAGTTCAGGAAGATCGATAGCCGCTCCCAATCAGCGTTCGAGTACGGCAGAATGGTAGCAAGGAAGCCGTAAGTCCGGAGGAACGCCTTAGCCGCGCCCTTGAACTCGACCTGACCATCTTCGTCAAGGCTCTCTTTGTAGACCGCTACGCAGGAGTCCAAGATCGGATCAAGCTTGTCGCGATCCGCCCCGGCCAAGTAGAGCTCGACGAGTTGATGCACCTGCTCGTCGGCGTAGACCTCGTACCCGTCCAGCATACCCTTCAGGTCGTGCAGCTTGTTGGGGTCGGTCTCGTCGCTAAGGATCGTGGTCCTGTAGTAGTCGGCGAACGCCCGCTCGATTTCGTCCGCAGTGTTCATGAAGTCGAGAACGAAGACATCGTGCTTCTTGGGGTGGGCGCGGTTGAGGCGGGACAGAGTCTGCACCGCCTTGATCCCGGACAGCACCTTGTCGACGTACATCGTGTGAAGCAGCGGTTCGTCGTAGCCCGTCTGGAACTTGTCCGCGCAGATCAGGAAGCGGTACGGATCCTCCTTGATCTTGTCCGCGATGTCGTTCGACGGAAACCCGTTGAGCGTCGCCTCGGTGACCTTGGCCCCACCGTACTCGTGCTCGCCGGAGAACGCGACGATAGCCTTGTACTGGCTCTTCCGTTCTACGAGATAGTCACGAATGGCGTGGAAGTACTGGATTGCCCGTTCGATGCCGCTGGTCACGACCATCGCTCGAGCTTGCCCGCCGATCTTGCCCGGCGACAGTACCTGCTCGTGGAAGTGGTCGACCATGATCTCGGCCTTGAGCCGGATCGCATGCTCGTGGCTCTCGACGTAGCGGCGCAGCTTCTTCTGAGCCCGCTTGACGTCGAACTCGGGGTCGCTCTCGACCTTCTTGACCAGTTTGTAGAAGCTCTCGACCGGCGTGTAGTACCGCAGGACGTCCAGGATGAAGCCCTCCTGGATAGCCTGCTTCATCGTATAGCTGTGGAAAGGACGATGCTTAACCTTGCCGCCGTCCTCAAAGGAGTCGCCGAAGATTTCGAGCGTCTTGTTCTTCGGTGTTGCCGTGAAGGCGAAGTAGCTCGCGTTGGGGAGGAGTTTGCGCCCTTCCATTAGGCGGTTGATCTGGTCCTCAGTCGTCTCGTCGTCTTCCTCGGCGCCGGCAGCGGACAGGGCTTGGCTGACCGCCGCGGAGGTGCGCCCACCCTGGCTGGAGTGCGCCTCGTCGATGATGATGGCGAACTTCCGGCCGCGGTGGTCGGTGCCGATGTCGTCAAGGATGAACGGGAACTTCTGCACTGTCGTGATGATGATCTTCTTGCCGCTCTCAATGAGTTGGCGCAGATCACCTGAACGCTCGGCGTGGCCGACCGTTGCGCCGACCTGTGCGAACTGCTTCATTGTGTCGCGAATCTGCTCATCGAGGATTCGACGGTCAGTGACGACGATGATAGAGTCGAACACCTCCGCGTCGTCCTTGCGCAGGCCAATGAGCTGGTGCGCGAGCCAAGCGATCGAGTTCGACTTGCCACTTCCGGCCGAGTGCTGAATGAGGTAGCGCTTGCCTGCGCCGTGCTGGCGAGCATCGGCGAGGAGCTTTCGCACCACGTCGAGCTGGTGGTAGCGCGGCCAAATCTGCACCGTTTTCTTCTTCCCGGTCTTCTCGTCCTCGCTGCTGACGACTTGGGCATAGTTCTCGAGAATGTTCGTCAGCCCTTCGCGCGTCAAGATTCGCTTCCAGAGGTAGTCCGTCTTGATGCCTTCGGGGTTCGGCGGATTGCCGGCGCCGTCGTTCCAGCCCCGGTTGAAGGGCAGGAACCACGATCCCTTGCCCGTGAGGTGCGTGCAGAAGCGGATCTCTTGGTCGTCGACAGCGAAGTGGACGACGCAGCGACCGAACGCGAAGAGCTTCTCGCGCGGGTCGCGGTCCCGCCTGTACTGCTCGACCGCGTCTTCGGCGGTCTGCTTGGTCAGGTTGTTCTTCAGCTCGAAGGTGGCCACTGGCAACCCGTTGATGAAGAGGCAGAGGTCGAGAGCGCGCTGGGTCTCATCGCGACTGTAGCGGAGCTGCCGAGTGACGCTGAAGCGGTTCTGAGAGAAGCGCTCCGCCGCGACGGGATTGCCCGGAGACGGCGTGCCAAAGAAGAGGTCGATGCTATGAGCGCCATGCTTGATGCCTTTGCGGAGGATGTCGATGGTGCCTCGTTTAGTGATCTCGCCTTCGAGACGGGCCAAGAACTTCTGCCGCGTAGGGCTATCATGTTCGAGGTCCAGGGCCTCGGCAACCTTGGGCTGAGAGTCGAACAGGAACCCCCTCAGCTGGGCAAGGTCGAGGCAGTGTTCGCGGTCGTAGTCCTTTGGGTTGCCGCAGATCCAACCGTTGCCACCGTGCGACATGCGGGTGTCACTGACCACATTGGCGCCCGACTGATCGCAGGGTGAGCCAGTCAGCGCGGCGCAGATGAGCCGCTCTAGGCCCTTTTCGCTCGTGTCGGTGGTCATGCCTTGGCCTCCTCAGGATCGGCGTCCTCTTCGTCCATCTCGATGTCAGAAGGGTCATCGTCGGCTTGAGCATCGAAGCCTTCGTCCGGCTCCCCGGCAATGCCCTCCTCCAATTCGGAAGCCGCCTCGCGAACATCCAGCCTGCCGGTGATTACGTCAGACGTCAAGCTATCGCGGTATTCTTGGAGGAGAGAAATCTCACGACTGTGTCTGGAGATCTGCGCGTCGACACTGGCAAGCTCACTATCAAGAAAGGCGGCAATACTCCTCTGCTCCTCAACGGGCGGGACCGGAACCTTTGCGCTCTTGAGCCACGGAAAATACACGTCGCGCTGAATGTCGCCGACGCCCTTGGAAGAGGTGAGGAACTGCGAGACCATGACTTGCGACCGAAATAGATAATCAGCGAAGGGCGCAAACAGTGTGGGGCTCAGCACCAAGACGAAATACGCCGGGCTGATAATCCCCTCATACTTGGAGACACCGACCGATCCGCGCCAGGCCTGCTGGTTGTTGAGGACCAGATCACCCGGGTGCACAACCTGGTAGTTGGTCAAATCCAGACTCGGCTTGTGCACCTGTCCACCACCGTCAGAGTATTGGATTACCCCTCTATCCAGAAAGACTGACAGAAGATCCAGTTCAGGCCTGTTCTTCTCCGTCCGGACATGGGCGACGTTCGCAATGCGTAGTATCGTCCAGTGTTCGTTGACGACAAAGGGCGGCGTGGACCCGAGCTCCTGGGTCGCACCGTGTCCCTCAATGCCTCGGGTTACGGCTCGCTGCACGATGGCCTGCTTCTGCTCATTCAGTAAGGTGACCAGCTTCTGCTTTGATCGAAGGTGACTGCGGATGCGCCGGCTCATGTAGTCAAGAAAACGAACAATAGCCACTTGCTCACCGCTTGTTGGCAACCAAAGCCAAATGCGTTTCAGGTCGTCCCGCTTCAGGTCTGCAGAGTTAAACCGAATGGTTTGGACGAGCGCCTTTAAAGCGCCCCTATGAGCCGCATATCGAACCGCGTAGGAGACGAACCGAGCGTTGGTGCCCACCTTTGGCCTCAAGACCAGGTATATTGGTGAACACTTGCCAAGCGAATCAGACACGCCCATCCCGCCTAGATGAGCGTTCATCCCACTGATGGCAAAGTCACCTGGATGCACGCGCTGCCAGCCAGCCTCTTTAACGACACCCTTGATTTTCTGCCCGGCCATGTTTGAACGTAGCGTAACTCTACCGTCGAGATAGCCGGTGACACGCTCGTCACCGGGTTGCGGTTGCTCGTTTCGTAGAGTGAACAATCGGTCAAGTCGCTCAAGAGTCCAATGACTCGGAATCATCCCTACCCAGGGTAGGCCTGAAGGCTTATACTCATGATAGCGCTGCAGCCCTTCCATCATCTCATTGTGCCTCCGACGATCTCCTCAAGCAGCCCTTTGGTCTCCTCTTGAAGAGCCAGAATGTCCGCGCGGATTTCGTCCAACGTCCGCAACGGCTGCGGTTTGTAAAAGTACCTGGTGAAGCTGATCTCGTAGCCGATCTTGACGCTCGCCGGGTCGTACCAAGCGTCCGGCGCGTACGGCAACACCTCGCGGGTGATGAAGGCGTCAATCCCGCCATCTTCAAGCAGGGGCACCTGCTCGGTGTCCCGCAGGTCGCTGTCCGGCTCGTACTCGACTACGCACTGCCTGCCATTGACTTCAGCCTCGAATAGGCCGTGGATCGGGTCAGGCGCCGTCCCACGCTTGTGAATCTTTCTGATCACCGCCGGCGCCGACTCGTCGCGCTCGGTGGCCTCCCTCATTTCCTTGATCTCCTTCGCAGAGTAGGCCCGGTTCGGGTCGATGCCCTTGAGCCTCAGTGGCCGCTCGACGGTCACCTTACGGTACCCGAACGCCTCGTTCGGGAAGAGCTTCGACTGTTCGCTCTCCTCGAACCTCAGGAACGTGTCGCAGATGCGGTCAATGTCCTCCGCCGACAGCTCGCAGTTCTTCTTGCCGAGGTTCTTCCTCAGCGGCGTGAACCACTGCGTGGCGTCGATGAGCTGCACCTTGCCGCGCCGGTGCTCGGCCTTCCGGTTCGTGAGCACCCAGATGTACGTCGCGATGCCGGTGTTGTAGAACATGTTCAGCGGCAGGGCGATGATGGCCTCGAGCCAGTCGTTCTCGATGATCCAGCGGCGGATGTTGCTCTCGCCCTGGCCAGCATCCCCGGTGAAGAGGGAAGACCCGTTGTGGACCTCCGCGATCCGGCTGCCCAGCTTGGTATTGTGCTTCATCTTGCTCAGCATGTTCGCAAGGAAGAGCATCTGCCCGTCGCTCGAGCGCGTCAGCAGCGAGTATTCGGGGTCATCTGCGTGCTCGATCACGAAACGGGAATCGCGGATGCCGTCCTTGCCGCCCATCCGGTCGAGGTCGCTCTTCCAGCTCTTGCCGTACGGCGGGTTCGAGAGCATGAAGTCAAACTCACGCGACGGGAACGCGTCGTTCGAGAGCGTTGAGAACTCCGGCCCGCCGACGATGTTGTCTGCGGCGTCGCCGTCGCCCTTGAGCAGCAGATCGGCTTTGCAGATGGCGTAGGTCTCGGCGTTGATCTCCTGGCCGTAGAGGTGCGTGGCTACCTCCTTGCCGTGCTCCTCGGCTAGCTGCTTCAGCGTTTCCTCGGCAACGGTTAGCATGCCGCCCGTGCCGCAGGCACCGTCGTAAAGCAGGTAGGTGCCAGACTCGATCTGGTCGGCGATCGGAAGGAAGATGAGCTTCGCCATCAGCTTAACCGCGTCGCGGGGCGTCCAGTGCTCGCCGGCCTCCTCGTTGTTTTCCTCGTTGAAGCGGCGGATTAGCTCTTCGAAGATAGTGCCCATAGCATGGTTGTCAAGGCCCGGGTGCTTCACC
Source organism: Chloroflexota bacterium (assembly GCA_050261235.1). Classification (GTDB taxonomy): domain Bacteria; phylum Bacillota; class Sulfobacillia; order JBFLWA01; family JBLNDB01; genus JBLNDB01. Next base: position 8,534 of record JBLNDB010000042.1, read on the forward strand.
GACCCGTCGCCGTTCAGGACGTCGTTCGGGCTGAGGTTGATGTCGGGCGACAGGAACTTCTCGATGAGGGTGCCGAGCGCGTCGGCTTTCGACAGGCGCGGGATCTGGTTCCGGAACTCGAAGTTGTTGAGGATCTCTTGGACATTGTCGGAGAACCCGTCAAGATAGGCCTCGAAGTCTGCCTTGAGCTGCTGCTGGCTGGCGCGCGCCCGCAGGTCGCGCAGCGTGAACTGAGATGTGTTGTAGAACGCCTGCCCGGCGGCCTCGCGCAACGGCGCCTCTTGATTCACGATTCCGGCCGCGTCGAGCGAGGCTTTCATCTCCAAGACCGCCTGCTTGGTCGGCTCGAGCACCGCGTCCAGCCGGCGCAGCACGGTCATCGGCAGGATGACGTCGCGGTACTTGCCGCGGACGTAGAGGTCGCGCAGGACGTCGTCCGCAATCCCCCAGATGAAGTTTGTGATCCACGTAACGTCGTTGTTGGTCATCATCGTTCTGCCTCCTGACGGTTCCGTTCGACCCGAGCAAGGCCCAAGCCGGCTGCTCGGGTTTTGTCTTGTCCGGTGAGTTGGCTTGCGTTCCCGTGTTTCTTCCATACCCGCAGGCAAGTTTCCTGTCGATTCGCGCTGGCCAATGCCACTGCTCTCAGTGTGACTCACACTTGTGACAACTGCTTGTCACTGGGCTGTCGCACCAAGCGGTCTTTGGCCTAGATATTGTCCTCCTGATGGAAAAATGGTCTGGAGGCGAATCTGGGTGAGAATCATCAGAACACAGGCAGACATCGACGGCCTGAGAGGCGGTGCCCCGTTCGGCGAACCGTTCCTGCGGATGCTTGAGGCGCAGTTCAACCAGCTCGTGACCGGCCTGGGCAACGGCGCATCGGCCGCGGACTACGACGCTTCTGGCGACAATCCCCTAGCCGTGCTCGAGCCAGGTGATAACGTAAGCGATCTCAGGACCATCGGCATTCACGGCGGCCTGACCGGCCTCTGGCCGGAGTACGTCGACCCGTTGGATGTCGGCGGCCGCCGCTGGTACCGGGTCGCTCAGCTGTTCACGAACGACTACATGGTCTGGCTGTACGTCAGGGTCGGCGACTTCGGCGACGAGGTCGACCGGTGGCTGGCTGAGCAGGCCGGCGAGAGCGAAGCCCCGATCTCCACGACGGAGATCGGGGCTGTCTCGTTCTCTGGCCCAGAAGAGGACGGTGACCCACAGTGACCTCAGGAACCGCAACGCCCGCGAAGCGGGTCGACGTCGTCAAGTTAGTGCTAGTCAAGGACGGCGCCGACTTCCGCTACGCCAGCCGCCGCGTCCAGACCCCGAAGGACGCCGCCGAGCTTCTCCGAGACCGACTCGAGGACCTACCGCGCGAAGAGTCTTGGATCGCCTGCCTCAACGTCAAGAACGAGGTCACCTGCGTCAGCATGGTCAGCGCCGGCGACGTCTCGTCGGCCATCATCCACCCGCGCGAGGGGTTCAAGACGGCGGCGCTCGCCAACGCGGCGTCGGTGCTGCTGTTCCACAACCACCCGAGCGGCGACCCGGCGCCGAGCCGCGAGGACGTGGCCGTGACTAGGCGGCTGCGCCAGGCCGGGGACCTTCTCGGCATCCCGGTCCTCGACCACATCGTGGTCGGCAGCGACGGTCGGTTCACGAGTCTGCGCGAGATGAAGGCCGATGGCTGCTTCCCGGTGACGAGGAAGGCTGAAGACCAGCTTAGTTGAACGACGGAGACGTCTGCGGCCCTGCGCCCGATTGGGTGGCTCACCTGCGTGAGGTGGATCGTCGAACGGTACGGCACTGCGTGGCCGAAAGGAGGTGTTCCATTGGCACTGGTGGTAGTTGAGGTCGCACTGCTCATCCTGCAAGCAGCTCTCCGGATCGGTAGGTGGGTCCCGGGACGTGGTGTGAATTCGGTTCAGGCTCCTGAGGTGCGCTTGGGTCAGTCGACGTTCGCCATGGCCAATTCCAGAGGCTCTGAGGGCGAGCTGGGCTTGAGCCTGTCCGTGAATTCTTGGCTGAAGTAGCGCCGTCCGGTTGCCCACTCGTCATCCTACTCAAGCAAGACCGCGCCGATCAAACGCAAAGCCGCAGCCCGGTTCGGGAAGATGCCACCCACGTCACTGCGCCGCTTGATCTCCTTGTTCAGTCTCTCCAGTGAGTTCGTCGAATAGACTTGGCGCCAGTGCTCGTTCGGGAACGCCATGTAGGCCAGAATCTCGTCCTCGGCGTCGCGGAGTGTCTCTGCTGCCCGCGGGAACTTGCGGCTAAGGCTCGCAACCATCTGCGCAAGCTGGGCCTTTGCAAAGGACAGATCGGGTTGCGTGAAGATCACCGGACACCGGCGGTAATAGTCGCTAATGATGATACGGCTCCCCCCTACTTATCTTCACCGCCCGGTACAACTGCTCCACCAGCATCAGCCGCATCAGCTGATGCGGAAACGTCAGCGGCCCAAATGACAGCCGGAAGTCGGCCTCTTTCAGCACCGCCGCCGCCAGCCCGCTCGCGCCGCCGATGATGAACGTGAAGTCGCTGTACCCGCTCAGCATCTGCCTGTCGAGCAGCGCCGCCAGCTCCTCCGACTTGAGCTGCTTGCCCTCGATCGCCAACGCCACCACATACGACCCCGGCTTGATCTGCTTCCGAATCCGCTCCCCTTCCGCCTCCCGCGCCCGCTCGGCGAGCGCCTCCGACCACGGCTCGGGCAACGGCTCGTCCGGCACCTCGACCACCTCGACCTGCGCCACGCCGGCCAGCCGCTTGCGGTACTCGTCGATCCCCTGGATCAGGTACTTCTCGCGCACTTTGCCGACACCGATGACTCGCAGCAACATCGCCATCACCCCACAGCCGAAAATCGGCAGCAAAACAGGCTCTCGGCCGGGCATACCGGCAGAGAGCCTGTCGTCTTTAGATGATCAGGTACTTCGCCGGTTCGCTGCAGAACCGGCAGGTCTTCGGGATCTCGCGGCCGCCGGTTGCCGCGGCGGCGTCCGGGTCATCGATGAGGTAGACGTCCGGCGCCCGCAACAGCTCGTCGACGTACTCCTCAAGCGCCCGCTCGACATGGTCGACGCAGACCGCGAATATGGGCCGCATGGGCTCCGCTGCAGTCCCCGCCTGATCGTCGCAGGCGGGCGGGTTGGTTGGCAAGTTAGTAGTGTTCCGCATGAGGGTTGATTCGCCGTGCCGGCCTTCATCCCTCTTGCCGGTGCCCCTCACGCTTCACTGTCCCGCATCGTCGGGCTGCGCCACCAGCGTCGCCGTAACGCTCATCGCCCGTCCGTTGCGGGTGAAGTCGATCTTGACCTGCTGGCCCGGGCGCTTCGCGTCGAGGGCGGTCCGCAACTCCACGAACCTGTCCACGGCCTGACCGTCGATCTTGTTGACGATGTCCCCCTGCTGCAGGCCGGCACGCTGGGCCGGGCTGTCGGCAAGGACCTCGACGACGAGCAGACCCTGATCGAAACGGACGTTGTAGTAGACTGCAGCCGCCTGTTTCTCGGCAAACCGGGCGCCAAGCCAGACGCGGCTGACCTTGCCCGTCGCGATCAGCTCGTTGATGATCGGCCGGGCGATGTTGACCGGGATTGACAGGCCGATGTTGTCGACGTTACCGCCCTCGGCGATCTTGGCGACGTTGATGCCGATCACCTGGCCGGCGGCATTGCAGAGCGGTCCGCCGCTGTTGCCGGGGTTGATCGCGGCGTCGGTCTGGATCAGCGTCATGATGCGGTCGCCTTGCTCGATCTTGCGGTTCAGGCCGCTGATCACGCCCTGCGTGACGGTGCGCTGGAACGCCTGCGGGTCGACCGGGGTGCCAATGGCGATCGCGACCTCGCCGACGCGCAGCTGATCCGAATCACCCAGCTCGGCAACGGGCAGGTTGGTCGCGTCGACCTTGATGACCGCCAGATCGCTGGCCGCGTCGGCGCCGATCAGGCGCGCCTCCAGATTGCGGCCGTCGGACAGGGTCACAGTGAGACCGTGACTTGCCTCGACGACGTGGTTGTTCGTGACGATATAACCGTTCGGATCGATGATGAAGCCGGTGCCACCAGTGACCTGCTCGGTCTGCCGGCCCCAGATGGTAACGCCTTGCTGGCGGTTGATAATCGTCACGACGGCGGGTCCGACGTGCTCAGCGACATAGACCGCCGGCGGATCGGCGGTGTTCGGCAGCGCCGTCTGGGTGATGCCGGTGCCGCTCTTCGGCGCCGGCAGCTGCGGCTTCGGCGCGAAGTAGCTGCTCACATACGGGAACAGCATCAGCGAGATCATGCCGCCGATGATGGCGCTGACGACCGCGACAATGGCCAGCGAGGCTGCCGCCGGATGGCGCCGCTGCCGGCCCTCCCACCGCCATTGACGCCCGGGCGCTGCGCCATTGCCGTTGCCGCCGTTCGGCGGGCTGATCGTATTGGGAACGACGGCGCCGGGAGTCAGCGGCTCGCCTGCGGTGAGTGGCGACGCCGGGGCGCCGGCGCTCAGTTCATCGAGTGTCTCGCGTTCGTTCACCGGCCGCTCGCCGGTCGGCTCAGCGTCGCGACGGTTGTTCTCTTCGTCTGTCGGCCAGTTGGACATGTTCTCCACCTCCGCGGCCATTATAGACAAACAGTTTTAAGCAATTGTTAACAAGAGTTACGGTTCCCCTCGCGCCACCGGCAGATACCGTCCGCGGCAGAAAGCGGCCGCCAGGCATGCCTGGCGGCCGGCGACACGGCGCGTTACTTCAGATGGCTGACGAACCAGGCGACGGTCGCTTCCTGCATGTCCTTTATGTGCGCCCGCTCGCGCAAGCCGTGCGGCTCGCGCGGGTAGACGCGGAGGTGGCACTCGACACCCCGCTCGCGCAGCGCCCGGTGGAATTGGTAGGCCTGCCCGACCGGCACGCACGTGTCCTTCTCGCCGTGCAGCAGCAGCGTCGGCGTCGTCACACGGCTGACGTGGGTGAGCGGCGCGCGCTCGCTGTAGGCCGCACCGCCGTACGGCGCCGCCTTGAGGTAGGCTTCGTCCCAGGTCGGGATCTCGGACACGCCGTGGAAGCT
>JBLNDB010000043.1:0-7144 GCA_050261235.1 Chloroflexota bacterium
CGAGACGGTGGCGCGGGTGTCGGCTGGCGCGATCGAGTACCTGCCGGTGGCGCGCGTCGGCAACATCAGTCAGGCACTGACGGATCTCAAGGATGCCGGCTGCTGGGTCGTCGGCGCCGACATGAGCGGCGACAAGACCTGCTATGAGCAGGATCTGCGCGGGCCGGTGGCAATCGTCGTCGGCGGCGAGGGGAAGGGCGTGTCGCGCCTGGTCAGGGAGCGCTGCGACTTTCTCGTCAGGTTGCCGATGCGCGGTCATGTCGGTTCACTCAACGCAGCCGTTGCGGGCGCCCTCCTCATCTACGAAGTCCTCAGGCAGCGGGGTGCGCGCTGAGGCAGCGGAGGGTCGGAAGTACGATGCACAAACGCAAGCTCTGGCCGGCCGCCCTGGTCCTTCTGGGCGTGCCGGCCCTTGTCGTTCTCGGCCTGGTGTTCGGCATGTCCGGTGGCGTGGCGTCACCGCGCCACATCGCCGGCGACGTCGTCGTCGGCCCGCTTCGCCTTCAGGGGGCCAGCCGGGCTGAGGCGGCCGAACGACTCGTCGGGCTGACGCCGGAGCAGGCGGGTTGGCAGCTACAGTTCACCTGCGGCGACCGCGTCTGGTCGCCGACCGCGGCCGACATCGGCGTCAGCGTCGACATCGACGGCACGCTCAGCGATGTCTGGCGCGCCGGTCAGGTCAACCCGCTCGGGCAGCTGCTCGACCGCCTTGTGCACCGCCGCCGCACGGTCAGCGTGCCGGTCAGACTGCGGCTCGACGAGGCGACCCTGCGCGAGTGCCTCGCCCGTTACGCGGCTGAGGTCAACGTAGCGCCGCGCAACGCCAGCTTCGACTTGCGGAGCGGGCAGATCCTGGCGGAAGCGGCCGGGCGGCGGGCGGACATCGACGGCGCCGTTGCCGCAGTCCGCGATGCCGTAACGGCGGCGGTATCGCGGACCATCGAGTTGGCGCTGCTCACCGTCGAGCCGGCAACCCGCGCCGCCGACCTGGCGGTGCTCGGCAGCTCCGAACTGTCGCGCTTCGAGACGTATTACCCGGCCGACGCCGTCGACCGCTCGACCAACATCGAACTGGCAGCCCAGCGGCTGAGCGGTACCATCATCAGGCCCGGCGAGGTATTCTCGTTCAACGGCACGGTCGGACCGCGGACGCGCGAACTCGGCTACCGCGAGGCGCTCGAGATCGTCGGTGGCGAATACGTGATGGGGCTTGGCGGCGGCGTCTGCCAAGTCTCCTCCACCGTCTACAACGCCGGCCTGCTCGCCGGGCTGAACGTCGTCGAGCGCTACCCGCACTCCCGCAAACCCAGCTATGTCGAGCCGGGACGCGATGCGACCGTAGTCTACGGCAACCTCGACCTGAAGCTCCGCAACGACCGCAAGACCCCGGTCATCATCGCCGCCTACGCCGACGCCGGCGTCCTCTGCGTCTCCCTGCGCGGGCAGGCCGAAGCGGGGGAGAAGTATGCCATCGTGACAACTCTGGTCGCGACTTACCCGGCCACGACCCGCGAGGAGCCGGATCCGACGCTCCTGCCTGGCCAGTCGCAGGTGAGGGAGAAACCGGTCGATGGCATCCGCGTCTTGGTCAGGCGCATCTGCCAGCTCACCGGCAAGGTCGAGGAGATCAGCAACGACTACTACCAGCCCGTCACCGGCATCGTCAGGGTGGCGCCGGAGGACCTCAGCCAGCCCGTGCCCGATGCCGCCGGACCAGCTGTCACGCCGCGTTGAGCTGCGCCGGAAGTGCGCCTGTGCGTGCAAGACATCAACTCGTGTCATTTTCGGCGGGCTCGTCGACTAGATATTGAAACGGTTTGGCTGCAGGACGTAAACTATGAATGACGACCCCGGCGTCCGGTCGGTTCCGCTTCCGAGTGGTTTCCATAGGCGCCGAGGTAACATAATGCAACGACTCTGCGAGGCGGTTTGAGCAGGGAAAAGCCAGATATCCGGCGAACAGTGGACAGCTTGACTACTAATTATGTTTGCTTTATAATCGTAGATGTTGAATGGTGGGAGAAAAATAACGTCTAACCATTATTCCGAGGCAGCGTGAATGGAGGCGGCGCGGTTGAGTATCGAACCACAACGCGAGCTCTATCACTATGACTCCATGCTGGATGAAGAAATTGTCGAATTCGCGCGCGCCGGCAGCAATGTTGCCCTGGAATACCTGATCAACAAGTACAAGAACTTCGTACGAGCGAAAGCTCGCTCGTATTTTCTTATCGGGGCCGACCGTGAAGACATCATCCAGGAGGGCATGATCGGCCTCTACAAGGCGATCCGCGACTTCAAGAGCGACAAGCTCTCGTCGTTCAGAGCCTTTGCCGAACTCTGCATCACGCGTCAGATCATTACTGCGATCAAGACCGCGACCAGGCAGAAGCACATTCCGTTGAACTCATACGTGTCGCTGAACAAGCCGATCTATGATGAGGACTCGGATCGCACGCTGCTTGACGTGATTTCGGGCTCGAAGATCACCGACCCGGAAGAGTTGATCATCAGCCAAGAAGAGTTTGGTGACATCGAGGACAAGATGGGCGAAATCCTCAGCGATCTCGAGTGGAAGGTGCTCATGTCCTACCTCGACGGTCGCTCGTATCAGGAGATCGCCGTCGATCTCAACCGCCACGTCAAGTCGATTGACAACGCGTTGCAGCGCGTCAAGCGCAAGCTCGAGCGCTATCTCGACAACCGCGAGAGCGATGCCGACCACAGCCTGGCGGCGATCGGCGAGGACGGCGAGGTCGACGACTGATGCCAGCATGTGACACCCCGGTCAGCGCCGGGGTGTTGGTCATTCGCGGGCCAAGACAGCATTTGCTGCGCTCGCCCGGCTCGTGGTATAATAGCAGGGCATCAAGCGCTGGCGTAGCTCAACGGTAGAGCAGCTGATTTGTAATCAGCAGGTTGCGGGTTCGAATCCCATCGCCAGCTCGGCGGGCTCCCCATGCGGGAGCCCGCTTATTGTTGGCTAACCGGCCAAGGCCCCTGCACCGCGGGGAGTCCGCTGCGCCTGTCGGCGCGGACGAAGCGTTGACAGGTCTGCCGCAAACAGGTTAACATGGGAGCCGCAGGGGGCTGCCGGCGCGGTGCCGACAGCCCCCGCGACGCATCACCCGTCAAAGGAGCGAGCGACATGATGACCTTCTATGCCTACCTGGTCGTCATCAGGTCGGAAATCCACACTGCTGTTGAGTTTGGCCACGGCTAGCTGCGACTAAACTCAAGGAGTGATTTCCCATGCCCATGCCGCATGATGTCCAGATGCAGCTGATCAAGCGCGATTTGGTCGGGAAGGACGGCGCCGAGCGGGGGAAGGTACTGCGCAAGCACCTGGCGGCTCTGCCGACGTTCCAGAGCGGGCCATACGCGGACATGCGCCGTTGGCTCAAGGCCGAGATCGAGCGGATGGAGGCGAAGGAGAAGAGCAAGCACCAGGATACGATCGCTGTGCCGAAAGAGGGGCACCGCCAGATCGCCCTGATCGGCGCGCCGAACGCCGGCAAGTCGGCGCTGCTCCGAGCGCTCAGCGGCATCCGGATCAAGGTCGCGGACTATGCCTTCGCGACCCTGCGGCCGACGGCCAGCATTATCAAGATCCATGGCGCACTGATCCAGATGGTCGAGGTCCCCGGCCTGATCGACGGCGCGGCGGCGGACCGCGGCGGCGGCCGGGCGCTTCTCGCTACCGCCCGCAACGCCGATGCGGTGCTATTCGTCGCGTCGGTGCGCGATGAACCAGACGCCCTGGCGACGGCGCTGCAGGAGTACCGCGCGGCCGGCATCGACAAACCGGCTGCCCTTTGCGTCACCGGCGCCGATCTGTTGCTGCCGGACGACCCGCGACCGGCCAGTATCGCGGCGCTCTTGCCCGAGCTCCGGTGGGTCGTCTGCTCGCCCGAGACCGGCCAGGGAATCGATGCGCTGCGGGATCTGATCTGGGATTTGAGCGCCCTGATGCGCATCTACAGCTGCACGGACAAGAAGACCGACGACAAGCCGTTCATCCTTGACCGCGGCGCAACGGTGATCGACCTGGCGCGAACGATCCACCACGACCTGGCGGCGAGGTTCCGCTCGGCCAGAGTCTGGGGCAGCTCAACCCGCTTCTCCGGCCAGACGGTCGGCCCGCAGCACGTGCTGGCCGACGGAGACATCGTCGATATCTTGGCTTCGCGACGCTAGGGCGGACTGACTCGGGACGGCGGCAGCGCAGAGATGCCGCCGTCCCTTCACGTCTCGGGCATTGACAGGCAAAGTCGGTCGCAATATACTTAGGTAGCAAGATAATTCGATGACCGAATGAAAGCGGTGGCTGCACGATGGACGACGAACTGGAGCTTGTCGAGGAACAACCAAATACGGCGGCCGCCGCGGCGACCGCGCCGGCTGTCGCACTGGACCTCGGGCACATTCGCCAGCGCATCCTGACGCTGAGTCTCCCATCATTGGCCGAGCTGCTGCTTGCCACATTGTTCGGCATGGTCGACATGATGATGGTCGGCGGCATCGGTCCGGCGGCCATTGCTGCCATTGGTCTGACCAACCAGCCGATGTTCCTTGGTCTCGCCATCTTCATGGCGCTCAACGTCGGCACGACCGCGCTCGTCGCGCGCTCGATCGGCGCCAAGAACGTCGGCGATGCCTGCGAAGCGACGCGCCAGACGATGGCGATTACGCTCGTCCTCGGCACGCTCGTCAGTGCAGCCGGCGTCATCTTCGCCGAGCCGATCATCCGTGCGATGGGCGCCGAGCCCGATGCGCTATACTGGGGCGTGCCCTATCTCCGCATTGTCGCTGGCGGCCTGATCTTCCAGACCATCTCGATGAGCCTGTCAGCCGTTCTGCGCGGCGCCGGCGATACCAAGACACCGATGGTCTACAATATTATCGCGAACTTCGTCAATATCATCGGCAACGCGCTGCTCATCAACGGCTGGCTCGGCGCGCCGCGGCTGCTCGTCGCCGGCGCTGCCTGGGCGACCAGCTTCTCGCGGTTCGTCGGCGCTGTCTTGATGATCCGCGTCGTCTACAGCGGCAAGTTCATCATCAACCTGCGTCACCTCGAGCGCTTCCGCCTGCGCTGGGACCTCGTCACGCGCATCGTCAAGGTCGGTACTCCGGCTGCCATCGAGCAGTTCCTGATGCGGTTCGGCATGATCATGTTCACCCGCGTCGTGTCCAGTCTCGGCACGGTGGTCTTTGCCGCCCACCAGGTGGCGATCAACATCGTCGGCCTGTCGTTCACCCCCGGCCAGGCGTTCGGCATGGCGGCGACGACGCTCGTCGGCCAGAGCCTTGGCGCGAAGAATCCGGATCTGGCCGAGAAGTCCGGCTATGAAACGCGGCGCATCGGCGCCTATGTCGCCTGCGCGATGGCGCTCGTGTTCTTCTTCGGCGGCCGCTACATAGCACGCCTCTATACGAGCGACCCGCAGGTCACCGCGGACACGGCACTGGCTCTGAAGATCATCGCCATTGTCCAGCCGCTGCAGTCGACGCAGTTCATCCTCGCCGGCGGTCTGCGCGGCGCCGGCGACACGTTCTGGCCGCTCGTCTCGACGATGGCCGGTGTCGTCGTCATCCGCGTCGTACTGGCGATGTTGTTCGTCAACGTCCTCCATCTCGGCCTGATGGGCGCCTGGATGGCGATGGCCTGCGACCAGTTCGTCCGCTCGCTGGTCATCACGCTTCGCTATCGCAGCGGCAAGTGGAAGCACATCAAGGTCTGACGCGACGGTTCGCGGTCGCGTTGCCAGCAACTCACTGCCATATGGCGCAGTTTCGCCTTGACTTCTCGCTTTTCCTGAGGTAATATAAGTGGTGCATCACGCGGCGTACGCGTGTCACTCGACGGACGGGTGCCCGAGTGGCTAAAGGGGGCGGACTGTAAATCCGCTGGCTGACGCCTACGGTGGTTCAAATCCACCTCCGTCCACACATCGCGGGGTAGAGCAGTCTGGTAGCTCGTCGGGCTCATAACCCGGAGGTCGAAGGTTCAAATCCTTCCCCCGCAACCAATTTGTCGGCGGTTACCCGCCGAGACGCTCATGTAGCTCAGACGGTAGAGCGCGTCCTTGGTAAGGACGAGGTCTCCGGTTCAATCCCGGACATGAGCTCAAGCCCCGGCCACGGCCGGGGCGCTTTTGTTTGTCCGCGCCGCGGCGGGCCGATCGACGGCGCCGTTCATGATGACTTGCAGTGCGCGTCCGGGTACAGTATAGTAGGGTTGAACTTCCATCGGACGAGCGCCGGACCGGAGGGACGATGCCGTGGACGAGCACTACTTCACCCGTGAGCCGACCTCCGGGCACGACCGCCACGAACTCTGCGAGCAACTGCGCGGCCGCAGCTATCGGTTCATCACCGACAAATCCGTCTTCTCGCGGAATCGCGTCGATTTCGGCAGCCGGCTCCTCATCGAGAGCATGACCTTCTCGGACGACGCCAGAATCCTTGACCTTGGCTGCGGCTACGGCCCGATTGGCATCGTCGCAGCCGACATCGCCCCGCGCGGCTTCGCCTGCCTGGTCGATGTCAACGCGCGCGCGGTCGAACTGGCGCGCGAGAACATCGAGCTGAACCGGATCCGCAATGCCGGCGCGCGCATCAGCGACGGCTACGGCGAGTTGCCGGAGGATCTCCTGTTCGATGCGATTCTCACGAATCCGCCGATCCGCGCCGGCAACGCGACCGTCCACGCGTTGCTCGACGGTGCGGCGGCGCGCCTGGCGCCCGGCGGCAGCCTCTGGGTCGTCGTCGGTAACAAGCAGGGCGCGGATTCGCTTCAGCGCCACCTCGAGGAGAGGTACGGGCGCGTCACCAACGTGGAACGCAAGGGCGGCTTCCGGGTTCTGCGCGCGGCTGAGCCGCGCTGAGCCGGCAGACGCCGGGCTGGCGTTGCGGCAGGAATTCTGCCGACTCCGCCGAACACAGATTTCCTGTAGTTCGGCAATGTGCTGAGGAGGGAGACCTTTGGCAAAGAAGAAGTTCGAGCGCACGAAGCCGCATGTCAACGTTGGCACGATCGGCCACGTCGACCATGGCAAGACGACCCTGACCGCGGCGATCACGCAGACGCTGTCCAAGGCCGGCATGGCCGAGTTCCGCGCCTACGATCAGATCGACAACG
>JBLNDB010000044.1:0-4478 GCA_050261235.1 Chloroflexota bacterium
TCCCGTGCTTCAGCTCGCCGGCGGCATACGCCTCGGCATGGATGTACGAGATCTCCTTCAGCTTGAGCTGTCCCTCCATCGCCACGGCGTAATCGAGGCCGCGGCCGATGAAGAAGACGTCCTTCCACCTGGCGCACCGCTCGGCGAGCTGCTTGATCGTCGCCTCGCAGGCCAGCACGTCGTCAGCGTGCTGCGGCAGCTCGCGCAGGCCGTCCATGACCGCGTCGAGCTCGCTGGCGCTGGCGGTGCCGCGGACCGTCGCGAAGTGGACGGCGAGCAGCGTCAGGGCGATGATCTGGGTCGTGTAGGCCTTAGTCGAGGCGACGGCGATCTCCGGGCCGGCGAGGGTAAGGATGACGTGGTCGGCCTCGCGGGCGACCGAGCTGCCGATGACGTTGGTGATCGCCGCCACCGGCACGCCCTGCCGCTTGCCTTCGCGCAGGCAGGCCAGGGTGTCGGCGGTCTCGCCGGACTGGCTGATGGCGATCATCAGCGAGTTCTCGCCCATGATCGGGTCGCGGTAGCGGAACTCGGAGGCGACGTCGATCTCGACCGGGATGCGGGCCAGCCGCTCAATCAGCGTCTTGCCGATCAGGCCGGCGTGGTACGCCGTGCCGCAGGCGACGATGTGGATGCGCTGCATGCGGCGGATCTCGTAGTTGGCCAGCCCGAGCTCTGGCAGGTGCGGCCGGCCGTCCTTGATGCGACCGGTCAGGGTGTCACGGAACGCCTTCGGCTGCTCGTGGATTTCCTTGATCATGAAGTGCGGGTAGCCGCCCTTCTCTGCCTGAGCCGCCTCCCACTTGACCTGGTAGACGTCCTTCTGGATGATCGTCCCGTCGAGGTCGGTGATCTTGACGCCGAAGGCGGTCAGGATGGCCATCTCGCCGTCGTTCAGGATGTACGTCCGACGGGTGTGGCTGATCAGGGCGGTGATGTCCGAGGCGAGGAAGTTCTCGCCCTCGCCGAGACCGACGACGAGCGGGCTGTCCTTGCGGACGGCGACGATCTTGTCAGGCTCGGACGCGCAAACGATGGCCAGCGCGTAGGAGCCGTGCAACTTGCGGACGGCCTTGCGGACGGCGGCGACGAGGTCGCCGTCGTAGTACTCCTCGATCAGGTGCGGGATGACCTCGGTGTCAGTCTCTGACCTCAGCTCGTGCCCGCGCTCGCTCAGCCACTCGCGCAGGGCCTGGTAGTTCTCGATGATGCCGTTGTGGACGACGGCGATGTTGCCTTTGCAGTCTGTGTGCGGGTGGGCGTTGAGATCTGACGGACGGCCATGGGTCGCCCAGCGGGTGTGGCCGATGCCCGGCTGGCCGGGCAGCCCCTTGTCCCGCAGGGCTTCTTCCAACACCGACATGCGGCCGACCCGCTTGACCACGCCGAGCTGGCTTTCGCCCGCCTGACCGGTGCTGCTGACGACCGCCAGGCCGGCTGAATCGTAGCCGCGATACTCGAGGCGCTTCAGTCCTTCAATGAGGATCGGCTGAGCTTTCTTGGGGCCGACGTAACCAACGATGCCGCACATGTGGGTTCCTCCTCGTGTCGAAGGCTGCGCTGGCAGCCGTCGACGATAGTATGCAACGCTCTCGGACCGACCTCACGGCGGCAGGCAAAAATGCCGCACGCCTGTACGGCATGCGGCATTAGAAGCCGAAGGATGGGTACGCGAAAACCGCGTCCGACTTGTCTCGGCTCACACTCCAATGGCCGTTGTCCCGACCGTCACCGATCGGTTTTGGACCATCAGTCTCGATGGTGTGGCATCGGGGGTCACCCGCCGAAGGTTCGAGATCCCCCTCCTCGTCAACTCACCCTCCCCGCTCCGTCCAGTGTCCTGACGGACCTCTGGCGACGCGGATCCGCGGCTGAGTTCTGGCGCTGTTTCAGTTTGCCGTACCGTAAGGTTTCGCTTCGGGCCGTGTCAATAAGGATGTCGTAAGCCGACTGCTTTGCCCAGCAAACACCGCCTTTCGAGGCAAACTGTCAACCGTCTTTCGCGGACGCCGCCTGTTGTGCTTGAAGCGGCGCCCGTCCGCCCGCTGCGCGAGGCTTGTGCGTGGCGGGCCCGAAATATGGTTGTGCTATATGATACGCACACCGTGCCAGATTTGTCAAGCGAGTTCCTGTCGAATCACCGAGCCAATTGATTCCACGAGTTGTTCCAGTTCGGCCGCCGGTCGCTTCGCCTCGACCATCACCCGCACCAGGCGCTCGGTGCCGGACGGGCGGACGAGGACGCGGCCGTCGCTGCCGAGCTGGGCCTCGACATCGGCCACGACGCGCTTGATCGCGTCGCTGTCGTTGAGGCGCTCCTTGTGCGCCGCGGGGAAGTTCTTCAGCACCTGCGGGAACTTCTCCATCACCGCAGCCAACTCCGACATCGTCTTGCCGCTGCTCTTCAGCGTCGACAGCAACTGCAGCGATGTCGCCAGGCCGTCGCCGGTGGTGTTGTGCTCGAGGAAGATGACGTGCCCGGACTGCTCGCCGCCGAGGCGGTAGCCGCCGCGGACCATCTCGGCCAGCACGTAGCGGTCGCCGACCGCGGTCCGGACGACCCGGATGCCCGCGTCGCGCATGGCCGCATCAAGGCCGTAGTTGCTCATTACTGTGGCGACGATGGTGCCGCCCGGGAGCTTCCCCTCGGCGAGCATCCGCGTCGCGCAGATGGCCATGATCTGGTCGCCGTCGACGACCTCGCCGCGCTCATCGACCGCGATCAGGCGGTCGGCGTCGCCGTCATAGGCGACACCGGCATCGGCGTGGTTGGCGACGACGGCCTGCTGCAGGCTCGCCGGATGGGTCGAGCCGCAGTTGACGTTGATGTTCTGCCCGTCGGGGCCGGCGTGGATGCTGGTGACCGCCGCGCCGAGGTGACGCAGCAGCATCGGCGCGATCATCGACGCCGAGCCGTTGGCGCAATCGACGACGATCTTCAGGCCGCTGAGATCACCGCTGATCGTGCGGGCCAGATGCTCGGCGTAGGCGCTGACGGCCGCCTCATCGCGGCGGACACGGCCGATGCCGGCGCCGTCGGGCCGTGGCAACTCGTCGCATTCTGTCCGGATCTGCTCCTCGATCGCATCCTCGACCTCGTCAGGAAGCTTGAAGCCGTCACCGGAGAAGAACTTGATGCCGTTGTCCTGGAACGGGTTGTGGCTGGCTGAGATCATGACGCCGGCGTCGGCGCCCAGCATCCGCGTCAGGTACGCCACGGCCGGTGTGGTCGTCACGCCGACGACGCGCACATCGGCGCCCATCGAGGTGAAGCCGGCGATCATCGCCGCCTCGAGCATCTCGCCGGACAGGCGCGTGTCCCGGCCGATGAGAATCGTCGGCCGGTGCGCCGAAGACAGCTTCGAGGCGCCGGCCCGCGCCAGTCGGAACGCCAACTCGGGCGTCAGATCACGGTTCGCTATGCCACGAACCCCGTCGGTCCCGAACAGTCTGGTCATGGGGGGCTCCTCCTTGGCCACTTGGTGAGCTGGGGCTGCAGGTCAACAGTCCATCTTATGTTGCGCGCCGCCGGTTGGTCCGGCGGGCTCCGTCAGGGCCCGGCCAGCGTGACCGCTATCTCGACCGGCGCCGTCTCGATGACAGCATACCCGGCTGGCACGATGATGCTCGGCTTGAGCTGATAGGTCCCCGGGCCGAGGTCGAGCGCCGACACGTGCACTTGGATATCACCGATCTCCAGACCGCCGATCTGGCTCTTCGGGCCGCGCACGACGACGCGGATGCCGGTCGGCGACAGGGTGGCGCCAAGGCCGGTGCGGACATCGGTGACCATCACGGGAACGCCCTCGAAGGTGCGCGTCCCTTGCGGCGGCACGACTTCGACGGTGACGCGGACGAGCGTCGGCTCGGCCATCTGCGCCGCGCCGGGGATGACGATCTCGACTTCGGTGGTGAAGGTGGTCGTCGCGCCGCTGATATCGATCGCCTGGGTCGAGACGCTGGTGATGTCGGCGAGTGCCGCGGCGTCACCGCGGAGCGTCACGGTGGGCGGATCGACCGTCACTGTGCCGATCTCCTTGCCGGTTGCCGGCTTGCCGCTGAGCCGCGGCTTGACCTCGACCGCCTTGCCTGGCGGCAGCTTGATCACCGGCACCATGACGCTGACCACGCCGGGCTGGATCGACACATCGGCGATTTCATTGTTCGACGCGTCGACGGCCCGCACCGGCACCGAGCGGCTGATGGTCGCTGTCGCGCCGGTGACGTCGACTTCACCGACGAGCCGCGTGACGAGCGCCACCCGGCTGGCCGGGCCCTCGACCCGCAGATCAGTCGGCTGCACGCTCGGCGACCGGGTGACGTACTCGCCGGCGACGCTGCCCATCAGGGTGATAGCCACTGGCGCCTGCTTCGACGCCAGACTGTCGAGCTTGACCGTGACCTGCGCGGGGATCACCTCGACGAGCTGGAACCCCTGCGGTATGGCCACCTGGACAGGGTATCTGCCCTCGCCGACC
>JBLNDB010000045.1:0-7630 GCA_050261235.1 Chloroflexota bacterium
GCGGCGGCGATGGCGGCATTGGCCGCATCGAGGATGCGCTGGTGCGAGCGATGGTTCTCGGTCAGATCGTAGATCGCGGCGTCGGGGTAGAAGTCGCGGAACCGGCGGATGAAGCGGTCGCTGGCGCCGCGGAAGGCGTAGATCGCCTGGTCGTCGTCGCCGACCACCATCAGGCGGTTGTCCGGCGCGGCGAGCAGTCGCACCAGCTCGAACTGCGCGCCATTGGTGTCCTGGAACTCGTCGACGAGAATCTGATCAAAGGCCGCGCGCGCCCGCGCCAGTTCGTCCGGGTGGCCGCGCCAGCGCTCGACCAGCCGCGCGACCATGGCGCCGTAGTCGAGGGCGTTGCGACGCTGGAGTTCTTCCTGGTACAGGCGATAGGCCTCGACCAGGTCCGCCAGGCGGTCGATGTGGTCGGCGGGAGCGGGGCGCCCGCTGCCGCTGGGATCGGTCAGTTCGCCGGCGGAAAACGCCTTGAGCAGCCGCAGGCCCTCATCCGGTCGCACCAGCTCGTCGCTGGCCCGGTCGATGAAGGTCAGCGCGTCGGACAGGAATTCGCGCTCGCGAATCCCGGCATAGTAACGGGCGGAGATCCGCCCGAGAATCGGCATCAGGAGCACCTGCCGCGCCCCATCGGTGATCACCGCCGGCGTCGCCAGCCCGGCGGCGCTGGCGGCAAGCCCGAGATGCTCGAGGCAGAACGAGTGGAACGTGCCGATGCACAGACGCGGATAGCCGCCGCTCAGCTTGCTGGTGATGCGCAGCCGCATCTCGTCGGCGGCCTGCCGCGAGAAGGTCAGGACGAGAATTCGGCCGGGTGCCGTACCCGTCTCGACCAGTCGCTGGAATCTCTCGGCGATGACGGTCGTCTTGCCGGTCCCGGCGCCGGCCAGGATGCAGGCCGGCCCAGACGCGTGCCTGATCGCCGCCAGTTGTTGTGCGTTGAGTTCAGTCGTCAGGCCCACCCCCTCACCCGAACTAGTTCGCCGCGCAAGCCCCAGTCCCTTGCAGTGCGTACATCGCCATGATTCGGCGGGCAACTCGGCGGGGATGCGAGGAATTGTTCGAGCGGCGTAGAATTGCCGGAGAGGGAACTCAGGCAGCCAAGGAGGAATCCGTCGATGAAGGAAGCATTGCTCAGTCTGCTCCGCGAGCTCACGGCGATCGACGCGCCGTCCGGGTTCGAGGGCCCGGTCGTGAGGCGCATGCGCGAACTGCTGACGCCGCTCGCCGATGAAGTCTCGGTCGACCGCATGGGTAACCTGTATGCCGTGAGGAAAGGCGCCGGGCCCGGACCGACGCTGATGATCACTGCGCACTCGGACGAGATCGGCGCGATCGTCAAGTCGATCGAGCCGAGCGGCTTCATCCGCTTCGACAAGGTCGGCGGCACCGTCGACTCGCTGCTAATCGGCCGGATGGTGAGGATCAATGGCCACCTCGGCGTCGTCGGCGTCAAGGCCGGCCACCTGATGACCGAGAAGGAGCGCAGCTCGATCCTCCCCCACACCCAGATGTACATCGACGTCGGCGCCAAGGACGCGGACGAGGTCAAGGCGCTCGGCATCCGCGTCGGCGACCCGATCGCCTATGAGTCAGAGCTGAAGTTCTTCGCCAATGGCGACCGGTTCGCCGGCAAGGCAGTCGATGACCGCATCGGCTGCGCCGTCCTGGTCGCCCTGTTCCGCGAGCTGCAGCACGTCTCGTTCGCCGGCACGCTGGTCGGCGTCGTCACCGTTCAGGAAGAGGTCGGTCTGCGCGGCGCGACCGTGTCGGCGTTCAAGGTCAACCCGACGATGGCGATCGCCCTCGACACGATGCCATGCGGCGACACGCCGGACGTCAACTTCCACCGCGAACTGCCGGTCGGCATCGGCCGCGGTCCGGCGTTCCAGGTGATGAGTGGCGGCGGAGCGCGCGGCATCCTCGTCAGCCCGGTGATGAAGCGCCTGCTGATCGAGACCGCTGAGCGCGAGGGGCTGCCATACCAGGTCACGACATTCACGGGTGGCAATACCGACGCATCGGCGATGCATCTCGTCCGCGAAGGCATCCCGAGCGGCGTCGTGGCGCTGCCACGCCGCTACTCGCACTCGCCGGTCGAGATGGGCGACATCAACGACACGCTGGCAGCGCTGAAGCTGCTCAAGTCGCTCGTCCAGCACATGGGCGACGGCATCGACTGGAACTTCGCCTGAACATGCTGAACGGAGGCGGTCACCCGCCTCCGTTGTCCTTTATGCCGCCGCGCCGGGCGCGGCTCGCGTCGCTGTGGTGCTTGCTCAGTTGCGGGCCTTGCCCGTGATCCGGTCGACGCTGACTTCGATGATGGCGACGCTGTTCTCATCGCCCTCGCGCCGTGGGTAACCGGGTTCGTACTTGGCGGCGATCGCCGCCAGCGCAGCCAGTTTCGTCTCGCGGTCGTCCACCAGGCGCGCCCTGCCGAACGCGATCGCGCTGCGATACGTGAAGCAATCCCCCGGCTTCTCGCCGATGCTCGACGTCTCGACGCAGACGGCCGGGTTGGCGGCGATCGCCGTCAGTTTCTCGCCCTCAAGGGCCGAGTGGAAGTAGATCTTGCCTGCGATGATGGCGTGCGACATCGGCACGACATACGGGTGCCCGTCTGAGATCACGCCGAGGCGGCACTCGCGGGCTTCGTCAAGAATGCGCCAGGCCTCTGCGGCTGGCAGTTCACGATCCTTGCGTCGCACAATGATCCCTCCAAAGTCAATTGCGGCGACCGGTTGCGCTGCCGAAGAACAGCGCCAGGCAGCCCGGGCCGGTGTGGGTACCGATCGTCGCACCGATTTCACCGATGATGATCTCGTCGGCGCCGTACTCGCGTCTCAGCGTCTCGGCGAGCTCGCGGGCCTCCACTGCGCAGCGCGAGTGGCTGATCGCGACCAGGCCGCCGAGCTGATCGGCGCGGCGCTTGGCTGCGAATTCCTCGACCAGCCGCCTGACGGCGCGCTTGCGGCCCCGCACCTTGTCGAGACTGACGAGATGCCCGGTCTCATCGACGCACATGACCGGCTTGATATCGAGAATGGTCGCGGCGGTCGCGGCGAAACCGCTGATGCGCCCGCCCTTGCGCAGGTACCCGAGGGTATCGGGCGTGAACACCGAGCAGAGGCTGAGCCGCTCCGCGGTTAGCGTCGCGCCGATCTCCGCCGCCGACTTGCCCTGCTCAGCCAGTTGGCAGGCGCGCAGGACGAGCAGTCCCTCGCCGGTGGAGGCGCCGAGACTGTCGACGACGACCACCCGGCTGGCATCCGCGCCGAGCAGGTCACGAGCGGTCAGGGCGCTCTGGACCGAGCCGCTCAGTGCGGAACTGATGCCGATGTAGACGATATCCTGACCGGCGGCCAGTGGGCCCGCGAACGCCTGCTGGAACTCACCGGGGCTCGGGCACGAGGTCGTCGGCAGGACCGGCGCCTGAGCCAGCTTGGCATAGAATTCCTCCGGCTTGAGACTCACGCCGTCGTCATAGACTTCGCTGCCGAAGTGGACATGGAGCGGCAGGACGCTGACATCGTGCCACTCGTACGTCCGTGGGTCAAGATCGGCACAGCTGTCGCAGAACACCTTGACTCGGTTGCCCATTCCCCCGACCTCCGTTTCGCGCGGCCCTATTCGACAACAACGGCCGCTTCACCGGCCCAGAGACCGTGGATGTTGCAATACGCCAGCGCGTGCAGCGTGCCGGACTGCTTGAGCGCAACGGTGAAGCTGGCGACGGGAGCGGTGACCGCGGGCCCCTGATTCGCGCCCGCCGCCGACTCGCCGTGCGCCGCGAACTCAGCGCGCCCGAGCTCGAACGTCAGCTGGCTGCCGGTGGGCTGGAAATGCAGCGCGACCCAGCGGATGTGATGCTCGGTGGTGTTCGGGTGCGGCACCGAGCCGCCGACCGTGACCGTGACTGCCGTGGGCGCGCCGGCTGCGAAGCGTTGCGGACAGTCGATGGCGGGAACGTGCTTCTCGAGCTTCCAATCAGCGGTACGGACCGTGTCGGCGAGACCCATGTCCATCCTCCTCGTCGAACATTGCTCAGGCTCCTGCCTTTCAAGGACATTCTTGGCAGGGCGGCGAACATCCTGCAAGGGCGCGCGTCGGCTGACCCGTAGTGAGTGTACCCGCACGCGGGACAGGAAAACCTATCGGCGGGCAGCGTATGATGCAGCACCGCGCCAACAGCGAGGCAAACCGAGGGGGGACGTCTCTGGTTACAGTCAAGAAGTCGATGACTCTTGCCGAGGCGATGAAAGAGTATCCGGGACTGATCGATGTCCTGGTCTCGATCAGCCCGCGCTACGGCCTGCTGAGGAATGGCACGATCGTCGCCCTGATGGCGCCGCGGACGACGATGGCCAAGGTCGCCCAGCGCGGCGGCCTGACGTTCGATCAACTGCTGGAGAAGCTGAACGCGGCGGAGGGCGACCTGCGCACGAGCGAGGCGCCGACTGACGACGCGGAGCAGGTCAAGGCCGAGCTCGTGGCCATGCTCCGCCAGGTCACCAGCGGCGCCGACATCGGCGCTCTCCGGGAGCGGTTCAAGGACCTGCTGCGGCGCGCCGATCCGGTGACAGTGGCAGCCGCCGAGGCGCAGCTGGTCAAAGAGGGCTACACGATGCAGGATCTGATGAGCGCCTGCGAATTGCACATGGAGGTGTTCCGCGAGACGCTCGCCGGTCCGCCGCTCGACGTCCCGCCGGACCACCCGCTGCGCCGCCTGATCCGCGAGCAGGGAGCGATTCTCGATTGGCTCGGCGAAGCGCGGGCGCTGGTCGGCGAGGTGCGCGCGGCGAGCGACGCGATGGCGCGCGAGCGCAGCGCCGGCAAGCTGCGGCAACTGATGGAGCGTCTCAACCGAGCCGTCGACAGCCACGATGTCCGTCAGGAGAACACGCTCTTCCCGGTGCTCGAGAAGTATGGCGTCGAGGAGCCGCCGTCGATCATGTGGCACGAACACACGCAAATGAAGGAAACCCGCAAGTCGGCCGCGCAGTGGTTGAACGACAGGCCGATCAGCGACTGGGACAGCGATTTCCTGACCGGCATCGATGCGATGCTGCGGGGCCTCACTGAGACCTTCGCCCAGCACGCCCAGAAGGAGCAGTCGATCCTCTACCGCATCGCCCTCGATATGCTCTCTGACAATGACTGGCAGGACATCAAAGAGGAATCGGACCAGCTCGGCTACTTCGAGCTGCCCGCTGAGGAGGCGACAAAGTGAGCGACAAGGCCACCGAACTGTTCGGGGATCTGGACTCGGAGCTGCTGCTCAGCATCATGGATGCACTGCCGATCGACATCTCGTTCGTCGACGCCAACGACAAGGTAACGTACTTCAACACCCCGCGCAACGGCAGGATCTTTGCCCGGACGAAGATGGACATCGGCCGCAGCGTCGAGCGTTGCCACCCGCCGCAGAGCGTTCACCGGGTGCGGCAGATCATCGATGGCTTCAAGGACGGAACCCGCGACCGGGCCGACTTCTGGTTGCCGATCGGCGACAGGCTGGTGCTGATCCGCTATTTCCCGGTCCGCAGCGCCAGCGGCGAGTACCTCGGCACGCTCGAGGTAACCCAGGACATCGCCAAACTGAAGAAGATCGAGGGCCAGCGCCGCCTCCTGGACGAGGCGGAGGATGTCGACCTCGACTGAACATCGACCCGGGGCGCAGGAACGCGCCCCGGGCCTTGCTTTCCGACATCTGGAAGGAATTGCGCCGCCGGGCCAGAAGTCTCTCCTGATTGGACAATGGAACTCGGGAGGGACGCGCGATGAACGGGAGACGCCGTGTCAGCGCGGGTGCGCTGGTGATCACCCTAATCTGTCTGATTGGCGCCTCGGCCCTGCCTGTGGCAGCCGGCACCGCGGCGACCGGCGACACGCAGCCGGTCGATGTCGCCGGCGCGAGACTGGTCGTCCTCGACAGCGAGTCGGCTGACCAAGGTTCGATCTTCGCGGTCATGCTCGCCGGCATCGGTGCCCAGCGCCCCGATGAGACGCACATCGCTCACGTCAGCGAGCACATGACCTTCATGAACCCCGGTCCCGACGGCCGGACGCTGGCACAGTTCGCCATCGGCGTCAAGGGGATTTTCAACGGCTGGACGGGGCCGGACCACACGCAATTCGAGCTGACCGTGCCGACGGCCGACATCCCGGCTGCGCTCGAGCGCCTGATCGCCGGGCTGTTCGCGCAGCAGATCGACCCGGCAGCGCTCAGGGCTGAGCTGACCAACCGTCTCACCCCGGAACTCAAGTACATGACCAGCAACAGCATCAGCGCCCCGCTCAACGCCTCGCAGCTGGCGCTGTGCCACGGTACCCGCTACTATGAACCGCGGTTCACGGTTCCCGTGACGACTGCGACGGCCGAGGCCGTGGCGGCCTTCCGCGCGCGGGAGTACTCGCCGGCGCGTCTGGTAATCATCGTCTGCGCGCAGGTGGATCGAGAGCTGATCGCGGGCACGCTGGCGGCCGCGTTGGCGGGAGTGCCGGCGGGGGCGCCGCCCGTCGACGAGCCGGTGACGCTGTCGCCGGCGGGCCCGACAAGCATGGCCGTCAGCGGCGGGATGGCGCCTTGCGTCGTCGCGGGGCTGGCATTCAACGATATCAAGCCGGAGCAGCAGCTCGGCGCCCATCTGGCGGCGCTGCTGATCGGTAACCGGACACAGAGCGCGGGCATCCAGGGATTGCGGCCGAGCCCCGTGATATTCGGGGCGCAGTCGCTGAACGGCGCCGAGGGGCTGCTGATCGGCTTCACGCCGACCGGCCTGTCGGCTTTGATGCCCGATGCCGAGCGGCTCATGGCAGCGGCCCGCGGCGGGATCCAATCGGCCTTCGTCAGCCTGCGCGAGCAGGGACCGACTGACGGAGAGCTGGCAGATATTGCAGGCAGTCTCGGCGCGGAGGGAAGCTACCCCGACGAGGTGCCGCGGTCACTGACCACGGCGTTCAACGCCGGTCTGCGCTTCATCCCGGCGCAAGGCCAGCTGTTGCGCCTGAGGGAGCAACCGTTGACCAAGGAGCAGGTGGCAGCGGCAATTGCCGGGTTCCTCGCTGACTGCACGGTCACCGACCCGTTCAGCGTCTACCTTGAGGGCGAGACCTACGCGCGCACGGTGCTCACCCGCACAGCGATCGGCCTGGTCGTCCTGGTGGCGGCCGCGTATCTGGTGTGGCGGACGCTGACCCGCCGGCGCAGGAGAACTGCATAGGAACGCGACGAGCCCGCCGTCAGGCGGGCTCTCATGTTGTCGACGAAGATGGTGGTGCCCCGCGGCGGGCCGTTTGGCCCGCCGCCTTTGGGGTTGTTGGGTAGATCAACACTTGTCGAGTGAGGACTTGCCGGGTGCGGACATGAAGACTCGGCGCTGCTTCAGCGAATACGGAGCAACGTCGGTCCTCGGTGCGAAATTGGACGTCCCACGCCCCTGTCGGATGTACAAAAAGTAACCGAGGCGCGAGATGTGCGACATAATATCGGTGTTTTGGTCAACCTCAGGCACAAAACAGGCGGATCTGCCCACGCTCGGTGCGAAATTGGACAATCCATGCCCCTGTCGGATGTACAAAAAGTAACCGAGAGCCCGCCGTCAGGCGGGCTCTCAGGTTGTTG
>JBLNDB010000046.1:0-41966 GCA_050261235.1 Chloroflexota bacterium
CACGGCAGATGAAAAAGCGGGGATGCGAGCGCCTGCTCGCATCCCCGCTGATCTCGAAACCACTATAATCTCGGCTTGCGCGTGTCAAAGAACGCGGTCATGCCCTCGCGCGGGTCGCCGCTGCGGTAGCAGCGCGCGAAGCCATCCGCCTCGAAACTGAGGCCCTGCTCGAGGGTCGCGTCCAGCCCGTCATCAATGGCCCGCTTGGCCTGGCTGATTGCGATCGGGCTGTTGGCCGCCATTTTCAGCGCCAGCTCGCGGGCTGTCGCCAGCAGCTGATCCGCCGGCACGACGCGTTCGACCAGACCGAGCGCCAGCGCCTCGGCGGCGGTGACCATCTGGCCGGAGAAGATCAGACACTTCGCCCGGCCCGGGCCGATCAGCCGCGCCAGCCGCTGCGTGCCGCCGAACCCCGGCGTAATGCCGAGACCGACCTCGGGCTGGCCGAAGCGGGCCGCCTCGGACGCAATCCGGATGTCGCAAGCCAGGGCCAACTCACAGCCGCCGCCCAGCGCATAGCCGTTGACCGCGGCGATGACCGGCTGCGGCAGGCGGGCCAGATTGTTGAACACGTTCTGCCCGGCGACGGCGAAATCCCTCGCGCCCTGCTCGTCAAGGTCCTTCATCTCGCCGATGTCGGCACCGGCCACGAACGCCTTGTCGCCAGCGCCGGTGACAATCACCGCGCGCACTTCGGAATCGCCCTTGATGCTGTCGATGGCCGCCCCAAGGTCGGCCAGCACCTGGCTGTTGAGCGCATTGCGGGCCTCCGGCCGGTTCACGGTCAGAACGGCGATGCCGTCACTCTTATCGATGGTGATGAACCCCAGGGTGACTCACTCCTTTCCCGGTCGGAGCGACCGGGCGTTGGTGTCGGCCGGTCAGGCCTGGTAGCTGAAGAAGCCGCGGCCGGACTTGCGGCCGAGCGCGCCGGCGCGGACCATCTTGCGGAGCAGCGGGCAGGGCCGGTACTTCGGATCGCCGAGATCCCTGTGCAGGACCTCCATGATGGCGAGGCAGGTATCAAGGCCGATCAGATCGGCCAAGGCCAACGGCCCGATGGGATGGTTGGCGCCCAGCTTCATGCAGTTGTCGACGGCCTCAGGTGTTGCCACGCCCTCTGCCACGGCATAGACGGCCTCGTTGATCATCGGGATGAGGATGCGGTTGACGACGAAGCCCGGCGAGTCGTTGACCGGCACCGGCGTCTTGCCGAGTCGCTGCGCCAGCTCGGTGGCCGCGGCTGCGACGCCATCGCTGGTCGCCAGGCCGCGGATGACCTCGACGAGCGCCATCACCGGCACCGGGTTGAAGAAGTGGAGGCCGATGACGCGCTCGGGATGGGCCGTGAAGCCCCCCAGTTCGGTGATCGAGATCGACGACGTGTTGCTGGCCAGCATCCGCTCGGCCGGCAGCAGCTGATCAAGCTGCGCGAACAGGTCTTTCTTGACCTCCAGGCTCTCAGTCGCCGCCTCGATGACGGCGTCGACCTCGGCTGCAGCGGAGAGGTCCGTGACCAGCTTGATCCGGGCGAGGGCCGCATCCTTGTCGGCCGGCGTCAGCCGGCCCTTCTCGACGCTCCGGCCGAGGTTCTTGTCGATGACCTTGAGTCCCCGTTCCGCAAGCTGCGGCGTGACGTCGCGGAGCCAGACTTCGATGCCGCACTGGGCCGCGACCTGAGCGATACCGCCACCCATCTGCCCCGCGCCGATGACCATGAGGCGATTGATCGTCAACAGTGGTCCCTCCTAACGGCGCCGACCGCGCCGGTTTCTGGCAGAACTGACCTGCCACTGGCATTCGACGCCCCTTGCCGGGCATCCTCCCGGAATGCGTGCACCTTCGCCCGACAACAGCAGACCCTCGCTCACCCGCGTGGGCGAACGAGGGCCTCGCGTCGGCCCACTGAGGGCCGCCGACTCTACTGCTGTCACTACTTGCTGATGATGTCTTCGTTCCGCGGAATCGGCTCGCTGGTGATGCCGTGCCCCCAGATCGAATCCTCGACCCGGCCCTCGACCAGGAACTGAACCTTGGTGATTGCCGGGTTCTCGGTCAGGGTGTTGACGATCGATGCGACCGTCATCAACTCTCCGGTCGAGCCGCCCCAGTGCTTGGTGCGGATCTCCTCGGAGAAGTTGGCGTAGGCGATTCCGTTCTCGATCCTCAGGCTGAGCAGTTCGGCCTCGGCCGGCACCGTCTTGACCAGATTGGCGTTCGCCGGACCCTTGATCAGCTCGCGGATGGCGATTTCGTCTTTGGTCAGCTCGGCATTGCCGGCGTCACGTTTCACTTCGCGAACCTCGCGAACCAGCTTCTCACCGTTCTTGTCGCCAAAGTAGAGCACGACGCTGACTGCGTCGGTGTCGGCATCACCCTCAGGTTCGACCTTCTGCCAGGGCAGACGGCAGCCTGTCACGACGACAGCCACGATGGCGAGCAAGGCCACGAGCGCAATACCACGCCGCATCCCTATTCCTCCCACACGTCTCTGTTACTAGTCCTATTCCATTTGACAGCGGCAAATCCT
Organism: Chloroflexota bacterium; assembly: GCA_050261235.1. Classification (GTDB taxonomy): domain Bacteria; phylum Bacillota; class Sulfobacillia; order JBFLWA01; family JBLNDB01; genus JBLNDB01. Next base: position 2,531 of record JBLNDB010000046.1, read on the forward strand.
CGTTTGTTCCGCGGTCTGGCGGGCTGCAGATTCTGGATGCGCTACTCGACTTCGATGTTCTCGAGCGCCACCGTGACGCGCTCGCCGCCCGGCAGGTCGACCAGCGCCACATGGGCGCGCGTCTCCGACTCGAGCTGCGCCTCCTGCTCCGGCAGCGCGGCGACTGTCCCCCGCTGGCCGAAGTAGGGCGCGCGCAGGATGCGCACTGATGCCCCGACCGCGAGCGGCTGGGCCGCTGCCGGCTCCGCGGCGGCGGCCGGTTCACCGGCCGCGGCATCGGGGATGATGACTTCGGGTCTGATGACGCCGGCGCGGATCTGCGTCGAGCCGTTGAGGCAGACCTGACGGCCACTGGCCGCCTTGAGGATGGCGAACGTCCGCTCGCGCATCGTCAGGCGCCCGAAGCCCTCGGTGAGGACGACCGTCAGCGCCACATCCTCATGGCCGGTGATGCCGACGCCGATCTCCCGCCCGATCAACTCGGACAGGTCGCCGTGGTTGGCACCGCCGGCGATGATGCCGCGGACGCCGCAGTCCAAGGCACGCCGCAGAGCCCTGAGCGTGACAAGACTGCCGGCGACCAACACGGCGCCGCGATCCTCGTCGCGGATCCCGTCCTCGTCGAGGATTCCGTCGGGCGTATCGACGGCCGCGCGCAGCGTGCCGAAGGTCTCGAAACCGATGCCGAAGATGCCCTGGATGTAGGCGCCGGTGGTCGTGATGATGGCGCCGAACTCCGGGATGACGCGCTCCACCGTGCCGGCCAGGTATGCGTCGCAGACGACCGGCCGGTAGGGCCTGCGGATGTAGACCTGACCCGTGTGGGTACAGATCTTCTCGATCGTGCCGCTGACCGGCGAGTAGACGGCCGGCAGTGACGCAAAGCTCGAGTAGTCGGCGGCGAGAACCTGCCCGGCCTTGACCTCCCGGCCTTCCCTGAGGAACACGTACCAGCGCAGCCGGGCTGGCGAGACATCAAGCAGACGCGCCACCTGGACGATGAACGGCGGCGACGCCTCCCGCTGTTCCTCGCGGATGAGGATGCGGCCGTGGGTCTCCGAGATGAACTCGACCAGCCCCGTGACCGGCGACTTGACCTCGATGATGCCATGGAAGAAGCCCTTGTTGATCCTGGCCAGCACCTGCTGGTGTTCGACCCGGTCGCCGACCTTGACGAGCATTGCGGCGGCGGCCTCAGACGGCGTGATCTTAAGGTCGCGGGCGATGTTGACGACACATGGCGCGCCGGGCACGAGCCCGGTCCTGGCGATCAGCGTGTCCGGCTGGACAGGCTCGCCCTCGCGGACGAACACCTCGCCGGGCATGGTGAGCCGGCGCTCCTTGCGGATGACCGTGCGCTCAGCGATAATCTGCCTCAGCGTCTCGGCCACGGCTAACCCCTCCTCGCTGCGGTGTCGGCCCAGGCGGAATCGGGATAGGCGGCCAGTTGCTCGCAGAAACGACGGTTCTGCGCCCGTCGCAGGTCTGCCGCAAGCGGCAGGTTGAGCGGCCTGCGGCCGCGGCCGTCGAGCACCAGCCCGCCCGCGCCGCCGGTGAGCTTCCGGCGAACCGCCCGGCCAGGCCCACCGCCGCAATCGACGCCGAAAGCCGGCAGAATCTCAGCGACAGCGCTGGAGCCCGCAGGCAGGGGCACGACCCGCACTTCGCCGCCGGTGATGTCGAACTGCTGCGGCTCGCCGTCACTACGAAGACGGACGGTCGCCAGCGGCCGCCCCGGGACGACCGGGCCGACCGGCGCGACGCAGGTGCCGAGCGGCACCAGGCACTCGCGCTGGAAGATATCTAAGGCGATCTCGGGGGCGGAACGCGAGAGTATGCCAAGGTGGGGCAACATGAAGACGCTGTCGACATAGAGAGCCGTCACGCCCTCAGGCTGCAGGCCGTCGATCATCATCTGCATCGCCTGAGCCCGTCGCGGGGCGTGCGACAGGACGCCGCCGCTGCCGATCAGCATGTCGGTGCGGAGCAGGTCGATCTTCGTCTCGCCGGTCGGCCGCTGGTCGATGACCTCATCCATGCTGCGCTGCTGTTGCACGCCCTTGAGACCGACGACCAGCTGCCGGTGATGGTCGAGCGCCAGGCGCAGCGCCTCGCGGGCGGTCGCCTGCTCGAGCATCAGGTCAGCGATGGTCTGGGACAGGGTCGTCGGGCGGATCATCTTGTTCGCCAGCCAGTTGCGGAAGTCGGTCTCGGAGACGTCGATTGCCAGCCAGCGCATGACGTTGGCCACGCCGGCCTGGGCGGCGACGTTGGCGAGGCTGTAGCTCATGCCGAGGTTAGCGCTGACCGTGCGGTTGAACGCACCCTCGCTTACGGAGAAGACGTCGGTGGTCGCACCGCCGACATCGACGGCGATGATGTTGGCGCCCTGCCGGAGCGACGCCAGCGACAGGATCTCGCCGACCGCCGCCGGAGTCGGCAGGATGCGGCCCTTCGCCCAGGCGACGAGATTGTCGTATCCCGGCGCATGCTGCATGACGTGCTCGAGGAACAGGCGGTGGATCTGCTCGCGCGCCGGTTCGACGACCTCCTGTTCGAGGACCGGCCTGATGTTCGGGCAGACCCGCACGTCAGCGATGTTGCCCAGGGTCGAGCTGACCTGCTCAGCCGCATCGGCGTTGCCGGCGAACACCACCGGCAGCTGGAACTGCGCGCCGAAGCGCGGCGCCGGCTTGGCGTCGCGAACGATCTCGGCCATCTCGAGGACGTGCGAGAAGTTGCCGCCATCGGTGCCGCCGGAGATCAGGATCATGTCCGGACGCAGGCCGCGGATGCGCTGGATGCGTTCGACGACCTGGCGGCCGTCATCCACCGCCTGGACATCGAGGACGATGGCGCCGGCGCCAAGAGCGACGCGCTCAGCGCTCTCGCCCGTCAGCTCGCGGACGACGCCGCTGACCATCATCTGCAGTCCGCCGCCGGCGCTGCTGGTCGCCACGAACAGGTCAACGCCCGCACCGTCCCGCGCCGGCCTGAGCAGTTCGCCATCAGCCAGCAGCCGCCGGCCGGTCTGCGCCTCGATGCGCGCCAGCGCCGCGCGGACACCGATCATGACATCTTCGAGGGGCGCTTCGACGGTGGTCGGCACATTGCCGTCTGCCGCCCGCCGGAAACCGGTACCGTCGTCTGTGAAGAGCAGGGCCTTCGTCGTCGTGCTGCCGACATCGACTGCCAGAATCGCGGAAAGACCGCTCATGTTCCAGCCCCCTTCAGTGTTGGGATACGGAAACTGGAAGGAAAAGTTCCTGGCCGTTCCGGCAATGCTGTTCCATGAGGCATCGCCCGTGCTCCTGCAGGAATCGCGCCGGGCTTGGGGAATTGTTGAGATGCTGATTGGGAAGGGGGGTAAGTCACATGGATACGAAGAAGACGCCCGGCCAGGTGGCGCTGGACCTGTTCAACCAGGGTTACAGCTGCTCCGAGTCGGTCTGGCTCGCGCTGTCACAGGACCTCGATGCCGCGCAGCGCGACCTTGGCCTCAAGATCGCCGGCGCGTTCGCCGGCGGCTGCGGCAGCGGTGCGCTGTGCGGCGCCGTCGCCGGCGGGTTGATGGCCGCCGGACGCTGGTACGGCAGGGCCCTCGGTGAGGAGAAGCCGACCCAGCTGAAGCCGCTCTGCAAACGGCTGACCGACGCTGTGAAGGCCAAGTTCGGCAGCCTCGACTGTGCCGACCTGAAGCCAGAAAGCGACGACTGGCGCAAGAAGTGCGGCGAGTTGGTCGAGTTCGTCGCCAACATCACTGACCAGCTGCTTGACGAAGGCGAAGAAGAGGACTGTGGCTGACTGTAGTATCATCTTGCGGCGCGTGGCGCCGCCGGTCGCGGGCAGGGCGGGGCATCCCCGCCCTGTCTTCGTGTCTGCCGCAGACCCGTGAGGCAGGAAAATCCAGCGTGGCCCCCGAATGGTAGGTCGAATGCTGTCAGAAGGTGGCGGTAACTTGTCGCTGACGGAGCTAGCAGCCGCACGGTACGCGCTTGCCAGCAAGCCGACCCTGAACCAACCGCGGAGCGCCATTCTCGAGTTGATCAAGCCGACCCTCAAGCCGGTCGGTGTGTCCGTGCGGACGGGTGGCTCTGTCCTCGATGCGGCGCGCAATCTCGAAGCCCAGACGGACGCGGCCGACCCGGTCGCCCGCGTCGCCCTGCGCTATCGCATCCGTGACATCGAGGCCGTTGCCACGGCACTCAACACGATCTGCGACGAAGGCTACGCGCCGGATCAGGTCGTCGAGCAGTATCGCGAGATCGCGCGCAAGGCGCTGACCGACCGGTTCCGCTTCCCCTATCAGGCGAAACCCCACCAGATTCTCAAGAACTTCCCGCCGCCGCACGACCGCGGCGACTTCTTCGGCTACTCCGGTCGCGACGGCGTCTACCTCAAGCGCGATCACCTCTTCCCAGGGCTGACCGAGATCACGGTCCTGCATGAGAACGTCCATTGCGCCATCCGCGGCCAGGGGTACATCCCCTGGTTCGATGAGGGCATCGCCAACTTTCTCGCATACCTGCTCTACGCTGAACAGACCGGCGACTGTGGCGCCATCCAGGTCTACCGCACGTACCTGGCCGAACTGTCGCCGACGGTGTACTGGTATCCGGAATTCGACCGCACGCTGGCGACGCTTGTCCTGCTTGGCTGGCAGAGTCTGCTATTCGCCCTCATCGGCGCGCGCCTGCGCGACCCGGCCTGCGTCGACTGGCAGGCGATCCCGCAGCTGCTGATGCGCGGCCGGCCGCTGGACGAGATCCGTGACAAGTGTTTCCCCGATTTGGTGATCGGCAACTTCGAGTTCTTCCCCGACCGGATCGTCCAGCGGGTGATCGCGGCCATCCTTGCGCCGATGCGGTTCGTCGTCCTCAGCCCGGTGGCGTTCGCCATTCTCGAGCGCGCGCTGGCGGACGGGGACCTGCCCGTCGGCTGGGCCCGCGGCGACCTTGGCCTTGACGGTGAAGCGTTCGACGCGGCGCTGCAGGAACTCACCGATGCCTATCTCGCGGTGCCGAATCGCGGCCGCCTGGTGCCGACGGCGGGGGCGGACAAGATGGTACAGAGCGGGATGGTCAGAGTACGGGCCTGAGGGATGCGTGCCTGACCCATGTGCCCCTGGCAGACTCCATGTGATCGGGCTGCGACCACCGAAGTGATTCGGAAGTCGCAGCCCGATCTGATTACATCCGCCAGCCCGGCGCACCTATGACTTGGTGCTGATTCCCGCCCCATCGACCAGCACCCACGGCAGCAAGGCGCCCTTGTACTGGCGCTCCTTGCTGATGGCGGCGACCTGGTGCTTCAGGACATCGAACAGGTTGATGCTGAACATGCAGTCCTTGACGCGGCCAGTGATTTCGCCGTTCTCGACCTTGTAGCCGAGGGCGATGTTGCCGCTCACCTCGCCGCTGAACGCGTTGCCGGCCCAAGCGCCCATCAGCTGGTCGATGATGACGCCTTCCTTGATGCCCTTGATCATCGCCGCCAAGTCAGCGTCACCGGCCTCCATGACGAGCGTCGTCGGGGCGACGCTGGGCGGAGTGTCGCTGCCGCGCGCGGCGTTGCCGGTCGGGACGCGGCCGAGGGCCTGCGCGGTGCGCCGGTCGACGAGGAAGTTGCGCAGCACGCCCCGGTCGATGATCGGCGTCTTCTGGCGCGGCGTGCCTTCGGCATCGAACGGCGCGGTGGCGGCAGCCCAGTCGAGCACCCCGTCATCGTAGACCGTGATGTTGGCCGCGGCCACAGTCTGGCCGAGCGCGTCCTTCCAGGGCGAGAACCCCTTCTGGACGGCCGAGCCGCTGATGCTGGCCTCGATCGGGCCGAGGCACTGGGTCAGACCGACCGGCGTCAGGATGACCGGGTACTTGCCCGACGTCAGCGGTCGGTTGGTCCGCGCCAGGCGGAACCTTTCGATTGCCCGCTCGGCGATCTGGCGGCTGTTGGTGACCAGCTTGGCGCCGCCATCGAAGTCGTAGCACATCAGGAAGTTGTCGCCCTCGACCAGTTCGCCGCCAGCGAACAGCTCGTGCTCGGTGCGCCGGTAGTTGGCATCGAGCCCGCCCGACGTCAGTATGCGGACCTCCGACACGACCTTGACCGCCTGCGCCAGGGCGTTGATCTTCGGCTCATAGGCCTTGATCGCCTCGACCATCTCGCTCCCGGCGGCCAGCATCTGCTCCAGCGACAGGTCGACGACCGCCCGGTCGTAGCAGTTCACCGTCGGCAGCGCCGCCGGAGCGGCGAAGCGGAACTCGACCGTGGTACCGAACTGGGCCGTGGCGACGGCGTTATCGACCAGGGCCTCATAGTCTCCCTGCTTGGTGCTGGTGGCGAAGCCGAGTTTGCCGTCTTTGATGACGCGCACGGCAATCACCGAGTTCTCGACCGTCTGGACTTGCTTCAGGCGCCCGAATTCGTACTCCACCGGGGTGCGGGTGAGCGCGCTGAAGTAGACCTCAGCCGCCTCGCAACCGCGCTTCTTGGCAAGCTCGATGATGCGTTCCACTACTTCTTCCCCCCGATGATGACCTTCTGGATGCGGACGTGCGGCGCCCATTCGCTGGTCGGTAGCGGCCCCTGGCCGTTCTTGCCGCAACCGCCGGGCCCCTCGTGCGGGCAGAAATCCTTGCCGACCATGTCGATATTCGCGAGCGTGCGGAAGACGTTGCCGGTCAGGTTGACATCGCGGACCATCTCCGCGACCTTGCCGTCGCGGATCATGTACGCCTCGCCGGCCGAGAACGTGAACATCTCGCCGTTCGTCTCGCCGCCGTAGGAGTTGACGCAGTAGACGCCGAGCGGGACACCAGCCAGCATGTCTTCGAAGCTGGCCTCGCCGGCGGCGATGCAGGTGTTGCGCATGCGGACGATCGGCGGGAAGCGGTAGTCGATGGCGCGGGCGTTGCCGGTCGGCCACTCGCCCATCTTGGCCGCCGATTCGCGCGAGTGGAGCCGGCCGACGAGGACGCCGTTCTCGATCAACGGCGTCTTGCCGGTGGCGACTCCTTCGTCGTCGTACTTGAGGTAGCCGCGGGCGCCGACATCACGGCCGGTATCGTAGATGTTGAGGAAGTCGTGGCCGAACTTGCGGCCGAGCTTCATCGTCTCGCGCATCGCCTCGTTCTCGGCGATGCTGTCGGCCTCCGACAGGTGGCCGAACGCCTCATGGGCGAAGATGCCCGCCAGGGTGCGGTCGCAGATGACCGTGTACTCGCCGCCGGCGATGACCGGCGCCGCCAGCAGGGCCTCGGCCTTCTTGCAGGCCTCGCGCACCTTCTCCTCCAGCCCGACGGCGACGCCGAAGTCGGTCGAGCTGCCGAAGCCGACGCGCCCGATCTGAGTGTTGCTGCCTTCGGTCGCAATCGCCGAGACGCCGCCGGACAGGTCGAGTTTCTCCTGTTCGATGTAGGTGCCCTCCGAGTTGGCGAAGTAGAGCACGGTGTGCTTGTCGGTGTAGTTGACGTTGCTGCTGCGGATCTTGCCGCCCCAGCTCAGGATGATGTCGTTGTACCCCCGGAACAGGTTGGTCTTGTCCTCGAGCGACACGCTGCGCGGGTCGCGGGCGTACTCGACCCGGACGACATCCTCGACCACCGGCACGTCGGCCAGTCTGACCTTCTCTTTGCTGGCAGCGCCAATCAGGGCCGCCTGGCGGATCGCCAGATCGACCTTGGCCTCGAGCCCGTCGAGCGAGTTGAACGAGACGAAACCCCAACCGCCGTTGACCAGCGCGCGGACATTGCCGCCGTAGTTGATCGACTGTCCGAGTGTCTCGAGGTCCTTGCCCCGGAACACAATGCGCGTAACTTGGCTCTCCTCGACGCGGATCTCGAGGTAGTCCGCCGGCTTGCCTGTGACGAGGGATTTCAGCCGGTCCTTCATACGGGCGCCTCCTTGTTTTGCCGTAACCGCCGCTGGCCCGTGACCGGGCGGTCGGTTACCGATTCCAGCCAGACTTGCTATTTCTTTGCCAACCAGTGGGTTCCTTCATCAGTCTCTCCGGCTCGGCGACAATAGTTCGGGCCGCCGATCGCCCGGGCAAAAGGAAAACGCCCTGATGTGTCAGGGCGTTCAGACGGAGGGTGTTGAGTCAACGTAATCCCGAACCGCTCCCAGGGCCGCGTTTCCCTAGGAGCGGAGGAAGTCGAGGATGCGCATCTGCAGCTCGGCGATGCGTTCGAGCCTGAGACTATAGTATACGTAGTTGCCTGCCTTCTCGGCACCGAGCAGTTCCGCTTCGCGGAGGATCTTGAGGTGCTTCGACACGGTCGGCTCGGACAATTCCAGTTCGCCAGCCAGTTCCTGCGTGCAGCGCCGCCGGTCGAGGATCAGCTTCATGATCTTCAGGCGCGACTCGTCGCCAAGCGCCTTCAGCATCCGGGACAGCACCTCCGGCGGCGCCAGCTCGTCGCGCGGCATCGCGCCGACCGGCGAGACCGCGTATGTCAGGGCAAGGTGCCCCTCCCAAAGGTCGATGACGTGGTCAGGCGTGCCGAACACCGACGGGAACGTGGTGATGGTCACGAAGTCGATCGGATCCACGTCGATGCGTCCGTTGGTCAGATCATCGACCAGTTGGTGCGCATCTTCGCGCTCGGCCCGGCGGGCGGTCTCCTGGGCGCTCCGCTGCAGCAGCGGCTCGATCCAGTAGAACTCCTCGCGGAAGATCGCCGTCCAATAGTCGGAGAGAAAGGTCGACAGGCGTCGCCGCCAGTTCGGCAGAGTGAGCGACTCGAGCTTGGTCGCGCCGATCTGCTCCGGAGTCTCGGCGAGCAGCCGGCGGAACTGGTAATCCGGCACCGTCTCGATGCGCTGCAGCAGGCTAGTGGCCGTGAGGTCATCGGCGCCCAGCCGCAGCGCCAGCCGCGCCAACGGCAGCCAGCCGCCGAGCATCTCGCCGAAGGCGCCGATGTCGTCGTGGAAGCGGCGGGGCACTTTCTCCTTGAGGCGGACAACCCATGGCTGGAGTACGCCGTGCGCCTGGGGGGCGTAAAGCAGGTCCAGGCTCAGCACCATCTCAAGGAATGACGAGTACTTGACGCTCAGGCGACCAGCCGTCTCCTCCGCTGCCACCGCCAGCACCCCCGGACAAGCGATTGCCAATTGCACTAATAGCTAATCGGTTAATCCATCTGACGCAATTATAGCCCGGCGGGGGCCGGGCGTCAATGGGAAGCGGGTTCGGGATGTCCTACCGGGTGGTGAACGGCGGCCAAGGTTTCCTCAGCATCGCATCGTGCCCGATTCCCGGCGGGTGATGGCAGGTCTTGAACTCACCAGGCGCAGCGCTTCATATCGACCCGACCGTCGGGGGTGAACGTCACCCCTTCTGATTCGAGGAGGTCGCGCTGCTCGACGAAGCCGGGCGCCAGGCGCCCGTCCGCATACACGACCCGGTGACACGGGAGATCGAGTCCGGCCGGGACGGCTCGCATCGCCCAGCCGACGGTGCGCGAGCCGCGCGGGCAGCCGGCCATCGCCGCGACCTGCCCGTACGACGCGACTCGGCCTTTCGGAATCTGGGCGACGATTCCGTAGAATCGGTCAAACAGACTCTCAGGCTCCATGCTCGCTGCGCTCTTGGTCTTTGCGGCGGAACCCGGCATGATACTCCCACCTTCCAGATGCTGACCGTTACATCCTGGCGAAGACCGCTGATCATCGCTCGCTCAGGCTGATCAGACGCAGGATCTCGTCCAGCACGGGATCCCGCCCGGAGAAGTACTCGGCGGAACTCGTGAGCACGACTGATGAAGGAATCAGTGATTCGGTGTCCTCGCGGGTCAGATGAAACTCCTACGTTGAGTACGTGACCGTCAGCCGGGAGTTCGGCAGGCGCAGCGCCCGGACCTCCCCGAATGGCGTGCCAATCGGCAACTCCAACGGGCGCAAGGGCCTACGCCGCATCAGTCACCCGGCTCCTGACCTGAAAGTATGGCGATCTGCGAGCGACCGAACTGAGGCCAATGCCCAGCGCGGCAGCCAACTCGATCAGGCCAAGGGCCCTCAGCACGACTCCACTGCCTGTCGCATCAACAGCCCAGCCAGCGCCCATCACCGCGATCGGCGAGAGAATTGACGAGAGACTTGAGCGTACAGCGAATACTCGCCCGCGCATGTCAGTCGGCGTAATCTCTTGGTACATGGTTTGAACTGCCATCGCGCCAAATGGCCCCGCGAAGTGGAACAGAGAGAATGTCGCGGGCAAGTATGAAGCCTTGGTGGGCAATGACGTGAGAATCAGAGAGATGCTGCCGGCAACCATTGCCGATACCAAGAGTATGCCAAGCGAACCCCAGCGCTTCCGCCCCACCAGGATCAGCGAAGCCAGCAGCGCGGCAAATGCGCCGACGCTCCAGATGAACCCCAGGGTCTTCGAGTCGCTGCCAAGCGTCTTGAGCACGTGTACCTGCATCGTCACTCCGGTCGGCGTTGAGGTGAAGTTCATCATGATGGCGCTGCAAAGCAAGAGGAGCGCTATCCGGTTCTGTTTGAAGAAGGCAAGACCTTCGCCGAATTGCCCCAATGCTGACCGCTGGCGGGGCGATGCCTTGACCTCGCCCTCGGTACGGACCAGACCGATGAGACCCGCCGACACGAAGAACGACAGGGCGTCCAGTGCCAGTGCGGCGGAAGCTCCCATGGCCGTGACCGCGATGCCGGCGAGTGCTGGGCCGAGAATCTGAGCCACGTTGATGCCCATCCCCTGCAGGGAGTTGGCACGCTGGAGGCGATCTGGACTTACGAGAGCCGGGATGATGGCCTGAGTTGCGGGCGCGTAGAGCATTCTGAAGATCGCCAGTACGAACTGCCACGAGTACGCATAGCCAACTTGGGTGAAACCTTGGCGGATTAGCAGGGCGATGATCAGAGTGATCACGCCTCTCAGGCAGTCCGAAACCACCATGATCTTTCTGCGGCTGAACCGATCTATGAGCACGCCTGCAATCGGCCCGAACACCAATGGCGGGATGAACTGAATTGCCAGACCTATGGCAACCACCAAGGCAGAGCCGGTCTTCTGTACCATCATGACGGTAATGGCCATGGCTCCAAGGTTATCTCCGATAAGCGAGATGGTCTGGCCGAGCCAGAGTTTCAGAAAATCGGGTTCCAGCGGCAGACGCACTCCTCGTGGCTTAAGGGTTGACATGTCCATTCCCCCTGCTCGTCACACAACGGTTGTCGCCCGGCACGGCGTGATCGCCCGCGTCCTGAGCATCCGTGACGGCTTTCAGACCCATGCCATCCATCAGTTCCCTCTGCCAATCCTGTAGCATGGCCGCCGCAGCAGCACAGTCGGTCAGCAGGCAGAGCCCTGGCACGGGGCGGTTTCCCCTGCGACGCACGGATCCGAAGGTGAGTCCCATGTCTGACCATCCTCCTCTGTTACTGACCGATCAACTGCCAATGGAAACCGGTGGCATGACCTGCGCAGGCTCGGAGGTTGACGTCAGCCGATAGTCGACGGGAACCGGCAACACGCCGGCTTCATGCCACATCTCCGCCAGCTCGTGCTGAAAGACCCCGGTGGCAGCCGCGAGTGCCGCAGCAGGCTGGAACTCGGGCAAGGCTGCCGTTCCCGAGTTGAGGAGCGCGGCGCCGAGCGACTCCGGCCCTCCGGCTGCATTCAGCAGCGCGCGAGCGAGAGTCAGTGCCGGCTCTCGCAGGGATGACAACCGTTCCGTCGCAAGCAAAGGCAGAGTCGCGTAGTACGTCGTCTCAGCGAACGCGCGCTTGACCTGTATCGCGCCGATCTGAACGAGAGGCCCCTTGGCGCGTTGATGCAAGACAAGCGAGCGGTCCGCACTGATCGAAGCCAACGTCAACCGGACTGCAGGTTGCATGAGGATCCGCTCGAGCAACATGGAGTGGCGAAAGCGCTTCCCGCAACAGAAGACCGCCGCCGACTTCCGTGCGCTTGGCCGGACGCACGCACGCAGAAACGGACCGGTGCCATCGGCCGGGCTGGCAGGAACGGTAAGGAGACTTGCGCGCATCGCATCCCCCAGCGCCACCTGGCGGATGACAGGTGCAGTCAGCCCATCCAGCACCAGCAGGGTTATGAGCGTCTCGGCGAGAGTGTCTTCACCGTCAATCCCAAGGGATTTGACGCGGTCGACGAACGCCTTGGCCTGAGTAGTGGTCGCTGCCCCCACTGTCCTCGCCAGCGCGGCAATCTCAGTACGAATGGCTTCGGCGAGTGGCCTGGTCAGACTCGGCGGCTGGCCGCCGCACTCCTCATAGAGTGCGGCGATAGCCGCAGGCGCTCCTTCGGCGAACAAGATTGTCTCCGTGTCCTCGACTGGAGTCCTCGCGTTATTGGCGGCCACCAAAGTCCACCTCCTCTGCCAGAGGGACGATGTTCCTGATCGGTACCCGTTCGTCCAGACCATGCTCCCATCGGACCAAGACGGCAGCAGCCCTGACGCCGCTCTCCAGGGTAGTGGACTCGGGCTCCCCAAGCAGTCTGCCGCGCCAGCCTTGCCGGTGCCCCCAGATGCCGCGCACGGCTGTACCGACATTCCAGGCCGTCTGCTGCGCCTCCACGCCGTGGGCCTGCGTCCGGATGCGGGCGATGTTCATGTCCCAGCAACCATCGCTCGTTGGGTCTTCGGACGCTGGCACCTCGGCCGCCGCCAGCAACTCCGGGCGGATCGCGCCGGCACGCAAGTGAGTCCGACCACTGACGGTCACCATCCTGCCGTCCATCTCCAACAGCCGCTGCCTGGCGGCCGCCGGCATGGTCAGATCGCCGAACCCCTCGCTGATGACGACCACCGGTCCATCCCATGCCGCGGTGACGCTGCGCACCTGTTCCCGGCCCGCGAACTCCTCCAGTTCACGGTGCTCTATGCTCGAAGCCCAGATGCCAGCCACTCCCGCGTCTCTTCCCCGCTTGAGGTCGGCGCTCGCTGCCCGATGCGGGATGACCCAGACGCTTCCCTCGGCCGGCGTGTCATTGCAGCACAGGGGCCCGACCGCAAGATTGCCAATGCCATAGGCACCGGTGATCCGCTCTCCCCAGATGGCGATCTCCACTGTGTTGGCGGCAACGCCCACTACGTAGCCCGCGTAGGCAGAGGGAACGCTGGTCACCTCGCGCGGCTCGATGGTAATCCTGGCGTTAGCGGTATCGATCAGTTTCACCCGTCCACGACAGGGGCTGCTGACCGGTTTCTGGCCGGGCAAGGCCCCAAGCGAGTCAGGTATCTCCACGATGGCGAGCGGCTGCCCACCGGCCACCTCATCGCCGACGGCCACGCAGTATTTGCTGACCTTCCGCCCCTTCGAGACAGCACCGAGGCGCCCACTGCCGGTGTGCGGCGCACTGGACAGATCGACAGTCACATCGCCGGTGAGCGGGGTGCCAAGTTCCCGGATGTAGGCACAGCCCAGCGAGGAGGACACTTGCAGCACCGTCCCGGACACCGGAGTCCGCACCATTATGGGATAGCCAAATGCATTGCGCACAGCGATGATGTCGCCGCAGCTCACGACAGCACCGTTTGCCCTGACCATGCATTCCCGCAGCTGCGGCGCATCCACGCCCAGCTCACCGGCTATGTCAAGGCGTCTCATGTTGCCCGGCAGGTAATCCATCGTTGCCAGCGGCTGCCCGATGCTGCACCGTGGGCCGGGGCGGACCGCCGGGGTGCTGTGCAGCGGAATCCCTTGCGTCCTGATGTGCCAACGCACGCTCATCGCGACCCCGCCTCCTTGTCGCTCACGGTCCGAAACCGGATCAGGGGCCCGAACTCGCCGGCATGAACCCTCAGGCTGTGGCTCTTGTTCATCCCCCAACCGCAATCCGCATGGCCGGTTGGTCGCAGCGTCACGACAACGTCGCCGGTGACGCCTGATAGGTACTGCTGATCGCCCGGCTGGAAGTGCCACTCGCCGCGGGGGACGCCGTCCGCTGAGCTGACCGCAACCGTCAGCCGGGACCCTGGTCTGCCAGCGCAGGGGATGATGGTGGTGAGCCGCCGAAGGCAATGATGATGCAGCAAGTCAGTTGCGGCCTCGGAATCGATGCCACTCAGCAGACCGACCTGCGGCAGCAGGAAACGCCGATCGCAGGCGATTTCGACGGGCCTGCGGGGAGTCAGGGCCGCGCCGAGGATCATGGGGACTCTCTCCAACTGCGGCGCGAATGAGAGCACACCACCCGAACCGATGACCAGCGGGATGTCGCGTGCGCCGAACAGCTCCTCGAGGGGATCGTCGCACTGCGGCAGAGTCGCTCCTGTGTGCAGGCTCGCCGCGCGGCGCCGATTGTCGCGGGCGACAGCGACGTGGTCGTTCGTGGCAAGGCGAAGCGCCTCACTGGCTACCGCCTGCTCGATCGCCAACTCTTCAGCCGTCTCGGGCAGAGCCGTCGGGCGCACGGTCTTGTTTGTAATCACGCTGCGGATCCTGTCCTCGCCGACACCCGGCAGGTGTTGCCTGAGCCTGTCGATGCCTGCAAGCGCAAGCACGTTCAGTGCGCTGTAGCTCATGCCGAGGTTCGCCGAGACGCTGCGGACAGACTCCGTCGCGGAAACGGAGAAGACATCCGTTGTCGCACCGCCGATGTCGAACGTCATCACGGGCCGCCCGGTCTCGCGCCGCACGAGTTCGACTGCCCGTGCCATGGCGGCCGGCGTCGGCATGACCGGGGCATCGACCCGCGCCGCCAGCGTCGCGAAACCGGGCGCGTGCTGCATGACGTGATTCTGAAACAGCTCGTGGATTGCGGCGCGCGCTGGCCCGAAGTTCTCCATCTGAAACCCCGGCATCAGGTTCTCGACCCGCACGAGCAGCGCTTGCTCGCCGAGGACATCCCGGACCAGGCCGAACCCTGCCTCGTTGCCTGCGTAGACGATTGGCAGCTGAAACGTCTCCCCAAGCCTGGCCCGCAGACCCGCCGATGCAAGCATGTCCACCAGTTCGGCCATGGTCCTGGGCACGTCGCCACCATCAACCCCGCCCGCAATCAGGATCATGTCCGGCCTCAGCTCGCGGATCAGGTCGACCTTCTCGCCTGTCTCGTGTCCATCATCGGCGCTCAGATTGGCAAGGACAATCGCGCCGGCGCCGAGCGCAACGCGCTCCGCCATGCCTGCAGTCGTCGCCTGGGTCGTTCCCGCCACTATCATCTGGAGCCCACCGCCGGCGCTGCTGGTCGCATACATCAATGCATTGTTGGTCGAGACGCCGGCGCTTGCGGCAGCCATCGCCGCCGCGTCCCTGACGCCGACCATCACATCCTCGTGCGGGCGCTCGACCGTGGTTGGCGCGTGCTCGACCGCAAGCACCTCGACCGACCCCGCGGGCTGACGATGGATGAGGACAGCCTTGGTGGTCGTGCTGCCAACGTCGAACAAGAGCAGAGTCGATTGTTCGTGCATTTTCTCGCCTCGCTTGTCGAGAATCGTCCGGCTATTATTCGGGCTGCGGTGGCGTTTTTCCTGCAGAATATGGCACGTGTGCCAGTAGCTTGAATACGCGGCATCTGGCTCCGCTGTCCCATCCGGGGCCGGTGCCGGCCCAGCACCGGCTGAGTCTCGCGGCTCCAGAGCAGTAGAAAGGACCAGTGGGCAGTAAGCCACTGGTCCTTGTCGCGCTACTGGTATGGCCCCGGTGATTGGCAGGAAGCCGAGCGGCGGTTCACACCGCCCGATCACGCGCTACACCGAGTAATTCGGCGCTTCCTTCGTGATGCTGACGTCGTGCGGATGGCTCTCCTGCAGGCCCGCAGCGGTGATGCGGACGAAGCGGGTGTTCGTCTGCAGCTCGCTGATGTTGTGGACGCCACAATACCCCATGCCCGCGCGCAGGCCGCCGATCAGCTGGTAGACGGTGTCGGACAGCGAGCCGCGATACGGGACGCGGCCTTCGATCCCTTCCGGCACGAGCTTCTGGGCGTTCTCCTGGAAGTAGCGGTCGCGGCTGCCCGCCTTCATCGCGCCGAGCGAGCCCATGCCGCGGTAAACCTTGAAGCTGCGGCCCTGGTAGATCTCCATCTCACCCGGGCTCTCCTCGGTGCCGGCGAACAGGCTGCCGATCATCACAACGCTGGCACCGGCGGCGATCGCCTTGACGACATCGCCGGAGTAGCGGATGCCGCCGTCGGCGATGACCGGCACGCCGCGCTCGCGCGCTGCCGTGGCGCAGTCGAACACCGCGGTGATCTGCGGCACGCCGATGCCGGCAACGATGCGGGTGGTGCAGATCGAGCCGGGCCCGACGCCGACCTTGACGCAATCAGCGCCGGCCTCGATGAGAGCGACTGTGGCTTCGGCGGTGGCGACGTTGCCGGCGATCAGAGCGACGTCGCGGAAAGCCTGACGCATCCTGACCACTGTGTCGATGACGCCGCGCGAGTGGCCGTGGGCGGTATCGATGACGAGGATGTCAACGCCGGCGTTGACCAGCGCGGTCGCCCGCTCCATGGTGTCAGCCGATACGCCGACGGCGGCGGCGGCGAGCAGCCGGCCGCGCCGATCGCGCGCCGAGTTGGGGTACTGGCGCGCCTTCTCGATGTCCTTGAGGGTGATCAGGCCCTTCAGGCCGAAGCTGCCGTCGACCAGCGGCAGCTTCTCGATCTTGTGGCGGGCGAGGATCTGCCTCGCCTCGTCGAGCGTCGTGCCGACCGGGGCGGTGATCAGGTTGTCGCGGGTCATGACATCGCGGACCTTGCGGCTGTGGTCCTCTTCGAAGCGAATGTCGCGGTTGGTCAGGATGCCGACCAGTCGCCCGTCGCTGACGACCGGCAACCCGGCGATGTGGTAGCGGGCCATCAGATCGTCAGCGTCCTTGATCGTCTGGTCGGGGTCAAGGTAGATGGGGTCGGTGATGACGCCGTGCTCGGAGCGCTTGACTCGGTCGACCTCGGCGGCCTGCCGGTCGATCGGCATGTTCTTGTGGATGACGCCGACGCCACCTTCGCGGGCCATGGCGATGGCCATCCGGGCCTCGGTCACGGTGTCCATGCCGGCGCTGATGAGCGGCATGTTCAGGCGGATATCGCGCGTGAGTTGGGTCGTAATGTCGACGTCGCGCGGCAAGATGTCCGATTCCGCAGGCAGCAGCAGCACGTCGTCGAACGTCAGACCCTCTTTGCCGAACTTGTCCTCGAACTTCACCTTTGTCCCTCCCGCCAGGACCCAATCCTGTATTTCGTTCATATTACCACACCCGCAGGGCTGGGACAAGCAGCAGTGATGCCGCGCAGTCACATGATCAGCTCGACCGGAGTGGCAAGGGTCGCGGCGATGTCGAAGTACGAGCGCCCGACCAGATCATGGCCACGCTCATCGAAGGGCAGCCCCGGGATGATGATCAGTCCCGGCCGGGCACCGCCGGCAGCGTCCGCAGCAGCCATGGCAGCCTCACCGGCAGTGATGACGTCGGCCACGGTGAGCAGGCCGGCGGCCATGATCGAACCGCCAAAGAAGCGGTTCGGCACGGTGATCACGCGCCAGGGCGCTCCCGGCAGCCACTCGCGCAGGGCCATCTCGACCAGCGGCGCCGCCAGCGCGCCGGTGAGCACCCAGGTCTCGCCGCGGGTCCGCTCGATCAGCTGAACCGCCCGCTCGACCTGGTGCGGGTCGATGTCATAGTCAAGGACGACGCCGTGAGCGCCGTAGGCTGCGCGCCCAGTGCCGGGCGCAGCGGGTGGCGCCTCGGGCGACAGCTCGTGGGTCCGGAGCGCACCGTCACGCTCAATCATGAGCGAGCATGCGCCGGAGCGGGCGCTCAGCATGCGATGCGCCTCGACCCGGCAGCGCGGTCTGGCGCCATCGATGCCGGTGATCACGTCACCGGCCTGCAGCCCGGCCGCTGCGGCCGGCGAACCCCTGATCAGGCCGACGATGGCGGCGGCGAGGTCGCGCGGGCGCGGCGGCTCGACCGTGACCGGCAAGGCGAGCCGGCGTGACATCATCTGCCCGAACGCAGTCAGCTGCGGCCAGAGGTCGGCGCCGAAGCGCAGCGCCGGCGGCGCCAGGTGGGTGAACCCGGGCAGGAACAGGCGCGCCGTCTGCGCGCCGGCGTCCGCCAGATAGCGCAGCGTCCGCTCGATTTCGTCCCAGCCGGTGATGTGCGGCATGCCGACAAGGCTGCCGTGCCACGGGATGTGGTACTCGCTGAGCAGACGCGCCGCTGCCGGGGCGCGTTCCGGCTGCCGGTCACCGAGCCACTGGCGACGGGCTTCCGGCGTGATGAGGTTGAGCGACAGGTTGACGCTGACCGGCGCCAGCGCTGCCAGCCGCTCGATGCGCGCGCGGTCCAGCAGCGACCCGTTGGTCGTCAGGACCAGTTCGGCCTGCGGTCGGGCGCTGCGCACGGCGGTAAGGATGCGCTCGATCTCAGGGTGAAGCAGCGGCTCGCCCTCATCGATGCGCGTCGCCGCCTCGCCGACGACGATCCGTCCGCTGCGCGGCAGCTGGTCGATATCCCGCTCAATGGCGGCAAGCGACCGGTGTGGGAACGCGAACGTTTTCACGCCGGCCGGATTCTGACGGTTGCTGCAGAAGCAGCAGGCGAAATTGCAGACTGAGGTGATCGGTAATGCTCCCCGCGCCAGCGCGGAGTTCAGCGCGACCTGCGCCGCAGGATCGCTGCCGCGATCGGTCACGTCGGACCTGCCCCCTCGTCACGCGCCATCAGCCCCACGGTCACGAACAGCCACGGCAGGAGATAGCCGCCGGTAACGCCGATGGCGGTGTAGCGGATGTAGTCGAACCAGATGCCGGCCGGAAGGACCAGTTTGAGGCCAACGCGGACGCCGAGCAGCAGCGCCAGGCCGACCGCGGTCCGCACAGCCTGCTGCCAGAGCGCGCCGCCGACCCGGAAGCCGAGGAACCGGCGGTCAAGGTTGTAGCCGATGCCCAGGCCGGCGAGAAACCCCGCTGCCTTGGCGCTGTCGGCCGTCCGATCGAGCAGCACGAGCAGGACCGGCACGATGACGAAGGCCCAGAGGGGGATGTCGAGCTTGTCGGCCCAAAGCCGATAGGCAATCAGGGCGATCGCCGTGCCGAGCACGGCGCCGGCGAGGATGTCGGTCGGGTAGTGGACGCCGAGATACGGGCGGGAGAGCGACACCAGCACTATCACGGCGATGGCGACGTTGGTGAACCAGCGCCGCCTGATCTTCGCCGCCAGGTGAACCCAGAACGTCGCTGTGCCCTGGGCATGGCTGCTGGGGAACGAGTACCCGCCGACGCTGTCGAGCACCCTGACGACGGCGTGCGACGGCCGGGGAATGCGGAACAGGTCCTTGAGTCCAAGGTTGATCCAGTTCGAGACCATGAACACGGTGCCGAGGCTGAACCCATATCGTTTGTCGATGCACCAGTAGATGATCGGGATGACGATCGTGTAGAACGTCTCGCCGCCGATGGCGGTGATCGCTTTCATGAGGAAGTCGAGCACCGGCGTGTGGAACGACTGCAGCCACAGGATGATGCCTGTGTTGCTCACCTGGTCCCCTCCTCGCGGACGGATTCTCCCCCCGAACGATCCATTCTTATGATGCGGGCCGGCACTCCGCCGACGATCGCGCCAGCCGGGACGTCACGGTTGACCAGCGACATGGCTGAGACCGTCGCCCCGTCGCCGATCGTCACGCCGGCCAAAATGGTGCTGTTCGCACCGACCATGACGTCCTTGCCGATCACCACTCTGCCCGTTCGGTACTCGTCGATCAGGAACTCGTGGCAGAGGATGGTCGCGTTGTAGCCGATGATCGAGTTGTCGCCGATGGTGATGAGATCGGGCCAGAAGATATCGAGCATCGCCATCAGACCGACCGATGTCCGGCGGCCGATGGTCGCGCCGAGCGAGCGGTAGAGAGCGTTCTTCAGGTAGAGTGATGGCATGATTCGACACAGTGAGATGACGACGAAGTTCCAGCAGACGCGCAGCGGATTCCTCGCTTTTGCCCAAAACTGAAGGGAATTCCGGCCTTTCACCGGATAGCTGGTCAGACGCCGCACGCTGGTCTCCCCTCCCAGAAAACGTCGAAATCACAGAATCCACAGGTCTATCAACAGGGTCGACCCCACTGAGCACGTTTCAGGGCCAGTCATCCACAGAATCCACAGGGGTGTGGATAACCTGTCCACAGGGAGCGCCGTGCGTCGGTTCGCGCCTTGCGCGCTCCGTTGCATTACTTGTCCAAGGATGGCAAGGCATTCGCGTACCCGAGAGGCAAATTCGCCGTCGCATTAAGGTTGAGCGCCGCTACTCGACCTGCTCGCCAGAGCCTGTAACCTGCCGCCGCAATCATCGCCGCGTTGTCGGTGCAAAGGCGCGGCGGCGGGAAACGGAAGCGGATGCCGGCGCGTTCCGCCACTGCGCGCAGGGCCGCGCGCAACTCGCCGTTCGCCGCCACGCCGCCGGCGAGCATGACCTCGCGGGGCTGGTAGCGGGCGATACCAGATTCGACGCGGCTGACCAACGCCGACACGACCGCCCGCTGGAAGCTGGCGGCGACATCGGGAACGTCGATCTCCCGCCCGGCCTGACGCTCATGGTTGAGATAGTTGAGGACGGCCGTCTTGAGCCCGCTGAAGCTGGTATCGAACGAGCCCTCCCCGAGCCGTGCCTGCGGCAGGTCCACCGCCGTGGCGTCGCCGCTCGCCGCGGCCTCCTCGATCGCCGGCCCGCCGGGGTAGGGCAGCCCGATGGCCCGCGCCACTTTGTCAAAGGCTTCGCCGGCGGCGTCGTCGAGCGTGCGGCCGAGGACTGTCGCCTGATCCGGCGCTGTCATCAGCAGCAGGTCGGTGTGTCCGCCCGAAACGACCAGGCAGAGCGCCGGGAACAGCGGTTCCTCCTGTTCGAGGTAGTTGGCCGCGATGTGACCGGCGAGATGATTGACGCCGACGAGCGGCCTGTCGAGCGCCCAGGCGAGGGCCTTGGCGGTCGCGACGCCGACGAGGAGCGCGCCGATCAGCCCCGGTCCGGCAGTCACCGCGATCGAGTCGATGTCGGCAAGCTGCAGCCCGGCTTCAGCCACGGCCTCCCGCACCACGGGCACGACCAGTTCGACATGCTTGCGGCTGGCGATCTCGGGCACCACACCGCCAAACCGCCGGTGCAGCGGAATCTGCGACGAGATGATGTTCGCCAGCACGTGACGGCCTTCGGCGACGACGGCGGCTGACGTCTCATCGCATGATGTCTCGAGTCCAAGTGTGTAGTGAGGCCGCGTCAAGGCATATTCCCCCGTGCTCGCAGGATCCGCGCCGGCGTCAGAGATCATACTTCCACATGATGATGGCGTCCTCGCCGGTGTCGGAGTAGTAGTTCTTGCGCAGTCCCCGGGCGACGAAGCCGTGCTTCTCATAGAGATGCTTGGCGATGTCGTTGCTGGTCCGAACCTCGAGCGTCATCCGGTGGGCGCCGCGGGCCTTTGCCCGCGCGAACAGCTCCAGCATCATCCGCTCACCGATGTGGCGACCGCGGAAATCCGGGTGGACGGCGACATTGGTCACATGGGCCTCGTCGATGACGATCCACATGCCGGCATAGCCGACGATCCGGTCACCGCTGGCGGCGACGATATAGTCGGCGTAGATGTTCTCCGTCAGTTCGCGCAAGAAGGCGTTGGTCGACCAGGGTGTCTTGAATGACAGCCGCTCGACTTCGTGCACGCCTGCCAGATCGTCGACGGTCATGTCCCGCAGGTAGACTTCACTGACTGGCAGCGGCCCGTTATTCACAGCGTCCACGCCGTGCTCCCCCTTCCTCTGCTTCGCGCGCGGCGAGGACCAACTCCGCCTGCGGTCGCCTGACATAGAGCGGCTCGAGCGCGGCTGCGTCGACACCCTCGCCACGCAGCAGGGCGGCGCGTCCGAGGCGCGCCACGACGGCGGCCTGTGGCAGGGCGGCGTGCGCGCCAAGGATGTGCACCCGTCTGCCGCTCACCTGCGTCGGGCCAGCTTGCGACCCTGTTGCCAGCAGCCCCAGCGCATCCGCGAACCGCGCGTAGGCGTCGCCTACCAGCCAGGCCGCAGCCGCGTCGGCGGCGCCAAGGGCGTCCGCGGTTGCGGCCAGGGCACGCGGGAGCAACTCTTCCGGCGGACATGCCCACGGCTCGCCGAGCAGTGTCGGTTCCTCGCCGCCGCGGTAGACGGCGCCATAGACCTCATCCTTCTTGGCAACGAG
Source organism: Chloroflexota bacterium (assembly GCA_050261235.1). Classification (GTDB taxonomy): domain Bacteria; phylum Bacillota; class Sulfobacillia; order JBFLWA01; family JBLNDB01; genus JBLNDB01. The sequence goes on from JBLNDB010000046.1 coordinate 24,692, forward strand.
CGCCGGCCAGACCAGGCTGGCGGCCTCCCCCGCGTTGGCCGCCACGGCGGCCAGCGTCGGAACGCCGGCGACCGGCAGGCCCAGTCCCAGAGCAATGGCTTTGGCGGTGGCGATGCCGATCCGGAGTCCGGTGAACGACCCCGGCCCCTGTGACACGGCGATGCCAGCCAACTCGCTCCGGCTGATGCCGGTCTCGCGCAGGAGCGCGTCGACCAGCGGCATCAGCCGCTCCGAGTGGGCCTGACGGGTGGCGATCTGCATCGTCCCGAGGACGCCGGCGTCACTGACGAGCGCCACGCCACAGGCGATGGTCGCGGTTTCGATTCCGAGGACGATCATCGGCTCACCTCTGCCTGGTTGGCGGTAGCGATGCCGTGGGCGCGCAGACTGGCCCGGACCCTGTCGAGCAGACCGGCGGAACCCGTAAGGTGCAGGATTCGCCGCTGCTCGCCGCCAATATCAATGCGGATGTCGAGCCGCTGCGCGGGTAGGCGCGCGGGGAACCGGCCGGCCCACTCGATGATGACGGCGCGCGAGCCGTCGAGATACTCGTCGAAGCCGATGTCATCAAGCTCGCTCGCCTGCTCGAGGCGGTAGAAGTCGAAATGGGCCAGCGGCAGCCGCCCCGCGTATTCGTTGACGAGCGTGAACGTCGGGCTGGTCACCGGCTCTGCCACGCCTGCGCCGGACGCGATTCCCTGGGCCAGGTGGGTCTTGCCGGCGCCGAGCCCGCCGTGGAGGCAGACCACGTCACCGGCCGACAGGGCGGCGCCGAGCGCCTGCCCGATGCTGTTGGTCGTGGCCGGCGCATCGCTGATGATGGTCAGCTCGCCGGCACCGGCTGCATCAGTTGCTGAGACTGCCATTGGCGGTCCTCCTGCGGGCAGTGGTATCGGTGTCGAAGCATACTTCGCGCCTCTGGTTCGACTTCCCTGCGGTTCGTCGTGGGCGGCGGCGACGGCGGGGACACTACGGCATGGCAACAACGCTCGACACAGCCATCCGGGAGGGAAGCGAGAGTGAAAGTAGTCATTTACGGAACCATGAAAGATAAACATCTCGAGACGGTCCGCGCAGCCTGTCCGACCGCGGAGCTGGTGATCGCGCCGACCGAAGCCGAGGCGCGCTCCGCCGTGGCCGATGCCGACGGATTGTGTCTGGCCCTCGACCGGGGCGGCGGACTGCGCGAGGTCCTGCGCAGCGCCACTCGTCTCAGGTGGATGCACTGCTTCTTCGCGGGCGTCGAGAACATCCTCGTGCCGGAGCTGGTCGACAGCGACATCGTGCTGACCAACGCGGCGGGCGTCCACGCGCCGCCAATCGCCGAGCACGTCATCGGCATGATCATCGCCCTCGCCCGCAGCTTCCCGGCTCTCTACCGCCAACAGCGCGAGCATGTCTGGTACCGCAACCTGCCCGTCGACGAGATCGCCGAGCGGACGGTCGGCATCGTCGGTCTTGGCGGCATCGGCCGCCTCGTCGCGAAGAAGGCGAAGGGGCTCGACATGCGCGTCATCGGCACCAAGCGCCACCCACAGCCGGTGCCGTTCGTCGACGAAGTGCTGCCGGACGACCGGCTGGAGGATCTGCTGGCGCAGTCGGATTACGTCGTGGTCGCCGTGCCGTCCACCCCGGACACCGTCGGCCTGATCGGCCGGTCGCAGATCAACAAGATGAAGCCGTCGGCCCATCTGATCAACGTCGCCCGCGGCAACGTGATCGACCAGGAGGCCTTGATCACCGCCCTGCAGGACGGCCGCATCGCCGGCGCCGGGCTCGATGTCTTCGAGCCTGAGCCGCTCCCGGCGGACAGCCCGCTCTGGAGCCTGCCGAACGTCATCCTGACGCCGCACTGTTCGGCGCGCTCGCCCTACATCAACCAGCGGACGGTGGCGATGTTCGCCGAGAACCTGCGACGCTTCGCGGCTGGCGAGGAACTCCTGAACGTCGTCGACAAGCAGCGCGGCTACTGAGCAAGGCAACGAACAGAGGCGGGGGCGCTGCCCCCGCCTTCTCCATCAACTGGCGGCTGCCACCAATGCCTTGAGTTTGTCGCGAACCATCTTCATGTCTTCCCAGACCGGACGCTTCTTCGCCGGATCACGAAGCAGCGCGGCCGGGTGAAAGGTCGGCATCAGCAACCGCCCGTCGCGCTCGTACCACTGCCCGCGCCAGCGCGTGATGCGCGCCTCGGGCGCGATCAGCGTCTGCGTCGCCAGCGCGCCAAGGCAGACGATGATCAGCGGGTCGATGATCGCGATCTGCTCATCCAGCCACGGCCGGCACGCCTGCGCCTCATCCGGCTGCGGCAGCCGATTGTCCGGCGGCCGGCACTTGACGATGTTGCCAATGTAGACCTGCTCCCGCCTGAGGTCGATCGCCGCGATGATCCGGTCGAGCAACTGCCCGGCGGCGCCGACGAACGGCCGCCCCTGCTCATCCTCGCTCCGCCCCGGCCCCTCGCCGACGAACATCAGCCGGGCCGCCGGGTCGCCTTCCCCGAACACGACGCCGCGACAGCCGCTGCGCAGTCGACAGCGGTCGCACTGCCTGGCGCGCTCGGCCAGCTCTGCGAGCCGGCCTGCCTTGCCGTCAATGCCGCCGACCGGCCCCATGTCTGCACTTGGTGAGTCGTTCATCGCTTGGGCCCCCTTCCCGTCCCGTATCAACTCCAATACTGCATCCACCCCCGTCTCCCCTCCAACGAACGCGCCGAAAGGTGAACTCCTGGCGTTCGCCGTCATGGGAGAGGCCCCCCGTTGACACGCGGCTGGAGGTTGAAAAACGCCGGGTATCCACTGTGTGGTGGATGAAGCCCGGCGTTTTTCACTTGGAAGCCGCGTGTTAATGGGGGGCCTGTGCCAAGACCGCGAACGCCCTAGAGCTTGTGAACCACTTCGCCCTTCACGATTGTATACAGGCAGTGCGTCTTGATCTCGAACGGATGGCCGTCGAAGATCGCGATGTCAGCTTCCTTGCCGACCTCGAGGCTGCCGAACCGGTCGCCGACGCCAGCCATGGTCGCCGGGTTGATCGTCAGAGCCTTGAACGCATCCTCTTCCTTCATGCCGTACTTGACCGCGAAGCCGGCCATCAGCGGCAGATACTGGATCGGGATGATCGGGTGGTCAGTGATCAGCGAGACGCGGACGCCGGCGTTGGCGAGAATGCCCGGGGTCGCCCAGCTCTTGTCCTTCAGCTCGACCTTGGCGCGATGGCCGAACGACGGACCGACAGCGCACATGATGTTCCACTCGGCGAGCTTGTCGACGATCTTGTGGCCCTCGGTGCAGTGCTCGATCGTCATGTCGAAGTCGAACTCGCGCGCGATCCGCAGCGCGGTCAAGATGTCGTCGGCGCGATGGGCATGGGTCCGCATCGGGATCTCGCGCTTCAGGACGCGGGCGATGCCCTCGAGCCTGAAGTCGCGGTCCGGCATCTTCTCGGGATCGCCGTTGGCCTTCTCGATCTTCTTCATGTAGTTGAGCGTCTTGATCAGCGCCTCGCGCATGACGGCGGCAGTGCCCATGCGGGTCGACGGCATCTTCTTCTGGTTGCTGTAGACCCGCTTCGGATTCTCGCCGAAAGCGGCCTTGAGGCCGGAGAAGTTCTTGATGATCATCTCATCCATGGTCGCGCCGTAAGTGCGCATCGTCACGCCTTCGCCGCCGATGACGTTGCCGCTGCCGGGGGCGCACCAGATGCCGGTGACGCCGCCCTGGATGGCGTCCTTGAAGCCCTGGTCCTCAGGATTGATGCCGTCGATGGCGCGAACCTGCGGCGTGAGGGGATCAGTCAGCTCGTTGACATCGTCGCCTTCCCAGCCGATGCTCTCTTCCCAGATGGCCACGTGAGCATGAGCATCCATGACGCCCGGCATGACGTAGTTGCCGGTGGCATCGATGACCTGGGCCCCGGCGGGAATCTCGACGTCCTTGCCGACCTTGGTGATCTTGCCATTATCGACGAGGATCGTACCGCCATCGATCGTGCCGTTGGTAATCGTCAGCAGCTTACCGTTCTTGATTGCCAGCATCGCCTTGCTCCTCCTCTCGGTATGACGGGACCACGGATTGACCCGACATTACGCAGTTCTAACAAAAGCGTCGATTTCCTGCCGGCAAAAACGAAGGCCGCGACACAAGTCGCGGCCTTGTCCGGTGCGGGAATCAGCCCTCGATGATCTCGACGTTGGCGCGCGGAACGGTGACTTCGCGACCGTCGGCGAGGCGGGCCTTCATGATGCGGACGTGCGCTTCCGTCTCGATGATCTGCAGCTCAGGCGGCAGCTCGGTGACGGTTGCCAGCATGCCGAAGTACGGCTCGCGGATGATGCGGATCGGCGTACCGGGGACGAGACCTTCTTCCACGTGCGACTCGATGGCCTTGGCCTTCGCCTTGTGGCCCGGGACGATGATCTCCGGACGCATGACGCCGGCGCGGATCTGCGTGGCGCCGTTGATTGAGGCGGTCTCGCCGTCGACAGCGGTGAGGAGTGCGAAAGTCTTGTCAGCCATGCGGATCTTGCCGAAGCCTTCGGTGACGATGATCGTCAGCGGAATGTCTTCATGACCGGTGATGGCGACGCCGATGTCGTAGCCGAGGAACTCGATCAGGTCCTTGTCAATGATGCCGCCGGCGACGATGCCCTTGGCGCCCACTTCGACGGCCCGCTTGATGGCCGCGGCGGTCATCAGGGAACCGCCGACGATGATCTTGCCCTTGCCGTCGGCCGGAATGTCCTTGGCATCGAGAATGTCGTCAGGAGTCTTGGCGACCATCTTGACGACGCCCTGGGTCTCGCCGCCGACGCCGAAGATGCCTTGGATGAAGGCGGCCTTCGTCTCTACGACGACGCCCTCGCGATCCATGATCTCGACGACCTTGCCCTTGACGTAGGCGGACACGGTGACCGGGATGGCCGGCTCGCGAATGACCATCTGGCCGGTAACGGTCGAGATGCTCTCGATGACGCCGTCGAGCGGCGAGGTGACTTCGCGGGTCATCAGACCGAAGAACGCCTTGTACTTGGCGACCTGCTCGCCCTTCTTGACGGCGTCGCCCGGCTTCTTCAGGCAATAGTGCAGAACGTCTTCGTTCTCAACGCCAAGCTTGTTGGCGATGTTGGTTGTGTGCGGGTTGCCCGGCAGCTCGGTGCGGGCGACGATGGTGGTCGGCTCGACTTCATCGCCGATGTTGACGAGAACCTGGCCAAGCAGCGGCAGGCGACGACGCTTGGTAATGACAGCTTCTTCAGAGACTTTTAGTCCCGGTGTGTAGGCGTGTGCCATTTCAGTCCATCCTCCCCACTACTTGACTAGCTTCTCGAAGGCGTCCATCGGATAGACATCCATGGACTTGATCCATTCGACCAGCTTCTTGATGCGAGTAGCCTTGTCTTCCGGAAGCGCGAACGGCTGGCGGCCACGGCAGTCGAGAACGATGCCGGTGACTCCGCCTTCAAGAGTAGTGCGCAGAGTCTGGCCCTTGCCAGCGCCCACGTCCATGCCCTTGAGCGGATGGATTTCGGCTTCAGCCTTTCCCTCCGGATGCGGGATGGCCTTGATCTCGCCGTAGTGGCCGACCTCTTCGATGACGCGGCCATCGGGCATGGTGACCTTGATGCGGAGGACTTCTTCGCCTTCCTTGGCGGTGCCGACCGGGGCGACCGACGTGCCGAGGCGGATCAGGCAGTCCTTGTCGAAGACCTGACCGGAGGCGACCGGATGGACGGTGGCCAGGACGCCGAGCTGCGGCATCATGAAGATCGAGTCAACGGTCAGCCAGGTGACGCCTTCCGGCTGGAACGCGTCAAGGCACATCATGACGCTCTGGACGCGGCGCGGCGCGTGCGACAGGACGCCGCCCGAACCAACGATGATGCCGAGGTCCATCATGTTGATGAGGGTCTGGCCGCTGTTGCTCTGCTCGAACATGTCACCGACCGAACGCTGCTGCTGAACGCCCTTGAGGCCGACAGCCAGGCTCTTGTGATGGGCGAACGCGAGGCGCAGCGCTTCGCGGGAGATGGCCTGCTCGATGATGAGCTCATCGAGGGTCTGCGGGATGGTGGTCGGACGGATCATCTTGTTGCGGATACGGTTACGCAGATCGGCCTCGTCGATGTCGAATGGCACCCAGCGCATGATGTTCTGGACGCCGGCCTCGAGCAGGACGTTGCAGATCGAGTAGCTCATGCCGAGGTTGGCGGACACGGTGCGGTTGAAGATCGGCTCGCCAGCCTCGTTCTTGAAGTACGAGAAGACGTCGGTCGTTGCGCCGCCGATATCGACGCCGACGACGTTCATGCCGTAGGTCTGACCGACGTTCTGAATACCGATGCCGACGGCGCCCGGAGTCGGCATGATGGGGATCTCGGTCCACTTCATCAGCTTGTTGTAGCCCGGGGCCTGCGCCATGACGTGCTCCATGAACAGGTTGTGGATCTCTTCGCGGGCGGGGCCAAGGACTTCTTTCTCAAGCACCGGGCGGATGTTGTCGACCAGTCGGAGGTCGACCTTCTCGGCCAGGGTGTCGTGCATGTGCGTCCGGGCGTCCTTGTTGCCTGCATAGATAATCGGAAGCTTGAACCCGATGCCGAGACGCGGCTTCGGTTCGGCCGCGGCGATCAGCTCGGCGATTTCGACGACGTGGGTGATCGTGCCACCGTCAATGCCGCCGGAGAGCAGAATCATGTCCGGGCGGAGGTGGCGGATGCGCTGGATCTTCTCGTAAGGCTCGCGGCCGTCATCAACGGCGATGACGTCCATGACGATAGCGCCGGCGCCAAGGGCTGCGCGCTGGGCCGACTCAGCCGACATCGCCTTGACGACGCCGGCGACCATCATCTGCAGACCGCCGCCGGCGCTGGAGGTCGACAGATAGATGTCGACGCCGCTGCCGTCGGGCCGAACCGGGCTAATGACGCCCTTCTCATCAAGGAACGTGCGGTTCTTCAGCTCTTCGATCTCGCGGATGGCGTTGCGGACACCGGCGGTAACGTCTTCGAACGGCGCTTCCACCGTCGTCGGTGCCTCGCCGCGAACGATCAGGCGGTACTCACCATCGACCTTCTCAATGAGAATGGCCTTGGTTGTCGTGCTGCCGCAGTCGGTCGCCAGGATCGAGTTGATCTCCCGGTTTAGCTCGTATTTGGGCTTGGCTTCGGACAACTTGCGTCTCCTCCCTTTCTGCGAAAGAAGCTGACTGGTCGGTACCCAACAAACAAACGATATTCGCGCTGCTTGTCGAAATCCCTTCAAGGAAATTTGCGTCCTTTGAGGGATTATCTCACTGAAAAGATGCAGTTGGTCGATTGGATATGAACAATCACTGCGGATCCGGCGGATTCTCCGGCTTCTGCTCGGCTGGCTGGTCGCCGGCCTCTGCTGGCAGCTTGCCCTCGCGGGCCAGGCGGCGACGCTTCCTCTCCTCCTGCACCTTCAGCTTGAGTTCGCGGTCACGGCGGTTCTGTAGGTCGGCTGCCTTCTCCAACCGGTCGATGACCAAATCGACGTTACTGCGATCGGCAAGCAACGCAGCGATCTCATCCATCATGTTGGGCGGCAGGACAACGCCGACGATTGGCCCGAGGAACGTCGCCAGCGAGCTGGCGACGAATGTCATAGGCCGGTTGACCTCCAGGAAGATGATTGCCGGGGTGGTCAATCCGCGCTTTGTCACCTGGTCGACGAACCAGTCGATGAGCTCATCGCGCCGTTTGGCTGTGAGTTCCTCCACGATACCACTCCTCCAACGTGAAGCATTCAGGGGCTTTAGATTCGGCAAGGCTGGTCCTTATCCTTCTCCGCCAGAAGGTGGTCTTCAGCCCTAGGTTATCCGGTGGAAACCCGCGAGATTCTGGACATTCCGTCCCTGCTGGCGCGAATTGCGTCGGGACTGTGACATTTCGACGCGCGGCGAGTCGACGGGCGGGTCAGGGTTGGAGGAAATGCATGCTGCCGGAAGAATATGAGTTTACAGACTAATTTTTCGGAAGGAAAGGGGACTACAGTGCCGCCTATGACCTCCTCGGCGCGGAACAGAGCTCGTTGACATTCTCCGTCACGCGCACGAAAGATGGTAAGGACACGACGACGAACGCCTGTTTCGACATGCTGCTCGACGGAGGCAAGTGGCTCATCACCGGCGGGTTCTAGCGAGCGGCACGCCAGTCGGGCAGCCGCCAACGGCAGCGACATCGATCAACGCGAGCCCAATGCGAAGGAGACAGACGGTCGGTTGCGGCCGTCTGTCTGTGATTGGTCGAGCCCGTTGGTGGGAGCCGGTGCCGGGGGCTGACGCGCCATGCGTGCCGCTGGGGTGGGTGCCGGTGCCTTAGGGTGGCACGGAATTGGACTGTCGGCCCGGCCGCAGCCCAGGCTGCTGGCTGACATGCGATCCGCGCGGCTGGGGAGGAGCCGGTGCCGGTGGCTGACGCGCCATGCGTGCCGCTGGGGTGGGTGCCGGTGCCTTAGGGTGGCACGGAATTGGATTGTCGGCCCGGCTTCCTATGTGAACGCGCTACGATCGCTGCGCGCTGAGTCGAGCCGGGCCGAGAATCCCGTGGAGTGCCACCCTATGGCACCGGCATCTACCCAAATGGTACGCATGGCGCGCCTGTCACCGGCTTTGTTACCAGACCTCCACGTTCGGTCGCGGCACTGTCACCGTCTCGCCCGACTCCAGCTTCACCTCGACCACCGGCACCCTCGCCTCGTTCTCGACGAGTCGGGGTTCGCGGGGAACAGCGACAATGGTGCCCATCTGGCCGAACCACGGGTCGTTGATGATGCGCACGCGCAGGCCGATCGACAACTCTTCGTCGACGACGGGCTGCTCCGCCAGTTCGCCCTGATAGTCGGGGAAAGCGACGATGACCTCAGGCCGGATCGCGCCGGCGCGGATCTGCGTCGCGCCGTTGATGGAGGCATGCCGGCCCTCAAGCTGGCGCAGCGTGTTGAAGGCCTCGTCGCGCATGCTGAGGACGCCGAAGCCTTCCATCAGAATCACCGTCAGGCCGACATCCTCCTGGCCCGTGATGCCGACGCCGAGCTTGACGCCGAGGGAGTTGACGATGTTGAGATAGCTCGCAGTGCCGGTAATAACGCCTTTGACGCCGACTGCGAGCGCCTTGCTGAGGGCATCGTTGGTCGCGAAGGCGCCGCCGACGATGATCTTGCCGGCACAGTCCGGCGTGATCCTGTCGGCTGTCAGCTCCTCGTCGGGTCGGGTGCAGACCAGCTTGAGTTCACCGTGCGTCTCCCGCCCGAGGCCGAAGATGCCGGTCAGTCGGACCGCCGGCGTCGAGACCCAGGCGCCGCGATTGGCGACGACCTCATCGACCTGCCCATCAATGTACGCCTTGACGACGACTTCCTTGAACGGGCGAGCGATAGTGACAAAGCCAGTCTGGTCGTTGACGGACTCGATGATGCCGGAAATCGGCGCGATTGCCGTCTTGGTGAAGAACGCGGCCATGTCGCCCTTCTTGGCGAAGATCTGGCCCTTCTTGACTTCTTCGCCAATCTGACGCAGGAGGCAGTTCCGCACATCCTTGGGCCGGACGCCAAGCTCGAAGGCGACATCGACCTGGACCGGCGGCTCCTCCTTGCCGAATTCCTCGCGGATGGTGACGCGCCCCGACTTGGTCGAAATCTCCTCGATCACGCCGTCGGTCGGCGACTCGAATTCCTTGCGCCCGTACAGGCCTTTTTCGGCGCGCGCGATCACCTCTTTCATCTTGACGCGGTCGCCGACTCGCTTCAGCATCGCCGAGCCAAGGTCCGCCGGCTCGACACCGATCAGGCGGGCGACCGGAACGACCCAGGGGATGCCGGGCTTGAGGCTGATCTTGGCGACAATCGTGTCGGGGGTCACCCGTTCGCCGGGACTGACCAGGACCTCGCCCGGCAGGGGCAGACGGCGCAGCTTGCGGACTCTCGTGATCTGCGGGTTAGCGCTTGAGAGCGGAGAAGACACCGCCACGCTTCTGACCCCCCTTCTCACTGGCGCGGTTCGCCGCGTTGTTCGCCTGGCGGGCACGGCAAGCGGCGAAAGCCTCGGGCGGATAGACGTTGAGCGTTTCGATCCATTCGCACAGCTTCTCGCTGCGCTTCCTGGCATCGTCGGGCAGGGCGATCGGCCGGCCGCGGCAGTCGAACACGATCCCGACCAGGCCACCGTGGACTTCGGTCTCGACCCGTCGCCCCCTCCCCTGGCCAATGTCGAACGCGCCGGCCGGGTTGACCTCGATGCGGGCAGTCTCGCCAACGCCGAGAGGGATTCGGGCCAGCTGCCCGAACGCGACCCGGCCTTCGACCACTCGGCCGCCCGCGAGGTGCAGCTTGTATGTCAGACAGGGTGCGCCGTCGCGGCCGTTGCCGACCGGGGCGATGCAGGTGCCGAGTCTGACGAGGCAGTCCTTGTCGAACACCTCGGCGGCGATGTCCGGGTACTCCGAGCCGAGCACACCGAGGTGGGGCATCATGAAGATCGAGTCCACCGCCAGTTGGGTGATGCCCTGCGGCTCGAACGAGTCCATCAGCATCAGCGCTGCCTGTTCGCGCCGCGGCGCGTGCGACAGGACGCCGCCGGAGCCGACCAGCATGTCCAGCCGCATCATGTTGATAATCTCGACCCCGGCTAGCCTGGTCGGGCCGCCGCCCATCTCCCAGCTCTTCTTGAGCGACTGCTCCTCCGCCTCGACCTTGCGGGCGAGGCTTTTGTGATGGGCGAACGACAGACGCAGAGCTTCGCGGGCCAGCGCCTGCTCGAGGATCAGTTTGTCGAGCGTCTGCGGGATGGTCGTCGGGCGCACCATCTTGTTGCTGACCCAGTTGCACAGCTCCTCCTCGTCGATCGGGAACGGTACCCAGCGCTGGACATTCTGGAACTTGGCCTCCTCGAGCACATTGGTGACGGAGTAGCTCATGCCGAGATTGGCGCTGACCGTGCGGGTGAAAGTGCCGTCAAAGCTCGAGAAGACGTCGGTCGTCGCGCCGCCGATGTCGACGCCGACGATATTCGCCTTGTATTTCTCGGCCATGATCATGATTATGCTGCCAACGGCGCCCGGCGTGGGCATGATCGTCACGTCGACCCAGTTCATCAGTTCCCCATAGCCGGGAGCCTGGGCCATGACATGGTTCATGAACAGATCATGGATCGCCTCACGGGCGGGGCCGAGGTTCTCCAGGTCATGACGGGGCCGCAGATTCTCGACCAGATGCACGTCAAGCGTCCGGCCGGCGATCGACTGGATCATGTCCTGGGCGTCGACGTTGCCGGCATAGACCAATGGCAGCTTGAACATCGAGCCGAACCGTGGCTGCGGATTGGCCTGGATGATCGTCTCGGCGATGGCCGCGATATAGGCGACCGAGCCGCCGTCGACGCCGCCGGACATGAGGATGATGTCAGGCCGCAGCTCGGTGATCCGCTGAATCTGTTCCGATGTCGAGCGGCCGTCGTCGACGGCGATGACGTCGAGCACCACGGCACCGGCGCCAAGCGCGGCGCGGTGGGCCGAGGCGGCGCTGATGCTCTGCACCAGTCCCGCGACCATCATCTGCAGACCGCCGCCGGCGCTGCTCGTCGAGACGTAATAGTCGACACCGGCATTGCCCTGCCGCGGACGGATCAGCAAGCCCTTGTCGTCAAGCATCGGCCGTTCCTCAAGCTCAGCGATCCGCCGGATCGACTTCCGGACGCCGATCATGACGTTCTCCCATGGCGCCTCGACGGTTGTCGGCATCTCGCCACGGGTGACCAGACGATACTCGTCCCCGCGCTTCTCAATGAGAATGGCCTTGGTCGTAGTACTGCCGACGTCCGTTGCCAGGATTGAGGTTGGTGCTCCAGTCCTGACTTCTCCCATCTGACCACCTCCTCAGAGTAGTGACAGAGCCCACTCAGGCGCGAGTGGGCTCTGTGTTCGGCCCCGCTTCCCTGCGAAGTCCTGGCGCCTACTTGATCAGGCCGAGCCAGGTGCCGAGCAGGAAATTGACGCGACCGATGAACAGCGAGATGCGGCCCTGGACGGTGTTGCCGAATGCTGACCCGAACGCCAGCATCAGGACGATGCGGCCAAGCATCGCCCCGCCGGCCATGACCGGGTTGTCGCGCTTTACGGTGAAGAAGAAGTACATCATGGTGCTGATCAGGAACACGAAGAAGAGGATATTGTTCACCGTGTTCGTGCCGTACCAGGTGCTGTACGTGGCGGAGAACTTCTGGAAGCTGTTCGTGATCTGGGTGATGAACGGCGCCGGCGCGTACACGAGCGTGTAGCCGACACCGTAGCCGACCCAGATCGACATCGGGATGCGCGCCAGCCAGGCGACCTTCGGGAAGTACCGGAAGTACATGAGCAGGCCTATGATGATTGCAGTGATCAGGTAGTATTGCTTATCGACCTGGATCTCCTGCTGAATTGCCGGTTTCAGGGTTGAATGCCAATTATAGGTAACGATGTAGCCACCGGACAGACCGACGAAGATGTGCTCAGCGATTCTGTAGACCGCGTTCTCTTTCCAGAGATAACTGAAGATCATCAGCGTAGAGATAGCTCCTACCGTGTTGTAGAACCACGGGTTGTTCACTTACGTTTCACCTCCTCGCGTGGCGGATCGAGGCTTCACGCGACTCGCACGCCCGGCATCAGCCGCGACGGTTGGCAACATAGCCGATATTGCCGAGGACGATCAACAGGATGATCAGGGCATGGGCGAAAGCCTGGGCGCCGATGCCTGCGGTCGCCTCGTCCGGTATGCCGACGAGCTTTTCGAACTCAGCCGCGCCCGCCAGACCGTTTGTCATCCCCTTGTACTGGCCGGCGCGAACGCGCGGCATGTACTGGGCGGAGGAGACGGCAGTGACCGCAACGGTAGTGGGAACGCCCTTGGGCTCGATCACATAGTTGAGGTAGGTGTCGCCGCCGGGGGTGCCGGTCGTCAGATCAAGGATGCCGTCAACGTACTCGGTCGTGAGGGCCTTGACCTGCTGCATCAGCGGCAGACTGTCGAGCGAAGTACCCTTGTAATCGGTGCCCTGTGCTGCAGTGGCAATGTCATCTGTCATGCCACGGAGCGTGTACGCGGCTTGGGCCTTCCAGCCGAGATCGACCCAATCGGTGCCGTAGACCTTGCCCATCTCGTTGGCGACCGCCTCGAGCCAGGCGTGGTTCTGGCCGGCGCCGGTGTTCCACATGCTGTACAGGATGATCTTCATGTTCTTCTTGAAGGCAAGTCTGCAGGCGGCTACGCCGACCGGCGTCAGCTCGGTGGCGGAACCGGAGTCATAGTCGCCGCCGACCCAGAGCACGCCACCGTCCGGGAGGCCATTCAGGAAGTCGTAGCACTGCTGCGTTTCCGGTGAAATCGCGAGCGGCAGCGGAATCGGCTTGAGAAGCGGAATGGCGATCAACAGCGCCAACAGGATGTAGATGACGCGCCGATCGATCGACTGCAGAACGTCGAAGAAGTTCACACTTGCACCTCCTCTCCGCGGATGATTGGATTACTGACCACCACTGCCAAGGTGGGCGCGTTCGAGGCCGAGCAGGATGCGCATGGCAACGGCAAACGTGCCGACATAGGCGCCAAGGGTGATTGCGCGCATGCCGGCGGAGTTCGGGACAGCCATGATCCAGTTCTTGATGTTCGGGATCTCGCTCCAGATCATCTTGCCGAGCGGCACGTTGCCAAGCATGACGATGCAGGCCGCAACAAGCATGATCGTGGCTTCACGGGTCCGCACGCGGAAGGCGCGATAGGCCGAAGACGCGATGTAGAAGCAGAGCAGGGAGAACATCGTCGAGTTGACCGGCGTCCAGACGTTGTTCCAGTACCACTTCCAGCCCGGATCATCATAGGTCTTGATCAGGCCGTGGATGCTGTAGGCGAACAGGACCAGCAGCAGGATGGCGCTGTTGTACCAGCCTTCCTTGCGGCGCATGACGTTCTTGCCGTGCACCATGATCAGGTTGATCGTACCGACCAGGAACGCCACAGTGGCGGAGATGACGAACCAGCGCTCGGTCTTGGTGAACAGATCGAGCTTGGCGACCGGTTGCAGGTACTTGCAGGCCATCACCCAGAGACCCGACAGGACCGTCAAGGCCAACGGCAGTTCCTTACGCACTCATTACACCTCCTTTTGCGTGTGGTTGGAGGGAACATGCGGCCTACTTGCTCTTGAGGAAGTCGTACAGCGGGTTCTTCGCGGCCAGGTTGGCGACGATGGTGCCGACGATGATCAGGAGGAACAGACCGATGCGGGTCCAGTCCTGACCAACGACCGAGCCGACGAGGATCGGGTCCTTGGAGAGGTACGCAGACGCGGCGTAGATCTCCTCACCGATCAGGCAGTAGTCGCAAGCGGCGATGAAGAACGGGATCTGGGCGGTCTGCGGCGTGCCGGCGATCTGGATCGCGCCGGCCTGGTAGCCGGCCTCAGCGAACACCAGGGCTTCGGCCATGAAGTAGCCGACCATGATGTTGGCCGCGACCTTTTCGCGCTGGAAGATGCCCAGGACACCGGCGGCGAAGGCGAACTGCCAACCGGCGATGTAGCGGACATCATCGCGGTTGAAGGCGTCGGGGCGGCCGGCTTCGAGATACGCCTGGCGGATGATTTCCTCGTTGATGGCGTACATCTGCTCATCGTAGTTGGTGTTGATGATGCGCGTGTCGTACTTGGCGCACTGCTTGGCGACGTGCCCGAGGACAGCCCAGAACGCGAACGCCTCGGCGTCGTAGACGGCGGCCAGACCGGCAGTCGTGTGAACGGGGCGGCCCATTTCGGTGGCGCGGCCGATGGCCTCATCGACAGCCTCAAGGCCGTTGATCTTGCGGATCGCCGGCACCTTCATGCCGCCGCGGGCGCGCGTGATGAAGATGAACACCAGCACGACACAGACCAGCATGACGACCAGGTCACCAATCATGCCCTCAGCAAACAACACTTGAAGTCACCTCCTCCCTGATATGTGATCAGTCCCGGCCCGTCGTTGACGGGTTGCCGGAGACACCAGTTCCCAGTGATATGCCGAAGCGGAATAATCCGCCGTATCTGTAAATCTCTATTATCGACTGGCTGGTGTATTCGTCCGACGATGACCAGAGTCCTCCGTATAGACGGAACTTTTTTTGTATTCAGTCATTTTGACAGATTTCGACGTGGACTGCATTTGCACTTCATCAAAAGCCCTGAAGATGCCAAAACCGCGGTGTCTTGGCAAGACACCGCGGTTTTGGCGAGCTGATCATTCGGGCTGGTCGTTCAGCCCGATCCTCTCTCTGATGATGCGCGTGATCTCATCCTTATCGGCACGGCCGAAGTAGATCAGCGTACCCTTGTTCCAGCGCGCCCTGACGCCGGCCATGCGCGGTCCGATCTGGACGGCGTCGGGGTAGACGCGCATGACGGCGAACCGATACCACGGCTTGTAATCGCGCCGTACGTTGGTAATCACGAGCCCGTTCTCGTGCAACGCGTATGTCGTCGGGAACAGGAACTGGGCCAGCGACACGACGACTACGCCGGTCAGGAGGAGCGACATCGGCCAGACGCGGGTGATCGATTGCAGCCAGGCCAGCAGGCCGGCCAGCGTCGCGATCACGAACGCCGTCACCAACGGCCTCTCCCGCAGGCGGTCGACGCGCCAAGTGAGGAGTACCTCGCCCGGCGCGCTGTCGTCGGACGCCGTCGCGGGCGCCGGTTCTGGCTGCACCGGCTTCTGCAGCTGCGGCTCGCGCCGGCGTCGCCGGGGGGAATCATCTGCGAACGACTGCCGGGGAGTGAGGATATCGCCGCGCTTCTTCTTGTCGTTATCGGTTTCAGCCACAGATTTCACCTGCCTTTGCGGTTGCATGATTCGGAATCGGCCCATGCTTTTCCTTCTCTGCCACCGCAGGAGCGGACGCCTGGAGCCGCAACCGGCCCCGCGAGGCCGCGTGCATCCCCGCAATGATTATCTTGCCTGACGCGGACAGCCGCCTATCCGTGAGGGTTCACAGCAGCAGCCGCACCGGGCGCCCCGGCCGGAGAGCGACGAAGGACGCGCCGCCTTGGCGCGCCCTTCATCGTTCCGGACGACTATTCGAAGTAGGCCACGATTCCGTTGAAGAGACCGGTGGCGATCTTGCGTCGGAAGGCGTCGGTGCCGAGCAGGCGCTCATCGGTGGCGTTGGACAGGAACCCACACTCGACGAGCACGGCGGCCTTGAGTGTGCTGTTGCGGAGCACGTAGAACGTGCCGACCTGGGTGCCCCAGTCATACCAACCGGTGGCGGCGATGGTGGCTGCGTCGATCTTCTCCGCCAACCGCTGGCTGGCTGAGCCGGCGCGATAGTAGACGGTCAGTCCACGGGCATTCGGATACTCATCATTGAAGTTCTCATGCAGGCTGACGAAGATGTCGGCTCCGCTTTCATTCGCTTTGATCGTCCTAGCCTCCAGCTGGTCACTGGTGCGGCCAGGGATCGTCGGGTTGACCATTGTCGTCCGCGTCATCACGACGCGCGCGCCGGCGCTCTCGAGCAGGTCGCGGAGAATCAGTGCCGTGGCGAGGTTGTTCTTCGCCTCATCGCCGCCGTTCGGCCCGTTCGCGCCGGAACCGGCGATGCCGTGGCCGGCGTCGACGAACACAGTCCGCCCGGAGAGAGGCTTGCGTTCTTCGCCGCGTGACACCGGCGGCACGCGTGTGCCCGGGTCCTTGGTCACGGGCGGTGTGCTGGATGCTGGTGGCTTAGCCGGCGGCGCCGGCTTGGTGGCCGGCGTTGTAGCCGGAGTGGTCGGCGGCGTTGGCTGTCCGGCAGTCGACTCTGCTGTCGCTACTGATTCCTGACCGGTAGCCCCAGGCGTCGCCACGCTGCCGGTGGCGCTGTCGGCCAGTGCGACGGCGTCGCCGGCGGGCGGCGGCGATACTGTCTTGTTGCGGGCGACGGCTCTCTCATGGGCGACCACAGCGTAGCCGCCGACCGTGACCGCAAGGAGCAGCGCCGCGACGAGTGCAATGGTGACCGTGGTGCTGGTTCGTTTCACCGCTTCAGCTCCTTCGCCGTTGTCTTGGACGACCCGGCCGACTCTGAGCGGCGCGGGTATGGACATGCGTCTCCGTTTCATGGTACAGGCTCTTGGCAATTATGTCACCTATGCTGTTGGCCTCTGAGCAACCGAGCCAATGGCATCAAAGCCAATTCCAGCGCTGGTCGCACTTCTAATCGCACGCGCGCGCGCCAATGGGAAATTGCTCCACAGCAGCGGACGGCCA
>JBLNDB010000047.1:0-38783 GCA_050261235.1 Chloroflexota bacterium
AAGGCCGCCAGGAGGGCAGTTGAGCGGCTGCAAAAGCTGGGCTACACGGTTACGATCGAGCCAAACGCGGCTTGATACCATCCCGCCGTGCGCCGCGTCGCGCCCTTTTTCAGGCTAGAAGTGCAGCGTGGCCCTGATGATGACGATCAAGCCGGCGACGAAGATGCTCGGCGTCAGGTTGCCGACCCGGATCTTGGTCATGTTGAGCAGGTTGGTGCCGACAGCCATCAGGAGCAACCCGCCGACCGCGGTCATCTCGGTCACGACCGCAGCGCTGAGGAACGGTGCGACCCAGTGGGCGGTCGCCGCGATCAGTCCCTGCCAGGCGAAGACCGGCAGCGACGAGAAGGCGACGCCGATGCCGAGCGTCGACGCGAGGATGACGGCCGAGATGCCGTCGATCATCGCCTTGGCGAAGAGGGTGCTGTGATCGCCGGTCAGGCCGTCCTGCAGCGCCCCCATGATCGCCATCGCCCCAACGCAGTAGACCAGGCTGGCCGCGATGAAGCCGCGGGCGATCCCGCCCTCGGTCTTGACGCGCGCTTCGAGGGAGTGGCCGAGCGATGTCAACCCGTTCTCGATGCGCAGTGCTTCGCCGAGCACACCGCCGAGGACGAGGGCGACGATGACGACCAGGAAGTCCTTTGTCTGAAGGCCCATGCTGATGCCGATCACGACGACGGCGAGGGACATGCCCTGCATCAGCGTCTCCTTCATCCGCTCGGGGATGCCGTGCCGGAGCTGCGACCCGATTGCGCCGCCGATGATGATTGCGATTGCGTTGACGATTGTGCCGACCACGATGTCATCTCCAAGTGCGAGGGTTGCGGATCAACTTCGGCGACCGGCTCAGATCGTCTCACCGGCGGCGATATTCCGCAGGGCGGCGAGCACCGCGTCGATCTCGTCGGCGGTGTTGAACGGGCCGATACTGAAGCGGATGGTGCCGGACTCGAGGGTGCCGAGTGTGCGGTGGGCGTCCGGTGAGCAGTGGAGTCCGGAGCGGACTGCGATGTCGTACTTGCGATCGAGGACGAGGGCCACTTCGCCGCTGTCCCGCCCGGTGACGACGGCCGAGACCACGGGAGCGTCCTCGACGGCCGCGTCCGGTTGCGGGCCGACGAGCGACACGCCGTCCATTGCCGCGATGCCCCGCCGCAGCCGATCGGCCAGCGCCTGTTCATGCTGCCGCAGATCGGCGAGCCCGCGTGCCGCGAGGTACTCGACGGCTGCGCCGAGTCCAGCCAGGCCGACGACGTTGACCGTCCCGGCCTCGTAGCGGTCCGGGCACTGGCTGGGCTGCTCCGGCGATTCGGACACGGTTCCGGTCCCGCCCTCGATCGATGTTGCGAGATCGATTCCCGGAGCGATGTAGAGGCCGCCGGTCCCGGTCGGCCCGAGCAAGCCCTTGTGGCCGGGGAATGCCAGCAAGTCGGCTCCCAGTTCCTCGACCAGGACGGGAAATGTGCCGACGGTCTGGGCGGCGTCGACGAGCAGCGGCACGCCCAGTCGCCGGCAGGCGGCGCCGACTTCGGCGACTGGCTGGAGCGCACCGCAGACGTTCGAGGCATGCGTCATGACGACAAGGCGAGTGGTCGGCTTGATGAGCGCGATCATGTCAGCGGCTCTGACGCGCCCGTCCGGCCCGGCGGGTGCCTTGTCTACCCTGACACCCAGTCGTTGCGCGAGCGCGTGCAGCGGTCGGGTGACCGAGTTGTGTTCCATGGATGTCGTGACGACGTGGTCGCCGCCACGAATTAGGCCTTTCAGCGCAAGGTTGAGAGCTGTGGTGGTGTTGGCCGTGAACACCACTCGCGATGGATCCTTGACGCCGAGCAACTGCGCCAGTCCTAGCCGTGTCCGTTCGACGGTCCGCCCGGCGGCAAGAGCCAGGCGGTGGGCTCCCCGCCCGGGGTTGCCGGCAGCTTGCTCGACGGCAGCGGTCATCGCGGCGGCTACGCCGGGCGCCTTCGGCCATGATGTGGCGGCATTGTCCAAGTAGATCATGGCTACCTCCGGAGACAGGAAGCCCAGCGTCAGCTGGGCTTCGTTGCATTGCGGGCAGGGGGCGGCCAGGACGGGCTGGCGCCGTCCGGTCGCGCAGCAATCAGACGTGGAAATTCTCTTTCGCACCGACCTGGCGCCGTCGTTCCTCTACACTCCGGGCCAGGCCCGCGACCTCAAGGATGCGCTCGAGGTCATCCTCGCTGAAGTACTCGATCTCGACCTTGCCACGGCGGCTGTCGCCGATGATGCGAACGTTGGTGCCGAACACCCGCATCAATTCCTCCGACGCGTCACGGAGGAGCGGATCGGCCTTCTTGGTCTGAGTCCGCTTGGCCGGCTTGCGTCCGGCGGGGCGCGTGGTCATTGCCTCGACATCGCGGACGGAGAGCTTGTCGTCGACGATCCGCTTGGCCATGCGGCGCACAGCGGCCACATCAGAGAGACCCGCCAGAGCACGGGCATGACCCATGCTGATTGTTCCACGTGAAACATGCTCCTTGACATCGTCAGGCAGGTTCAGCAGTCGGAGGATGTTGGCGACGTAGGGCCGGCTGCGCCCGATCCGCTCGGCCATCCGCTCCTGCGTAAGACCGAATTCGCTCATCAGCCGTTGCATCGCCGACGCTTCTTCGATCGGGTTCAGATCGGCGCGCTGGATGTTCTCGACCAGCGCGATCTCCATCATCTGCGTCTCGGTGAATTCGCGGACGACCGCCGGAATTCGCGTCAGGCCGGCCATCCGGCTCGCCCGGAAACGGCGTTCGCCGGCGACGATCTGGTACCCGTCGCCGACGCCGCGGACGATGATCGGCTGAATGACGCCATGCTCCTTGATCGATGCCGCCAGTTCGGCGAGCGCCTTCTCGTCGAAGTTGCGGCGCGGCTGATACGGGTTGGCGACGATTCGCTCGAGGTCGAGCTCTCTGACCTCGTCATCGGCGCTGACGTCGGGCAGCAATGCCTCCAGTCCCATTCCCAGAGCCCGCTGCTTAGGCACCGCGCGCCACCTCCTTGGCCAGTTCAGTGTAGACCTCCGCGCCCTTCGACTTGGGATCATAGATGATGATCGGCTTGCCGTGGCTCGGCGCCTCGCTCAG
The DNA here is from genome assembly GCA_050261235.1 of Chloroflexota bacterium. Lineage (GTDB taxonomy): Bacteria > Bacillota > Sulfobacillia > JBFLWA01 > JBLNDB01 > JBLNDB01. The sequence goes on from JBLNDB010000047.1 coordinate 3,105, forward strand.
GCGCACGTTGCGCGGAATGATCGTGCGGTAGACCTTGTTGCGAAAGTAGCGCTTCACTTCTTCGACCACCTGGATCGCCAGGTTCGTCCGGCCGTCGAACATGGTCAGGACGACGCCTTCGATCTTCAGGCCGGGGTTGAGATTCGCCTGCACCAGGAAAACAGTGTTCATCAACTGCCCCAGCCCCTCAAGGGCATAGAACTCACATTGGATCGGGATCAGCAGGGAGTCGGCCGACGTCAGCGCGTTGATCGTCAGCAGACCGAGCGACGGCGGACAATCGATCAGGATGTAGTCGAACTCGTCGCGGACCTCGGCGAGCGCCTTCTTCAGGCGATGCTCGCGGGATATCATCGACACCAGTTCGATTTCGGCCCCGGCCAGGTCGAGCGTCGACGGCGCGACCTGCAGATGCGGCAACCGGGTCGGCTGGAGCACCTGCTTCACCGGCACGCCGCCGATCAGCACGTCATAGACGCACTTGTCGACCATCTTCTTGTCGATGCCGAGGCCACTGGTCGTGTTCCCCTGGGGATCGATATCCACCACCAGCACTCGTTTGCCCATTTCGGCCAGACACGCGCCAAGGTTGACCGAGGTGGTCGTCTTGCCCACCCCGCCTTTCTGGTTGGCGATGGCGATGATCTTCCCCATGCTCGTCCTCCTCCCCGGCTCCCCGCCGGTCAACGCGCCGGTTTCCGGATGCGCACCCGGACCTCGAACACGTCGCCCTGATCCTGCTCTTCCATTGTCGCCTCAACGCCGGACGCGCGCAAGACCTTGACCGCCTCGCGGAACGTGTTGATGAAGATGCGCAGGTCCTTGAACACCTTGACGATGCGACGCCGCTGGGCCTTGACCGCCGCCGCCGGCGCGGCCTCGCGACGCCCGGCCGCCAACTCGTTCACCAGTTCCTCCGTCTGGCGCACGGTCAAGTCAGCGCGCCGCACTTCCTGCAGGACCTCCAGCTGTGCCGCTTCGTCGTCCAGAGCCAGCAGCGCGCGCGCGTGCCGCTCGCTTGCCCCCAGCTCGACCAGCGTCCGCTGCACATCCGGCGTCAGTTTCAGCAGTCGCAGCTTGTTCGCGATCGTCGACTGCTTCTTGCCGAGACGCTCCGCCAGCTCCTCCTGCGTCAGGCCGAATTCCGCCAGCAGCCGCGCATAGCCTGTCGCTTCCTCGAGGAACCCGAGGTCAGACCGCTGCAGGTTCTCCACCAGGGCGAGCATCGCCGAATCCTCGTCGCGGACATCCCGGATCACCACCGGTACGCGCTCGAGGCCAGCCAGCTTGGCTGCGCGCAGCCGTCGCTCGCCGGCGATCAACTCGTAGGTCCCATCCGCCGCCCGGCGGGTCACCAGCGGCTGCAGCACGCCGTATTCCTTGATCGACGCCGTCAGCTCGGCGAGCTGCTCCTCATCGAAGGATCGCCGCGGCTGGTATGGGTTGGTCTTGATATCAGCGAGCGGAACGAACCGGACCTCATCACGGTTCACGGTATCGCGCCGTCCAAACAGCGAAAAGCGCTCTTTCACGCGGTCACCTCCACATGCCAAGAAGAATTAGCCAGCTAGCTCCCAACTTCCTGCCGCACCGGGGTCAGCGGACAACTTCTGCCAGTCAGAGCGGTCGCTTGGCAATCTGCGCGCCAGGCCGCGGGTAGCCAGCCGGCGAGGGCCTCGCCTTCTCGACAATTACCAGCGTCCGCCGGCCCATTCCGCCGGGCAGGTCGAATTCATCAACGCTCGCCGGAGCGCCGCCAAGTAACTCGCAAGCCCGCTCGGCCTCGCGCGCCTCGGCCCCGCCCTCCGGTCCCTTGTAGGCGACGAACCGGCCACCGGGCCTGACCAGCGGCAGGCAATACTCGAGCAGTACGTTGAGCCGCGCCACCGCGCGCGCGGTGACCAGGTCGAAACGCTCGCGGAACTCCGGTCCGCGCCCATACTCCTCGCCCCGGCCGTGGTAAGCCCGCGCGCCGGTCAGTCCGAGCGATGCAATCACCGTCTCGATGAACGCGACCTTCTTCGCCGTTGCCTCGATCATCGTCACGTCAAGGTCGGGACGGGCGATCTTGAGCGGAATCCCGGGAAACCCGGCGCCGCTCCCGACATCGGCAACGGTGCGCCAGTCCGCAGCCTCGGGCAGCCGGAGCGGCGCCAACGAGTCGAGCAGGTGCTTCTCCGCCGCCTCATCCTCGTCCGTGATGCGCGTCAGGTTGAACTTCCGATTCCACTCGACAAGCAGCTCATAGTACTGGCGGAAGCGCGGCAGGCAAGCCGCATCCAGGTCGACCCCAAGCGCAACTGCGCCGGCCACAAGCCGTTCCTCGAGCATCCTCAGACCTCCGTGAAACGCCCCGTCTTCAAGGCCACCAGCAGCACGGCAATGTCGGCCGGCGATACGCCGGAGATCCGCTGCGCCTGGCCAATCGTCGCCGGCCTCAGCCGCGCCAGCTTCTCAGCCGCCTCGGCCGACAGGCCGACCAGCTCACTGTAGCGGAAACCGGGCGGGATCAGGCGCTCTTCCTGCCTCACGAACTCGGCTACCTGATCGAGTTCCTTGGCGATGTACCCCTCGTACTTTAGCCCGATCTCGACCGAGGCCCGGTCGTCGGCGCCCAGTCCAGGCCAATCCGGGTCGAACGCCGCAATGTCGTCGTAACTCACCTCAGGCCGCCGGCAGAGGTTCGCCAGCGTCGTCCCCGTCTCCAGGGCCGCGCTGCCCAGCTCAACCAGCCGCCGGTTGACCGCCTCGCCCGGTGCCACAACCGTCTTTCGCAGCCTTGCCAGTTCTGCCTCGACGCGCGCCCGTCGCGCCTCCATCACCCGGTACCGCTCCTCGCTGGCCAGCCCGATCTCACGACCGACGCCAGTCAGGCGGAAGTCGGCGTTGTCGTGACGGAGCAGCAGTCTGAACTCTGCCCGCGAGGTCATGATCCGGTAGGGCTCGTCCGTTCCCTTGATGACGAGATCGTCGATCAGGACGCCGATATAGGCCTGATCCCGCCTCAGCACCAGCGGCGGACGACCCCGGAGATAGTTGACGGCGTTGACGCCGGCCATCAGCCCCTGAGCGGCCGCTTCCTCGTACCCGGAGCTGCCGTTGACCTGGCCGGCGCAGTAGAGGCCCTTTAGCCCGCGCACGGCCAGAGACAACTCGAGCTGTCCGGGCGCCAGGCAATCATACTCGATCGCGTAGCCGGGGCGGACCATCTCAGCGCGCTCGAGCCCCGGGATGGTCGCCAGCATCGCCAACTGAACGTCCTCGGGCAGGCTCGTCGACAGCCCCTGTACATAGATCTCGTCGGAGTCGAGCCCCTCCGGCTCGAGGAAGATTTGATGCTGATCGCGGTCGCTGAACCGCACCACCTTGACCTCAATGCTCGGGCAATAGCGCGGTCCGACGCCCTTGATATCGCCGCTGTAGAGCGGCGACCGATCGAGGTTCGCCTCGATGATCGCGTGCGTCCGCCGGTTGGTGTAGGTCAGATAACAGGATCGCTGCGGCAGCGGCAGCGGCCCGTTGGTCATAAACGAAAACGCCAGCTGATTCCCGTGGCCGGCCTGTTCCTCCGTCCGCTCCCAGTCGACAGACCGCGCCGCCACGCGCGGCGGCGTGCCCGTCTTGAAGCGCGACAGCTTGAGGCCCCGCCGCTGCAGATCCGCGGACAGGCCAAACGCGCCGAGCTGCCCGCTCGGCCCGGCCTGCTGGCGGTGACCGCCGACCACCGTCTCGCTCGCGAGGTAGGTACCCGTGGTAAGAATCACCGCGCCGGCGCCGTACTCCGTGCCGGTCGCCAGGCGGACGCCGGCGATCCGCTCGCCATCGGCCAGCAGCGACGTCACGAGGCCCTGACGCAGCGACAGGTTCGGCTGAGACACCAGCGTCCGCCGCATCTCCCGCTCGTACCGGCGCTTGTCCACCTGCGCCCGCAGTGTCCGCACCGCCGCCCCCTTGCCCGTGTTCAGCACTCGCATCTGGATGGCTGACGCATCGGTGGTCAGGCCCATCTGACCGCCCAGCGCGTCGATCTCCCGCACCAGCTGGCCCTTGCCGGGCCCGCCGACCGACGGATTGCAGGCCATCAGGGCAACGTTGTCAAGGTTCAGCGTCAGCACGAGCGTGCGGCAGCCGAGCCGCGCCGCGGCCAGACCCGCTTCGCAGCCGGCATGACCGGCCCCGACGACAACGACGTCGTATCTCTCCACGTCCGCAATGCCCGCCTTCCCTACTTCCCAACGCAGAAATCTGCGAAGATCCGTTCGATGACGTCCTCGCTCACAGTCTCACCGGTAATCTCGCCCAGCGCCTGGAGCGCCCGCCGGAGATCGATCACCAGGAGATCGAGCGGCACACCCGCCTGAGCCGCGGCTGCCCCGTCCCGCAGCGCCGCCGCCGCGTCCGCCAGCGCCCGCCGGTGACGCTCGCGCGTCGCGACCGCACCCGCCTCCGGCGGCTGTCCGGCCCTGGCCAGCTCGCCAAGCCGGCTGACCAGTAGGTCACAACCGCCGGGGGTGACGGCGGAGGCCTCGACCACCCCCAGGCCGGCGCCGAAGTCGCGCCCGAACCGCACGGCCGCCGGCGACAACCCGAGATCGCTCTTGTTCAGCACCAGCAGTGCCCGCCCGCAATCCACCTCAGTCAAGACTTGCTCGTCCTCGGCGACCGGTGGCAGATGCCCATCGATGACCACCATCAGGACATCGGCCCGTTCGATCCACTGCCGCGACCGCTCCATCCCGAGCCGCTCGATCTCGTCACCACCAGCCCGCAGACCGGCGGTGTCGACCAATTCGACCGGCACACCGCCGATATCGACCCAGTCGCGCACAGCGTCGCGGGTCGTCCCGGGCACGGCGGTGACTATCGCTCGCTCCGCGCCTGCGAGGGCATTGAGCAGCGACGACTTGCCGACATTCGGCCTGCCGATGATGGCGACACTGAGACCATCGCGCACCAAGTGCCCACGCCGATAGGTCCCGGCCAGCGCCTCCGCCGCCGTCGCAGACGCGAGCAGCTGCTCAGCCAGTCCGCGGCGATCCGGCTCGTCCACTTCGTCCGGATAGTCGACCGCCGCCTCGATCGCGGCCAGCAGCCCGATCGCCTCGTGCCGCAGCCGGCCGACCGCCGCCGCCAGCCGTCCCGACAACTGCCCGACCGCCTGCCGCAGTCCGGCCGCCGTCCGCGCCCGGATGACGTCAATCACCGCCTCAGCCTGCGACAGGTCGATCCGTCCGTTGAGAAACGCCCGCTCCGTGAACTCGCCGGCCCGCGCCGCCCGCGCGCCGGCCGCCAGGACCGCCGCCAGGCATCGCCCCAGAGCAACGCTGCCACCGTGGCATTGCAGCTCGACAACATCCTCTCCCGTGTAGCTGTGCGGCGCCCGGAACACCAACAGCAGGGCCTCGTCGATCACCGACCTGTCCTCCGGATCGACGACGTACCCATGCCTGAACCGCCCGGCCTCAGGCACAACTCCACGCCAGACGCGCCGGGCAACCGCCAGCGCCTCCGCCCCCGACAGGCGGATGACGCCGATGCCGCCTTCCCCGGCGGCCGTCGCGACCGCCGCTATGACATCTCCACCAGCCATGCGACCGCCTCCAGCATAGCGAACGACCCCGGCGGCCGGCATGCCCCGGGGTCGACTTCAGGCCGGCAAGCCGGCTACTTCTTCGTTGTAATGACGACCTTCCGATACGGCTCCTCGCCGATGCTGCGCGTGGTCACGTACGGATGGTCCTGCAATTCGAGGTGGATGATGCGCCGCTCGTACGCCGCCATCGGCTCGAGGACCACGTCGCGCCCGCTCCGCCGCGCCCGCTCCGCCAGCTGCACGGCCAGCCGCCGCAACGTTTCCTCGCGGCGGCGGCGATAGCCCTCGGCGTCGACGATGATCCGCCGGTGCTCGGCAGCGTTCTTGTTCGCCGCCAGGTTGACCAGGTACTGCAACGCGTCCAGCGTCTGACCCCGCCGTCCGATCAGCCCGCCGACATCGGCGCCGCTGACGTCGATCTCGATCGCCTCACCGTTGTCGTGGGCCTGACACTCGACGGCAATTCCCATTGCCCGGGCAATATCCTCGATCAGCCGCACGGCAGTGCCTTCGATGTCCGCGTTGACTTCCCCGACCGGCCGGGGCGCGGGCCGATCAGAAACGGTCTCACCGTCGTCGTCGGCCGGCGCGGACTTCAGCGACACAAGCACCCGGGCTTCCCGTGCGAGCAAGCCGAAAATGCCCTTGCTTCCCTCTTCCAACACCTCGACATCGACGGCCTCGCGTTCGACGCCGAGTTCATCGAGAGCCGCGCGGACAGCCTCTTCGACCGATCGGCCGCGCTTCTCAACAGACTTCATCTAGCTGGCCTCCCCAGTGATAGCCTGCGGCTTCGGCGACAGAACCTGCTGCAGGATCTGCAGCCCGTTGTTGACGACGAAGTAGAGCGACAGTGCGACCGGGAACCTCCAGCTGATCATCAGCATCAGCAACGGGCTCATCAGGTTCATGATCCTGGCCGTCCCCTCGGTCTGCTGCACGCCCATCGTCTGAGTCATGAAGAACGTGCTGGCAGCCGCGAGAATAGGAAAGATCAAGTACTTGTCGGGCTGGGTCAGACTCCAGGCGAGAAAGCGGTTCGTCGGTGATGCCGCGAACATCTCCATCACCGCCTTCGACTGGAGCATCTGGTACAGCGCCCACCAGACCGGCATCTGGACCAGCAGCGTCAGGCAGCCCGCCATCGGGTTGACCTTGTGCTTGCGAAACAGCTCCATCGTCTCCTGATTCTCACGCGTCGGATCGCCCTTGAAGCGCTTCTTGATCTTCTCGATTTCCGGCTGCAGCGCCTGCATGGCCATCTGAGACCGAATCTGCTTCGTGACCAGCGGCAGGAGCAGAATCCGAACAGCGACTGTAAACAGAACAACGGCCAGCCACCAGTGGTGGCTGATGCCGAACATGAACTCGAGCACCTGTCGCAAGATGTTGGCCAACCAGGCCATGACCGCGCCGCCTCCCTCGCTCTTGGTAGTCTCACTAACAGTCTGCCATTGTATACCTGCTCAGGGCACCGGGTCATAGCCACCGGGATGCCAAGGGTGGCATCTGCTGACCCGCCTGAGCGCCAGCCAACCGCCCTTCACGACGCCGTACTTGCTGATCGCTTCAATGGCGTAGTGCGAGCACGTCGGTTGGAAGCGGCATGCAGGTGGCTTCAAAGGAGAAATCGTCACCTGGTAGAACTTAATGACAAGAATCAGCGCGCGGGCCCCGATCCCCATCCGCACGCCCGCTCGCCTCTTCTCCGTTCAAAATTCCAGCCCGGGTGAGCAGTTCCTGCAGCCCGCCGACAAGTTCCTGATAACTCGCTGTAGCTGCCCCCGGCCGGGCAACGATGACGACATCGTAGCCGCCACGAACCCGTGCCAGCAATGCCCGCACGGCTGCCCGCAGGCGGCGCTTGACGCCGTTCCGCCGGACGGCGTTGCCCACGCGCTGCGCAACGCTGATGCCGATATGCGATCCGGCGCCACCCGTGACCGCCCAGCGGACGGCCAGGACACCTGCCGAGACACTGCGCCGCGTGGCGAACACGCGCTCGAAACCGCGCTTCAGCACCCATTGCCGAGGCATCTTGCCCCTCCTGACAGAAGCGATAAAAAAGGCCGCGGATGCGGCCTTATGCTGTCAGACGCTTTCTGCCCTGTGACCGTCTCTTCTTGATCACCAACCGGCCACCCCGCGACGACATACGGTTGAGAAAGCCGTGCAGCTTCTTGCGACGCCGAACCTTGGGCTGATAAGTGCGCTTCACTTCGTTCACTCCCTTCCCCGGACAGAACAGCGGACATGCGGCAAATTCCCTCTCGATTATAGCGACCGGCCCAAATCCTGTCAAGGAAACTCGTACGCTGCATGCCATTCCCGGCCTGTGGATAAATCGCCCGGCGCCCGTTGAAACGCCTGTTTCGTTTTGTTATCATGGAAATACGCAGCCCTGAGATTGACTGTCGTCCCATCCGCTCCCATCGTGGCTGCGCCGCGCGTTCTTGGACAAGCTGGGGATAACCTGTTACCAACCTGTTGATTGCGCCGCCCGCGGCCGCGTTTCCACCCCTGTCTAGCAGGGCGTTTCGTGTCTTTTCGCTGACTTCGGTCCTTGTGGATAACCTGTGACTATCCCCGCAGCTCACGTCCATCCTCATCACCCCGCCACAACACCGCTCGCGCTCGCTGCTCTCCCGGCAGCATACTCGGCACACCGCGCTAGGAGGTCTCAGTGCATGGCCAGCCAGGTCGACGATATCTGGCAGCGAACGCTTCAGGCGATGGAGGGAGAAATCCTCCGTCCCAGCTTCGAAACATGGCTCAAGAACACCGCTCCCGTAGCTCTCTACGATAGCACTCTGGTCATCTCCGTGCCGACCGACTTCGCACGGGAATGGATCGAACAACGCTATGCCCCGGTCCTGCGACGCACGGTGAGCGCCATCATGGATCGTGAGATAACTTTGAGATTCGTCGTCCCTTCTGAGTCGGGCGCCGAAGCTGCCGCCGCCGAGACAGCGGTCACGGTCCTGCCGCCGCTCGGCACGCAGGCGCCGGCGCCACCGCCGGCCGTCGACTACGGCAAGCCCCTCAATCCGAAGTACACCTTTGACACGTTCGTCGTTGGCAACTCGAGCCGGTTCGCGCATGCCGCGGCACTGGCAGTGGCCGAGGCACCGGCCAGGGCGTACAACCCCTACTTCGTGTATGGTGGCGTCGGCCTCGGCAAGACGCATCTGATGCAGGCGATCGGCCATTATGTGCTCCAGAAGAATCCGTCCGCCCGGGTCGTCTACGTCTCGTCGGAGACGCTCGCCAACGAGTTCATCAACTCCCTCCGTGACAGCACCGTCGCCGAGTTTAAGAACAAGTACCGCAGCGTCGACGTCCTGTTGGTCGACGACATCCAGTTCCTCGCCGGCAAGGAGCGCACCCAGGAGGAATTCTTCCACACCTTCAACGCCCTCCATGAGGCCAACAAGCAGATCGTCCTGTCCAGCGACCGCCCGCCGAAGGAGATTCCGACTCTTGAGGACCGCCTGCGATCCCGCTTCGAGTGGGGCCTGATCGCTGACATCCAGCCACCCGATCTCGAGACCCGCATCGCCATCCTGCGCAAGAAAGCAGACATCGACCGGCTGACGACGCCGGACGAAGTCCTGATCCATATCGCCGAACGCATCGACAGCAACATTCGCGAACTCGAAGGGGCACTCATCCGCGTCGTCGCGTACGCATCGCTGATCAACAGCCCGCTTACTGTCGAGCTGGCCGCTGACGCCCTGCGCGACATTCTCCCGCCCGTCAAGCAGCGTCCGCTGTCGATCGAGCTGATCCAGCGCGTGGTGTGCGAGTACTACTCACTTGACCTGGCCGACTTCACGGCCAAGAAACGCACCCGCACTGTCGCGTTCCCGCGCCAGATCGCGATGTTCCTCTGCCGCGAACTCACCGACGCGTCACTGCCGAAGATCGGTGAGGCGTTCGGCGGCCGCGACCACACCACGGTCATCCACGCGCACGACAAGATCGCCACCGACATCAAGTCCGACGCCGTTCTCGCAGCTACAATCAGAGAGCTGACAGACAAGATAAAATCCCCAAACCGTCAGTGAAAACCTGCACAAGCTGTTGATATCCTGTCGACAATTCGACCGAATACGCGTTCGTGTGAGCAACTTCGACAGAACCGCCGCTTTATCCACATCGCCATCAACAGCCGGAACGCTTGTCCCACATCGTCACAAACCGCTTTTCCACGCCATCCACAGCCCTTATTACTACCCCTGATTCAAAACATACACGACCTCGAAAAATGAGAGCCTGTGAACAAGGGAGGGACACCTCGTGAAGATCTCCGCGCTCCAGGAAACACTTGCCTCCGCCATCAGCACTGTCAGCAGAGCCGTCTCATCCCGCACCACGATCCCGGTCCTCTCCGGCATCCTCCTCTCGGCCGCCGGCGGCGAACTCCAGCTCACCGCCACCGACCAGGAAATCGGCATCAGCCTTGCCGTGCCGATCACCGTACACGAGCCCGGAGCGGTAGTCCTCCCGGCCAAGTACTTCGGCGAGATCATCCGCCGCCTTCCCGGCGGCGAGGTCGACATCGACGTCAAGGGAAGCGTCGCAACCATCTCGTGGCAGCGCTCTCAGTTCACGATCAACGGCTTCCCGGCCGATGAGTTCCCGCTCCTTCCGGAGGACAACTCCGGCATGACGCTCGAGATCGACCAGACGCAGATGCGCAATCTGATCCGCCAGACCATCTACTGCACTGCCCGCGACGAGATCCGTCCGACCTTCACTGGCGTCCTCTTCAAAGCGACACCGACGACGCTCGAACTCGTGGCAACCGACGGCGCCCGGCTGGCGTATTCGCGTGCCGCTGCGACCGCGCCGGAGGGACAGGCATTCCAGACCATCGTCCCCGGCCGCACGCTCGGCGAGCTCACCCGCATCCTGACCGGCGATGCGAAGCCGATCAAAGTCGGCTTCTCCGGCAACCAGATCCACTTCACGGCCAACGGTTGCCACATCACGTCACGGTTGATCGAAGGGCAGTTCCCCAACTACGAGATGGCGATTCCCAAGGACTACAAGACAGTCCTCAAGGTCTCGAACCGCGAGTTCAGCGAGGCCCTGGATCGGGCATCGCTGATCGCCGCCGAGAACTCCTACATGATCACCCTCGCTGTGGAGGAAGACCGCCTCATTCTGACGTGCAACACTCCCGACGTCGGCAACGTCCATGAGGAGGTCTTGGTCGAGAAGGACGGCGATCGCCTGCAGATCGGCTTCAACGCACGCTTGCTCATCGACGCCCTGCGCAGCATCGAGTATGACGAAGTGCTGCTCGAGCTGACCGGACCGCTCAGCCCGGCACGCATTCGGCCGCAGGCCATCGACTCGACCTTCGCCATCGTCCTGCCGATGCGGATCATGTAGGACGGCGAGCATCGATGCACGTCGAGCGTCTGACGCTACGCGGTTTTCGCAACTACGAGCGCTTGGAGATGGCTCCCGCGCCGGCGATCAACGTTCTCCATGGTGAGAACGGCGCGGGCAAGACGAACATCCTCGAGGCCCTGCATCTGCTGGGGCTCGGCCGGTCCCACCGCGGCGCCCGCGATGCCGACATGGCGAGAACCGGCGGCGACGGCTACGCGGTAGCGGCGAACATCGTCCGGGCGCCGGTGGCTGTCCGCATCGATCTCATCTACCGGGCCGCCGGACGCAAGGAGATCCGCCTCAATGCGACCCGTCAGCGCAAGCTGTCGGATCTGCTGGGACAGTTCAACGTCATCATCTTCTCGCCGGAGGACCTACAGCTCGTCAAGGGCAGTCCGGTCCTCCGACGTCGCTTTCTCGACTTCACCCTGGCGCAGATCAGTCCCCAGTACGGACATGCGCTCGCCCAGTACAGCGAGGCTCTGCTCCAACGGAACAACCTCTTGCGCGACGTGGCAAGCCACCGTGCCTCCCACGTCGTCCTTGATGTCTGGGATGAGCAGTTGGCCGACCACGGCGCCGAGTTGTTGGTGCGGCGCGCGGTCGCCATGCGCAGCATCGCCGACCTGGCGGCGAGCGAACACGATCGCATCACTGACGGGCAGGAACAGCTGGCTGCGACCTATCCGGCGTCGCCGGCCGAGGCCGGCGATACCGACGACCGGGCCGTGGCGCGCGAAGTCCTGTTCCGGGCCCTGACGGCCAGCCGGCACGACGACCTCGTCCGCGGGCAAACGTTGATCGGGCCGCACCGCGACGACATCGCCCTCATCATCAACGGGCGCCCGGGACGCCAGTTCGCGTCCCAGGGCCAGCAACGGACGGCCGCTCTGGCGATGAAACTGGCCGAGTTGTCGCACATCGGCGCCGTCGCCGGCGAGAGCCCGGTCCTCCTCCTTGATGACGTCTTCTCGGAGCTTGATGACAGCAGGCGTCGCTGCCTGCTTGAGACGATCTCCGACCGCATCCAGACGTTCATCACGACGACCAATCTCAATGCTCTCAAGCAGTCAGCCGCTCCCGCGGCCGTTTTTTGCGTCGGGGCGGGGCGAGTGGAGCGTGAGCAATGATGCAGCCCGAACTCAGGCGAATTCTCGAGGCCAGCCTCGGGTCACTCGGCCTCAGGCGCCGCCTCAAGGAAGTGACGGCGGTCCTCGCCTGGCCGGAGGTGGTCGGCAGCGAACTGGCCCGGCGCACCCACGCCCGTTACCTTCAGGGCGGCATCCTGTTCGTCGGCACCGCCGGTCCCGCGTGGTCGCACCAGTTGTCGCTGATGCGGCCGTCTCTCATCGCCAAATTGAACGCCCAACTCGGAGAGAAGATAGTCACAGACATTCGCTTCTCCGTCGGGCTCGAGGCGCGCGCCGAGGTGGCTGCCACGCTGGCGTCGCCCCGGACGCCCCTGCCCGACGCGCCGCTCGCGCCGGCAATCGCTGAGGCAGCCGCCGATCTGCCAGAAGACCTGCGCGAGGCCTTCCTCAGACTTGGACGGTCGCAATCGCGCCTGGCCGCTGCCCGTCTCAAGCGGACGCCGACGCGCTGCCGGTCATGCGGTCAGCCCACCGGCTCCGACAGCGACCTCTGTCCGGTCTGTGAGACCGAATCGGCAACTGTCAGGCGGCTGAAGGTTCGCGCGGCCCTGGCGCAGAATTCAGCTCTGTCATGGAACGATGCCGCCGAGCAGATTCCCGGGCTGTCGCCGCTCGAGTACCGGGCCGAGCATGACGCGTTGCTCACCGACCTCTGGAATGCCCTCGGCCGGGCACGCGACGCCGCCGACCCGGATGCTATCAGGCAGGCGGCCTGCAAGTACCTCGCCTGCAAGTACAGCAAGCCGGAAGCCGCCGTGCCGGAAGACGAAGTCGTGGAACTGGCGCGGGTGCCCGTGAGCCGAAGCCGCGCGATCGAGTAACCGTGGGAGGAATCAGCAATGTTCGTTCACCTTGGCGCTGATGTGGTGGTGCGAAGCAAGGATATCGTCTGCATCAGCGACATTCGGGCGCGGGACCTGTCGCCGATCACCCGCGAGTTTCTCGAAGTCGCGCGGGAAGAGGGATTCCTGCGTGACATCGCCTCCGGCGAGCCGAAGGCGTTCGCCGTCACAGTGAGCGGCGTCTACCTGTCGCCGATCTCTTCGATGACGCTCCGCAAGCGGGCGGAATATCCCATTGATGATGCCATTGAACCACAACAACAGACCAGGTCGCGAACGAATGGGGGATCGCAATGACTGAGGAGAATCTCCGGCCGGAAGCAAAGGCCGCCTATGATGCGTCCAAGATCGAGGTCCTCGAGGGGCTGGAGCCGGTCCGCAAGCGCCCTGGCATGTACATCGGCTCGACATCGAGCCGCGGGTTGCACCAGTTGGTCTGGGAAGTCGTCGACAACTCGATCGACGAGGCGCTCGAGGGCTACTGCACGCATATCGAGATCACGCTCCACAACGACGGCAGCGTGACCAACGTCGACAACGGGCGCGGCATCCCCGTCGGCATTCACCCGCAGATGGGAAAGTCGGCCCTGGAAGTCGCGATGACCGTCCTGCACGCCGGCGGCAAGTTCGGCAGCGGCGGCTACAAGGTCAGCGGCGGACTCCACGGCGTCGGCGTGTCGGTCGTCAACGCGCTCTCGGAATGGGTCGAAGTGCGGGTCCGTCAGGCCGGCAAGGTCCACTTCCAGCGTTACGAGCGCGGCGTCCCGGTGACCGAGGTCAAGGTCATCGGCGATGCCAGCGATACCGGCACGACGACGACGTTCAAGCCCGATCCGCAGGTGTTCGAAGAGACCGTCTTCAGTTGGGACACGATCGTCCAGCGCCTGCGCGAACTGGCCTTCCTCAACCGCGGCCTGCGCATCTCCTGCAACGATGAGCGCACCGGCCAGCAGGTCGTGTTCCAGTATGACGGCGGCATCGTCTCGTTCGTCCACCACCTGAACAAGAACAAGGACGTGCTCCACGAGGAGCCGATCTACATGTCGGCCCAGCGCGAAGGCTCCGAGGTCGAGGTCGCCATGCAGTACAACGACGGCTACAACGAGAGCATCTTCTCGTTCGCCAACAACATCCACACCCATGAAGGCGGCACGCACGAGACCGGCTTCAAGTCGGCCCTGACCAAAGTCATCAACGACTACGCGCACAAGGCGGGCACGCTCAAGGCCGACGAGAGCCTGTCCGGCGAGGACATCCGCGAGGGTCTGACGGCGATCATCAGCGTCAAGCTGCGCGAACCCCAGTTCGAAGGCCAGACCAAGACCAAGCTCGGCAATTCGGAGATGCGCAGCCTGGTCGAGAGCGTCGTGACGGAAAAGCTCGGCACCTTCCTCGAGGAGAATCCCGGCGTGGCCAAGACGGTGGTCGAAAAGGCCGTCCTGGCGTCGCGCGCGCGTGAGGCCGCCCGCCGCGCCCGCGAGCTGACGCGGCGCAAGAACGCGCTCGAGATCAGCTCCCTGCCGGGCAAGCTGACCGACTGCAGCTCGCGCAATGCCGAGGAAAGCGAGCTGTTCCTCGTCGAGGGCGATTCGGCCGGCGGCTCGGCGAAGCAGGGCCGCGATCCCCGCATCCAGGCCATCCTGCCGCTCGGCGGCAAGCCGCTCAACGTCGAGAAGGCCCGCCTCGACAAGATCCTCGCCCATGAGGAGATCCGCACGATCATCACCGCCATGGGCACCAGCATCGGCGAGGACTTCGACATCGAGAAAGCCCGTTACCACAAGATCGTCATCATGACCGACGCCGACGTCGACGGCGCGCACATCCGCACCCTTCTGTTGACCTTCTTCTACCGCTACATGCAGCCGTTGCTCGACGCCGGCTACCTCTACATCGCCCAGCCGCCGCTCTATCTCGTCAAGAAGGGCAAGACCGAGCGCTACTGCTACGACGACCGCGAACTCGAGAAGGTGCTGGCCGAAATCGGCCGCGACAACATCGTCGTGCAGCGCTACAAAGGCCTCGGCGAGATGGATCCGCAGCAGCTCTGGGAGACGACGATGAACCCCGAGACCCGGACGATGCTGCAGGTGACCCTGGAGGACGCCATTGCGGCCGATGAAGTGTTCACCGTCCTGATGGGCGACAAGGTGCCGCCGCGGCGCGAGTTCATCCAGCAACACGCTCATCTCGTCCGCAACCTGGATACCGTCGGTTGAGAGAGGATGATGACGACCAATGGCTGAAAACGAATCGAACAAGCTGCACCTGATCAATATCGAGGAGGAAATGAAGCGGTCGTACATCGACTACGCGATGAGCGTAATCGTCAGCCGCGCGCTGCCCGACGTCCGCGACGGGCTGAAGCCGGTGCACCGCCGCATCCTCTACGCCATGCTGGACGGCGGCAACACGCCGGACAAGCCGTTCAAGAAATCGGCCCGCACCGTCGGCGATGTGCTCGGCAAGTACCATCCGCACGGCGACGTCATCGTCTACGATGCACTCGTCCGCATGGCGCAGCCGTTCTCGCTCCGCTATCCGCTGGTCGAGGGCCACGGCAACTTCGGCTCGATCGACGGCGACCCGCCGGCCGCCATGCGCTACACCGAGGCCCGCCTCGACAAGATCTCGCTCGAACTGGTGCGCGACATCGACAAGAAGACGGTCGACTTCCAGCCCAACTTCGATGAGTCGACCGAGGAACCGACGGTCCTGCCAGCCCGCTTCCCGAACCTGCTGGTCAACGGCTCGGTCGGCATCGCCGTCGGCATGGCGACGAGCATCCCGCCGCACAACCTGCGCGAGGTAATCGACGCCTGCGTGGCGATGATCGATGAGCCCGAGATCACCGTCGAGGGCCTGATGAAGCACATCAAGGGGCCGGACTTCCCCACCGGGTCCCAGATCCTCGGCCGCGACGGCGCCCGCATGGCCTATGAGACCGGCCGCGGGTCGGTCACCCAGCGCGCGGTCTGCGAGATCGAGCCGATGGCCAACGGCAAGTCGCGCATCATCGTCACCGAAATCCCGTACCAGGTCAACAAGGCCCGCCTGATCGAGAAAATCGCCGAGTTGGTGCGCGACCGCAAGATCGACGGGATCACCGACCTGCGGGACGAGACCGCCCGCGCCGGCATCCGCATCGTCATGGAGCTGCGGCGCGACGCCAACGCCAACGTCATCCTGAATCAGCTCTACAAGTACACGCAACTGCAGCAGACGTTCGCCATCAACATGCTCGCCCTCGTCGGCGGGCAGCCGCGCGTCCTCACCCTGCGCGAAGTCATCCGCCATTACCTCGACCATCAGAAAGACGTCGTCACCCGCAGGACGCGTTTCGAACTTGAGCGCGCCGAGGCCCGCGCCCACATCCTCGAAGGGCTGAAGATCGCCCTCGATAACCTCGACGAGGTGATCGACCTCATCCGCTCGTCGCGGACCGAGGAGCTCGCCCGCGAGCGCTTGATGGCGCGGTTCCAGCTGTCGGACAAGCAGGCCAAGGCGATCGTCGACATGCGCCTCGGCCGCCTGACCGGCCTCGAGCGCGAGAAGATCGAAGAGGAATACGCCGAGTTGCTCAAGACCATCGAGTACCTGCGCGCCGTCCTGGCCAGCGAGAAGATGGTCTATGACATCGTCAAGCGCGAGCTGACCGAGGTCAAGGACAAGTTCGGCGATGACCGGCGGACGCAGATCGTCGCGGCGGCAGAGGAGTTCGAGACCGAAGACCTGATTCCGGAGGCCGACGTGACGGTCACCGTGACGCATCAGGGCTACATCAAGCGCATCCCGACCGACACCTACCGCAGCCAGCGGCGCGGCGGGCACGGTGTGACGGCGATGGGCACCAAGGAAGAGGACTTCCTCGAGCACCTGTTCACGACGACAACCCACAACTATCTGCTCTGCTTCACCAATCAGGGTCGCGTCTACCGGCTCAAGGTGCACGAGATTCCCGAGGCCGGCCGCGCCGCCCGCGGCACGGCGATCGTCAACCTGCTCCAGCTCGGCCCGGGCGAGAAGATCTCCGCCCTGCTCACGGTCAAGGAGTTCAACCCCGACCAGCATCTCTTCTTCGCCACTCGCAACGGCGTCGTCAAGCGGACCGACCTCAGCGAGTTCGAGACCTCGCGCCGCGGCGGCCTGATCGCCATTACGCTCGACGAAGGCGACGAGCTGATCTCGGTCAAGCTCACCTCCGGCAAAGAAGAAGTGCTGATGATCACCCGGGAAGGACAATCGATCCGCTTCTCCGAGGACGACGTTCGGGTCATGGGCCGGACGGCCCACGGCGTCAAGGGCATCACGCTCGATCGCGATGACGCGGTCATCGGCGCCGAGCCGGTCGAGGCCGGCGCCCAGGTCATGGTCGTCACTGACCGCGGTTTCGGCAAGCGGACGCCGGTCGAGGAGTACCGGCTGCAGAGCCGGGGCGGCAAGGGCATCCGGACGATCACCCTGACGCGCAAGAACGGCGCCGTCGCCGGCTTCCAGATGGTCCGCGACGGCGACGAGATCATGACCCTGACCGCTCAGGGCACGATCATCCGCATGTCGGTCAACGACATCCCCGTCCTCAGCCGCTACGCGCAGGGCGTCACGGTCATGCGTTTCAGCACCGACACCAGCGTTGTCGCAGTAGCCAAAGTAGTCATGAAAGAGGGGGACTAACCCCGCCAATGGCGAGCGATTACCTGTTCCGGGCAACGTCGAAGGACGGGTCCATCCGCGCCCTCGTAGCAACCACCACCAACCTCGTGGCCGAGGCCCAGCGCCGTCACGACACGGCAGCGACGGCCACCGCCGCCCTCGGGCGGGCGCTGACTGCCGCCGGCCTGTTCGCGGCGACGCTCAAGGACGGCGAGTCGATCACGCTCCGCTTCATCGGTGACGGGCCGATCGGCGGCATCATCACCGAGGCCGACCATGCCGGCAACATCCGCGGCTATGTCCAGGAGCCGCACGCCGATCTGTCGGCGCGCCCCGACGGCAAGCTCGATGTCGGCGGCGTCGTCGGCAGCAACGGCTACGTCCACGTGACGCGCGACCTGCGGATGCGCGAGCCGTACACCAGCAGCGCCGCGCTGGTCTCCGGCGAGATCGCCGTCGACCTCAGCAACTACTTCCTCGTCTCCGAACAGACGCCGTCAGCAGTTTCGCTCGGCGTCCTGGTCGAGCGAGACCTGACCGTTCGCGCGGCCGGCGGGTTCTTCCTGCAGGCTCTGCCCGGCGCCGCCGAGGATGTCATCCGCGGCCTCGAGGCGAACGTCGGGCTGATGCCGAGCATCAGCGCGGCCATCGATCAGGGCATGACGCCGGAGGGCATCCTCCGGCTGGCCCTCGCCGGCATCGACTACGAGATCGTCGGCCGTCAGGAGCTGCGCTACCACTGCCGCTGCGACCGCGACCGCGTCGAGCGGGCGCTGATCAGCGTCGGCGAGCGGGACCTGCGGGAGATGGCCGACGATGATCGCCCCGTCGAGATGACTTGCCACTTCTGCGGCCAGCGCTATGAGTTCAGCCCCGACGAATTGCGGCACCTGCTCGCCCGGGCGACGCCGCCAGACGGAGAGAAGCACTTGCATTCCTGAGGCGGCAAGCGTAGAATGTAGGCATATCCAGCGAAGGGGTACAGTACCTGTGCGGCGCGACTCAGAGAGCCGGCGGATGGTGCGAGCCGGTGTCGTGGCCAGGGAATTTCCGCCCCGGAAGGACGCGGCGAGGAGCCGCGCGGCACCGGCCCGTTACCGCCGGCAGAGCGGGTCGCCTGCGCGACCAACCAGGGTGGCACCACGGGATTTCCCCCGCCCCTGATAACATCAGTTATCGGGGCGGGGTTTTGTTATCCCGCGCCAGCTGGCGCGAACACACCCGGCCAGGCGCGGAAATCAACAGACGGAGGGGTCGAGGATGAACGAGCACGCCCAGTGGTATCTGAAGAAAGCCCAGGAGCGCACCGCTGAAGCCCTGAGCAAGAACGGTTTCGAGGTGCACCTGGTCGCCAACCGCGATGAAGCCCGGAAGACCGTCGAGTCGTTGCTCAAGAAGGGTGACAAGATAGGCTGGGGTGGCTCCGCCACGCTCGTTGAGATCGGCATCCTCGATCGCCTCAAGGAGATCGGCGTCGAGCCGATGATCCCCATTGGCCTGCCGTCGTCCGAGGTGACCGAGCAGCGCCGCCAGGCTCTGCACGCCGACGTCTACCTCACCGGCTGCAACGCTGTCAGCGAGCACGGCGAACTGGTCAACGTCGACGGCACCGGCAACCGCGTCGCCAGCATGGCGTTCGGACCGCGGGCCGTGATCATGGTCATCGGCCGCAACAAGATCTGCCCCGACCTCGACTCCGCCATCACCCGGGCGCATGATGTCGCGGCGCCGATGAACTGCCACCGGCTCGGGCTCAAGACTCCCTGCGCCGTCACCGGCGAGTGCGGCGGCTGCACAGCCACCAGCATCTGCAACGTCACGATGATCATCCACCGGAAGCCGGGCAAGAAGCCGTTCCACGTGATTATTGTTGATGAGGACCTGGGGTTCTAGGGAGGAGGAGAGACAGCGATGACAGCGCAGTACCAAGCCGAGATCGGCATCTTCGGCGGCAGTGGCTTCTACAAGCTTCTTGACGACGTGACCGAGGTCAAGATCGAGACGCCGTATGGCGCGCCGAGTGACAAGATCGCCCTCGCGACCGTCGGCGGCCGCCGGGTGGCGTTCCTGCCGAGGCACGGCAAGGACCACTCGATTCCGCCGCACATGATCAACTACCGCGCCAACGCCTGGGCGATGAAATCGCTCGGTGTCACGCGCGTCATCGGTCCCTGCGCCGCCGGCAGCCTGCAGCCGCACGTCAAGCCGGGCGACTTCGTCGTCACCGACCAGTTCGTCGACCGCACGACCGGTCGCAAGGACACGTTCTTCGACGGCCCGATCACGACCCACATCAGTGTCGCCGACCCATACTGCCCGGAGATGCGCTCCGTCGCCGTCCGTGAGGCCCGGAAGCTCGGCATCAACGTCCATGAACGGGGCACCGTCGTCGTCATCCAGGGCCCGCGCTTCTCGACGCGCTCCGAGAGCCGCTGGTTCAGCAGCCAGGGCTGGGAAGTGATCAACATGACCCAGTATCCGGAGGTCGTCCTCGCCCGCGAGCTCGACATGTGCTACATCAACATCGCCCTCATCACCGACTACGACGCCGGCCTCGAGGGCAACCCGGACATCGCGCCCGTCACCCACGAGGCGGTGCTGCAAGTCTTCCAGTCGAACAACGAGAAGCTGCGGCAGCTCTTGTTCGGCATCATCGAGTCGCTGCCCGCCGAGCGCGCCGCCTGCCAGTGCGGCAGGACCGTCGGCATGGGCCGGGCTGAGTGACATGGCGGCGCCGCTCGTCCATCTTAGCCTGAACGGCGACACCGTCCGCCTGCTCGACCAGCGCCGGCTGCCGACCGAGGAAGTCTACCGCGACTGCCGCGACTATCGCGACGTCGCTGATGCCATCCGCACGCTGGCTGTCCGGGGAGCTCCGGCAATCGGCATCGCTGCGGCCTTCGGGCTGGTCATCGGCGCCGCTGCCATCCCCGACGGCACGCCGGATCTGCTCGATCAGCTCGAGCGGATCGGCGCCGAGCTGAAGGCGACCCGACCGACCGCCGTCAACCTGTTCTGGGCGGTCGACCGCATGCTCGGCGTCGCCCGCGCCAACGCGTACGCACCGAGCAGCGAGCTGAAGGCGGCGCTCCGGCGCGAGGCGCTGGCGATCGCCGACGAGGACGTGGCGATGAACCGCCGCATCGGTGCCTTCGGCGAGCCGCTGATCCGTGACGGCGCCAACATCCTCACGCACTGCAACGCCGGCCACATCGCCACCGGCGGCTACGGGACGGCGCTCGGCGTCATCCGCGCCGCCGTCGACGCCGGCAAACGGGTCCACGTCTACGCCGACGAAACCCGGCCGCTGCTCCAGGGCGCCCGCCTGACGGCGTGGGAACTGCACCGCGACGGCATCCCGGTCACCCTGATCACCGACAGCATGGCCGGTCACCTGATGCAGCGCGGCAAGGTCGACATCGTCTTCGTCGGCGCCGACCGCATCGCGGCCAACGGCGACACGGCGAACAAGATCGGCACCTACAGCGTCGCCGTCCTCGCCAGGGAGCACGGCATACCGTTCTATTTCGTCGCCCCGGCCTCAACCGTCGACCTTACGGTCGCGTCCGGCGATGCCATCCCGATCGAGGAGCGGCGCCCGGATGAAGTCCTGACGTTCGCCGGCGTGCCGACCGCGCCGCCCGGAGTAGGCGCCGCCAACCCGGCGTTCGACGTCACGCCACACCGCTATGTCACCGGCATCGTCACCGACCGCGGCGTCATCTATCCACCGTTCGACGTCAATCTGAGGCGCCTGTTCGGGCGGTGATCAGGCCGCCAGTCGCGTAATCTCCCGGCCGTGCCGGGTCAGGAAGGTGAATCCGATGTTGGACCTCAAGTTCATCCGCAGCAACCCGGACTTGGTCCGCGCCGGGCTGAAGAAGAAGAAGGCCGAAGCCAACCTGGACGCGCTGCTCGCCCTTGACGAGCAGCGGCGTGCCAAGCTGACCGAGGCCGAACAACTGAAGGCCAGGCGCAATGCCGTCTCTGAGGAGGTCGGCCGCCTCAAGAAGGCCGGCCAGAACGCCGACCAGATCATCGCCGAGATGCGTCAGGTCTCTGATCAGATCAAGGCGCACGACGAGGCCCTGAAGGCGATCGACGCCGAAATCGAGGAGATCCTCCACCGCATCCCGAACCTGCCCCACGACAGCGTGCCGGTCGGCGACGACGAGCGAGCGAACGTGGAGATCCGGCGCTGGAGCGAACCGCGCAAATTCGATTTCCAACCGAAGCCGCACTGGGACATCGGCACTGACCTCGGCATTCTCGACTTCGACCGGGCTGGCAAGATCACCGGCGCCCGCTTCACCGTCTACCGCGGCCTCGGCGCCAAGCTCGAGCGCTCGCTGATCAGCTTCATGCTCGACCTTCACACCAGCGAGCACGGCTACACCGAGATTCTGCCGCCATTCATGGTCAACGGCGACAGCGCCTTCGGCACCGGCCAGCTGCCGAAGTTCAAGGACGACATGTTCATGGTCGCCAACAACGGCTACTTCCTCATCCCGACCGCCGAGGTGCCGGTGACCAACCTCCACCGTGACGAGATCATCGCCGGCGAGGAGCTGCCGATCAAGTACTGCGCCTACTCCCCCTGCTTCCGCGCCGAGGCCGGCGCGGCCGGACGCGATACGCGCGGCCTGATCCGTCAGCACCAGTTCCAGAAGGTCGAACTGGTCAAGCTGACGACTCCCGAGACTTCGTATGACGAGCTCGAGAAGCTGACCAACGACGCCGAGCGCGTCCTGCAGTTGCTCGAACTGCCGTACCGGGTCGTCCTCCTGTCAAGCGGCGACATGACGTTCTCATCGGCCAAGACCTACGACCTCGAAGTCTGGCTGCCGAGCTACGAGAGCTACAAGGAAATCTCGTCGTGCAGCAACTTCGAGGCCTTCCAGGCGCGGCGGATGAACGCGCGCTATCGCCCGGCGGGCGGCGGCAAGGCGGAGTTCGTCCACACGCTGAACGGCTCGGGCCTGGCGATCGGTCGCACGGTGTCCGCGATTCTCGAAAACTGCCAGCAAGCCGACGGATCAGTCCTGATCCCCAAGGTGTTGCGGCCGTACATGGGCGTCGACGCCATCACCAGAGCGCGCTGACAGTGGCGGTGAGTGGCGAGGCGTGGCAAGAAAGCCAGAAGTTATCCACAGATGTGGATAACTTCTGGCTTATCTGTGTGTACCTGCGCTGATCCGGTCTCTACGCCAGCACGTATGCATCGTCACCGGCGCGCACGATCCGGCCGCGTCGGCTCAGCGCGTCCAGCACCTGGTCGACGCGCTGCTTTCCCCACCCGGTCATCCGCTCGATGTCAGCCGGGCGCAGGAACACCGCAGCGTGAAGCAGCGCGACGACAACGTCGGCGCGCGCCTCCGGCTTCGTCCACCCGCGCGCCGAGGCCGGCAGCTCAGGCCAGCCTTCGTCCACCAGCCCCCACAGATACCCACCGCCCGGCGTCACGCCGGCCTTGGTGACGTAGAATCGCGCCTGCAGCTCGTCGAGTTCCTGTTGCAGACGGCTCGTGTCGGCGCCGACCTGCTTCAGCCGCGTCCGCAGGCCCGGCGTCTGGCAGGGACCGTCGCTCAGGATATCGACGATCTGTTTGCTCGTGCGGGGCAGCGTGCCTTCCTCATAGTCGCTGAGATAGTCCTCGGCGGCGCCGGTCCGGCCGCTGGCCCGGTAGAAGGCCGGCGCCAGGCGCGGCGCCAGCAGCACCTTGCCGTGCCGCAGCAACGCGCCGTAGTACGCCCTCTTCTCCAGCGGCATCTGGTCCTTCCAGTCCCAGATCGGCCCCGGCTCGCGCTTCACCTCGCCGCGGAACACCGTGCGCAGACACGGCAACGGATAGCCTTTGGCCGACCACGGCATGACGATGCCGAGTTCCTCGACATAGGCGCAGGCCGCCTCGTAATCGGCGATGAACGGGACGCCGTCTCGCAGCTGATGTCGGTTGCGGCGCGCGATGAGCTGTTCGTTCGCCATATCCAGGTCCCCCACCGTGGCAGAGTTGAGCGCTCAGCACAATTGTTGCCAGGACTGCGAGTGTATTCTGTATCGGCGGCGGAACGTCCTGTTCTCCCGTTTGGCAATGCCCGCGGATGTGCCTATCGTTGGGCGAGGCCGGCAACGCTGTTCTCGACAGATTCACGCCGGAGCACTATCGTCACTGGATGAACCAATGGCAGCAGGCTATCGACTACTTTTTGCAGAACGGCCGGTCGCTGCGCCATCACCACCCGTGATTCGGTCGCTTAGGTTGCGGCGCTTTGGCATCTTCTGCGCCGACTTGACGCGAACTCGCTCAAATGTGATAATATTGATTCGCAACGGCCTTGAACGCATTCGGAGGGGTGTCCGAGCGGTTTAAGGAGCCGGTCTTGAAAACCGGTGAGTCCGAAAGGGCCCGTGGGTTCGAATCCCACCCCCTCCGCAAGTCGAATAGCACGAACGAGAACCCCGGCTTCTCTCAAAAGAGAGAGGCCGGGGCTGTTCTTGTCGCCGGGCCGGTACCCTACCTCACGTCGACCGACCGCGTCTCACCGTCCCACTCGACGATGAACCCGAGCGCCTCCGAGATCGCCCGCACCGGGACGTAGGTCCGGCTGTTGATGAGGAACACCCGCTCGCCGAGCGGAATCGGATCCGGCCGGTACGATGCCATCGCGATGTCCGAACCGATGGTGAACGAAATGCTTCTCTCACCCCAGCTGAGGATCGCTGTCCGCGTCGCGTCATCCCAGGTGACGTCGATGCCGGCCGTCTCGGCGAATCGGCGCAGCGGCACGATCGTCCGCTCGTGGTAGAGAAAGGCGCCATAGCTGTCGCCGAAGTCGATCAACGCATCGCGGAACCGCACCGGTATCTTGATCCGCCGGTTGTACTGGTCATAGACAGCCTTGCCGATCCGGCCGATGGTCTGATCGGCCTGGTATTCCGTCGTCCCCTTCGAGTAGACGGCGACCGCGACCGGGCGCTCGCAGAAGATGATGCCGGCGTTGTGGAACTCGCCCGGCAGCGATCCCGTCTTGGCGGCCAGCGTCACCGTCGCCGGCAGGTACTTGCCCAATCGCCGCCGCGTCGTGTGGCAGAGGTCGTCGATGAGCCGCTGCATCAGGGGCTCATTTCTGTGTTCATAGATGTACTTGAGGTAGATCAGCATTTCCGGGGCACACATGCCGTCCTGTTTGAAATGGCCGCCGAGCGTCTCCGCCCAGGCCTCGATGGTCGGTCGCCCGAAGTGATGCAGCAACATCAGCTTGGCGATGTTGTCGGAGTTGCGGATGGCGATGCGCGTCAGGTAGCCGACGCTGAACGTGTCACCGACCTTGACATAGCGCTGCAGGCTGCCGGATCCGGACTCATAGTCGGCGGCGGTGTACGCGAGCTGGTCCGTCAGGCTGAGATGTCCCTCGCCCACCTGGATGAACGTGTACAGCACCAGCGGCAGCTTGACGGTGCTTGCCCAGTGGAACGTCTCGTCGGGGTTGATGACCGTCACATCGCCTGTCTCGAGATCGAGGATGGCTACTCCGTAGGTGCCGCTCTGACCCTTTAGAATGCCTTCCACCAGACGCTTGGTCTGTGCGTCCTCTGCGCGTGCCGGCGGCGCGACGGTGACGCAGAGGCAGACCACCAGCAGCGCGATGACGGCCCTCCGCACGTGATCCCTCCTCAGCGGCGCAACTGGTTCTGCCGTATCCGCTGCAAGGCAGCGGCGGCATCCTCACCAGTCTATGAACGCCCGCCGGGAAGCATGACCGGCCAGCCAGGAGACGAAGAAGCCTGGCCAGCCATTGCGGCTGCCAGGCCCGACAATCATCGGTTATCGGCTGCGGCGCATCAGATGAGGCTGTTCGTCAACGCGGCGATGACCATCATCAGTCCGACGAGCTGATAGATTATGACCGTCTTAGCGTTCGCCGGTATCAGCGCCGGAATGTCGTCGTAGTGACGGCGCGCGATCGCCACCGCCTGCCGCTCAAGCGGCACGGCGACGAGACCGAGCAGCCAGAGCGGGTTGCGGTAGACCAGCGAGAGAGCCGCCAGCGCCACGAACGCCAGCACGAACAGCCAGTAGTAGACTCTCAGCGCGGCCTTGCGCCCGAGGCGGACGACCCAGTTGCGCTTGCCGCCCAGAGCGTCGGCTTCGTAGTCAGGGTACTGGTTGATCCAGAGCACGTTGGCGATCAGGAAGCCGATCGGCACGCCGGTGAGCACCGCCTGAACGTTCAAGGTGTGCGTCATCACGAGGTAGATGCCGGACACCATGATCGGGCCGAACGTCGCACCGACGACGAACTCGCCGATGCCGGTGTAGTTGAAGCGGAACGGCGGCAGGCTATAGAAGGTGGCGAAAAAGACGCCGATCAGCCCGACCCAGAGGACGGCCGGCTCGTGCGCGAACGTGATGTACAGCCCGATCAGAATGCCGGCGCTCAGCGTTGCCGTAGCGATGATCTTGGTCTCGGCGACCGTCAGCAGGCCGTCGACGATCGTCTTCTTGCCACCGCTGAACGGCGTGCGCTTGTCCGGCGCGATCGACTGGTCGATGCCAGCGGTGAAATCGGCGAATTCGTTGGTCGCGTTTTTCGCGATCTCAATGCAGTAGACTCCGAGCAGCGAGACAAGCATCCAGTAGAGGCTGAACCGACCCGTATCGCCGTAGGCGAGAGCGGCGCCGACGAGCATCGGGACCGTCGACGCGACCCAGATCTTCGGGTCAGCCAACTGCCAGAAGCCGCGCCAGATGCGCGAGCGCATGTTCTCCCTTCCCTTCACCATTGTCATTGTCGTGGCCATTGCGACCATGGCTGCGGACTCAGCACAACAGTATTGTACACCAAGACTCTGTTGGGGCGGCAGCGAAATTGGTTGCGGCACGACTTGCCCCTGCCACTTCTGTCAACAAGGCATCACTTGCGCTCGCCCTTGCAGTCTGCTATACTTTGTTTCGCTGACGGTGCGGCGAGCGTCTTCGCAACCTTGTCTTTTTCGGGTTCATATGCTATGATAATCAAGCACCATCTTGGCAAATCGATTCCTAACCCTTCTGGAGAGATACCCAAGCTGGTTGAAGGGGACGGTTTGCTAAACCGTTAGTAGGGCGTTAGCTCTAGCGAGGGTTCGAATCCCTCTCTCTCCGCCGATGTGCCCGTAGCTCAATTGGATAGAGCACTTGACTACGGATCAAGAGGTTACAGGTTCGATTCCTGTCGGGCACGCCAGCAGCAGTAAGGCCTCCCATCACTGGGAGGCCTTTTGCTTTGCCTGTTTGACCGCTATTTGACTGGTACGGAGTCTTGGCGGTCGGATTGACCCGCACGAAGACGTCGATGGCATCGGCTGCGGCCTGCTTCCCCCAGCAAGACATACAATCGCAGACCACTGCCGATTGCTCGCGCCGGCGAGCGCCGACAGAGGTGTCTTGGAAGAAACGTAGAACCATGGAGTCACCACCCAAAACTACAACATCTGCGTCTCTGGCGGGACCACATACGCACCTGCACCCGGAGAGTTCATCCTGAGCTACATCAACTGATTGGGGGAGGCCCATGCTCAGACTCGCAGACCGTCGTACAGCGGCCATTCTGGTCGTAGCCCTGTCAGCGATACTTGGAGCGATACTTGGTTGGGTAGCGTGTTCATCTGTGGCCACGGGATCCCTTGCGTTGCTCCCACGAGCCAGAGTACATGCCGTCTATGATCCGGGCATCGTGCCATCGTCAATCCTCAGTGACGCACTGCACACCGAACTCAACGGGCTATCCAGTGACTGGGCTCATGTGCCCGAACTACTTGCGGCCGTGACGGACGCAATTCTACGGGCAAAGGATAGCGGTACGGCATTGCCTGGAGAGCCTCCGCAGGTTGCGGACGCAAGGGGTAGACAGCCCTCGCTCCAACCACAAGTCAGGTACGTGATCCTTAGATACTCAGATGCTCCCGTAGGATGCAATATCGGCGCGGTCAGTCGTGACATTACCGAGCTTGCGCTTGTGGGGAACGTCGGCGATGCCAGCCCCTTGCTCTTCATCTGCACTGTCGGCGGCCAATGGTATCAGATCGAGACAGGAGCTACCATGGATAGGCTTTCTGAGTATGGTGACCTCGTAAGGCAGTGGGAGCTTGAGCACAGCGGCGATTGACGGTCCCGCCGCGTAACGATATCATGTGTGCATGGCTCGCTTCGGGAGGTATCGCCGTGACCGACTTCGCCTCGGCCTGCGCAGTCATGGAGCGCCAGTTCGGCCGCGACACAGTGATGTCGCTTGCCACCGGCGTCGACAACGACATCAGCGTCCGCACGGTCAACGCCTACTACAAGGATGGGTTCATCTACGTTGTCACCCAGACCACGACGCGCAAGATGAAGGACATCGCCCGCAACCCACGCGTGGCCTTGTGCAAGGATCTCTTCTCAGCCCGCGGCCTGGGCGAGAACCTCGGCAGCCCCAAGGATAACCGCGCTCTCGCCGACGAGCTTCGCGTCGTGTTCAGCGCGTTCTACGACCGGCACGTCCATGAGGATAACCCGGAGACGTGCATTCTCCGTATCAGATTGACCGACGCCGTCGTCTTCACCGACGACGCCAAGTACACCATCGACTTCACCGCCGGCTCGGCCATCCAGACGCCGTTTGAAAACGACATCGTGGTTTGAGTCGCGAATGTGGCAGCCGCCTGCGCGCCGAAAACGACCGTGTAACATATCGGTAGGTGGCGGCGAGGCAGGTAACGAAAAGAGACCTCACCGGTTGTCTTGGCTGGCAACCACTTCGACACAAGGCCGAAGGGAGTCTGGTGGTCACGGTTGACTACTACGACGCGTTATCTGGTCTGTACGGGTACAGCAGCAACCTGTACTGCGGGCCGACTTTCATCAACTAGGGGGGACCGACGCTGCCGACACGCCGCCTGCGATCCGGCATTCGGGAGACCCTGCTCAGACTGCCTACCGGAGTGGCAATGACTGTAACGGGGATCGTACTTCTCACGACGTCACAAGCGCTATTCCTTTGGCTGGTCGGCCTCGGACTCATCCCTGCCGGCATCCACCTTTTTGTTACTTACTATCTGGGGTTTGAGACCACGATACTGGGGCTATTGGCCTTGGGCGCGGCTGCGATTATGCCGTATCTCTGGTTCAGTGGTGCCCTTCAGCCGGGCGAGGTCTGGCAGCGCGCAATTCCTTTTGGCACCATCGCTGGTATTTCTATGGTCGTCTTGCGCTACGCACTTGCGTCACGATCCGTAGAGAAACAGCTTGAGTCCCCGACCTCGAGACTTGGCGGTGACGTAGTCTTCTGGCTGGCGACCTTGGTAGCCGCGTTGTGGGCGCTCGTCTCCGCGCTCCTTGCATAGCTCTTACCCCCTTCTACCAGCGACCCTATGGCCGCTGGCAGACTGATGATGGGCAGGTCCCTACTATCACCCAGACCACGACGCCCAAGATGAAGGACATCGCCCGCAACCCATGCGTGGCCTTGTGCAAGGATCTCTTCTCAGCCCGCGGCCTGGGCGAGAACCTCGGCAGGCCAAAGGACAACCGCGCTCTCGCGGGTGAGCTTCGCGTCGTGTTCAGCGCGTTCTACGACCGACACGTCCATGAGGATAACCCTGAGACGTGCATTCTCCGCATCAGACTGACCGACGCCGTCGTCTTCACCGACGACGCCAAGTACACCATCGACTTCACCGCCGGCTCGGCCATCAAGACGCCGTTCGAAAACGACATCGTGGTCTGAATCGCGAATGTGGCAGCTGCCTGCGCGCCGAAAACCCTTCCACTTGAACGCACCTGCGCGATATGCTATCATAAGGAATGCGCTATCGCGCGCCGTGTGCGCCCGTAGCTCAGGTGGATAGAGCAGCGGTTTCCTAAACCGCGTGTCGGTGGTTCGAGTCCTCCCGGGCGCGCAACTCCGATCTCATCAGTGGTGTCTGATGACTCACGCTGACTACATGCGTCTGGCAATCGGCGAAGGTGAACTGGCGCCGGCCCACGGCGACGTGCCGATTGGCGCGGTCGTGGTGGCTGAAAGCGGCCAGGTGATCGGCCGCGGACACAACCGGCGGGAACAGCTCGCTGACCCGACGGCCCACGCCGAGGTGCTGGCCATCCGCCAAGCAGCGGAAGCCGCCGGCACGTGGCGCCTCGACGGAGCGACCCTGTACGTGACCGTCGAGCCCTGTCCGATGTGCGCCGGGGCGCTGGTCATGGCCCGCATCGCTCGCCTTGTCTACGGCGTCCGTGACGTCAAGGCCGGTGCGTGCGGCACGCTGTTCAACATCGTTCGCGATGAACGGCTGAACCACCGCGTCGAGGTCATCGAAGGCATCCTTGAAGATGAGTGCCGCGAGCAGCTGAACCGCTTCTTCAGCGGCCTCAGGGAATAGCTTTGCTCCGGACAATCGAATACTGACACGGAGAGATGGCTGAGTTGGTTGAAGGCGCTCGACTCGAAATCGAGTAGGCGGCTAATCCCCGCCTCGTGGGTTCGAATCCCACTCTCTCCGCACTACACAGCACGGAGAGGTGCCGGAGCGGTCGAACGGGCTCGCCTGGAGAGCGAGTAGACGGGCAACTGTCTCGTGGGTTCAAATCCCACCCTCTCCGCATTGTTGTCTCGATTTGGTCGCGCTAGACGGGGAGGCAGCGGTGCCCTGCACCCGCAATCCGCTATAGCGGGGTCGAACTCCTGCCCGCGGCTGTTCCCCTGTGGGGTCTGCCTGTCGCAAGTGGTGACGACGGCTGGGTCCTGCGCAACGTAAGCCCGTGAACCCCGCCAGGACCGGAAGGTAGCAACGGTAAGCGGGAACTTGCGTGTGCCGCAGGGTTGCCTGGTCCGAGCTAACTACGGCGGTTACGCCCGGAGGAGACTGTCAACGGCAGGTGCGCGGCCAAGTAACATTGTGGGATGGCCCAGTTCTACTGGGCCATCCCTTTTTCGCAGGTATGGGCAGCCTGATTGGCGAAACAGTGTCCGTCCGAAAGGAGTGAGCGGCCATGGCTTATCTGGCCCTGTATCGCGAGTGGCGGCCGCAGCGATTCTCGGAAGTGATCGGGCAGAAGCACGTCTCGCAGACGCTGGCCAACGCCATCAACACCGGCCGCGTCGCGCAGGCGTATCTGTTCTGCGGTCCGCGCGGGACCGGCAAGACGACCATCGCCCGCATCCTGGCGAAAGCCCTGAACTGCGCGCAGGGCCCGACGCCGGAGCCATGCGGTGAGTGCGACAACTGCAAACACATCGCATCCGGCTACGCCATGGACGTGACCGAGATCGACGCCGCCTCGAACCGCGGCATCGACGAGATCCGCGACCTGCGCGACAAGGTCAAGTTAGCGCCGGCCGAGGGGCGCCGCAAGGTATACATCATCGATGAGGTCCACATGCTGACGCCCGAGGCGTTCAACGCGCTGCTCAAGACGCTCGAGGAGCCGCCGCCGCATGTCGTGTTCGTGCTCGCGACGACCGAGCCGCAGCGACTGCCGGCGACGATTCTGTCGCGTTGCCAGCGCTTCGATTTTCATCGTTTCGCCGTCGCTGAGATCAAGCAGCACCTGACGAAGGTCTGCGACGGCGCCGGGCTCAAGGTCACGCCGGCGGCGCTCGATCTCATCGCCCGCCGCGCTGACGGCGGCATGCGCGATGCGCTCAGCCTGCTCGACCAGACGGTCGCCTACGCCAGCGGCGAAGCCGGTGTCGACGATGTCCTGGCCGTGCTCGGCACGACGCGCGATGAAGCCCTGTCGGCAATTGTCCGGCTGATCGCCGCCCGCGATGCCCGCGGCGCGATTGAGACGGTGACCGCATATGCTCTCGAAGGGCGCGACATCAAGCAGTTCACAAAGGATCTGCTCCGCTACTGCCGCGACCTGCTGCTCTGCAAGATCGCCAGCGACCCCCGCAGCGTCGTCGACGCCTCGGACACGACGCTGGCGTTGCTCACCGCTGACGCCTCGCTGCTCAGCGAAAGCGATCTGCTGCGGGCGGTGGAGACGCTGGCCGGCGCCGACGCCGATCTGCGCTGGAGCACTCAGCCGCAATTGTTGCTCGAAGTGGCGCTGATCCGGCTGACCCACCCGGAGGCGGCGGCAGCCCAGACGGCGCCTGCCGCCCAGACGGCGCCTGCCGCACAGCCCGCGCCGGCCAAGCCCAGCCAGCCTGCAGTCGCCGCCGGCGCCGCGCAGTCGGCGCCGCGGGCCGCGCCCGGCAAGGCTGAGGCGGCGACAGTGACCATCGAGCAGGTCCGCGCCGCCTGGCCGCAGGTCCTCGAACTGGTTAAGAAGAAGCGGCGCTCGACCCACGCGTTGCTCAGCGAGGGCCGGCCCGACAGCGTCAAGGGGCATGTCCTCCACATCGTCTTTGCAGAGGGTTTCGCGTTCCACAAGGATAACATCACTCAGGGCGAGAACAGTTCGGTCGTCTGCGCAGCGCTCGCGGCCGTGCTTGGCGGCAACTGGGCCATCAGCTGCTCGCTGGCTGGCGCCGCCGGACAGTCGGTCGGGAGCGACCAGGATGACCCGATCGTCCGCGGGGCAATCGAGCTGTTCGGCGCCGATGTGGTGCGCATTAAGGACTAACGGCAACGGACCGACCGGTCCGACAAAGGAGTGGCATCGACATGATGGGTCGCGGCGGATTCAACCCGAACCAGATGATGAAGCAGGTTCAGAAGATGCAGGCCGAGATGGAGCGCATCCAGGAGGAACTGGGCAACAAGACCGTCGAGGCGACGGCGGGCGGCGGCATGGTGCGCGTCGTCGCCACCGGCAAGCAGGAGATCAAGGAGATCACCATCGCTCCCGAAGCGGTCGATCCGGAAGACGTCGAAATGCTCCAGGACACGATTGTCGCTGCAGTCAACGAGGCGCTCCGCAAGGCCGGCGAACTGGCCCAGCAGGACATGGCCAAGGTCACCGGCGGCATGAAGCTCCCCTTCTGACGCCATGAGCATGTACTATCCGCCGCCGGTCGCCCGGCTGATCGATGAGCTGACGCGGCTCCCCGGCATTGGACCGAAAACGGCCCAGCGCCTGGCGTTCCATGTTCTCGGTCTGCCGACCGAGAACGTCGCGTCGCTCGCCGGCGCACTGGTCGAGGCCAAGGAGAAGACAGTCTGCTGCTCGGTCTGCCAGAACATCTCGGACCGTGATCCCTGCCCGCTCTGCCGCAACACCGACCGCGACGGAAGCATGATCTGCGTCGTCCAAGAGCCGCGCGACGTCGTAGCGATGGAGCGGACGCGGGAGTACCACGGCCTCTACCACGTCCTCCACGGCGCGATCTCGCCCCTCGAGGGCATCGGGCCGGAAGACATCAAAGTGCGCGAGCTGCTCCTCCGCGTCGGCAACGGCGTGGTCAAGGAAGTCATCCTGGCCACCAACCCGAACATCGAAGGCGAGGCAACGGCGATGTACATCGCCCGCCTGGTGAAGCCGATCGGCGTCCGGGTGACGCGCATCGCGCGCGGGTTGCCGGTTGGCGGCGACCTCGAATACGCCGACGAAGTCACACTGACGAAAGCACTGGAGGGCCGGCGCGAAATCTGAGGCGCCGGCCGCTCGTTTTGCCTCCCGCGAAACCGGGGATACTCCTGATGCACCTTTCTCCCGCCGACTGCATATGTCGGCAGTAAGACAATCGGTGCGTCAGGAGTGAGGCTCTGGATGAGCGCGAATCTGAAAGGGCTGGTCGGCCGCATTGGCACCTTCCTGATCGCCGGCGGCGAGGCTGACTCCCCCGCCGACGAGCCGCTCGACGACTTCGTCCGGCAGGCGCGCGTCGAATGGCTGAACGCGCAGGCGTTCTTCGAATCGGTCAGCGATCCGGACCTGGTCGACCAGGCAATTTACATGATCGAGGCCGCCGAGCGCAAGTACATGTACCTGCTCCGCAAGGCGCGGCAAGAGCGCACGCTGCAGCAGGCCCAGGATTGAGCGCCGACTTGACTTAATGCATAAGCAACCCCCCGGGCCAATACCATTCAGGTATCAGGGCCTCGGGGGGTGTTCACGTTGACCGCGCAAGCGATTGTCGCCTACGCCTTCGGTCTCCTGCTCATCTATCTGATTGCGCAGAGCTTCCTCACGCCGCTCAAGTACGTCGGTTGGGTGCTGTGGAACGGATTGCTGGGCGGGCTCGCCCTGCTGGCGATCAACTTCGTCGGCACGTACGTCGGTTTCCACATCGGCCTCAACCCGGTCAGCGCACTGGTCGCGGGTGTGCTCGGCATCCCGGGCATCGTCCTGTTGTTCGCTCTGCGCTCGGTCGTCGGCTGACCTGCGCGCCGCGCGCATCGTTGACCCATCTATCGCAGCAGGCTATAATCAGGCTATAACGCAGACAAACCAGCTGGTAATCCGTCCAGCGCGCGGGGGGAATTCCTGTGTCCAAGCCTGTGCGTGTCCGCTTCGCACCGAGTCCGACCGGCAGCCTGCACATCGGCGGCGCCCGGACGGCGCTCTTCAACTGGCTTTACGCCCGCCGTCACGGCGGCACGTTCGTCCTTCGCATCGAAGACACCGATCAGGAGCGCTCGACTGCCGCGTCGGCAGCGGGCATCCTTGAGGGCTTCCGTTGGCTCGGCATCGATTGGGACGAGGGTCCGGAAGTCGGCGGTCCGTATGGCCCGTACTTCCAGTCGGAGCGGCGCGACATCTACCCGAAGTACGCGCAGCAGCTGATCGACGCCGGCCACGCCTACTACTGCTATTGCACCCCTGCCGAGCTCGAGGCCCGGCGCGAAGAGGCCCGCAAGGCCGGTCGCCCGCCTCGCTACGACCGCCGCTGCGCCCACCTGACGGCTGAGCAGCGGGCGGCCTTCGAGGCTGAAGGGCGGCGCAAGGCCCTCCGCCTGCGCGTTCCGGACGGCGAGACCGTCGTCCAGGATCACGTCCGCGGCCGCGTCGTGTTCAACAACGCCGAGATCGACGACTTCGTCATCATCAAGTCCGACGGCATGCCGACGTACAACTTCGCCGTCGTCGTCGACGATCACCTGATGGGCCTGACGCACATCATCCGCGCCGAGGAGCACCTCTCGAACACTCCCAAGCAGGTCATGATCTACAACTACCTGGGTTGGGAGCTGCCCGAGTTCGCGCACGCGTCGATGATCCTCGCCCCCGACCGGAGCAAGCTGAGCAAGCGGCACGGCGCGCAGTCGGTGCAGGAGTTCCGCGACCTCGGCTTCCTGCCCGAGGCGATCATCAACTACATCGCTTACCTCGGCTGGTCGCCGGAGGGCGAGCACGAGATCATGCCCGTCAGCGACATGATCGCCCAGTTCTCGCTGGAGCGTATCACGCAGACCGCTGCGGTCTATGATATCAAGAAGCTGACCTGGATGAACGGCATCTACCTGCGTGACGGCGATCTCGACCGGATCACCGACGCCGTGGTACCGTTCATGATCAAGGCTGGCATCATCGCCAGCGCGCCGGTCGGCGCTGACCGCGACTACCTGCGACAGGTCGTCGCCGTGTCGCGCGACCGCGCCAAGACGCTGATCGAACTGGCCGATGTGGTCAGCTACTTCTACCAGGACGTCCACGAGTACGACGAAAAGGGCGTCCGCAAGCACTTCGCCAACCCGGCGACGCCCGGCCTGTTGCGCCAGGCGATCGAAGCGCTCAAGGCGACCAGCGACTTCTCGCTGGCCGGCACCGAGGCGGCCTATCGCGCCGTGATCGAACGTCTTGGCATCAGCGGCGGCGAGCTGATTCATCCGACGCGCCTGGCCATCACCGGGCGCACCGTCGGTCCCGGCCTGTTCGACATCATCAGCCTGCTGGGACGCGAGCGGACGATCGCCCGCATCGAGCGCGCGATCGCCTACGTCGAAAGCAGCGTCAAACAGTAACTGCAACAACAGGAAACCAAGACAGCAACTTGTCATCAAGTTGGCCTGTCAAGGGACAGTGAATATGTCACCCCAAAACATGCTTATTTGGACTGAGAAAATGTCACCCCTGGGGTGGTTGGGGGCAGAGACTCAGGAGTCTGCGGGTTGAGTGCTGGCCGGGAGT